>NZ_VWWO01000001.1:1401226-2101839 GCF_011752935.1 Chitinophaga sp. Cy-1792
CGAATGGTGATTTCTTCCGGTTAATAATGCTGCTCTTGTTGGAGAACACAGGGCTGTGGTATGAAATCGAGTATATCTTAAACCGGATTTGGCAAGCCGGTCCAGGTTGGGTGTAGGAACCTGACCTCCAAATGTTCCCCATTGACCATAACCGCAGTCATCTATCAGGATTAGTAATACATTAGGAGCACCGTCGGGAGCTTTGATAATGGGAATCTTATCAGGTTTCGATTCCTTATAGGTATTCCCAATTACCCCTTTAAATGGCGGGTCGGGACGTGGCAATACAGTTTGTGCATTAGCTTGTCCCATAAGCAGGGCGCAAAATAGGAGCGCTATAACATAACTTTTTTTCCTATTCATATACATAACTATTGTGCATTGATAAAATGGTGAAATGGCTCACAACTAGAACGATTACACGTTAGTAAGGTAGATGATAGAAATTTGCTAAGCTTCAGGGTAATAACACAGGGATTGTTCTATAACAAGCTGGTGCAAAATATGTTTTTGAAAGGCGGGAGATTATCTGCGGGCCATTTTACTTTTGTTGTGTCCGTTTTTCTAAGCGTTCAACTTCCCAGAACTTTTACTCAGGGAAGTTGCCTGTAATTCTAGCGGGATGAAAACCTCATCTTAATCGGAACAGCTATCCAACTCAAATTCTCACTTGAACAAAAGTCACTTCTTATTGTTGATAAAAATATCAGTCCTTTCTAATATCAGTCATTTTTGTCCTTTCTTCCTGACATAAACAACATGGATTCAATTTAAGATTTGACTCCTCGTAATTCCTGCGGTCATCAAAAAAACAACCTTTCAAATCAAAAGGGGAATTACCTGTTTGTAAAACTCATTTGAATAGTTTGACTGCTAAAAAAGCCTTATGAAACGACTTACACTATTGCTGCTGCTTACAGCGTATGCAATGATTTCCAACGCGCAGCTAAGTTATTTTAATCCAACAGTACGCGTGAAGGATTATCTGGAACCAGCTATTCCACACCCGGAGCAAGATAGAGAAATGAAGGACAAAATGTCGAAGTTGAAAAAGAAGCCAAACATCCTTATTTTTCTAATAGATGACATGGGTTATGGCGATATTGGCGTGTATGGCGGTGGTTACGCCATTGGTGCTCCTACGCCCAATATCGATAAATTGGCACACGAAGGATTACAATTGACATCTACCTATGCGCAACCCACTTGCACGCCTACACGTGCAGCGTTGATGACAGGTAGAATCCCTGCCCGATCAGGTTTGACACGTCCTACACTTACTGGCGAGAATCCGAAAGTAAATCCCTGGGCATCTGAAAATACTACGGCCAAAATATTATCACAGAATGGTTATATCACTTCAATTTCAGGCAAATGGCATCTGGGTGAAAACAAAGGAAGTCTACCCAATGATGTCGGATATGACGAATGGCTGGGATTTTCCGCAGTTCAATCTGAATATGCGCAGTTTGTGAACGAATGGATATATCCTGATTTAATCAATAAACCCGATCGTTTAGCCGCAATGAGGAAACTGGTAGATCAATCAGTGGTAACAGGGAAACGTGGAGAGGACAATAAAATGGTACAGCCAATAACAACGATTGAAGAGCTGTCGAAGGTGGACCAGATTTTCGCAGACTATAGCGAAGATTTTATCAAAAGAGCTGTAAAGCAGGATAAGCCGTTCTACCTGATTCATTCATTCTCAAAGGTACACAATGACAACTATGTATCTAAAGGATATAAAGGCAAAAGTCCTGCAGCCTTTCCCTACAAAGATGCTGTTATTGAAGTGGATGATATTGTAGGTAGGATTATGGGTGTTCTGAGAGATTTAAATATCGATGATAACACATTTGTGTTTATAACATCAGATAATGGTCCTAATGAGGATGTATGGCCTGACGGCGGCTACACGCCTTTTCGCGGAGGGAAGGGCACTACCTGGGAAGGCGGTGTTCGGGTACCAGGAATTGCCTACTGGAAAGGTATGATCAAACCTGGCAGGATCAGTGACGGCTTGTTCGACCTCTGTGATCTGTTTAATACCTCACTCTCACTTGCAGGGGCAGTTGATAAAATACCTTCAACTAACTATATCGATGGAGTTGATCAGGCATCATTTCTCCTTTCAGATACAGGCCATACAAACAGAAATGCGGTATTTATGTATTCTGAAAAGCAATTTATGGCGGTCAGGTGGCAGGAATACAAACTTCATATGAAAGTATTTAACACCTCAGCTCCAAGGAAAAATCTTGATCAATCCACAATAGAAAATATTGGGATGAGCCCTTGGGTATATAACCTATATGTTGATCCAAAAGAACAACTCAGCACTGGTCATCGCTATTTTGAATGGGGGATTCCAGGTGTAATGAGCCTGATCTCTGCTCATTTGGCTACCTATAAAAAATACCCCATGAAAGATATTGGATTAAGTAAGCCAGGGGCTGATTGATTTTCATAGATGTTTATTTACAACCAAAGCTTTCCAATAATAGTCAAATCTATGATAAACTGGTTCGAAATGTATCCTGCCACCCCGACGGAAACAAGAAAAAGGATAGTAGCAATACTATCCTTTTTTGTTTTATAGCCATGATGATTAACCTTTCCTCTTATATAACGCTAATGTTATCTCTCTTTCCCGAAATAATAAACAAACTCATTTATTGAATTGTAATAGCAACTCCATCTCTCCTGAGTATCTGCAATTAGCGAACATCTTTCAAAACCTCCGGAGACAACCGGCATATCTCAATAACTGTCTTCATTATTCAGGAACTGTAACACCCAAAAATAGCTGTTATGAATAGGGTTCTGTATACCATTTCCATTTTAATATGCGGTACTGTACACGCTTTGGCGCAATCGACCTACAAAATGACGACCGCCATTCCTCCCGGTATTACAACACCGGCAAGTGTAAATACACGCATCGGTACGTTAGAATTTTTTGATGGTGTTCCCACTGAGGAAACGGCGCAAAAGGCCTATGATCAATTGGATTACAGCAGAGGGATTGAAGCATTTTTAAATGGTGTTCCTGGTGCTTCTATGTATGCATTGAAGTTAGGTTGTAAGTCAATTGGCGCAATAGATGGAACCATTGCCATATGCTCGGATTTAATGGATTCAAGATCACTTTTCCTGACTGCTAATACGGAAAGCATTTATTACCAGACATGGATCGACCTCAAAAATGGGCCAATTGTGGTAGAAAGTCCGCCGGAAGTTTTAGGTGTCGTGAATGATGCCTGGTTCAGGTACGTTACTGATCTTGGTAATGCAGGGCCCGATAAGGGAAAGGGCGGTAAATACTTGATCCTGCCTCCTGGCTATAAAGGAGCAGTTCCTGCAGGTTATTTTGTGTATAAATCACCCACTTATGGTAATATCGTTATTGGTCGTGGGTTTATGAAGAATGGTTCGCCGAAATTTGCTTCAGAAACAATTAAAAAAATGATGCGGGTTTATCCACTGTCTGAAGCTGGAAAGCCTCACCCGGAAAAGTTTGTGGAGTCATCCGGTAAAGAAATAAATACGATACATTCAAACGATTTTAATTTTTATAGGGAATTAAATGAGGTAGTCCAGGAAGAACCGGAAGATTCTTACGGACCGGATATGATGGGAATCTTTAATGCTATAGGCATTGTTAAAGGAAAACCTTTTGCGCCTGATGAACGTATGAAGCAAATCCTGACAGATGCAGTGGCCACCGGTAATGCTATTGCCAGATCGATTGATTTCCGCAACCGTAATCCGGAAGCCGCTATTTATCTTGGAAAGCACTGGAATACACCTTTTATTGGTGGTAGCTATGAATGGCTCACCAAAGGTGGTGCGCGAAACTTTGATGCCCGCACCATGTTTTTCTACGTGGCTACTGTTAATACGCCTGCGATGGCCGTTGCTATGCCTGGTGTAGGTTCACAATACGCATCGGCAAACCTGGATGCTGCCGGCGCGCCTTTCGACGGTGGTAAAACGTATCGCCTGCATGTCCCTGCCAAAGTTCCGGTAAAAGATTTTTGGTCTGTAGTGTTGTACGATGTACAAACCCGCTCCATGCTGCAAACGGATCAACAATTTCCTAGCTTGTCAAGTCAGTCGGGACCTGATGTAAATGCAGATGGATCAACAGATGTTTATTTTAGTCCGGTTCGACCAGATAATACAAAAAACTGGATTCAAACGATTCCAAATAAAAGCTGGTTTACCATTTTCAGATTATATGGACCACTACAGCCCTGGTTCGATAAAAGCTGGGAATTGCCGGATATAGAAGAAATCAGGAAGTAGGCGGCCTGTCTTTTTTATCCGTTATTCCAATAACAGTCAGGTTTTTAATAAAAGTATCGGAATACATCTGCTTGTGAAGTAAAACAATAAACCCGCTCTTAGAGCGGGTTTATTGTTTTTATATGACATCATTTAATTTCAGGTAGATGAAACGCTTCATCATAAAGAGAATGAACAATGTTTTTTACAAATTCTTCTTTAGGAAGAATTTCTCCATTAGTATTATACGCGATGGATAAATTTTTTTCTTTGTTATAGATTATAAGTGCATGTGATCCTAAAGTGTCTCCGCCATGCCCAAAAAATATGTAGCCATCGAAATCCCAAAGAGCTAAACCTCTTCCCCAACCTTCTTTATCCAAAACAGGCATCATTAGTTCCAGCGTTTCTTTTTTAACTATTTTGTGCTGAAATAAGCTATTGATGATGATATTTAATTCCTTTGGAGTTGAAGCAATGTCGCCCACACCAATCACATTTGGATAGTAAATTTCTTCTTTTAATTCCGTCCATTCGTGGTTGTTGAATTTATAAGGTTTAAATATATTTTTTGGATTTGATTTTATAGAAGCAGTATTTTTTAAGTGCAATGGTTTTGCTATTTCTGCATCAAATATTTTATGAAAAGGTTGCTGATGGATTTTTTCAAGGATTTTTGTTAATAAGTAATAAGCCGAATTTGAATATTTTACTTGCTCATTTGGCTGAAAGAGTACGCCTTGCTGTATTATCAAGTCAAGAATTTCTTTTTCACTTACGTTCTCCGTTACCCATACAACACCATTTTTGACAACATAACTTCCCAGCCCACTCGTGTGTTCCAGTAAATTTTTAATTGTAATTATTTTTGCATTCGGAATTTGTGGATAAAACTCTGATAGTTTATCCTCTAATTTTAATTGATTATTTTGAATTAACTTAAAAATTAAGGCTGCTGTAATCATTTTGGTTACTGAGCCTACCTGATATTTAGTGTTATTATCAAATGCCAGATTTTGAATGTTTTTCTGACCGAAATTCTTTTGATATACTTCCTTATTATCTTCAAAAATTGATACACTTCCAACGCCCAGATTGTTATTCTCAATATAGCTGAGGTATTTGTTTAGATTTTCAAAATTGTGTGTTTGAGAGAAAACATTTGTTGAAAAAGCGATGAGAATTATTGTGATGATGCTTTTAATCTTTGTCATTATAGGTTGTAGTTAAACATGATGGCATTAGTGAAAGTACAGAATATTGAAGCCCCCAAAGCGGCAATGTTGCTGGAACATGGCCAATGCTTTGAACATAGGCTAAAATACATAAAAAGAGATGAATCGAATACATGATAGTTTGGGCAGGGCATATAATTGCTCCGCTATTATCCGGAGTGGAGGTAAGCGCTGTTAATAAAGACAAAAAAATACCGGTGGTTGAATGTTGCCACCGGTATTGCAAATTTTCTGACTAACGTTATCATTTCAGGTCTACCACTACTTTTTCTATTGTGCCGGTATATGCGAACGGCATCTTGTAAGTAAAGTCAATAGGTGACCCTACATCCTGCCCGATATCTAAACCTTCCGCAATAGTAAACTGGATCGGAATAGTTTTGGTAAGCCGTCCTTTAGCGACTTCCTTACCATTGGCCGTCATGGTGATGGTGCCGCCTTTACCCATTCCTCCACCATCGTAATCAAAGCGTACCGCCAGTTTAACCTTTCCGGCAGGCAATGCATCCTGTGTTGTAAAAGTGGGGCGTTCGATACCAAGATAGTTGTAAACAAATGAAGCCTTACCATCTTTCAGGTATAAGCCATAACCGCCTTCCAGGCCGCCATGTGTAACGATCATGCCGTTGGCGTCTTTGTCGGGCACTACTATGTCAGCAGTTATTACCCATGATTTATTGAGCATTGGAGGAGAAGCCGCATCCGGTACGCCAATGGTGCCTGGATAATAGGTGATTGTTTTTCTGCCTCTTATCAGACTGGGTCTGCCCATTGCCTCTGCATTCATGCGTATGGTACCTCTCCAGTCCAGCGGAAGGACGTTATATTTCGAAGCTTCTACCCACCAGAGGTCCTGTAGTTGCCGTAATTTTTCCGGGTATTTTGCTGCCAGGTCGTTTGCCTGTGAGAAATCTACGTCGATGTTATACAGCTCCCACTTTTGTTTGTCGGGGTCAAAATCCGATCTGTTCGGATTCCAGGGCACAAAGGCCATGGCAGAGGCCATCCATCCGTTGCTATAGATCCCCCTGTTGACGGCCATTTCGAAATATTGTGTTTCATGGCGTCCTTTGGCTTTTGTGCTGTCTTTGCTGAATGTATAAGCAAAGCTGTTACCCTCCAATGGTTTCTGCTCTACACCATTTAATTGTCTGGGCGCAGTAATGCCGCATACTTCATAGATAGTGGGTACGATATCTGTTACATGGAGGAACTGACTTCTAAGGCCACCTTTATCTTTTATGCCTGCAGGCCAGTCAACGATCAATGGATTACGGGTGCCTCCAAAATGGCTGGCTACCTGTTTGGTCCATTGAAAGGGTGCATTCATGGCCCAGGCCCATTCTGCAGTGAAGTGATTAAAATGTTTCGGGCCTCCCAATTCGTCAATTACTTTGATATTATCCTGCCATTTTTCCGGAAAGCCATTGAAAAAGATATTCTCGTTTAGAGACCCTTCCAGACCGCCTTCAGCGCTGGAGCCGTTGTCGCCGGCGATATAGATGATCATGGTATTGTCTGCATCCGGCAATTGCTTTACGGCATCTACGATTCTTCCCATTTCGTAGTCACATTCTGCACCATAAGCGCAGAAGATTTCCATCATTCTCGCATAAAGCCGCTTCTGGTCAGCGTTTAAGGATGACCATGCAGGCAAACTTTCAGGCCGTGGAGTGAGCTTTGTATCTGCCGGGATTACACCGAGTTTTTTCTGGCGCTCAAATGTTTCCTGACGATAAGCATCCCAACCGCCATCAAATTTGCCTTTAAACTTATCTATCCACTCTTTTGGTACCTGGTGCGGCGCATGGGTAGCACCGGGAGCTACATACAGGAAATATGGTTTATCGGGTGCAATGCTTTTCATTTCCCTGACCCAGGCGATGGCATGATCTGCCAGGTCTGTGGTCATATAATAGTTCGGGTCTTTCGATGCGGGTACCAGGTTGTGATTCTCAAATAATATCGGGTTCCAGTGGTTCATGTCACCGGCATTGAATCCATAGAAATAGTCAAAGCCCAGCCCATTGGGCCAGCGGTCAAAGGGACCGGCCTGACTGAGTTCCCATGGCGGCGTGTTATGGTTTTTGCCTATCCAGGCGGTTACATAACCGTTCTGCCTGAGTACTTCCCCAACTGTTCCGCAGCTCCGCGGCAGAATACAGGTATATCCGTCATATCCTGTTGCCAGCTCCGTGATCCCGGCAAATGCGGCAGAATGGTGATTGCGGCCGGTAATCAGTGCGGCCCGGGTAGGAGAACATAAGGCGGTAGTATGAAAACGGTTAAACCGTAAGCCATCAGCAGCCAGCTTGTCCATAGTAGGGGAAGGTACTCCTCCGCCAAAGGTACTGAACTGGCCAAACCCTGCGTCATCAATCAGTATTACGACCACATTTGGCGCTCCTTTAGGGGCACTTACCATTTGCGGGAATTGTGCCGGATCTGACTCAAGATAGGTTCTCCCCATGTGTCCAGGAAAATGAAAATCAGGGCGAGGCAAGACTTCCGGCGTTTTCGTTTGTGCCATTAAGGCTAACGGAATGGCTAAATTAACTAGTATTAATCGGGAGATTTTATTCATATCCTCTCTTGTTTTTGAGATAGTCTGAAGAAATTTTTCCTGATGATACTATTTGCTATGCTTAGAGAATAGGGTTGATATTGTCAAAGTAAAACAGAGGAGATAGAAATTTGTTTCATATTAGAAGAATATGACAATCGGTTGCTGTTACTGCCGACGCAACTTTCCAATGGCGGTATCCACGCCGTAAATCATTATCATAGAGGCTTTACCGGTTTCAATAACATATTTCATGCTGCTACCATTTTCCAGGAGAATCGTACCGAAAGTCGTCGCCTCTTTCCTCATCACTCCTTTGAAATCTCCATGCCCTTTTCCACAGGCGCCAGCCAGCATACCTGTCTGAAGATCGCCGTTATCTTTTGTGATCAGCCGGCGTGTTGTTAAGATGCTGAAATTATCAGGACCAACGATTGTGCTGCAGATGAAAAGTTCGGTATCAATAAGCTCGATGTCGAAACCTGGATAAGTATTTTTAAATTCGGCATTATCCTCGTAAAACCTTGTCCATTGGAAATTATAAGGCTTCATCGTATGCCTTTTTATGGCATTGATGGATATATTATGAACGGATTGATCTATCGTTCTCATAGTTGTAATCGATATAGGGAATAATGAATACCGACAATGTATTGATTTTTTGTAAAAGAATGTATTTTGATCAATAATCTGACAATCAGCATAAACATCCCTATCATGAATTATACCCTTTTATTTCACGGTTTTCTTACCATATTAATCGGCAACCTCTCAGGTATAGGTTATTCAAAAGCCATCAGGAAAGTCATTGCTAATGAATCCGCCTGGAAACTGATGCACTCCGCCTCTGTGATGGGTGGCATCATGCTGCTGGCATTCGCCCCCTTTTTTAATGGTCTGACAGCGGATTTTAATTATGCTGTTTATCTGCTATACAGTATCATTATTTCAAATTATTGTTTCGCCGCAGGAATGCTGCTGGCGGCATTTACCGGTGCACGTGGCATTGATAAAAAAGCGCCTGGTTCCAATAATAAAATCGTGTACGTATTTTATTATATCGCCGCTATACTTTCGTTAGTATATACGATGGTGTTTCTCTTTTTAATTATAAAAAGATGATCATTCGTACGTTCGTTAAGGTTATATGTATTTGGGGTCGCAATTATTTTTCCGGGAGTTATGGTTTTCCTGTTTGCACGCTCATTCATTGCGTTTACGGAATATGCCCACTGTCATTAAACAGACAACCTTTCCACTCATTGTACATTACAACGAATGAAAAGGTTGTAAGAGAGTAGAAATTAGAAATTAGTGTTGATGATCAACGTATTTCTGTCTGCATTTGCGAAGTCCATCGGTAAAATACCAAAACGCCCCTGCGTATGACTGGTGAAATAGCTGCTCAGCTGAGGGTTAATAGCATTTGAAACGGTGGTGATGCTTGGAATACCAAAAATCAGTGATTTGTAACCGCTACTGAAATTGATGTAAAGCGTAGACTGATTACCAGATTGCGCTTCCGTAAACAAACTGTTGATATTGTTCCATTTGCCGTTGTTGTCCGGTACCTGGTACTGGTCCTGTACACGGAGATTAGCATTGCCATTGTTGATGGAGAAAGTAGTATTATCTGCCCAATTGGTAGCATCAATGCCTTTAGGCGTGGATGATGCGCCAAATCTTCTGAGTAATACGATCTTACCTCTTACCTGTCCCAGTGTAGGAACGGTAGCTCCCAGGTACCATTTAGACGGCTGCTGCTGGGTGTAGGTGTCGAAGGTTTGTTCAAAAGTTCTGGTGTTGTTGCTGGGATCATACTCTTCTTTCACGCTCATTACAATGGTTTCGGAAGGGTTGTTGGCCAGGAAGGTAAAGGCTGCATTGATGACATCCTGGAAATTCATGTTCTGATAAATACTGCCGTGATGAATGGCAAAGGCATTGTCGATGTGGCGGCACCTGATGTCGAGGAAGCGGGTTCCTGCGTCCAGCTGCTGTGCAATGGTAAGGTCCTGGCATTTGGCAGTGCCACCAATAGGTTCAAAGCGTGCGCCGCTGTCGTGGGTGCCAGGAATGGTAATGGCAGTTAAGCTGGTGTTGTCGGCAAGATTGTTCATCCAGCCATTGAGGGTAACTGCCAGACTGCTGCTAAGTGCTTCAGTTTTAACGGCACTGATTTTTTCGGGCTGAGGGAGACTGTTCATTTCATCTTTTTTACAGCCAAAAAGGGTGCTGGCAGCAAAGGCCAGGATAAGGGTCTGTTTTTTCATAGTGAAAGATTTACCCGATGAACACATCACCCGGCATCTTTAACTATGCTCAAAAAGGGAATTAATAATTCGGTAACAAATATAAAAAAAGGGAGTTCAGCCGTTCCGGATGACACGATCCCCATATCTTTTGAAGATCAACTATAAATCCATTATCTTGGATGTCGCAAGTGAATGCCGCTGTATGGCAGTATTCCCGAACCAGAAAACACTATCATGAATACGATTCAAAGTATCAAGAATAAATTAAAAGTCCTGACGGGTAAGATTTCTAGTGTCAAAGTGGAAGTGGATATCCACCGGGAATGGTATGGAAATGCCTATGGTGGCTTTTATGTACACCCGGATAAGCTGAATAACCAGTCAGTTGTTTACTCTTTTGGAATTGGAGAAGATATTTCATTTGATACTGCAATTATGCAGCAACATGGCGCACAGGTATTTGCATTTGATCCTACGCCTAAATCCATCAACTGGATTAAAAAACAACCACCCATGGCAGGTTTTCGCTTCCAGGACTACGGCCTTGGAGCTACTACGGGCTTCGTAACGTTTAACCTGCCCAAAAATGCAGACCATGTTTCCGGCAGTGTTGCGGATCATAAAAATGTAGATAGCCACAACAGCATTTCTGTACCAATGAAATCCTTTGCTGATATAGTAAAAGAGTTCGGTCATACACATATCGATGTCCTGAAAATGGATATCGAAGGTAGTGAATATGCAGTGGTAGAAAGCATCCTGGCATCGCCGGTAAAAATTGATCAGATCCTGGTAGAGATTCATGAACGGTTCTACCCTGACGGAAAAGCCAGAACACAACAACTGCTGAATGCCTTTAAAGCCCATGGATATAAGGTATTTGGCGTGTCTGATTCCCTGGAAGAAATATCTTTTATCAAGATTAATTAAATATATAACGATATCAATAAAAGAGCTGCCTTTACATTGTAAAGGCAGCTCTTCCTGTTTCAGGAAATCAATTTTTTTCTTAATAATGCTGCCGGCTTTTCTATAAGTTGTCGCAGAAGAACTGCGACCAGTACACAGGCCGTCACGGCAACGAGGAAGGTAGGCAGACTATTCTTCTCAAATCCCCTGGTAGTCATAAAGTCCTGCACAAGATGATTCACAATTTTATGTGTGAGATATATAAGATAGGAAAGTATGGCGATATAGGAAGTAATGACAGATGAATGCCTGTATAATATGTTAGCAGGACTAACAGCCGCAAATACAATACAACCATATCCAACGCTTACTAACGGAAACCCATATACAGAAGCCGCCAGGGTACTTTGATCTTTACATAAGAAAAATGCCGCTGTGAGTATCAGTATTCCCGCAGTGAGAAAGAGGTAGCTGTATTCCTGCAAACGCCTACTGAATAAGGGTTTGAAATGCAACATGGCAGCTATGCTGATGCCTGCTAATAATCCATCCAGGCGGGTACAGGTAGGATAATATATCCATTTATACCAGATGATCCACCAATCATCTCCGGCAGGCTCCACGAAGGTATGCCAGCTCCAGATCCTTAGCCCGGCGCCGGCGAGTGACAGTGCCGGAATTAGCCACCATCCTTTATGCAGCGTTTTTGTTTTTATCAGGATCAGTATTACCAGTGGTAATAGCAGATAGAATTGTTCTTCAATACACAGCGACCATGCATGAGAGAAGGTTCCCTGTTTACTTAAGTCCAGCCCGAGGTTTTGCGTGAAGGTGAGGTATTTCCAGAGTGGCGCCGGCGCCTCTCTTTCCCGGGCTCCGGGAATTAAAAAGTAGATCGCTACCACCAGGAGGTAAGGAGGTATGATTCTGAAAAAGCGTTTGATATAAAAATTTTTTAAGGAGATATTTTCCTGTTCCTGGTATGCTGCAAAAAGCTGAGATGCGATCAGGTAGCCGCTCAGTACAAAGAACAGGTCTACCCCTGTCCAGCCAAATCTGCTGAAATCGGCCAGCCATGGAGGATAGGCTGAGAGGGGGCCGTAATGGAAGATAAAAACCAGGAAGATGGCCAGTGCCCGGAGGTGGTCCAGCCCGTGAAGGCGTGCTTTAAGCTGCATGTAATGTTGTGAATTTGAACAAAAATATCTTTCAGAAAGGATAGATTTTGGCAAATCCGACAAACGCTCAGGAATAGATGACGGAAAGCTGCCTCATGGTATTATTGCGTGTTTATAAGCGGATTTAATCATTTCAGGCGGTATTTGAAGGTTTCTGTCGCAAGGTTTGCTGGTTACCTTTAAAATGTCAATATTTGCGCGTTATGGGCATGGTGAATACATTTCTGAATTACTGTAAAACGCATCGGGTACAGGCGCACCTGTTTTTTTGGGTAGCCATGCTGCTGTTGTCGGTAAGCACCGACTTTTTTGAGGGGCCTTCATGGTCATTCATGAGCTCCCTGATCTATGCGCTGGTATTGCTGATTACACAAATACCTACCGCTTATTTCCTGGCATATTTTGTTATTCCGCGTTTATCTTCTCACAAAAAAATAATTACTACTACCTTACTGGCTATACTGGTATGCTACCTGCTCAGTGTATTTGCCAGGATACTGGTGGTATATGTAGCAGAACCACTGGTATTACCATTTACGCAATGTACGGACCCGCTGGAGCCTAAGGAGCCACTGTCCGAGATCGCCACAGACTTGTACAAACTCTTCAAAGTGTATGTGTACCATACCCTGTCAATCCCTTTTCTGTTCCTGACGGTGAAACTTTTTAAAGATCAGTATGATATCCGGGAAAAGGCCATCAGACTGGAAAAAGAGAAGATCGCTACGGAGTTGAAATTGTTGAAGAATCAGCTAAATCCACATTTTCTCTTTAATACCCTGAACAATATTTATTCCCTGTCTATCGTAGGTTCTCCACATACGTCTGATGCTATTTTCCGGCTGTCGGAAATGCTGGACCATGTATTGTACAAAAGTCAGCATCCATTGATTCCCATCAGGGAAGAGGTACAGCTGATAGAAAACTACTGTAGCCTGGAACGGCTCCGGTATACCGATAGTCTGCAATTCAAGCTGGATATCGACATCCGGCAGGAGCTGGAGGTGCCCCCGCTGATATTGGTATCTGTAGTAGAAAATGCCTTTAAGCACGGGTTGAGTAATACAAAAGATAATCCGGCTATTAGTATAAAAGTAACAACAGGAGAGGATGTTGTTACTTTTGATGTAGTCAATACCGTAGGAGATAATATGCCGGAAACCAGGAACGGCAAGATCGGATTGCTGAATATCAGGCAACAACTGGAACTGATATACCCGGGTGATTATGTACTCGATGTTGCCCGCGATGATGACTATTTTAAGGTACATTTAGCCATCCGGATAAAAACAAGGCAAGTATGAAAGTAAGATGTCTGTTAGTAGATGATGAACCACTGGCGATACGCCTTCTGCAGCAACATATCCAGCAGCTGGCGGATTTTGAGGTGACGGCTACCTGTCATAATGTAGCCCGGGCGAATGAAATACTGTGTAGTACAGCAATAGACCTGCTTTTTCTGGATATCAGGATGCCGCAGGTTTCGGGGATTTCTTTCCTGAAAACACTGCGTAACCCGCCTAAAACGATACTCACCACTGCTTACAGGGAATTCGCCATGGATGCATATGACCTGGGCGTGATCGATTACCTGCTCAAGCCCATTTCCTTTGGGCGTTTTATGAAAGCAATCGAACGTTATAACAGTTTACATATACCTGTTACCACACCGCCGCCCGCTGTAAGCGCAGAAAAACCTCATCTTATTATAAAATCAGGGGTAAAACATATTAAACTATATACCGCCGAAATCTGCTACCTGGAAAGTATTAAAGACTATATTAAGATCTATACCACAGATAAGGAGATTATCGCGAAGTATAAGATCAGTGATATGGAGACCGCTTTAAATGATAAGGGCTTTCTTCGGATACATCGCTCTTTTATCATCAACATAAATAAAATAACAGCTTTTACCAATACAGATATAGAACTGGGTAGTATAGAACTCCCTATTGGCGCGAATTACAGGGAGTATATCCGGAAAGCGATGATGACGGATAATCACCTGCTTAAATAGACCGGGGCTGATCAACTATGTTGATCAGCCCCGGTCAGCACCTAATCTATCGTAAAAACTTATTGCAGTTTAAAGGCAGCTTCTTTCACATCGCGGCTGTTGCCGCCAATGAATACCTTGAAGTCACCTGGTTCCGCAACGAACTTCAGATCTGAATTATAGAACTTCAGGTCGTTTTCAGTAATATCGAAAGTTACTTGTTTAGATTCTCCCGCTTTCAGCGCAATACGCTGGAAACCTTTCAGCTCCTTTACCGGGCGGGTGATAGATCCCACCATATCACGGATATATAACTGTGCTATTTCCACACCATCTGTTTTACCGGTATTGGTAATGGTAACTGATGCGGTGATTTTACCACCTGCTTTCAGTGCGTTACTGTTTAAGGTAACATCGCTGTAGGAGAAAGTGGTGTAGCTCAGGCCATAACCAAATGGGTACAGTGGATCGTTGGAAACATCCAGGTAGTTGGAACGGAACTTGGTAAACCATTTATCGTTGCCAGCCAGTGGACGGCCGGTGTTTTTATGATTGTAGTTAACAGGTATTTGTCCTACCAGCTGCGGGAAGGAAGTGGTGAGTTTACCGGATGGGGTAGCGTCGCCAAATAATACATCTGTGATAGCTGCACCTGCTTCACATCCACCAAACCAAACGTTGAGGATAGCAGGAACATGCTGGTTTTCCCATGTAAGGGTCATAGGACGACCAGCAAACAGCACCAGTACTACCGGTTTGCCTGTTGCGAGCAGGGCTGCCAGTAATTCTTTCTGGGTGTCTGGAAGGCTGATATCTGCTCTGCTGGCGGCTTCTCCGGTCATTTCGGAAGATTCACCCAGTGCAGCGACGATGATATCAGATTGTGCAGCTGCGGCCAATGCTTCTTTTTTCAGCTCTTCAGCAGTTCTGCCATCGCGGTGAAGTGAACGGCCAAACATGGTGCTGTTGATTTCCAGCATGGAGTCGGCAGTGAGGTTGGAGCCTTTGGCATAATTGATTTTTACCTGGCTGCCCACTTCTTTTTGCAGTGACTCACGCAGGGAAGGGATATTTTTAATATCTGCAGATACAGACCAGGTACCTGTCATGTTTTCCCTGGTATCAGCCAGTGGCCCGATCAGTGCGATGGAACCCTGTTTCTTCAGCGGGAGCAGGTTTTGCTGGTTTTTCAGCAGTACAAATGTTTCGGCAGCAGCTTTGCGTGCTTCCTGGCGCTGCGCAGCAGTGTAGATTTCTGTCTGTGCTCTCTCCGGGTTGCAGTAACGGTAAGGATCGTCGAAGAGGCCAAGTTTGTATTTGGCTTCGAGGATACGACGGCAGGCAATGTTGATTTCGTTGAGCGTCACTTTGCCTTCCTGGAGGGATTGCTTCAGGGTGCCGATGAATCCTTCACCTACCATGTCCATGTCGGTGCCTGCGTGTAAAGCCAGTGCTGATACGGTTTTCAGATCACCTATGCCGTGGTTGATCATTTCGTTGATAGCAGTGTAGTCTGTTACCACGAAGCCGTTGAAGCCCCATTGTTTACGCAGTACATCGGTCATGAGCCATCTGTTGGCGGTAGCTGGGATGCCGTCTACTTCATTGAAGGAAGTCATAACGGTCATGGCGCCGGCGTCTACAGCGGCTTTGTAGGGAGGGAAGTATTCGTTGTACATCCTTACACGACTCATGTCGGTGGTGTTGTAGTCACGGCCGCCTTCCGCAGCGCCATACAATGCGAAGTGTTTTACACAGGCAAGGATGTTGCTGTTTTTGCTAAGATCGCCCTGGTAGCCTTTTACCATGGCTGCAGCAATTTTGGAACCCAGGTAGGGATCTTCTCCTGATCCTTCTGCAATACGGCCCCAGCGTGGATCTCTGGCAATGTCCACCATCGGGGAGAATGTCCAGTTGATGCCATCGGCACTGGCCTCAATGGCAGCAATCTGTGCACTTCTTTCGATCATGTCCATATCCCAGGAGCAGGATAATGCCAGCGGAATAGGAAACGTGGTTTTGTAACCATGCACCACATCCAGACCGAATAACATCGGAATTTTCAGGCGACTGCCGTCAACAGCAAGCTGCTGGGCTTTCCTGATATCGGCAACTTTGGTCATGTTGAGCAAAGCGCCTACCTTACCTTCCCTGATCTTTTGCTCTACGCCGGTACTTACCACGGAACCGGTAACGGCATCTCCGGAGGTAAGCAGGTTGAGCTGACCCAGTTTTTCCTCCAGGGTCATTTTGTTCATCAGGGAATTGATGAAAGTGTTCATCTTGGTATTCTGTGCCTGGCCGACATAAGTCAGGAAGCACAGTGCGAGCGTACAAGATATTTTATAGAATTTCATGCGCTAAAATTAAAGATCAGAAGCGAAGTCTGCAAGCAACCGGGAAATGATCCGATGGGAATCTGAGGTCCCTGGAATCTGTCAGCACGGCATATTTGAGTACTTCTATGTTATTGTTGACGAAGAGGAAGTCGATTCTTCCTTCTCTGACAACCTTCGTATAGTTATGGTATTTAAAATCATTAAAGGTGCTGTCCGGGCCGTAAGGTTTAGCCTGTGAAACCAGTTTCGCATCTTTAAATGACTGGACGATAGTGCCGTAGGCAGTGGTTTCCGGGTTGGAATTGAAATCGCCGGTAATGATAACCGGTGTTTTGGCCGTAGCGTATTCCTTAATTTTCTCCAGGATAAGTTTAGCAGCATTTTCTCTTGCAACAACCCCTTCATTATCAAAGTGAGTATTGAACATAAAAAACTGTTTGCCGGTTTTTTTGTCTTGCAGGCAAGCCCAGGTGCAGATACGGATGTAGGCAGCATCCCAGCCTTTGCCGGGTTTCTCCGGAGTTGGTGACAACCAGAAGTTACCTGATTTTACCAGCTTGAATTTTTGTTTGTTATAGAAGATGGCTGAATATTCACCGCCATCTTTTCCGTCGTCTCTGCCTACGCCGACATGTGCATAGGCGGGCATTTCTTCCAGGTCTTTCATCTGACCAGACAGCGCTTCCTGTACACCAAAAACATCAAATTCATGATATTGGATGAGGTCCTGCACCATTGCTTTGCGGTGAGGCCATGCGTTGGCACTGTCCGATGGTACATTCAGACGCAGGTTATAGGTGGCTACGTTTAACTCGGTTTTTTTCTGTGCAGATAATACTGCCGGAAAAAATGCAAGCAACAATAGGCCGCACCTTTTTAAAAAAGATCCTTGCATGTTTTCTATAGATTGATGATAAATTAATTGCTGTTATTTGAGTGCCGGCGCGATCGCCTTTTGCCAGATGGCATATCCGGCGGCTTTCATATGAAGCTGGTCTTCTTTGAAGAGCTCCGCTTTGATGGTGCCGTCGGCGTTGAGCATTTGATGGTAAACGTCTACAAAGGCCGTACGACGCTGTTTGCGCAGGTATTTACGAATGCTGTCGTTTGCTGCCACCATTTTTTCCATCAGTCTGGCCCGGCTGGGACTAGGTTTCAGCGATACATACACAATAGGTACCGTGGGCATTTTGTTTCGGATCATCGTGAATAGTGTCTGGAAGCGATGTAATACCGAATCCGCAGTAACAGTGTCGGCATCTGCGAGGTCATTTTCTCCGCAATAGATCACTATCTGCTTAGGGTGATAGGCAAAAATGACATCATCTGCATAATGCAGCTGGTTTAATAAGGTAGATCCACCAAATCCGCGGTTGATGATCTTTTTATCGGGGAAATAATTTTGAACGTCTGTCCAGTAGGTAAAAGATGAACTGCCGATAAACAGGATCTCGTTGCCGGCAGGTTTGTTCAGGGAGTCGGCTCGTTTAAACGCCTGGATATCACTATGGTAAGGATATTGCTGGGCAAAAGCTGTTAGCAGGATGAAACAGCTGCAAAACGCGGTGAATAATATCTTCTTCAATGTTATCAGTTTAAAAGCTCACTTTTAACTATAGTGTAGCAGAGCGTTTATCTTACCCCATGAAGTAGAAAAAAATTATTGGATTATATCGGCCTGGTACGTAAAATAATGGTCTGGGTATCTTTTTTAATGACCTGTGCTTCAAGAACCATGGATAATACAAACAAGGCGTCGTCAAGAGAACTCAGTAATATCGGACCATTGATGATTTGGGAATCCCTCTTTTTGTCCTCCAGGATAATTTTTTTCCCGAAGGTATCTTCCAGGTATTTTAAGATTTCACTGACAGAGGGGTTGTTGAGTATTAGTTTGCGATCCTTCCAGGCACTGAATTTTTCTGCGGCAATGTTTTCAGTGGCAGTTTGTTTATCGCCTTCATTATAAGAGATAAACTGACCAGGCTGCAGGATGACGTCGTCTTTATCTGCATCTTCAAAGGAGAGCCTGATTTTCCCGCTCTGCAGGGCTACTTCCGTTTTCTGGCGGCGTTGTCTTACATCAAAAACAGTCCCTAATACAGTAACGGTAAGGCCTTTGGTATGTACGAGGAATCTTTCCTGTTCTTTAATATTATTGGTGTCTTTATTAATATGTACTACGTTAAAAAGTGCTTCGCCTTTCAGCCATATTTCTCTTTTTTCCCCTGATTTCCATTTGCTGTTATAAGAGATACTGCTGTTGGCGTTGAGGTCTACCAGGGAGCCATCGGGAAGAGTTATCTGGCGGATTTCGCCGTAACCTGTTTGTGCGGTGATCCTGGTGGCGCTTCTTGGGAAAAAGATATATGTAGCGGTGATAATGGCCACTCCTGCAAACATGGCTGCAATTTTTAATGCTTTGCGCAAAGGAAAAATGCTGGCGGGAGCAGGTGCTGCTTTATTAGCTTCCTGTGCACTGATCAGTTGCAGGTGCTTTTCCCAGGAAGCCTGTGCTGCTTCATCTGATGGAATATGCTGTTTAAAGGAAATATGATGGAGATAGAGACGGGCATTATCCATATCCGTTATTTTGAGGGGTAACACAAGCCGTACTTCCTGCCAGTAGGCCTCTGTTTCAGGGGTGGGCGTGTATACCCATTCCTGGAAGTAAGGATCCGTCAGGAAATCGTTTTCGTTATATTGAGAATATCTTTCAGCTATACTTTTTCTTTCCATTCTACTATTATAGTGGCATGTGCTGCAATAATTACCCCAAGTGGGATAAAAAATTTACTAACAGTTTGATATTGAGCAAATTTTAAAATAAAATAGATAAGAACATAATGTTTTCTTTCAGCGCAGAAAGACTCCGGGCCATAATTTTGTAGGTCGCTTTCACTGAAATTTTAAGAATAGATGCTACTTCCTGGTAGGAAAGATTTTCATAAAATCGCAGGAAAACCGCCTCCAGCTGCCGGCTGGTAAGCGTTTTAATAGCATGTTGCAGTTTGGTCTTCATCTCCTCGTTCAACTCATTGCTGACGATCACATTCTCAATCGAAAATTCATAGTCCTCTTCGGCAGACCGGTCAAAAACAATTTTATCATGCTGCCTGATCTTCTTCATCAGAATATACCGGAACGATGAGTACAGGTAGTAATTCGGTGAATCAACATGTGACAGCTTATCCCGCCTGTTCCAGACATCCAGGAATACTTCCTGTATGCTGTCTTCAATCAAAACAATATTGGTAGTGAATTTCCTGCCGTAGTTAAAGAATCGTTTATAATATTCCTTGTACAATCCACTGTAGGCGTCCATGTCGCCTTCAATAATTCGCTGAAAAGTTGGATTGTCCATTACGCAGGTAAGTGATTGGTGGAATTTTTACGGATGCGAAGTTATTAAAAATGCAGCACACAATCGTCAGTATTTCCGCCAGAAATGCCCGCCAGTATGTTAACTAATTGTTATCGGGTATAGGTACAATTATAATATTTATGTAGATGATTATGCTGATTTTATGAATTGCTCCAAATAATTTATTTGGCGATAGCCATCGCGCGCAGCGCGAAACCAACCAGCCGATACCGAAGGTATCGGCTGCAAATACAATACCGATAAGGACTTTTGTCAATTCTGACATCTTTCTAAAAAATATTCCAGCGATGGTGGGGTAAAAAGATTTATCTCCGACACTTAATCAGCATAAAAAGATAGAATCCATTTTATCTAACTACTAAATCTATGCTAATATGATGCTTCGCTGTTTTAAGCGGTTGCTTGTGCTACTTTTACTTGTCGGTGTCGGCATTCAGGCCAGCGCCCAGAAGGCGACTACGGTAAATGACGCTTTGAAAGCAATTACAAAAGAATTCAAAGCTGATTTTGTGTACGACCCACAGGTAGTAAAAAACAAAACTACCAACTACAATCTAAACTTCTCCGGTAAATCCCTGGAAGATGTGCTCAAAGGCGTCCTGTATCCTAATGGACTCGTATTCCTCTACGTTAAACCGAATTATTACACCATCGTCGAAAAAGACAGATTAGGTGAATATCAAAACCCATCTACAAAAGTAGATGATGACAATGCTAAAATATCCAGCCAGAGCAACGAAAAGGTGAAAGTAACCGGTATCATTACCGACGAATCCGGACAACGCATTCCTAATGTTGGCGTGGTGGAAAAAGGTACTACCAACGCTGTTATGAGCAAGGAAGATGGTAGCTATACCATCACTGTTTCTAACGCAAACGCTGTACTGACCTTCACTTCTATCGGATATACACCAGTAACGGAAACCGTTGGTGGTCGTAACAACATCCAGATCAAACTGCAGGAATCTACCAAACAATTAGGTGAGGTTGTTGTAACGGCACTGGGTGTGAAACGTGAAGAGAAAGCACTGGGTTATGCGGTGCAAACCGTTAAAGGCAGCAACATGCAAACCGTTAAGGGTGTGGACCTCGGTACCTCCCTGACAGGTCAGGTGGCTGGTCTGGTAGTGAAGAACTCTACTGAGTTCAACGGCCAGCCTGCACTGGAAATGCGCGGAGAAACCCCACTGCTCGTAATCGACGGAGTTCCTTATGGCAACATGACCCTCCGCGATGTACCTACTGATGATATCGAAAGCATCAACATGCTGAAAGGTTCTACCGCAGCGGCATTATACGGTGCACGCGGTTCTGCCGGCGCTATCATGATCTCTACCAAACGTGGTAAAGAAGATCGCCTCTCCGTTGATGTAAACAGCAATACCATGTTCACACTGGGATACCTCGCTATCCCTAAAACCCAGACTTCCTACGGTCACGGTCTCGGTGGTAAAATCAATACAGACTACGTTTGGGGACCTAAATTGGATATTGGCCAGACTGCTGTTCAATGGAACCCTATCACTAAACAAAACGAGGAAATGCCCCTGGTGTCAAGTGGTAAGGATAACCTGAAAAACTTCATGCAAACAGGCCTGATCACCAATAACAGCATTGCTGTTACCAAAGGTGGTAAGAACGGTTTCTTCAGAGCAGGTGTAAACCATGTATATAATAAAGGCCAGTTCCCTAACCAGAAACTGAATATCCTCAACTATACCATGAGCGGCGAACTGAAAGCTGGTGATAAATTCAGCCTGGAAAGCCACATGGGATATACCCGCACCGAAGCACCACAGCTGTGGGGCGGTGGTTACGGGACCCAGGGCTATATCTATCAGATCCTCATGTGGACCGGTGCCGACTATGATATCAGACAATATAAAGATTACTGGGTTACTCCAAACACCAAACAGAACTGGTTATACAACGCATGGTATGACAACCCATGGCTGATTGCCAACGAAAAACTGAGAAGCACGGAGCAGAATAAACTGAATGCCAGTCTGACCATGAACTACGCGTTCTCTAAAGATCTGAAACTGATGTTCAGAAATGGTTACGATTACTTCAAAAATGAAGATGGCATCAGAAACCCTGCAGGCATCTTCTCTACCAACGGTGCGACTTTCAATACCATCCCTGGTTCTACTACCATGGGTAATACCTTCAACTTCGCCTTCAGCGGTAAAGGTTTATATGGTATGGATGAAACCTGGGGTAACAGTATCAACAGTGACCTGATCTTAACCTATAACAAACAGATTAAGAAATTTAATATCGACGCGTTAGGTGGCGGATCCCTTTTCTACTTTAAAAACAGGGAATTCGGCGCACAAACCAGAAACGGTCTGGCTGTTCCGGGATGGTATTCTCTTGCTAATGCCGTGGCTTCAACTACTGCCGGTGTAGATGCTATCAAAAACAACTATGGTACCTGGTCTAAGCAAACCAACAGTATCTACGGAAAAGTAACTGCATCGTATAACAACTTTGCATATGTGGACTTCACCGGAAGAAACGACTGGAGCTCTACCCAGCCTGCTAGTCAGCGCTCTTATTTCTATCCTTCCGTTGCAGCTTCTGTTGTAATGTCTGAATTTATTAAAATGCCGGAGTGGGTGGACCTGTGGAAAGTAAGAGGTTCATGGACCATCACTAAAACTCCGCTGGATATCTACGCGAATAATCTCTCCTATACAATAAATAATTCATGGGGAAATTCAAGTGCTTCTACGCCTGATAACCTCGCAGGTGCTTCCCTGCTGCCTACCACCACCCGTACCTGGGAATTTGGTACCGCAGGTTACCTGTTCGGTAAAAGACTCCATGTGGATGCGGCCTACTATACCAAACTGTATTACAACCAGCAGCTGAAACAAACACTGGCGCCTTCTTCCGGTTACGCAAGTACCCTGATCAATACGGGTGAAACCTACGCACGTCGTGGTATTGAGCTAACCCTGGATGGTACCGTAATGACCGGAAAGCACTTCCAGTGGAACTCCATGATCAACTTTGCATCACAGCACAGATATTATGTTGATATCGACCCTGTGTATTCCGCAAAGAATCCATGGACGGTTGCAGGTGGCCGCTATGATGTATTTGCAAATACCGGCATGGCAGACAGAGACCCTGATGGAAATGTGATCCACCAGAACGGTAAGCCATTGATGAGCAAATACAGCAAACAATTTGGTTACTCCGACCCTAATTTCACTTTCGGTTTCGTGAACAACTTCAATATCTACAACTTCAATGTAACCATTAGCATCGACGGCCGTATCGGTGGTGTGATGTATGACTACATCTATGCTAAGATGTTTGATACCGGTTCTAATCCTGAAACAGATAACCAATACCGCTACGACGAAGTAGTGAAAGGACTGAAAAACTATATTGGTAAAGGTGTGAAAGTAATCAGCGGTGAAGTAACCTACGATAACTTCGGCCGTATCACTAAAGATACCCGTCAGTATGCGCCAAACGATGTTCAGGTAAGCTACCAGGATTATATGCAGACATGGGGTAACTCTTACGAAGTTGGTGTGATGAGCAAAAGCTTCGTTAAGCTGAGAGAAGTATCTATCGCTTATCCACTGCCTAAAGCATGGTTTGGTAAATCAGGTATTAAAAATGCATCTGTTGCAGTTACCGGCCAAAACCTGCTGCTGCTGACCAAATTTAAATTCGCTGACCCGGATATTGATACTGAAAATATGAACTCCCCTGCGCAACGTATGGTAGGTGTGAACATAAAAGTAGGTTTCTAGTAGAATCATATCGGAAAGCGCCACCAATACTTAATGGTGGCGCTTATCAAAAAACTGAAAAAATGAACAAACATATTTCAAAAATATCTATCATCACAGCACTGGCGGCTGGTATTGGCCTCAGCAGCTGTACCAAGAAGTTTGATCAGATTAACACCAATCCGGATAAACCTTCTACCGCTTCCTCTGCATGGCTGGCTACCAATATCCTGACCTCCGTTACTTCTAAAGATATCGCTTCTGCTACCGACTTCCGTCAGCCTTTCACACTCGGCAAATATATTTGCTGGACTGAACAGGCGAGCGCTTACCAATACAATAAATTTGACAGGGTTTCTTTCAACAGATTGTTAGTATTGAGAGATATAACTGCAATGGTGAACAATACCGCGGCCGGCGATCTGAAAAATTCATATAATGGTTTTGGGCACTTTATCCGTGCATGGCAGTTCTTCCAGACCACCATGCAGGTAGGTGATATCCCTTACTCTCAGGCAGTACAGGGATCTACAGGTGTTATCAAAGCAAAATATGATACACAGAAAGAAGTGTTTATCGGCATCCTGAAAGAACTCGACCAGGCAGATTCCCTGCTGGCAAAAGGTGTTGACTTCTCCGGCGACTTCATCTACTCCGGTAGTGTGGATAAGTGGAGAAGACTCGCAAACAGCTTCCAGCTGCATGTACTGATGAACCTCGTGAAGAAAACCGGCGACGCAGACCTGGATGTTATCAACAGATTTAAAGCAGTGGCTCAGCGTCCGCTGATGAGAGACTACACCGATAACTTCGCTGTAACCTATCAGGCTTCTGCAGGTTATTGCTACCCATGGAGCAATACCGCTGCACAGATCAACTCTTTCGTGATCTATCCGATGATGTCCACCACCCTGGTCGATTTGTTGAAAACTTCGCAGGACAAACGTCTGTTCTACTTTGCAGAACCTACTCCTGCTCAGCTTAAAGCCGGTAAAACGATGTCAGACTTTGATGCCTATATGGGTGTAGAACCTTCTGATCAGTATACTTCTACTACCGACAAAAAAGCTGCCGGTAGCTACTGTGATGTGAATAAACGTTACGTAGAAATGTACAATGCAGAACCTGTTGGCTTGCTGAACTACTGGGATGTACAGTTCCTGTTGGCGGAAGCTACCGTTCGTGGCTGGATCAGCGGTACCGCCGCTGAAACCTACTACGAAAACGGTATCAAAGGCCACCTGAATTTCCTGGCGAAATATGCACCTGCATCCTATGCACATAACATGGCTATCGATGCTGCCTATATCAGCTCATTCCCTGCTACTGTTGCACTCACAGGTACTACAGAAAATCAGATCCAGCAGATCATCACCCAGAAATATATCGCCGGATTCTTCCAGAATTCCGATTTCAACGCCTGGTATGAAAACAGACGTACAGGTTACCCTGTGTTCAAACTGAACAGCAGCACCAACCTGAACGTTCCATCCACCAGCTTCCCGCTGAGATGGATGTACCCTACCAATGAACTGAATTATAACTCGGACAATTTGAACGAAGCTATTCAACGTCAGTTTAAAGGCAATGATGATTGCTCACAATCCATGTGGCTCCTCCAATAATAGGAATATATAACAAGGTTATCAGTTCAAAAAAGCAGTGTCGTATCTACGGCGCTGCTTTTTATTTGTATTTTTCTGACAGATGATTATCATTTTTTAAAATCCCCATTACTTGTTAAACAATACTGTACTCTTTTTTACAACTATTAAATTTCATTTTAACCAGACGAAATTTTTTCATCTTTTTAAAAATAAAAATCAACAATAGCTTGGAAACTTTATATAGAATAGCCTCGAAAGCCCTATCCATTCGAATTGTCAATAAAAATTGAGTGCTAATAGAATTTTAACACGTAATCGGTCAAAAGAATTTCATTATTAGGAGGCACTCTATTATATTCGTCTTAATGAAGACAAACAGGCCAATACCCTTCGAAGTACATCTGACCATTTCCGAAATTACGCAGGAACGCGTGGCCTCATTTTCTGATTGTTGCAACCGGTTGTCGGCCCGCCCCTTACTCATCGAACTCTCAAAAGGTACCTGCATTCAGCAACCAATGCTATATGCGGTATTGTCTACAAACTCCTACCAGGAAGTATTGCAGCAGTGTGATAGTTATACAGAATCGCTGATCGCGAATGATTTTTTTGTAAAGAGAAGTAAAATAGAAATACCCGCAGATCACGCTTTTTCCTGGATAAATGATGGAGATTACCCACCGTATTTTGAGTGGAGAGGAAAAATAGATTTTATAAAAAAAGAGGAACTGATGCGACTTTGCGAGTTGTACAATGTACGTTTATCGCAGAACGCACTACGTAACGACCCCGATAACCGCTTCATCACCCTGCGCGAATATGCAGACGAGGAATTGTTTCAGGCAAGAGTAAAAGCGGTGAAGAACGGCCTGACTAAAGGCGGATGGAACCTGCAAAAGCAGCAGTTCGAGTACTGCATTTACGATACCAACCGCTCCATGGACGCCGGCTGGCTGGACTAAAAAAACTATGTTGATAACTTCGTATATACTATACCGTTAATCCACCAACCCATCTTCCCTAAGCTTACGAAACGCATTGATAACACCAATTACCTGGTGTTCTTCCAGTTTATATTCGGCTTCGCTGAAAAATCGGATAGCTGCAATTTCTGCGGTGGGTTGCGGTGTTTGCTGTAGCTGGCAAATGAAGGCATGCTGCTTCATCAGCACGTCTTTTTCACCGAATGCAGGGGCTTCCATGTAATAATATAGCTGCAGCTGCTCCTTGTTAAGATCGATATCCAACTCTTCTCTTATTTCGCGGTGCAGTGCTTCGAGGTCTGTTTCTCCCGGGTCTACTTTACCTCCGGGCAGGTACCAGGCACCTTTGTTACGGCTGAAAGCCAGCATCAGCTTACGGTTTTCTATTACTATCAGTCCTGCAGTGTTGATATATCTCATGCGCACAAAAATAATTCAATCCTGTAACTACTGCACCAATGCCCGTAGTTTGTCCTGGTCACGTATGGTAATGGCTTTCCCTGCAACGGTGATGAAGCCTTCTTCTATCCACTCATTCAGTGTTTTGAATAAAGTTTCATAGGTGGTGCCGGCGTACGCAGAAATTTCCTGTCTGCTCAGGTTACTCTGGATCGCACCATTTTCATCGGTGCCGAAGATATCCTGGATTTTCAACAGGGCATTTGCCATTTTGCTTTTGGCACTCATAAATACCATATCGCGCATGGCCTGCTCTGCCTTTTGCAGTTCTGAAGCATAAAAAAGTACCATATGGTACGCCAGCTCATGATTTACCAGGAGGGTGGTATGGAAAAATTCGGCGCTTATAAAGCAGGCCTCTACATCTTCTATGACAGTGGCTGTTACCGGGTAGAAATGATCCTGCCCGAGCCCGCGATGCCCCAAAATATCTCCCGCCAGGGCAAACTTCACGATCAGGTCGCGGTTATCTTCGCCCCATTGCTTATGGACTTTCACCTTCCCTGAGTGGATAAAATAAAAGCCTGTCACCTCTTCCGACTCCCTGAAAATCACCGTTCCCCGCTTGAATTTATGAATGGTGGCGTTCGTAGCAATGGCCGCCTGCCACTCCGGTAAGCTGTATCTGGAAAGGAAACAATGGTGGTGTTGCTGCATAATTATATATGTATTTATTGCGATGGCAATAAAATTATCTTAAAAAATAATTAAAAAGATGAATTTTTATTGCCAAGGTAATACTTTTGTAGTCAAATTAAAGTTAATGAAGCACAAAAATATGAACGAAACAATATCCATCGCTCCTTCTCTGGATGGGCACGCCTACGACCCGGAGAAAACAGCAATGGATAAAACCATTTCCGGAAGACTCTTTTATCTGACCATACAGGCCGTGGTAAACGCCTTCATTATCGGACTCATTGCCAAGGTACTGGTATTATTAATCAATCTCATCACCAATATCTCTTTTTACGGCAAGTTTTCAGCTGCCGAAGCAAGTCCTGCCCATAACACATTGGGATTATGGGTAATATTTATACCCATCATTGGCTCCATCATAATCGGTATCATGGCAAGATTAGGCTCAGCTGCCATCCGCGGCCATGGTATCCCGGAAGCAATGGAGCAGGTACTCACCAATGAAAGCCGTATCAAGCCTATCATTACCATCCTGAAACCTTTATCCGCCGCTATTTCTATAGGTACCGGCGGTCCCTTCGGTGCGGAAGGTCCCATTATCTCTACCGGTGGTGCTTTCGGCTCATTCACCGGACAGATCATGCGCATTTCTCCCAACGAGCGTAAAATCATGCTGACGGCAGGTGCCACCTCCGGTATGGCGGCCATATTCGGTACGCCTGTAGCAGCGGTACTGCTGGCGATAGAATTATTGCTGTTCGAGTTTTCCCCTAAAAGTATTATCCCGGTTGCCATGGCATGTGCTACAGGTACGGCCATGCATATCTGGTTATTCGGCAGTGGGCCTGTGTTTCCGATGCCGGTGCTGCAAGCCCCTACGGCGCAGGCGCTGATATGGTACGTGGTGGGCGGCGCCATCATTGGCGTGCTGGCGGCACTGGTATCAAAAAGCATCTATGCAGTGGAAGACCTCTTTGAAAAACTGCCTATACACTGGATGTGGTGGCCAGCCATAGGTGCAGTAGCCATTGGTGTTACAGGCTATTTCGCGCCATACACGCTGGGAGTGGGATATAATAATATCACCGCATTGCTGGGAGGTTCACTACCCCTGAAAATGGTACTGGGGTTATGTTTCCTGAAATTTATTTCCTGGGCTATTTCCCTCGGTAGTGGTACCAGCGGTGGTACACTGGCGCCATTATTAACCATCGGCGGTGCTACGGGCATCTTATTTGGGATGATCGTCCTGCACTTCTTCCCGGAAAGTCAGATTAACCTGCCTACCTGCGCGCTGATCGGTATGGCTGCTATGTTTGCCGGCGCTGCAAGAGCCTTGCTGACAGCGGTTATTTTTGCCTTCGAAGTCACCATGCAGCCACATGGACTATTACCTTTACTGGGCGCTTGTGCTGCTTCTTACTTTGTATCCTTTTTCCTGATGAAAGGCAGTATCATGACCGAGAAAATTCAGCGTCGCGGAGTGGCTACGCCGCATTCTTTTGAACCGGATGTATTGTCGCAGCTTCCTGTGAGCGAGGCTATGGCCAATGCTTCCCAGGAAGATGAACAGGTAGATACCGCTGTTTATATCTACCCGACAGCAAAACTCAATCAGGCGGTGGAACTGATAAGCGCGTACAAACTGCCGGTATTACCCGTGCTCAATCCGGACGATAATACACTGATTGGTATTGTTACACCGCAAACTATCTTTAACGCCTATACGGAATTCAGACAGGCAGGAGATCGTTATCAGCAGGTGATTTCCATTAAGAGAAGAAGAAATAAATTACTGGTAAGAGGTAAGAAAATCTTTAATCAGAAATAAATAGCCGGGGTTAACTCATTCGAATAGCATAGGGATAAATAGGTAATTCTGGTCGCAAATAAAGAAATATTTGTGAACAGAATTACCCTTTATCCCAAAATGGTATATAAGTGTGATGTTTTAAATCCGTAAAATCAGGCCTGCATCATGGGTGGCGGTTGCAGGAAAGTAAGGTCGCTGTTTCCTTGTACAGCGGCTATGGTGGCATCTATTAGCTTGTTTATTTTTTCGGAAGTTTCCGTGTTGGTAATATTTCCCGCCGTATCGATCTTCGTTTTTACGGCAGATATAACCAACTGCATATCTTCACTGATGCTCGATTCAATGATCAGCAGTGTGCCCAGGAGCGACTTATGCGCATGAAATCCCGCTGTACCGGCAGTGATCAATGCTACAGGTTTCTGACTGAAGGCCATATTGGAAACCGCCCAGTCCAGCGCATTTTTTAATACGCCCGGCACCCCGATGGCATATTCCGGTGTACAGATCAGTACGGCGTCTGCGGCACGAACAGCTTCCCTGAAAGCAGTCACCGACGCGGGCGGCGTTTCATTGTCAATATCCGGATTAAAAAAAGGTAAGGTGGTGAGATCATCAAAAAAAGTAACAGCAATCTTATCTGCATATTTTTTTGTGATACCATGTATCAGCTGATGGTTAGATGATTGAGCGCGTGTACTGCCTGATATGGCGAGTACGGATATTTTTTCTTTCATAAGATGCGAAATCCTTTACAAGGTAGCTATTGACCAGTTAGAACAATATCTGCAATATCTATCTGCCTATAGAAGATAAGAATAACCTACGTGGCATTGTTATTGTTGCTATCTGCCGCAATATAATTCCCATGAAGCCAACCCAAAACCTGTACTTTTTGTGGCATTACTATCGTGCGATCAACCTGCCCAACTATGCGTTTTCCATATTTCTTGCATTGTTGGCGGTGCCAGTCACGCCCAAACTACCTTATATGGAAGCCGGTAATAGTGCATCGTCCTTGTCGGTAATACTCAGAGCCTTTGTAATTGCTATGCTTACCGGAGGGTTTCTGTTGTCATTGTTCTTATTTGAACGACGCAGAAAAAATCAATACTATTTCTACCACAACAAAGGCTATTCTAAATTTCAGCTGATCGGATTTGCCTATGGTATAAACCTGTTGATAGGTTTTCTATTACTGTTACTATTTATAATTTTTTATTAAGATGCCGGTACATATTTTAAGAGCAGATAGTATCATTAAAAACTACGGGAAACGTACATTACTCAGGGATTGTCAATTGTCATGTAAAACCGGTGAGGTAGTAGGTTTGCTGGGAAGAAACGGTTGTGGGAAATCTACTTTATTAAAAATAATTTTTGGCACCTGCGATGCACTAAACAGGTATGTAAGTATTGATGAAGAAGCACTTCCTACGCCTTATGCTACAGGAAAGAATCTGGCGTATCTGCCACAGGAAGGCTTTCTTCCCACCAATATTACGGTGGGAGAAATAATTGATGTATATCTCGAAGATATAAGTGCGGCTAACCAGGTAAAGGCACATCCCCGTGTAGCTCCTCATCTGGAACTGAGGCGGGACGAGCTTTCCGGCGGAACCCTGCGTATATTGGAAATACTCCTGGTAATACACCTGGATGTAAAGTTCGTTTTGCTGGATGAACCTTTTAACGGCGTAGAACCGATTTATGTAGATGAAATTATAGGCTTGCTAGAATCTTATCGCGACAACAAAGGATTTATTATTACAGATCATAATTATATGGATATTATCAGGGCGAGTGATAAAATTATATTGTTGTCGGATGGTATTTGCAGATCTATAAAAGATACCAGTGAGTTAGAAAAGTATGATTATGTTCCTTTAGGAACGTTTGACCAGCCTTAGCTTATAAATGGCTGCCATGGCGATGTAGCCATACATGACACCTCCAAGTATTATCGCCAGGTAATCCAGTCCTTTGCAATTGATATAATGTACTTTTTCGTTGATGAACAATATCAGGAAAGAGAATATGGCAGTACCACCCCAGAAAAAAAGTGTATCCTTCAACGTTATATGTGGTAGCGGTTTTTTAACAGGAATTTTAAAGAAATAGTAAAAGAGTATAAATAATCCCGCAACGGAAGTTGCATACTGCATCAGGTACCAGTTAGGTTGTTTGCCGGAATGTTTTTGCAGGAAAGGAATCAGTTGCACAAAATATCCCTGCTCATGCGTAAAGGCATCGAGGAAGAGATGGGAAAAGACGCCCACCATGACAGAACAAATTACCACCAGGAAATGCTGACAGAAATACTGGTGCCAGTTGAAGAAGCGGTATCTCCGGATTCTTGCTGCGGCAAAAGGCGGCGCATATTCCATAATGGGGTATCGCCACCAGTGGTGCCAGGCGTAGGCGAGGAGTATCGCCAGTGGCAGATCATAAATTATTATCCCCGGAAAATGATGACCATCGTCAGCATAGGGGTTCAATCTGAAAAAGTACAGGAAATCAGGTACCATACTCCCTATTATCAGCCCGCTTAGGGAGGCAAATCTTTTTGGTAACCGGTATAGCGGCGCCACAATGGCCGCATGGGATATAGTAAATGGCATGCAGGCTCGGTTAATTAATTAGTGTAACAGATTTTGCCCTGTCGACGGAAAATCGTCCATCATTATCGGCAATTTATCCAATTATTCGAACGTTATACTATTTAATTTTACGAAATATTAAAAAAGATGAACCATGACTACCTGGAAAATTGATGAATCACACAGCGAAATCGGATTTAAGGTGAAACACCTGATGATTACCAACGTAAGTGGCTATTTCACCCGTTTCAGTGGTGAAGTATTGACAGAGAGCGAAGACTTTCATGACGCGACGATTAATTTTGAAGCAGAAGCAAACAGTATCGACACACAAAACAGCCAGCGCGATGAGCACCTGAAAAACGGAGAGTTCTTTGACGCGGGCACCTTCCCGAAAATCAGTTTCAAATCTAAAAAGGTAAAAAAAGTAGATGGCGACCGCTACAAGCTGCTTGGCGACCTGACCATTAAAGGACAGACACACCCCATTGAGCTGGATGTAGAACATGGCGGTGTTACCGTGGACCCATGGGGCCAACAAAAAGCCGGATTCGCCCTGAAAGGCCGTCTGCACAGAACCGATTTCGGCTTACGCTGGAACGCTACCACAGAAGCCGGCGGCATCGTACTCAGCGATGAAGTTAAGCTCCTGATGGAAGTGCAACTGGTGAAATCTTAGGAATCACACCATTCTTCTTATCTTTGGCGCATGAAATTTGAACAGTATAACATCTCGCCGGAGATAAAAGAGAGTTTGGCAGAACTGGGCTTTAAGCGCCCTACAGATATTCAATTCAAAGCCATCCCTTCTATCCTGAAAGGGGATGATGTGATGGCTGTTGCACAAACTGGTACCGGTAAAACCGCTGCCTTCGCGATTCCTGTGCTCCATCGCCTGCAACAGCAGGAGCTTAGATATGATAAACGTAAATATGAAGTGAAATGCCTGGTAATGGTTCCCACCAGGGAGCTGGCCATCCAGATCGCGGAAGTATTTCAGAAAATTGCCCAATATACTGATCTCAGCATACTCGCCCTGGTGGGCGGTGTAGATCAGGACCCGCAAATAAAGATCCTCGAAAAGGGTGTGGATGTACTCATTGCCACCCCTGGCCGTATGTTTGACCAGCTCAATCAGGGCCATATCGATCTCCGGAGTGTACAAACCCTCATCCTCGATGAGGCGGATCACATGCTGGACCTCGGATTTATCCGGGATATCCGCGATGTGATCAAACATATTCCCCGCAATCACCAGACGTTATTCTTCTCCGCTACCCTGGATAAAGACATTAAAGACCTGGCTTATTCCGTTGTGAATAATCCTATCCGTATACAGATTTCCCCGCAGGACCCGGTTTCCAAAAACGTAACGCATTCCGTTGCCTACGTGGAGATGGACGACAAGCGTTTCTTCCTGGAGCGCCTCGTTAAAGAATTCCCTGACAGTAAAATTCTCGTTTTCGTACGTACCAAGGTGCGCGCCGAAAGAGTGGTGGCTGCCATGGAACGTGTTGGGATCAAGTCGCTGGCAATGCACGGTGGAAAAGAACAGGGCGATCGCCTCAATGTGATGGAAGAGTTTAAGAAAGGTGATATCAAATTGCTGATCACCACAGATGTAAACGCCAGAGGTATTGATATTCCCAATGTAGATTATGTGGTGAATTACGATCTGCCGGATGTGCCGGAAAACTATGTTCACCGTGTAGGCCGTACCGGTCGTGGTGTACAGAAAGGAAAGGCAGTTTCGTTTGTAGCCACGGAAGAAAAGCCACTGCTGGAGGAAATCCAGAAATTTATCGGTAAGGAAGTTACAGAAATGAAGATCAACAAAGATGACTACCGTGAAACGATCAGTTTCTCTGAAGATACTCCCAACGATAACTGGCAGCTGTTATTAGACCAGCATAACAAGGAGCTGGAAGAAGGTAAGAAGAAGAAAAAGAAGAAGAAATAATTTCTATTCCTTGAAGAGGCCCGCCCCGAAGGGGCGGAAACCCCAAACTGACATCGAAGATGTCAGTTTAAAAAAACAGCAAAACACAATCAGACATAAACGAAAATGCCGTCTCTACTCAGTAGAGACGGCATTTTTCATTTATAATAATATCAGCTTATTGCTTAACAATTTCAGCATTCACCAGGATATCAACGGTAGGTGCTACTGCATAAGTACCATTAGGCAGTTTGTCAGCATATTTCAGACCGAAATCCAGGCGGTTGATGCTGCTTTTAGCGGTGAAACCAGCTCTTCTTAAACCCCATGGATCTTTGATCACACCATTGAAAGTAACGTCGAAGGCTACACGTTTGGTTGTTTCACGGATGGTAACGTCTGCGAGCATTACATATTTGTTGCCAGCCAGTTTTTTGAAGGAAACACTTTTAACAGTGATGGAAGGATATTTCTCTGCATTGAAGAAATCATCTGTTTTCAGGTGGCCATCACGCTGTGCAACACCAGTGTTGATGCTGTTTACATCGGCAGTGAATTCAATTTTAGCGTTGTTGAAGTTGGTGGTATCAGCAGTTTCTACAGTGCCATTGAATTTATCGAATTTACCCTGAACGAAGTTGATGCCAAGGTGGTTAACACTAAACCCGATAGTGGTGTGAGCAGGATCTGCAGCCCATTTAACCTGAGCAAAAGAGGCAATACCTGCCATCAGTAACATTGCAGTAACTAAGAATGCTTTTTTCATGATGTTGTTTTTATAATATAAAGATTAAAAGCTGGTAGATGATATAACAGTAGAAACTAGTATGAGGTTTGTACTATTATTGTATATACAACAGTTGTGGTAAAAAAAAGGCCTCAGCCCCTTAATTTATCCAGCAGTCTGTCCAGTTGCCGGGCCTCTTCAGGCGTAATGGTCTCCGTCATTTTCCGCTGATTCTCTTCAATAAGCGGGTCCAGTTCGGCCAGTAAAGCGATGCCTTTCTCCGTGATGTCGATTTCCACCTTTCTGCGGTTCTGTTCGCATTGGATACGTGTTAATAATCCTTTCTGACGGAGCTTTTCCACAAGGCGGGTGGCATTGCTCATCCTGTCCATCATACGCTCCTGGATATCCAGCAGGTTCAATGGGTTAGGGCGGCTGCCACGAAGTATACGCAGTACATTGAATTGCTGGGAAGACAGGTCGTATTGTTTCAGCACCTGCGACAATCCTACTCCCACCCAGCCGGCGGTAAATATGATGTTCAGCAGTGCGCGCTGATAATCGTCCTTGAATTTATATTGTTTCAGTTCGTCTTCCAGTTTCATAATAACTACATCTACAACTGTTGTCTATACAACAAAGGTAAATGTATTTTTTTCATCTCTCCAAAAAATCTGGAAAAATTCCCTGGTGCTACTGACATAAGGTTGTCATCTACCGGTTGTTATTTTGTATTAACAAAACACAATCAATATGTTATAAAGATAAAAGCAGAGGCTGGTAAAAGCAGCATCCTTTTACCAGCCTCATCATTTTAAATATTGAATCCTGCATCGATAGTATGTTCTGTACCTGTAATGAAGCTGCTGTCAGGCCCGGCAAGGAACGACACCAGTGATGCCACTTCGTTGACGGTACCGTAACGCCCCAGGGCTGTCTGTTGTGCCAGTACAGGTGCGAAGTCGCTGTTGGCGGGGTTCATTTCGGTATCGGTAGGGCCAGGCTGCACCAGGTTGGCGGTAATGCCTTTACTGCCCAGGTCCCTGGCGATGCCTTTATTGAAACCTGTCAGGGCCGACTTACTCATGGCGTACAATGCACCACCCGGAAAAGCGACTCTTTCGGCCATGTTGCTGCCAATAGTAATGATACGGCCACCTGAGGGCATATGACGTGCGGCTTCCTGCGTAGCCACAAATACGGCACGGGTATTTACCGCCATCATATGTTCATATTCTTCCAATGTATAATCTTCCAGTAACTTATGTGTATATGTACCAGCATTATTAACGAGAATGTCTATACGACCAAACTCTTTTACGGCGAGCAGCACTGCATCGCGAACTGCCGTAGCGGAAGCACTGTCCGCTTTTATGGCTTTGCCCTTCCGGCCATGGTTTTCTATGGCTTTAAGTACTTCTTCCGCGCGTTGTTCGCTTTGTGCATAGGTGATTATAACATCGGCACCTTCTGAAGCCAGTCTGGCGGCTATTGCTGCTCCTATACCACGACTACCGCCTGTAACCAGCGCAACTTTACTATCTAAACGTTTCATGTGTTTTCTGATTTTGTGCAATAAAGGTAGGAGCCGTTGAAACGCCGGAGAAGACGGGAGTTAATTGTTAAATACTAACCTAAATGTTAGTTTTTGACTGGGGTTGAATTTTAAAAATTGCCATTAGCGTATTTTGCCTCCAAAACCAAAGGGCTGCCAACGGCAGCCCTTTGGTTTTGGAGTTTTGCGGGGCCGAAGGCCCGGCTCCCCAATAAAACTTAAAGTAGTTTATAGATACTTCTCTTTAATTACTTTAAAATGGTGCAGCTGGTGCCCGATAATACAGAAACCCATTGCGAGCACGCTCATCTCATATTTCCAGCAAACGCCTACCCTTAGCAAAACCGGATCGCTGAAAGTGGCAAACATGTTTTCTGTGGCAGCCCTGATAATTTTCAGTTCTGTAATCAGGCTATCGAGCGTGCGGGTTTGTGTTAGTCCGCCTGCAGCATATTTATCCTGATCAAACCCTGCCAGAGGCCCACGTTCCTTACGTGCAAAGCTCATGGCCCGGTACAGGTGTACGCGCTCTGTATCCGTGATGTGGAGGATAACATCTTTTAAAGTCCATTTACCGGGAGCATAAGCAAAATCTCCTCTCAGCTCATGGCGGGCAGGATTGAATTTATCAAGCTCTTCTCTTGCATATTGGAATGCTTCCTGCAAGGTTACATCCGGAACAAGATCAATATATCGATCATAGTAATGTGGAGTTGGAAAAATGGCAGTTTTCTTCATGACTTTAATTTCAGAATACTTAGTTTTCTTGTATTAAAGTACTAATCTTTTCGCGCAACTCGGTGCCTGATTTTAATTTTTCTGTCCATTTTAAGATTTCCTTAATATCAGCCGGCTCAGTCGTAAAGTCATCGTCTGAATGGTAAATGGCCGCAGTACCGGGTTTCAGGGTGACAGTGGTTCGCTGGTCTGTTACTTCCAGTGTTCCTCTTACCAGGATCGTACTGACATGCTCCCGGTCATAGGAGATGACATCGAAGTCGGCATTGCTGGTGGTGATATCCGTTACTGGCGTATGTACCGTCAAAATAGCGGTATCGTTGGGTAATAGCCTGAAAAAGGCTTCACCATCAACGAATAATTGTTTTTTCCGGCCGGCGTTCACGAATTTAAAACGTAAGGTCGTTTTGCTGTTAAGAAAGATCTGTGTGCCATCTGCCAGTATCAGGGTATATTTCCTGCCATCCGGTACATACAGCGTGTTCCAGGAGGTAACACCGTTTCCTTTAGGCGTATACGTTACACCTGCCGGCGACGCATATACGACGGCATCAGGTGTCTGGGTAATTTTATAGGAAGTATCTGTAAGGTCTATTATCTGCCCTCCGGAAAGCGTTAAGGTAATTTTATCATTGATGACGGCCTCCCGCTGGGGAATGGCAACGTAAGCTGGTCTTTGTACCCACCACCAAATGGCAGATATCACAGCAAGAATACTGATAATTGTTATCCACACAGCCGGAGTGGCACGTTGCGGACTGTTTTCCATTGCTTGATTACAGGTTTATGTAAATATTATTTAATAATGTCCTGAAAGTACAAATTGGATTGGATATTCGTCTTTTTAGGGTGTTAGAATCCTGTTAAAAACTGCATGGCCATAAAAGAGACCGCCGGGTACGGACAGCGATATGATCACTTTCCGTACCCGGCGGCTGTATTAAATAGATGACCAGGCATTACTGCCAGATCATCGCAGGTAAATTATTTTGCTTTGCGAAGTTGCATTTTACAGTAGCAATAATTGATCAGCAACACCGCGATACAAATGAACAAACCAAAGAATTCTCTGGTTTCTTCTATCCATGGCTTTTCCGCTTTCATTGTTTGCGCAATATTCTCTGCCTGATGTTGCGATACCCAATCAATTACACCGTCTTTTGTAAAGAACAGGTAAATGGCATATCCCAGGTATATGAAGATACCTGCCCAATACCATTTAGGATAAAAACGTTTCCGGGCCGCCTGCCAGCAGAAGTATGCAGCATAGAGGTATATGGGCATCCACACATAAGGATCGGGATCGTTGTATTGTAAGCCGGCAAAGATGATAAACACAACGCAGAAAAAAATATTGAAAACTTTCATCACTTCATGATTAATGATTAAACATACATAAAAACTAACGTAGATGAAATATTTTATGTCGAACGGAAATTTATTTAATAATAGCAGGCTGAGTAAAAAAAACTAAAAAAATGTTAAAAGATGCTTGCTTGAGTTAAATTATATTTATAAATTAGTCGGCGAAAGACTTATAAAATTCCACGTGAGAACCAAAATCTGAGGAGATAGATTTAATTAGCAAATACAGGGTACGTTATTTCTCACAACATTTTTATTGACACAACAGGTTTGTTTTTCCTTCATCATTAAAAAACATTTTAGTGCTTAAATGAGCTGAATTAGTGTTGGCATATACATAGTACGCCATCAATTTTTATACAGGTATATTATAATTGTCACTTACACAATTAATTGACGTTACCGGATACTGCATCTGATCTGGTAATACAGGCAGTTTATTGTCATTTTGTTGAGCTGTTTTGTTATAAACGATAACAAGACCAGGACATCCTATGCCCGGCAGTAAGTGATGATGAGATATAAAAGACAGGTACTCTATTTATTCATTTTTCTTAAACGTCACCCTTAAACCACGTTATGAAAAAACATTTTTACCAGGCGCTTGCCGTGCTATGCGGTATATTGCTCATGCTTGCCGGTACTAACGTTTACGCACAAACGAAAATTACAGGTAAGGTTACTGATAAAACATCAGGAAATCCTATCCCCGGCGTAACCGTAGTTATTAAAGGCACCAACCGTGGAACCGCCACAGATCCTACCGGCGTTTTCTCCATCCAGGCAAAACAAGGAGACGTATTAGTCACCTCATTTGTCGGTTATGATCCACAGGAAATTACTGTAGGCAACGGCCCAATAGTAATTCGTCTCGCAGAAAAAATCGGTTCACTCGAAGAAGTGGTAGTAACGGGTTACGCCAGTCAGAAAAAGAAAGACCTGACAGGCGCCGTTTCCATCGTGAAAGTGGAAAACCTTACCAAACAACCAACTGCGCAGATCTCTAACCAGTTACAAGGCCAGGTTTCCGGTATCACCGTTATTGGTACCGGTCAGCCAGGACAGGAACCTCAGGTGCAGATCCGTGGTGTGAATACCTTCGGTGTAAACACCCCGCTCTATGTAGTGGATGGAGTGGCTATCAACAGTCTGGTAGACCTCAACCCCAATGACGTAGCTACCATGCAGGTGCTGAAAGATGCCGGCGCTGCTTCTATCTACGGTGCCCGTGCTGCTAACGGTGTAATCATCATCACCACCAAACGCGGTACCGGTAAAGTAAAGGTTTCCTACGACGGTTACTATGGTACACAGGTTCCTAAAGGCGGCAACGTTTACCACATCGCTACACCACAGGAACAGGCCAACCTCATGTGGACAGCCCTCACCAATACTGACCCTACCAAAGTTTCATCCAAACAATACGGTAACGGTGCTACGCCGGTATTACCGGATTATATCTCACCAACCGGCGCAAAAGAAGGTGATCCTTCTACCAACCCGGACCTGTATTACGTAAATCCAAACTATAAAAATGCAGGTGATTGGGATAACTTCTACCGTATTACCAAAGCTAATAAAGCCGGTACAGACTGGTTCCATGAAATCTTCAAACCAGCACCTATCACCAGCCACAACATCTCTGTTGCAGGTGGCAGCGATATCGGTAACTACTTCTTCTCTTTCTACTACTTCAACCAACAGGGTACCCTGAAAAATACCTATAACAAACGCTATGCAGTGCGTGCAAACTCTAATTACAATGTTACCGACCATATCCGCGTAGGCGAAAATATGGAGTACTCTGTAATCAGCAACCCACAGATAGGTATCTTACAGGAAGGTAGCGGTATAGGCATGGCCTTCCGTGAAATGCCTATCATCCCTGTATATGATATCAAAGGTAACTATGCAGGTAGTAAAGGAGATGATTTAGGTAACGCCAAAAACCCTGTAGCTATTCAGGACCGTTTCGGCAATACCAAAACACTGGCTAACCGCTTGTTAGGTAATGTGTATGCAGAAGCAGACATCATGAAGTTATTCACCCTCAGAACCAGCTTCGGTGGTGAATTATTTAACTTCAATAACCACAACTTTGCTCCTCCTGATTATGAAAACCAGGAACCGGTTCGTACCAATATCTACACAGAAAATGCAGGTACTGGTTATGACTGGACATGGACCAACACCCTGACATTCCACAAAAACTTCAACCGTACCCATGATCTGAAAGTATTGTTAGGTACAGAAGCATTTGACGAAGAGTTCAGAAACGTTGGTGGTTCTACACAGGACTACTTCACCTTTGATCCTAACTTCGTAAATCTCTCTACAGGTACCGGTACCCAGACCAACTACAGCAATTATGGCTCTGATGGTTTATGGTCTTTATTTGCTAAAGTAGATTATGCTTACCGCGATAAATACCTGCTCGGTGCACTGATCCGTCGGGATGGTTCTTCCAGGTTCGGTCCTAGTCACAGATATGGTAACTTCCCTGCGGTAAGTGCTGCATGGCGTCTCTCTCAGGAAGAGTTCATGAAAGGACTCACCTGGCTCAGCGACCTGAAAATCCGCGGTGGATGGGGTATCATGGGTAACCAGATCAACGTATCTCCAAGTAATACCTATAACTCTTACGGATTTAACAGATCATCTACCTTCTATCCAATGGATGGTACCAATATCCAGAAAGGTTTCTACTGGAGCCAGCTGGGTAACCCGGATGCTAAATGGGAAAGTAACATCAACTCCAACATCGGTATCGATGCAACCCTGCTGAAAGGCCACCTCGAGTTCACCGTTGATTACTACCAGAAAGTGGTGAAAGACCTGCTGTATAACCCTGAACTCGCAGGTACTTACGGTGGTGAAACCTTCCCGTACTCTAACGTTGCGCAGATGAAAAACAATGGTATTGACCTCAATATCACTGGTAATACTTACCTGACGCATGACCTGAAACTGGATGTAAGCGCTACGCTGACTACTTATCATAACAAGATCCAGGCGATTTCTAACGGCGCCACCTACTTCGATTCTGATCAACGTCGTTTCGGTAGCCCGATCATCCGTAACGCTGTAGGCCACTCTATTTCTGAGTTCTATGGTTACAAAATCGTAGGCTTCTGGAATTCAGCTGATGAAGTAAAAGCTGCCAACGATGCTGCTATCAAAAAATATCCTGATATCTCTTCTTATCAACAGGATATCGGCGTAGGTCGTTTCAAATATGCAGATGTTAATGGAGATGGTAAAGTAGATGCTGCCGACAGAACTTTCCTCGGTTCACCTACCCCTAAATTCAGCTACGGCCTTAATATCGGTCTGACCTACAAAGGATTTGATTTCAGTATGTTCCTGTATGGTGTACAGGGCAATAAAATCTGGAACCAGATCAGATGGTGGACAGACTTCTACAACTCTTTTGCTGGTGCAAAAAGCAAAACCGCAGTATACGATTCCTGGACGCCAACGCACATGAATGCTAAAGCGCCTATCCAGGAAGCTGCTGCATATGCCAGCACCTTCAATGAGCCAAACTCTTATTTCGTAGAAAATGGTTCTTATCTGCGTGCTAAAAACATGTTGCTGGGCTACACCTTACCGGCAGCTGCACTGAGAAACATCGGTGTTCAAAAATGCAGGATCTATGTACAGGCAGCTAACGTCTTCACTATCACCAAATACACTGGTGTAGATCCTGAAATCGGTGGTACTACCACTTCATTCGGTATCGATGAAGGTGCTTATCCAAATCAACGTCAATACCTGGTTGGTCTGAACGTAACATTCTGATAGCATTACTGAACAAGCAAAATTGAAACAGATGAAAAAACTTAAATATTCAGGTATCGCATTATTGCTCGCAACCGGTATGTTCGTTGCCTGCAAAAAGTCTTTCCTGGAACGTCCTCCATACGGTGCGCTCACCGAAGAAATTATCGCTAACAAAGATGGTGTGAACTATCTGCTCGTGGGCGCCTATGGTGCCCTGGATGGCCAGGCTCCCGGTAATAACGCCCTCGGCGGTACCGGATCCGGCTGGATGGCATCCCCTACCAACTGGGTATACGGAAGTGTGGCCGGTGGTGATGCACATAAAGGTTCTGAAAGTACTGACCAGCCTGATATCAACGCGATTGCAACCGGTCAGGAATCAGCTACCAATACCTTTATCAATGCAAAATGGAAAGCAGTATACGAAGGGGTTACCCGCTGTAATAATACCCTGAAATTCATGAGCAGAGCCACTGACATGACTGCTGATGAAAAGAAGGAAGTGGAAGCGGAAGCAAGGTTCCTGCGTGGTCACTATTATTTTGAACTGAAAAAAATGTTCAATAATGTACCATGGATCAGCGACACCACTACAGATGTATTGCAGCCAAATACAGTGGATATCTGGCCTAACATCGTCGCTGACTTTACCTTTGCCATGAATAATCTTCCTGCCACGCAGAGCGATCTCGGAAGAGCAAACAAATGGGCTGCACAGATTTACCTGGCGAAATGTTATCTCTACCAGAAACAGTATAGCACTGCTTTACCGTTGTTCCAGAGCGCTATTACCAATGGCCAGACTTCCAACGGTAAACCTTATGCACTTGAAGCGAAGTTTGAAAATAACTTTGATGCAGCTGCGAAAAATGGTCCTGAGTCTGTTTTCGCCATCCAGATGACTGCAAACGACGGTACCGGTACTATCACCAACGCGAATGCCGGTGATATGCTGAACTATCCATATAACAGTCCTTTTGGCTGTTGCGGATTCTTCCAGCCTACACAGGACCTGGTGAACTCCTATCGTACAGATGGTACAGGGCTTCCTTACCTGGATGCTTATAATTCATATCCGGTAAAAAGCGATATGGGTATCTCCTCAGACAGTGCTTATGTACCTGATACCGGAAATCTCGATCCACGCTTAGACTGGACCGTTGGCCGCCGTGGCCTGCCTTATCACGACTGGGGTATTTTCCCGGGTATGAAATGGGTGCGTCAGCAAAATACCGGTGGTCCTTACGCTGGTAAAAAAATGATCTACTGGCAGTTTAACCAGAACCTATATCATGATGCCAACTCATGGGCGCCAGGTTCTGCGATTAACGTAGTGCTGATCCGCTTCTCTGATGTACTGTTAATGACAGCCGAATGTGCTGCACAAACAGGAGACCTGGGAACGGCACTGAAATATGTTAACCAGGTACGTCACAGAATGATCGACCATCCTGAAAACTGGCTGCACAAATATGCAGATAATACCAAACCAATGGCGGGTTGGAGTAATCAGCTGGCAGCCAATTACGTAATCAATGAATATCCTGCCTTTGCCAATCAGGCTTATGCACTCAAGGCAATTAAATTTGAACGTAAACTGGAACTCGCAACTGAAGGCCATCGCTACTTCGATATCGGTCGCTGGGATGATGGTGCTACATTAATGAAGGCATTCTATGATTACGAAAGTACAATCACAGGTGACCTCAAAAATGCAGAATACAAAAAAGGAAGAAACGAATACTTCCCGGTACCACAAAGACAGATAGACCTTTCACAGAAAGCGGGTAAACCTACCCTGTCACAAAACGGTGGATACTAACCTGGTTTTTCTTACTTGCCATAAACAGTAAATAAATGCAGCGGATTATTCCGCTGCATTTATTTTTTAAATTCCTATTCGCTATTTTACATCTGCCAGAAAAACTAATTATTACCCATGTCAGCTCAACAGAAATTCCACAAATGGGGGCTTGCACTTGCCTTCCTCTCCGCTGCATCTTTCGCAGTTTTCAGTGCATGCCATGTGCAAACCAAAGAAGAAAAAGCCAGACAGCTTGCAGAGAAATATTGTGGTAGCTGCCACCTGCCGGTAGATCCTTCCATGCTGGATAAGGCCACCTGGACGGACCATGTACTCCCCAATATGGCAAAGCGCCTCGGCGTGAATGTATGGGGAGAAAAAGAATATTTCCCGCCAATGCCCGGAGAAAAGCCAGGACAAATCCCCTTCAGCGAGTGGAAAGAAATAGTCGAATATTATACCACCAACGCTCCCGAAAAGCTGACCCCGGCAAAAGCACCTTATCCCGTTCAGAAAGGCTGGGCAGGATTTGAGCTGGTGGCCCCCGTCATAAAAGATACTACCATCGCTGCCACCACCATGGTAGCTGCCGATGCTACTGCCGGTATGATATATACCAGCGATGCCTACGAGAATACGCTTGTGCAATGGAATGCAACACTCGAAAAAGCAAATACCTGGAAATGCTTATCTCCCATTGTAGACATCAGTTTTAAAAAAGATAGCGGAAAAAATCTGGCACTCATTACACAAATAGGTGATATGCGTGCAGTAGATAAACCCAGCGGTGTAATTGCTGAACTGGATCTGAATACACCCGGAATTAAGCCAACTGACCTAAAAGCCTTTTTGCAAAGACCGGTTCAAACGCTTTCAGCCGACTTCGATAAGGACGGATTGGTGGACTTGATTAGTTGCTCGTTCGGTCATAACACCGGCGGACTATATTTATTAAAAAAATTACCGACAGGTTCATACGATCAACATCCAATATTGGAACTGCCAGGAGCTATACACGCTGTGGTGGATGATTTCAATAACGATGGATGGCCTGATCTGATGGTTTTATTCGCCGCTGCCAGGGAAGGAATATGGCTGTTTCAGAACGATCATAAAGGTGGTTTTACCAGTGATAAACTGCTGGAATTCCCGCCACTGTGGGGTTCTACCAGTTTTCAGCTGATAGATATGAATGGAGATGGAAAGAAAGATATCGTATATACCTGTGGAGATAACGCAGATTATTCCATGATATTAAAACCTTATCACGGTGTGTATGTATTTGAAAATAAAGGAAATAACCAATATAAACAGGCCTGGTTTTATCCCGTTAACGGCTGTACGAAAGCGATCGCTGGCGACTTTAATCAGGATGGCAAAGTAGATATTGCGACCATTGCTTTCTTCGCAGACCTGAAAAATAATCCTTCCGAGAAATTCATTTTTTTTGAAGGAAAAGATAATGCCTTTAATTTTGCACCATATTCACCTCCTATAGAAAATGAAGGACACTGGATTTGTATGGATGCAGTGGATGTAGATAAAGATGGAGATGTGGATATCATACTAGGAAATTATGCTAAAGGTTTTATTATACAGGAAGATTATCGACCTAACTGGAAAGAGTATCAGCCATTTATACTTCTCCGGAACACCCTGAAGCATCCTTAGTGGCAACAAAAAATCGCCGGGAGATTTGGAAGAGAAATAGAATAATATGTATATTACACCCGTATTTAACTTCCAAGTCCATTAAAGTAAACCGGGCATAACTATGAAAGAGTAGTTTTCATAGTGATATGTGATCGTCGTCGTTTTTTGTTTTTGCCCGTAATTTTCCATAGATGTTATACCTGGTTGCACTTAGGCAGACGCCATCTGTCATGCACCTGTCAAGATATTTAAGATATCCTGATGAATAATCAGGCTTTAGAATGGCGGAAGGAGAGGCAGTATTGCCTCTCTTTTATTTTATACCCCGGACATCACTACCACCCATCATAAAAATACCACCCAGAGAGTGGAAATATCACTTATCTGGTTAATTTTAGAGTGAAATAATTTTTGCATCAATAAATAGGTTTGAAGTGACCGCTTATGTATATGACCTGGGGAAAGTGAGCCTGCTGTTATATCAGCTCCTGCAGGATCAGGGTAATGACAACGCCGGCCAATGGCTGGAAAAACGCCTTCAGATACAGCAATCAGGAAATTCCACGCAGCAGTATCTCCTCACTTTCACCGCTATTCCACGTTTTACAGGCAAACAGCCAGTGACCGTTTCTCAGGAAACCGCTACCGCACTACAAAAGGAAATACCTGGCTTCTTCGTATATGACTGGACGTTAGACAAACTTGCGCGTGTATGGTGGCTATTGCTTTTACCGGCAGATGATAAATCGTTTTATCTGCAACAGGTAGAAAACCTGTTCAACGGCGCCGAAATGAATGAGCTGGCAACACTCTACAGCGCACTGCCACTGCTGGCATACCCGGAAGAGTGGATACCGAGAACCGCAGAAGGCATCCGGTCCAATATCGCACCGGTACAGGAAGCCATTATGGTACGTAATCCTTACCCCGCCCGATATCTCCCGGAAGCCGCCTGGAACCAGCTGGTAATGAAAGCCATCTTTACTGATAAACCATTGCAATCGATAGAAGGACTCTCCCGTAGGGCAAATGCCCCATTGGCTGCCATCATCGTAGACTTTGCCCATGAAAGGCAGGCAGCAGGCAGGCCGGTAAACCCATTGCAATGGCAACTGCTCACTCATTTCCTGAACAGTACCAACTTCCCGGATATCGCCCGGCTCTGGAACTCAGCCCTCAACGTGGAAAAAGAAGCCGCCGCGCTAGTTTGCAGCGAAAGCAGCTACCCTCCCGCAAGAGAACTGCTGGTGCAGGCCCCCGAAATAGCCCGCGAAATCAGTCAGGGCCTGATCTCCTGGAATACCATCGCTGACAAAATATCCCTGTAGTAACCAATTTATACCATCATTCATTTTATCCATCTTTAAAAAATCTGACTATGTGCGGCATTCATGATTTAACAGAACACGATCTGCAGCCACTCACCCATCATCCTGCCTATCTAGATAAAATTAAAGGCATGCGCTTCTTTGACCCGCATGTTCACATGACCTCCCGGACAACGGATGATTATCAGGCAATGGCAGATGCCGGCATCGTCGCCATTATTGAACCCGCATTCTGGCTCGGACAACCCCGCACCGGTGTTGATTCCTTCCGCGACTACTACAGCAGCCTCGTTGGATGGGAAAGGTTCCGCTCCTCCCAATTCGGGATCAAACATTATTGCACCATCGGACTCAATTCCAAAGAAGCCAATAATGAAAAGCTCGCCGAAGCAGTCATGGAAATCCTCCCGCAGTTCATCTACAAAGAAGGCGTAGTAGGCATCGGGGAAATCGGTTTCGATGACCAGACAGCCCTGGAAGAAAAATATTACCGCGCACAACTGGAGCTGGCCAAAGAAGCCGGCCTGCCGGTACAGATACATACCCCGCACCGCGATAAAAAGCAAGGCACCCGCCGTAGCATGGACATCGCCATAGAACACGGCCTCGATCCGCAGATGGTCATCGTAGACCATAATAATGAGGAAACCGTAAAAGAAGTGCTCGACAGAGGTTTCTGGGCTGCATTCACCATTTACCCCTTTACCAAAATGGGGAATGAACGTATGGTAGAAGTTGTTAAACAGTACGGAAGCCGGAATATCATGGTTAATTCCGCCGCAGACTGGGGTATCAGCGATCCGCTGGCCGTTCCCAAAACCGCCGCGCTCATGCACGAAAGTGGTATTGACTCGAATGACATTCATTTGGTAACTTACGCCAATGCTGTGAGGGCGTTTGCCCAGAGTGGCCAGATAAATGAATCCGATTTTGGAATTGCTAGTGATCAAAGTGAAAAATTCAATGGAAGTACTGTTTTACGTGGTGGGCAACAGCCAAGAATCAATAAAAACACAACCATCATCCGGTAAAGCCCTGTACATACTAATGTACCGGCCTGAGACCATGAAAACCCATTAATGAGGTGAGTTATATTACAAGTAAATTGTTAGGATACCTACGTCTCATGAGGCCGGCCAATATGATAACTGCTATTTCAGATGTACTGGCTGGAGTAGCAATTTCGGGCTATTTTATTAACGTGTCTTATGAAACGGTGACATGGGATTTTACACTGCCGGTAATTTGTCTCTGCCTGGCGGCAGCCGGACTTTACGGCGGCGGAGTCGTACTAAACGACGTATTCGACGCACAACTGGACGCAGTAGAAAGGCCTGAGCGCCCTATTCCCAGCGGCGTTATCTCCTATACACAAGCTATTATTCTCGGTGCATACCTGCTACTCGTAGGTGTTTTAGGCGCCTTTTCAGTAGGACACCTTACCGGTGCCCCAGGTTGGATTGCTATTGGCATCACCTTCGCTGCCATCGTTTATAACAAATGGGGAAAACACCATTCTTTCTGGGGGCCACTGAATATGGGACTTTGCCGCGGACTCAACCTGCTGCTCGGTATCAGCGTAATGCCCGATGCCCTCGACCAATATTGGTGGATGGGAATTATCCCTATCGTATACATCGCGGCCATTACCAATATCAGCAGAGGAGAAGTACATGGTGGTGATACCAGGAATATGCGCATCAGCGCCACTGGCTATGCTGCTGTTTATATTGCCATGATAGCCATGGCGGTACTTCATCAGCGCATCTGGGCCGCGCCGTTTATCCTCCTCTTTATTGTGATGGTAAACAAACCACTCCGCGTTGCCATGAAAAACCCTTCGGGACCCAATATTGGCAAAGCCGTGAAAGGTGGCATCATCGCACTGATCGTGATGAATGCTGCATGGGTGGCCGTTTTTGCTCAGCCGGCATTCGCCATCGCTGTATTGCTGCTCCTCCCGGTATCTATGGGATTAGGAAAACTTTTCGCTGTAACCTGATTTTATAAAACACATCAGCCTTCAGATTTCACCTGAAGGCTGATGGTTTAATCACTTTACCAAACCTCTACGTACCGCCTCTTTTACCAACCCCGCCACATTCCTTACACTTAATTTCTGGGTCAGGTTCAAACGGTGTACTTCTACTGTACGCATACTGATAAATAATCTTCCCGCAATCTCCTGGCTGGTATATTCTTCTGCAATCAATTGCAGGATCTCTTCTTCCCGCTTTGTCAGTTCAACAGGATTTCTTTGTGGCGCCAGCTTAAGTGGCCCCGCCGGCGTTGCTGCCGGCATATCCTGCACTGTGGTCTCCTGCTCAAATTCCATTAGGTTCACAATCCTGACACGTGGATATAACCGACGTACTGTACGTGAGAAATTCATTTCTTCTGATGAGGGTAATCCTAGGATCATTTTAACTTGCATCTTCACAAATCTTAAAAAGGGTTAACAATTAATAACTATAATTTTTTCTGTCTTTTGACGCCGCCGCAGGCGGCGTCAAAAGACAGACTTCGATCAACTGCCGAAGGCAGTTGATCGAAGTCTGGGCGAACAATGACACAAACAACAAAACATAATCATCTGCCGAAGGCTCCTACTAAACCATATACCCGTTTTTCACCTGAAAAACAATATAGGCACTGGTGCCGCGGTCTCTGCTGATATCAATATTGAATACACCGTCAAAGGCCTTTATCCGTGCCTGCAGGTTCCTGTAGCAGGCAGCCTCCAGTAATGCCGGCTGGTGCTGAAAACCAATGCCATTGTCTTCCAGGCTGATCGTAATCCTGTCTGGTTGCAATGTCATTTGTATCTGTGCGGCCGTAGCCCTCGAATGACGCAGTATCTGGCCTGCCAGTTCCTGTACCATACGGTATACAGATAGTTCATAACTCACTTTATACCGGTTGCTTTCTCCTGAACAGTAATAGGTCAGTGATAATTTCCTGTTATGATGGAAATTACGGCAATAGAATCCTAATGCTGCTGCAAGCCCTTGCCTGGAAAGGATTTCAGGCATCAGCATCTGGGCTGTTTTCCGCACTTCCACGGCTGCATTATCCAGCATGTTCAGCGTGTCGTGGTATATCGGCGCCGGTAAGTCCGCCTGTCCTGCCTGTAAGGCTGCTATCTCCGCCTTGGCGGCACTGATTACGCTGCCTACATTATCATGCAGGGCTTTGGATAAAAATATCCTGGCCTGCTCTTCCCCCGATAACATGGCGGATAGTAACCGGATATTGCTGTTGTTTTCGGCTGCCTGTAACTCCATTATCTTCAAACGCGCCTGCTGTATTAGCTTCCACCGGTATATCAATAATCCGGCTATTATAATTGTTAATATGACAATTATAATAATTACCCACAGCCTGTACCGCTGGAATAGTATATTGTCTTGTGCGGCGAGCAGACTGGCATTGGTGATCCGGTGATCATTTTTTTCAATGTTGAATTGCAGCTGCAGCTGCTGTACAATACTGCCTGTATTCAGTTCCCGCAGCGAATCATGTACATGCTCATATTCCTTCCGCCAAAGTAGCGCCTGTGTGGGTTTTCCTACTGACTGCGCTATTTCTGACGCCAGCAGATAAGCCTGCTGCAGTTCGTTGCCGGCAACATACAATTTACTCAGTCCTATGGCCTGTTGTATCATGCTGGCAGCAGCATTGTAATGCCCTGTCTGATATAATGCTTTCGCATAGCCTGCCTGTATGGAAAGCAGGTAGTCAGGCACAGGGTATCGTTGGGAGATATCGAACGCTGTTGCATACTCCTTCAATGCCTGTGGGTAAAACCCTGCGTTGGTAAGGCTTTCACCATGACGTAGCAGCGCATCGAGTACGTAGGTGCTATCGCCGGATTGCCGCCCGATTTGTTTGACGGCATCATAAAAGATGACTGCTGCACCGGGCATTTCCAGCCTGGACGAGGCATTACCCATATTCAGCAGGGCTGTGGCCATACCTCTGTTGGCAGCATGTCCGGTAAAATATGCCCATGCACGGTATGCCTCATGAAACCCTTCCCGGTAGCGGCCATCGCTGATATGAATGGCGGCCATTTCATTCAGGATGCTATACAGCAGAAAGCTATCCTGTCTGTTTGCTGCCAGCATTTGAGTAGCTGCAAAATGGTCGGCAGCGGCAACGTGATTGTCTATACGCAGATATACCCTTCCCAATTTCCTGTTGGCGGCTATTAACCCGGCAGTATCATTGATACAGGCATATATCTTCAGTGCATGGTGCAGCATGAAAAGGGCGGAGAGGTTATCCCCACGCAGCTGTTGGATATGCAGGTAATAGCCTGTAAAATCAGCTATCGCCTTCGGCGACCCCAGCTGAATGCTCATGGTGAGCCCTTCCATCATGTATTTGTTGGCCCGCAGAATGTTATCCGGCAACAATGATTCTCCGTACTCATACAGTGTATAGACCTTTTCAAGACCCGGAGGAAGCTGCTGTATACGACGCAAAAGACTGTCTTGCCGGGGCAGACTGCCCGCAGTTCCGGCTATAGCTATAGCCAGCCATAAACATATCAGCATAAATTGCCTGTGCATAGCACCGCCTTTTGGTTGTCTGGTTACTGTGCTTTAAAAACGCGTTGCTTTTTACAAGATCGGTGTGGATAAACCATCGGTTAATGGGGTAATTTCCTGGGGCACACTATTTAACTGCTAAAAACAAACATCAAAGCTGTTTCCCGCTACACTACATTCACGGGGTGTAAAGATCATCTTTTTTTTGCTAATTGTGAAGTTTGCAACGGTTTATTTTTGGCCAGGACATATAGTTTTTCCGTGGGTATCGGGAGCCGAAGGCTCCCGATACCCACGGAAACGTTCCCCGATACCGGAGGTGTCCCTGGAAGATCCGTGCCAACAGCATACCCGGAATAAAATAAGGTCTTTTTAATCTGTACAGTGTCGATTTTTATGTACATTTAAAGGCTTACAATTTTAGAAAGATCGTTAGACGTTTAGCCATGGAAAACATACTACAGAACTTTGATGTCAACTTCAATTTTAAGGTACATTTTACTTCCCATCTGTTCGACCCCGCAAATGACTGTCTGAGAAGCTACCTGGAATCACAGGCAGTAAAAGCTTATCAAAAGAAATTACTGGTAATCCTGGATGCCGGTATGGCCGCGCATTATCCGGACCTGCCGCAACAGATAGCCACTTACCTGCGTCAGGTAAATGGCTTCCAGCTGGTACCTGAAATTATTACCATCGCTGGTGGTGAAAGCGTGAAAAACGACCTGCCCTTATTCCTGTCGCTGGTAAATGCTATTGATAAATACGCTATAGACAGGCATTCATTCCTGATCGGTATCGGCGGTGGTTCCCTGCTCGATCTTACCGGATTTGTGGCTGCAGTATCACATCGTGGCGTTAAACATATTCGTATACCCACTACCGTATTATCGCAGAACGATTCCGGCGTAGGCGTGAAAAACGGTATCAACTTCAACGGCAAAAAGAACTTCCTCGGCGCCTTTGCCCCACCACAGGCCGTTTTCAACGACAGCCATTTCCTGACAACATTGTTGCCACGCGACTGGAACTCCGGTATGGTGGAAGCAGTGAAGGTAGCACTCATCAAAGATGCCGCCTTCTTTAACTGGATGGAAGAAAAAGCCCTCGCTCTCAGTAGTGGTAATATGGAAGATATGGAGCAGCTGATATACCGCTGTGCTGCGCTACATATGCAGCATATCGGCGGTAGCGGTGATCCTTTCGAAAGCGGCTCTTCCCGCCCGCTCGACTTCGGCCACTGGAGCGCGCATAAACTGGAACAACTGACAAACTTTGAGCTTCGCCACGGAGAAGCCGTATCCATCGGCGTTGCCATCGATAGCGTATATTCTTACCTGTTAGGCTGGCTGCAGGAAGATGATATGCACCGTATCATCCGTGTATTGAAAAATATGCAACTGCCCGTTTGGCATCCCCTGATGGAAAAACAGGCAGATAAAGACTCTCCCGTGATTGCAGGATTGGAAGAATTCCGCGAACACCTCGGCGGACAACTCACCATTTCCCTGCTCCGCGCCATCGGAAGAGGAGAAGAAGTACATGAAATGAATGTGGATAAACTCTATGAAGCCGCTGCTATCTGCAAACAACTGCAATAGTCAGCTTTAAATATCTTGATATGCAAACAGTTTACGGGCAGCTGACCTATTGCTCCAATATACACCCCGGCGAAAACTGGGGCGACCACTTTAAACAATTACAAGCAAATATACCTGCTGTTAAAAGGGCCGTTTCTCCTGATAAACCCTTTGGTATCGGATTACGCCTGTCTAATACCGCCAGCCTGGAACTGGCCAGGGAAGAGAACCTGCGCGGATTCCAGCAATGGCTCAAAGAACAGGATTGTTACGTTTTTACCATGAACGGCTTCCCGTACGGCGGCTTTCATAACGTTGTTGTGAAAGACCAGGTACATGCACCCGACTGGACAAGCCCCGACCGCGTGGCCTATACCATTCGCCTGTTCCGGCTACTGGCCACCCTGCTGCCTTATGGCATGGATGGTGGTATCTCTACCTCCCCCCTGAGTTATAAATACTGGTGCAATCGCTGTGAAGAAGAACAAAATTCCGTGACAGAAAGCGCCACACTGAATATGCTGCTCGTAGTGGAACATCTCGTGCGTATCAGACGCAGTGGCGGACCGCTGCTGCACCTCGACATAGAACCTGAACCAGACGGACTGCTCGAAAATACCGCTGAGTTTCTCGATTGGTACCTGCATAAGCTGATGCCCACAGGTATTATATTTTTGCAGGATAAATTCCGGGTAGATGAAGCGACTGCTGCGCAGATGATCAAAGACCACGTAGCCCTTTGCTATGATGTCTGCCACTTCGCCCTGGTGTATGAACAGCCTGCGAAAGTGCTGGACCAGATAGCCGCATATGGTATTAAAGTAGGGAAAGTACAACTGAGTGCAGCGCTGAAAGCAGATATGCCAACGGAAACGGATAAACGTAAAGTAATCCTGGACGCTTTCCGTCAGTTTATGGAACCTGTTTACCTGCACCAGGTAATTGCCAGAACAGACACAGGTTCCCTGATTCATTATCCTGATTTGCCACAGGCATTTGAAGACCAGGATAATCCAAGGGTACGGGAATGGCGTTCACATTTTCATGTGCCTGTTTTTTTAGAGAGATATGAAGTACTGGAATCTACACAGGCAGATATCCGCGAAGTATTGAAACTGCAGCAACAGCAATCTTTTACCAATCACCTGGAAGTAGAAACATATACCTGGGATGTTTTACCACCGGCACTGAAACTGGAAATGGACGATTCTATATCCAGAGAGCTGCTGTGGGTGAAAGGAGTATTGGAATTGTGAACCTTGAATTATAGCTTTATGTCAATTAAGCAATGGCCTAAGAATCTATGAGAAAAACAGTAGTAATCGATGTGGTAGGTTTATCCACATCGCTGATTAACCATATGCCTTACCTGAAGGCATACACGGAAAACCACCATCTGGCAACCATTCAACCAATGCTGCCGGCAGTCACCACTGCGGTTCAAAGCACCTATCTTACCGGTCAGTGGCCGGCCGAACACGGCATTGTAGGCAACGGCTGGTACGATCGCACAGATAGCGAAATAAAATTCTGGAAACAATCGAATAAGCTGGTAGACGCGCCCAAAATCTGGGACAAAGCCCGTCAGCTAAACCCGGAATTTACCGTTTCCCAGATGTGCTGGTGGTACAATATGTACGCCAACGTCGATTACTCACTCACGCCCCGCCCGAACTACCTTTCAGACGGTCGCAAAATACCGGACTGCTATACGACACCTGCCGGCCTCAGAGACGAACTCCGGGAAAAATTCGGCACCTTCCCCCTGTTCAACTACTGGGGACCTACCGCCAGCATTAAATCTTCCCAATATATCGCGGACGCTTCCATCTACACTGATAAGAAGTATAATCCGACCATGACGTTTATCTATCTCCCGCATCTGGACTACTGTCTGCAAAAATTCGGGCAGGATATGGAACGCAATAGGAAAGAGATATTAGAAATTGATGGTGTTTTAAAGCAGTTAATTACTTATTATGAAGAGGTACAGGCAGAGATTATTATCCTGTCTGAATACGGTATTTCCAATGCTACCAAACCGGTAGATATCAACAGAATTCTCCGTCAGGAAGGACTGCTGGCTGTGCGGGAAGAACGTGGCCTCGAAATCCTTGATCCCGGTGCCTCTAAAGTGTTTGCCGTTGCTGATCACCAGCTCGCACATCTCTACTTCAACGATCCTTCCTGCTATAAAAAAGTCAGGGACATGCTGGAAAAACACCCGGATATCGAACTGGTGCTCGACAGGGAAGGCAAACGTCAGCATAACCTCCATCATAGCCGTAGCGGCGATTTAGTGCTGGTAGCAGCACCAAACAGCTGGTTTACCTACTACTACTGGCTGGATGATAATAAAGCGCCTGATTTTGCCCGCATCGTCGAAATCTTCCGCAAACCCGGCTACGACCCGGTAGAGATGTTCATGGACCCGAAAAATCCATTCGTGAAACTGAAAGCGGCCTTCCAGCTGCTGAAGAAGAAATTGGGCTTCCGTTACCTGATGAGCGTTATTCCACTGGATGCCACGCTGATAAAAGGTTCTCACGGCCGCCTCGAAAAGGATGCTTCCCTGCATCCCGTTATTATCACCAATAAACCTTCCGGAAAAGATACCCTGCAGGCCACCGATGTCTATGGCGTTATGTGGAAAACATTGACAGGCGACACACAGTAAAAGGGACGCACACCACCAGTCAAAAAAAATTAGGTTTGCTCAATTATTTCTCTATTTTCATGCAACCGATTGCTAATGAAGACAGCGAACAGGAAAACCTATGCAATCAGTAGAGCCATACATCAAGTTAAACCACAATATTCCGTTATGAAAAGAAGGGATTTCATTAAAACCGGTACTGCCGCAGGTGTAGGTGCAGGACTGACCGTGTTGAACTTTCCGGTATTCGGTAAAAATGCACCAAGCAATAAGATCGTATTAGGCGTGATGGGCGTTAACTCCCGTGGTAACTGGCTGGCACAAACAGCGGCCAAACTACCAGGCGCTGAAATAGGCTATATCTGCGATGTGGAAGATGGTGCAATTGCTAAAGGGATGAAAGCTGTTGCTGGCGCCCAGGCACGTAAACCTACCGTTATAAAGGATATCCGGAAACTCCTGGAGCAAAAGGATTTCGACGCGCTGGTAGTGGCCGCCCCTGACCACTGGCATGCCCCCGCTGCTATCATGGCTACAGCCGCAGGAAAACACGTATATGTGGAAAAACCATGTGCCGCCAATCCCCGCGAAGGCGAATTACTGATTGCTGCTGCCGCAAAATATAACAGGCACGTACAAATGGGCAACCAGCGCCGCTCCTGGCCTAACCTCCAGCAAGCAGTAAAAGAAGTACGCGAGGAAGGTATTATCGGAGATGTTTATTATGGAAGAGGATGGTATGTAAATGATAGAAAACCGATTGGTATAGGTAAGAAGATACCGGTGCCAGCAACACTCAACTGGGACCTCTGGCAGGGCCCTGCCCCACGTAGAGATTACCTGGATAATATCGTTCACTATAACTGGCACTGGCGCTGGCATTGGGGCACTTCCGAAACCTGTAATAACGCCACGCATGAACTGGATTGTATGCGCTGGTTCCTGGGTGTCGACTTCCCCACTAAAGTAACTTCGGCAGGTGGCCGTTACGCCTATCCTCCTGACGACTGGGAGACACCGGATACCCAAACCCTCAATTTCGAATTTGAAGGTAACAAAGCTATTTCCTGGGAAGGCCGCAGCTGTAATCCATTCAACCTGGAAGGCAGCGGCCGCGGATTTACCATTTTTGGCTCCAAAGGCGCCCTGTACAATAGTGGCAACGACTCCTACAAAATTGTGGATAACAACAATAAAGTCATTAAGGAAGTAAAGCAGGATAGTGATCAGCAACGCAGTGTAACCAATACGGTGAGTCCGGCAGGTGAATTCTACGATGCTATTCACATTCAAAATTTTCTCGATTCCATCCGTGGTACCGCAAAACTAAACTCCGAGATCAATATCGGTTACCGCAGCGTATTGCTTTGCCTGCTGGGAAATATTGCGCAGCGCACCGGTCGTGTGTTACACACCGACCCTAAAAACGGCCATATCCTGGGCGATGCTGCTGCCATGAAACTCTGGGGTAGAGAATATGAGAAAGGCTGGGAACCTAAAGTTTAATTTTAAGAGCTCCTATAGTTGCAGGGATCGGCTACCTCGTAGTCGGTCCTTTGCATTTTTAAATAGCCTCTCTGCTGATCCTCTCTGCTGATCCTCTCTGCTGATCCTCTCTTCCGATCCTCTCTTCCGATCCTCTCTTCCGATCCTTTCCGGTCCTCTCTGCCAATCCTCTCCGGTGATCATCAGAGCACTAATCATCGGCCCCGGCCCGAAGGGCCGGAAGAACCCAGCCGATACCGAAGGTATCGGCCTGAAAGAGCAAAACCTGATCTCCCCATATCCAGATAAAAATAGAAAAACATACATGCTAATCGCTTAAAACCCTTATCCCTATTCTGTTTATAGACTAAAAATAAATATAATAATAAGTTATTCCCCATAACTTTTAGTTATCGATATTATTTCTCTACGGAATGATGATCCATTAAATTTGTTGTACCTGTAATTTTTATTTCGAACCAACCATCCTCCAGCCATGCGTGGAGGGAAAGACTATTTAATGGATTTTTTGTTACAACAATCAAATTATCTGCCTGTACTTGTTATTGGCCTGATCGTAGGTTATTTATCAGGATTATTAGGCAAAGGCGGCAGTGCTATCAGCACACCGGCACTGCAGATATTCGCGGGCGTGACGCCCTTTTTTGCACTGGCATCTCCATTGCCGGCATCTATCACCAGTACCTTATCGGCCACTGCAGTATACAGAAAGGAAAAACTCTTTAACACGAGGGTGATTCTTTTGAGTGCGGTCATTGCAGTGCCTTCAACTATTATCGGCAGCTGGTTTAGCAGCCTGCTTCCCGGAAAAACACTGATGATATTAACGGCGGTATTTATTGTGGGGATTGGCTGTTCGCTGCTGTATTCTTTCATGAAAAAGAAAACAACCGCTACTTCAGATGCGCCCATGCTGGCAACAGTGCCGGCGGGTAAACTGATGGGGGCCGCCATGGGGATAGGTCTGCTGGCCGGATTACTGGCTAATGCCGGCGGAATCCTCTTCAGCTCCTTCTTTATTAAACAATTGAAAATGCCTATTAAACAGGCGCTGGCATGTGCGGTGGTGCTGTCGGCTATACTGTCCATTCCAGGGGCGGTGACCCACTGGTACCTGGGGCATATAGACTGGAATATTGCACTGCTGTTATCGCTCACTGCTTTTCCTGCTTCCTACCTGGGGGCTAAAACTGCTGTGAAAATGAAAACGCCGCTGCTGGAAAGACTTTTCGCCCTGACTTTAATTCTCTTTGGGTTATACGATATCTTCTTTACGCTGCTGCATAAATAAAAAAATATATAAAGGGGCAATATCAGGCGTTTACCTGGTGCTCCCTGATGCTGCGTTGCTCAGGCTCCGGCAAGGTGCCAAAAATCAGCTCATAGGCCTTTCTGAGGTATTGTTCCAGCTCTGTGGCTGGCAGGGTGTCGTCCTGTTTCAGCTGTACCCAGTGGTACCTCGCCAGATGAGGAGCAGGAACGATACCAGGTTGGGCAATCAGACTGTGAAAAGTGGCAGGCTGACACTTAAACGAAATTCGGTGCGGTTCATTCATGGAAAGCATCGCAAACAATTTCTCTCCTACAAAGAAACGCAGTTCATTATCCCACTTCATATCAGTGGTAACGGCTGGAAGGGAACGGCAAAATGCCAGGGTATTATCAAACATAGCAGCAGGTTTTTATGCAAATCATAAAATAGTTTACTGATTCATAACGAGAAATATAAAGGTCAAACTTTTAATACCATCCCGTACCGGAATGATGCATGGAAATTTCTATAAATAGTGATGGAACTGCCATATAAAAATACGAAATAATAACACCCAAAGAATTCCCGTACAAAAACTTTACAATAAATTTCATACACAAAAAAAGAGCAGGTACAAAAGTACCCGCTCTCCGTCCCTGAAAGACTACTTACTAGGTAAGTTATCAGATTAAAACATTATCTGCGGTCATGTCCATGTCCGTGCCCATTGCCATGTCCCTGGTTATTGTCATTTCCGCGACCATGGCCGTTTCCGTTATCATGGCCGTTGTTGCCTTTGGGTCCTCTGCCGTTCCATTGATAATATTTAGGATCATTACTGTTCCTGATAATCGTCTGTTTACCGTACCAGCCTTTATATCTGCCATATTGCTGCCTGTAATATGGCGCCCTTGTCCATGGGTCAGGATCATTGATCACTACTTTGTATCCTCTGTCCAGATCATATTTGTAACGGCCCGGGAGACTGGAACCCCATACCCAATGGTTACCATTGAGGTAGATAAACTGACGTTTGGAAATGCTGTAATAAGCATCTATATCTGGAAAATAATAATAGCTGGCATAATCATATCCTACGGGGCCCCACATAGGCTGACTTCCAATGTTAATGCTGACATTAACCTGGGCATCTGCACTTTTTGCAAACATACCCAATGATATAACCATTGATAATAATATTGCAATCTTTTTCATACCCTTATGATTTTAATTTTTATAATCGAATACAATGCCAATTAACACATGAGATACGTGTTATTATTCGTTTGAATAAGCGTTGAAGGAAAGGATACTGAACAGTGCGAAGCACTGTTCAGTATGTTAGAGAGTAGAGTTGTTAGTCATGCCAACGATTGTTTCTGTCATTTCTTCTGTCATTAAATCTGTTTCCGTCGTTGCGGTTATCGCGGTTGTCGCGGCCCCAGCCCCTGTCGTCATGGCCCCAGCCACGGTTATCACGGTCGGTATACACTCTTCTGTCGTCTCTTCTTTCTATTCTGTAATCCTGTATACGGTTAGGCATCATATAACGGTCGTCGTGACTGTTGCGGATGATGACCTGTTTGCCATACCAGCCTCTGTAACCTGCGTACCTTGCTCTGTATATGTCCGGGCGCATCCATGGATTAGGTTCGTTGATGACTACTTTATAACCCCTGTCAAGGTCATAGTTGTAGTAACCTGGTAAACTTGGAGCAAAGACCCAACGGTTTCTTTCCAGGTATACAAACTGCCTGTTGGCTATATTGTAATATGCGTCGATGTCCGGCATATAATAATACTGGGCATAATCGTATCCAACCGGGCCCCATGTAGGCTGACTGCCAATATTAATGTTAACACTCACCTGGGCATAACTTCTGTTGATACTTACTCCTGCTAATATTACTGCTGCGAAAAGAATTATTGCCTTTTTCATATGATGATCGTTTGACTGGAATAATGCGAACGCAATGCCAGAAGTTGCCAATTGTTCATTTGCCTCCGTTAATTACTGTTAAATCATCCTGGAGTAAATCTGAAGTTGGCTGTGGTGGCTTGTTTAAAGAAATGTTAATGCCGTCACAACCACACGAAAGTGTGAATAAAAAAAGCCCGGCAGTGTAGCTGCCGGGCTTAGAAAATAAATAAAGCTTTGCGCAATTACTGCACCTTCGCCCATCTTGCCATCTTATCTTCCAGTACTGATAATGGCACACAACCATCTTTCAGTAACTCATCATGGAAAGAGGATAAATGGAATTTATCGCCTAATTCTTTTGTATACTTATTACGCAGCTCACGAATTTTCAACTCCCCTATTTTGTAGGAGAGTGCCTGACCCGGAATCGCCATGTAGCGCTCAATTTCAGCGGTTACTTCTGCTTCAGATACCGGCTCATTATCCATCATATATTTGATCGCCTGTTCGCGTGTCCAGCCTTTCGCATGCATACCAGCGTCAACGACTAAACGAATAGCACGATGGATCTCATCACTGAGACGGCCAACATACATATATGGATTGGTATACAGTCCCAGTTCTTTACCCAGGCTCTCACAGTATAACGCATAACCTTCGCCATAGGCGCCTATCCATGCAAAGCGACGGAATTTAGGCAGACTGTCATTCTCCATTTGTAAAGACATCTGGAAGTGATGACCCGGAATTGCCTCATGCAGAAACAGGCATTCCATGCCGATATAACTGAATTTTTTAGCATCCAGGATAGGTACATAGAAGATACCCGGACGCGTACCGTCAGGAGAGCCTGGCTGGTATTCCGCGCTGGCAGAAGCGGCACGGAAGGCTTCGGTCTGTCTGATTTCAAATTTTGTTTTAGGAAGATGACCATACATTTTTTTCACCCCCGGCATGATCTTGTTTTCGATGGCCTTGAATGAGTCAAGGATAGCGCCTGGTGTTGAGAAAATATGGAATTGCTTATCTGTACGCACAAATTCAAAAAATGCCGGTAAATCGCCTTTAAAACCGGTACTGGTTTTAATCGCTTCCATCTCCGCTCTGATCCTCGCTACTTCTTTCTCTCCCAAAGCAAAAATTTCTTCCGGTGTTTTGTTGGTAGTAGTCCAGTATTTAATGAGATAATTGTAATATTCCTTTCCATCGGGCAGACTATCAATACCGCTGCTGGTGCGGGCTTTAGGCAGATATTCTTCCTGCATGAAGGCACCGAGTCTGGCATAGCTTGGAAGGATATAAGTTTCGATGGCTTTTGTATAGTCCTGTATCAGCTGCGCCTTGTCGGTAGCACTGATGGAATCAGGAATGCTTTTTAAAGGAGCATAGAAGATATTGCTGCTGTCTTTTTTGGCGAGGGCTGTCAGCTGAGGAATGGTTTTTTCAACTAACGCTTTAGGTAGTACGTAGCCGGTGCTGATACCTTTGCGCATATTGGCAATGGCAGTATCTGACCACTGTGCAAAGAGCTGCATACGCTGCATGAAATTCTGGTAGTCTTTCAGGTTTTTGAAAGGCTGTGCAGAGCTGCCGGAACCTAACTGTGCAAGGGTGATAGGCAGACAGGTAAACTGCTGTACCGGCATCAGGTTATCATGAAAGGTAAATCCTTCCCTGTTGATAGCCAGTTCACGTTGCAGCATATCATAGGTAATACGGTCGTTGGGGCTGAGCAGGCTGGTATCGATTTCTTTGAGGCTGTCCTGGTAGGCGCGGAAGATGGCGTCTGTTTTGGCGCGCCAGCTATCGGCGATGTCGATGGTCAGTTCCGCATTGTGCTGATTTTCACCATTGAAGGTGGCCGTAATCGGGTACAGCGACATGCTTTCGTCATAATAACGCGCAGAAAGATGGTGCAGTTTGTCTGCATTCAGCTGCGGATTGCCATGGTTACAGGCGGTGGCCAGCAGGGCGCCGAGGGCTACCATGCTAACTTTCAGTGGAAATAATTTCATTTATTAATGGTTTAGCAGGATTTAAATCGTTATTAAAATAAAAAAAGCATTCCGAAGAATCGGAATGCTTATTTAGAACAGTGAACAATGAAAAAAAAGATAAAATATTTTTATTTGAGAACTTTAATGCGTAAACTCTTGAATGACACTTCGTTACCATGATCTTGCAAGAGTATGTGACCTTCCGGCCACAGGCCAAAGTTATTCCAATTTTTGTATTTACTGATAGCTACCAAATCTTTGAAGTTCTGGGATCCTCTTTCGTATTCCAACACTTTGAAACCATTCAGCCAGTGCTCCACGTGATTATTTGGATACACAATAATACGACCTTTATTCCATTCTCCAATTGGTAATATTGCACGTTTTTCCTGTTTTCTGGCAATCAGGTCATAAAGTGAGGCCAAGGTGCGATCTCCGTCGCGGCCCAGCTTGGCATCGGGATGAACTTCGTCGTCCAGTACCTGGTATTCCAGTCCTATGGCGGATTTACCTTTGGTATCGTAAGATTCTTTCACGAAATATTTTACGCCTGAGTTGGCACCGCGGGTCAGTTTGAATTCGAAATCCATTTCAAAGGCGCCGTATTCCTTATCTGTAACGATATCGCCGCCACTGCCTTCTTCGTTGCCGTCGCTGGCGTGGATGGTGATGGTACCGTCGTTGATGGTCCAGCCTTTATCAGGGAAACCTTTCTGGTTGTAGCCTCTCCATCCTTTGGAAGTTTTACCGTCCCAGAGGAGCTGGAAGCCATTTTTCTTTTCCTGGGCGGAAATAGTGTTATCGACATTGTTAACCACGTAGATATTGTCGTACGGAGAATACTGGCTGGCAGCCGGGTTTTCTATGATACGGAGATTGCGCCAGTGGATGCTTTTGCCGTTATCAGCTTCAGTTTTGCCGATAGAGTGTACCTGCAGGGCGATAAAGCCTTTAGGCAGCGCGGTATCCACCAGGTGAGCGGTTGGTACGCCGTTTACCCAGGTACGCATCTCATTGCCACGGCATTCGATACGGTATTTGTTCCAGCCATCTTTTTTGAAGGCATTTTGCCCGGCAGGATTGTATTCCATCGGATACTGCCATCCGCGGCGGCCTTCTTCATAAATACCTCCGCTCCATTTACGGTCGGAAGGATCTATTTCCATCTGGTAGCCGAATACGCGACCATTCTGGTAATCAGCCCTGCTCTGGCTGCGGAATTGGATACCGGAGTTGAATTCTTTGTCCAGCTTAAATTCCAGCTCGAGGATGAAATCGCCATAGTCTTTATCTGTGCAGAGGAAGGAGTTAGGCGTGTTCATCACCGTCGTCCCTACGATCTCGCCGTCCTTAGCCGAATAGATCGCGGTACCGCCCAGCTGTTTCCAGCCTTTGAGGTCCTTGCCGTTAAAGAGGTCTTGCCATCCGGATTTATTGGCTTTCTGGGCCAGCAGTGTACCTGACATCAGCAGGATACCGCCACATACAAGTAGTAACTTTTTCATAACTATAAACGGAATAGACCCCCAAAATATAAAATGATCCTGATTTATTCAACCGATTGCATAATAGTTTTTTATGAAGATGTTAAATCTGTTGTCAGGCGGTAATTTGCCGTTGTGAAATTTATTATCTTCAGGAGCTTATATTTCAATAATCTCAAAATTTAACCCATGGCACAAAAGAAAATTATCTTACTGACAGGCGATTATGCGGAAGATTACGAAACAATGGTTCCATTCCAGATGCTCCAGATGATCGGGCATGAAGTACATGCTGTTTGCCCGGACAAAGCAGCCGGCGACAAGATAAAAACAGCGATTCATGATTTTGAGGGCGACCAGACGTACAGCGAGAAGCCGGGTCATGGTTTTGTACTGAATGCAACATTTAATGACCTGAAAGCCAGTGAATATGATGCGCTGGTGATTGCGGGTGGCCGTGCGCCGGAATACCTGCGTCTTAATAAAAATGTCCTGGAGCTGGTGAAGCACTTCTTTACAAATGATAAGCCGGTGGCTGCAGTATGCCACGGTATCCAGATATTAACGGCTGCTGATGTGGTGCGTGGCCGTAAACTTACTGCCTATCCTGCGGTAGCCCCAGAAGTGACTGCTTCCGGTGGTACCTATGTATCTGTAAATGTGACCGATGCAGTTACTGATGGTAACCTGGTAACAGCGCCGGCATGGCCTGCTCATCCTCAGTGGATTGCTGCTTTCCTGAAGGTATTAGGTACTTCTATTGAGTTATAGTATTTTTATATAGGTAGATGATTGATATTTAATCATCTAAATAAAATTAAAAGAATCTTTCTACGGATTTTCAAATTAAGGCGGCAATGCTTACCTTTGCAGCCAAATTGAAGGGTTTAAGCCCCGAAATTTGCAATCATTTGTAATTCGTAACTGATTTTAATTATATGTCCGGACAGCTTAAAGAAGTTCGTAACCGAATCAAATCTATTCAATCTGGTCAGCAGATCACGAAAGCCATGAAAATGGTGAGTGCTGCAAAGTTGAAACGTGCACAGGATGCCATTACCTTAATGCGTCCATATGCCGTAAAACTCCAGGAAATGTTACAGAATATTGTTTCCAACAGCGAAGGCAATATCAATACACCACTGGCCGCTCAACGTGAGATTGAAAAAGTACTGATCGTTGTAATTACTTCCGACAGAGGCTTGTGCGGTGCATTCAACTCCAACCTGATCAAAGCAGCAAAACGCGTTATCCGTGATAAATATGCTGAACAATTTGAGAAAGGGAATGTTGAGTTATTACCTATCGGTAAAAAAGGTTATGAGCACTTCCTGAACAACGGTTATAAAGTAAATGACAAGTTCTGGAACATGTTTGGTAACCTCACCTTCGACCACGTTAAAGAAGCTTCTTCTTTAGCAATGGAGGGCTTTATCGACGGTACCTACGATGCAGTGGAAATCGTTTACAGCGAATTCAAAAATGCTGCCGTTCAGGAATACGTAAATGAACAGTTCCTGCCTATCGCAAAAGTAGAGAACGAAGAAGACAGCCTCAAAGCTGACTTCATCTTCGAACCGCAGAAAGATGTACTGATAGCTGAGCTGATGCCTAAAATCCTGAACACTCAGTTCTTTAAGGCCATCCTGGATAACCACGCTTCCGAACACGGTGCGCGTATGACTGCCATGGATAAAGCAACTGAAAATGCGAGCGAATTGCTCCGCAACCTGAAAATCTCTTACAACCGCGCACGTCAGGCTGCCATCACCACCGAACTCACTGAGATCGTTTCCGGTGCCGCCGCTCTCGCCGGTTGATAACCAGATCAGGTTATTCACAATAAGTCAACAACTGAATAATAATATTTTCAGAATAGGGTCAAAGACTGTATTTTCGGTCTTTGACCTTTTTTGTAAATCTCGTTCCAGCTTTTTTATTTTATGGAAATATCTCAGATCATCCCGCATGTGGAAGCACTCATCTTTGCTGCCGACAGGCCGTTGCCCATGCTGGAAATACTGGATTTATTAAATAATGCACTGGCATTCCTCGAAGATCGCGCAACAGCCGATCAGGTGGAAGCAGCCATCGAAGCTATCAGAGAAAAATATAGCTCAGAATTCTATGCATTTGAAGTAAGAAGCAGTGGCGGAGGATTTCAATTCCTCACCAAAAGAGATTATTACCAAACCGTTGCCCAGCTCAATGGCGACAAATTCCTGAAAAGACTCTCCACAGCAGCCCTGGAAACACTGGCCATCATCGCATACCGCCAGCCCATCTCCAAAGGCGAAATCGAATATATCCGCGGTGTAAGTACCGACTACTCCATTCAAAAACTCCTGGAAAAAGAACTGATCGTGATCTCCGGCCGTAGCGAAGACCTCCCCGGAAAACCACTGCTATACACCGTTTCCAGAGGCTTTATGGACTACTTCGGTATCAACTCCCCGGCAGATCTGCCTAAACTGAAAGAACTCTTCGATGAGGAAATGATACAACCTACCCTCATCACCGATGAAACAGCTACCATCGGCAGAGATGATATCCGTGAAGAACAGCCGTCTAACGATAACGAATACACGAACGAAGCTACGCCGGAAGAAATCGGTGAAGATGGCCATACCATGATGGTTTCAGAAGATGGTGAACTCCTCGATCCTGACCATCAGCTGGATGAACTGCCCGCAGCTCCGGCAGAGACTCCTGCACCTCCAGCCCCGCAAAAACCGGCTGGTCCTCCAACTCCGCCGGCAGCAGAGCATTCCGACTTCCACCTCATGGACCAGGAACACGAATCGCTGCCCGCCTCCGAAGACGAAGAAGCCGAACCTGACGACGAAATCATCAACTTCGAAAGTTTCCTCAGGGACGCTGAAGAAGACCGCTCCGGCGCCGCAGAAGACGAAGACGCAGAGCCAGACGATGAAATTGCCCGAAATTATTTCCATTCAAAAGATGAAAATGAGGAGGAAGAAGAGGACGAGGACGAAGAAGAAGGCCTCGAAGATGATGAAGATGAAGAAGACGATTTTCCTGGTACCGACACCGACGACGCTGACGAAAACGATCTTGATAAGAAATAAAACGGCGCGGCTATCTCAACGATAGTTTCGCTGGCCGCTATAGCCCACTGCGCGCAGCACGGAACCCATCAACCGTCTCTACTTAGTAGAGATCGGTTGCAAATCCGGCAAACACCATCTGACAACTTTTTTTATCTCCATAAACGAACAACAAAGTGTCCGGTTTAGGACATATGTTATTTGAATAATCTGACCAAACCATTATCACACAACGATTTAATATTTTGGTGTGCTTTTAGGTGATATCCCCGGAAAAGTCAGGCGTTATGCTCCGCAATTATTTTAAAGTAGCTATCCGTAATCTCTTAAAGAACAAACCATACGCGATAATTAATATTGTCGGGTTAACGTCTGGTATCGTCACGGTGCTGCTCATCGGCCTGTGGATAAACGATGAATGGCAATTCAACAAACAATTCGCTAACTATAAACAGGTGGCACAGGTTTACCAGCAAACCACTGCCAACGGAAATATCGGCGTAGGTAATAATATGCCCTTCCCGGTAGCGCCTACGCTACGCAGTGATTTCGGTGACTACTTCAAACAGGTTGCCCTCTGTACCTGGGTGCAAACAGTGGTATTGTCCAAAGACAAAAAGAACCTCAGTGCCAATGGCATCTATGCGGAACAAGGCCTCCCGGATATGTTGCAGCTGGCCGTTTCCGGTAATAAACAATTATCAGACCCCAACAGTATTTTATTGTCTGCCTCCCAGGCTAAAGCCTGTTTTGGTAATGAAAATCCTATTAATAAAACCTTAATAACCGATGGCGGCAGATCGGTTACCGTTGCAGGTACCTATCCGGATTTTCCGGTCAACAGCGAGTTTGGAATGGTGAAGTTTATCATGCCCTGGCAGCGATATGCCAACATGCAACATCTGGCGGAAAGAGAAAATCCATGGCGTTCAAATTCTTACCGGGTATTCGTCCAGATAGCCGACAACACTACCATGGACAAGGTTTCCCAGGTAATTAAAGATGTTAAACTGAATCATATCCACGCTGATGAAAAGACTTTTCAACCGCAGCTCTTCCTGCATCCCATGGCCAGGTGGCATCTATACAGCAAATTTACCAATGGTGTAAACAGTGGTGGCCCTATCCAGTATTTATGGCTGTTAGGCGTGAGTGGCCTGTTTATCCTGTTGCTGGCCTGCATCAACTTTATGAACCTGAGCACAGCAAGATCAGAGAAGCGGGCAAAGGAAGTGGGTATCCGAAAAGCAATCGGGTCCCGGCGTGCACAGCTGGCAGTACAGTTTTTTACGGAGTCGCTGATCATGAGTATGCTGGCGATGGTAATCTCTATTCTCATTGTACAACAACTATTACCGCTTTTCAATACAATTACAGATAAAGCCATGCATATGCCCTGGAATAGTGCAGTATTCTGGGGAACCATCCTCCTTTTCTGCATGATGGTGGCGTTGATTGCTGGTAGCTATCCAGCTTTCTATCTCTCTTCTTTCCGGCCGGTAAAGGTGCTGAAAGGTACATTCCATGCTGCTAAGGGTGCATCGATGCCTCGCCGGATATTGCTGGTTACACAGTTTACCGTTGCAATGGTGCTGCTGGTTGCTACCATGGTGGTATACAGGCAGGTGAAGCTGGGAACGGAAAGACCGGTAGGCTATGAACAGCATGGACTGATTATCATTCCGTCATACACAGCTGCTATTCATGATCACTTTGATGCCGTGAAGCAGCAACTGCTGGAATCCAATGCTGCATTGGATATGGCTGAATCATGGAGTCCCGTTACCGCAGTATGGAATACAAATAGCGGATTTAAATGGGAAGGCCGGGATATGTCTGTAGCACTTGATTTTCCGAATGAGCCGGTATCTTATGATTATGGCCATACTATCGGCTGGCAGTTTGTTGCAGGGAGAGACTTCTCACGGGATTTTGCCAGCGATTCGGCAGCTTTTGTGATCAATGAAGCAGCAGCGAAATATATGGGCCTGAAAGCCCCTGTTGGTGCTAAAATAACCTGGGATGATGAACCCTATCATATTGTTGGTATCGTAAAAAACGTAGTGGCAGAATCGCCGTATGAACCCGCGCGTCCTGCGTTTTATCATTTAAACAGTGGTCAGGGAACGAGAATGCTGGTCCGACTGAATCCCGCGATGGGTGTTAGTACCGCGCTGAAAAAAGTAGAATCGATTTACGCTGCCACTGCACCTGATGATCCATTCGATTATGCATTTGCAGACAACGATTATAACATGAAATTCGGGGCAGAAAACCGCTTCGCTAAACTGGTGGGTATCTTCTCCTGCCTGGCTGTTTTTATCAGCTGTATAGGCTTATTTGGAATGGCTTCTTACATTGTTGAACAGCGCACCAAAGAGATAGGTGTCCGTAAGGTACTGGGGGCCAGTGTATTCAGCTTATGGCGTTTGTTATCGCGCGACTTTGTACGAATGATTCTCATCGCTATGCCAATGGCATTCGGACTGGCAGGATATTGTATGCATAACTGGTTGCAGAATTATAGCTACAGGGCAGGACTTGCCTGGTGGATATTTGCTTTGTCCGGACTGATTACACTGGTGCTGACCATTATCGTTGTTAGTGTACAGGCTGTAAAAGCGGCCACACAACAGCCATTGAAGAGTTTACAATCCTGATAGGATCAGCGGTACCAGCAGGTGCCACTGACAATAGATTTATTGTGAGATGATTGATTTTGCCGGGATACACGGGGTTAGAGAGAAGGAACTGCAACTTCTGAAAATAGCCTGTTAAGAACGTTGATTTTCTAAAGTTGCAGTTTGAATTTTTCTAGTATAGAACTAACAATTTTCCCTTAATTCGTCTATCACTTTTTTGAGTGCTTCAGCAGCGAGATGAACCGCTTCAGACCAGTCTTCCGCTGCGGCGCCATCAGCTCCGTCAGAAATATATTTCAGGCAGAGGAAAGGAATGTTTTCCTGTTGCGCTATCCAGGCCAGTGGCCAGGCTTCCATGTCAATAACATTATACTCATCTGTGGTATGACCAACTTCAAAGTTATCACCTGTACCGCAGATGCCCTGAGGAAGGTGACCGGCGGTAATACCGTATTCCAGCACTACCGGAATGTTGGCCAGTGGTGTTTCATATTTGGCAAATCCGAGTGGAGTGACATCCATATCACGCTGAATGAATCGTGTGCAGCATACTACTTCTCCACGATGGAAGGAATTACTTCCTGCGGAACCAAGATTTACGATTATACTGGGTTTGTTGTTTACAATTCTTTTAGTGAGATGATATCCGGCGTTTACTTTTCCGATACCTGCAAAGAGGGCGTCTACCTCGTCAAATTCTCCTTTTGCTTCTGATTCCAATGCAAAAACAAATAGTGGATTTTGTGCCAGCAGTTCGCGCAAACTGGCGGTAGCGATTTGTGTATTAGTTTCCTGCATAATGCTTTATGTTTCTCCTTTCTACTCAATAGTGGGGGCTTCGGGGGGATACGGCCCGCCAGTGGCGGGCCGTATCCCCCCGATCTATCCGTGGTGCCGAAGGCACCACGGATAGATCGGGCCGGAATATTTGCGAAAGGGCAAAAAAAACTGCTTAATTCGAACGCAAGTTAATTGCCTTTCCGGGCAATAAAATAAAATAATGGGGGAAAATATCGTTTCATCCACAACAACACTTTTTCCATACGTGCAATGAGCACCAGCTTTTTCTTATTCCGCATGGCTTTCACAATCTTTCTGGCGCAGACATCCACGGGAATGCCGTGTGCCTGGCCGGGGTCCATGGCGCCATAGGCGCTGCCGTCGCCGGTGATGGCGGAGTAGGTGATATCGGTGTGGATGCGGCCCGGACAGATGATGGTGGTGGAGAGTCCGGGTATGGGTTGTTCGGTTTGCAATGTCTCGAAATAGCCTTGCAGTGCATGTTTGGCGGCATTGTAGCCGGAGCGCCAGGGATATCCGAAGAGGCCTGCCATACTGCTGATGACAACGATTTGTCCCTGTTGCTGCGCCTTGAATTGTGGCAGCAATGCGGTTGTCAGCATCATGGGGCCGAAGAAGTTGACTTCCATTAACTTACGAATGGCTGCCGGGCTGGTATCGATCAGTTTGGAGCGTTGGGTAACGCCGGCGTTATTGATCAGTACGTCTATACGGCCATAAATAGCGATGGCGCTGGCTGCGCCTTCCTGCACCTGCCTTTCATCCGTGATATCCATGGGGAGGACGTGGCAGTGGGGCGTAAGCGACAGGCATTGTGCCTGTACTTCCAGCAAGTGGGCTTCGTTTCGGGCAGAAAGGATGATACGTGCCTTTTCAGCGGCAAGCAGTAACGCCAGCTCCTTTCCAATGCCGGAGCTGGCGCCTGTGATTAATATAACTTTATCCTGGTATGTCATTATGATTTCAATGGCACCAATTTAACGCTTTTCCATCTTACCTTAATGCCACCCCCTGCGTGGATCTGAAGGGCAATCTGGCCGTTTGCAGCGCCGATTTTCTGATCTTTCAGCTGGATCATTTCATGACCATTGAGCCAGGTAGTAACGTCGTCGCCCTGTACCCGTACTTTCATGGTATTCCATTCACCCATTTTCAGGTATTGTTCCTTTTCGGGTGCAGGTTTAATAAGCCATCCGCGGCCGTACGACTCATAGATACCGCCGGTATGCAGGTTGGGAGGTGCTACCTCTGCCTGCCAGCCGGTTACTTTGGTACCTTCGAAGGAAGAGTGAAAGAATACGCCGCTGTTGCCATCGGCTTCCTGCTTGAATACTACTGTCAGTTCAAAATTTTTGTAATCCTTATCGGTTCCCAGGTAGCCGTATTCTTTGTCGGGGCCGGATTCGCAGATAAGTTCACCATTGTCCACATACCATTTTTCAGTACCATAGATTTTCCAGCCGTCGAGATTTTTACCATTGAAGAGAGATACGGCCTTTTGGGCGAAAGTTTGGCTGGAACCCAGGAGGATGCAGGCTCCCAGGATGAATTTAAACATGGATTTCTTCATAACGTCAAGTGAGCGTTTAGAGTTTCTGGAATAAAAAAAGAGACCTTCAGCAAATGCCGAAGGTCTCAATATAATCTCTAAAAACTTATTTTCTAAATTTCTTACATGAACTATCTCGCCACGTTCACCGCTCTTTTTTCGCGGATAACGGTTACTTTGATCTGGCCAGGATACTGCATTTCTGTTTGTATTTTATTGGCGATTTCAAAGGAGAGGCGGTCAGCATCGTTGTCGGTTACTTTTTCACTTTCAACGATTACGCGCAGTTCACGGCCTGCCTGGATAGCATAAGCTTTTTCCACGCCATCGTGAGAGAGGGCGAGGTTTTCCAGGTCTTTGATACGTTGCAGGTAGCTCTGCATGATTTCGCGGCGTGCGCCTGGGCGTGCACCGGAGATAGCATCACATGCCTGAACGATAGGGGAAATAACGTATTGCATTTCCATCTCATCGTGGTGCGCGCCGATAGCGTTCACAACGGCAGCATGTTCACCATATTTCTCAGCCAGTTTAGCACCTAACAGGGCGTGGCTCAGTTCTGTTTCTTCATCTGGCACTTTACCGATATCGTGGAGCAGACCGGCACGTTTCGCCAGTTTAGGGTTGAGGCCCAGTTCTGCAGCCATTACCGCACAAAGGTTAGCGGTTTCTTTAGAGTGCATGAGCAGGTTCTGACCATAGGAAGAGCGGAAACGCATCTTACCTACCAGACGAACGAGTTCTTTATGTAAACCATGGATACCCAGTTCGATAACGGTTCTTTCACCGATATCCATTACCTGTTCTTCCAGTTGTTTCTTGGTTTTTTCAACTACTTCCTCGATACGAGCAGGGTGAATACGGCCGTCCTGAACGAGGCGTTGCAGCGACAGACGGGCAATTTCACGACGCAGTGGGTCGAAGGAAGAAAGTACGATTGCTTCAGGGGTATCATCTACGATCAGGTCAACACCGGTAGCAGCTTCGATCGCACGGATGTTACGACCTTCACGACCGATGATCTGGCCTTTGATCTCATCACTTTCGAGGGTGAATACAGTGATGGTATTTTCGATAGTCTGTTCGGCAGCGGTACGCTGGATAGACTGGATGATAATCTTTTTGGCTTCTTTGTTAGCCTTTGTTTTGGCATCTTCGATGATTTCCTGAATATGAGCCAGTGCTTGTGAGCGGGCTTCTTCTTTCAGGCTTTCTACCAGCTGATGTTTAGCTTCTTCAGCGGTGAGGCCGGCTACTTTTTCAAGGCGACGGATATGTTCTTCCTGGTGTTTTTCCAGTTCCGTGCGTTTAACGGTAACCAGTTCCATCTGGCGGTTCAGGCCATCTTTAATAGCATCATTCTCATTGATTTGTTTCTGAATGTGCTCATTTTTCTGATTGAGGCTTTGTTCTTTTTGCTTGATCCTGTTTTCTGATTCCAGGATTTTCTGGTTACGCTGCAGCACTTCCTTTTCGTGCTCACTCTTCATCTGCAGGTATTTCTCCTTGGCTTCCAGCAGTTTGTCTTTCTTAATGTTTTCACCGGTGGTCTCAGCATCTCCGATGATTTTTTTAGCCTGCTGTTCAGCGTCGTCGATTTTTTGTTGCGTATTTTTTGCAAAAATCACTTTACCTAGCCCAATCCCTATTATTATAGCTGCTATTGCTGTTATTATAGTTGTAACATCCATATGAATTCTTTAAACTTGATTTATGTAGAATCCTCTTACCCAGGCAACTGATAAAAAGTTGCAGGGGCGAGAACTGACCCGCGAAAATACAAAAAAATAGGAGTAAAAGCGTGTTTAATACGTGATTATTAGCTGCTTAGCTAATGTGTTGCTTAGCAAGGCCTAACGTGTTAACCGAGCGCCTGGTTGATAAGTTCTTCGAGCTTTTCGAGCTTTTCCTGTAAAAATGGGGCGGTATTGGCCTGTGCCTTGCCTCCGCTCGTTACGGGGTGAGTTGCATACATGATGAGGGCCATAGCGATATAATCCTGGAGATCTTTTCCTGCGTAAGCGGCTTTAAAATCAACAATTTTCTCATTCACTTCTTTCATAATGCGACGTACTTCCTCTTCTTCTTCCGGTTTTATTTTGATACGGTAAGAACGGTCTGCCACAATTATATTAATCGGAATGAGCTGTTCCATGGATATTTATTTATATCTGGTCTGGTAACATTATCATGCATTCAATAAGGCAATACAGCGGTCAATTTCCTTGATATAATCATTGATTTTGCCCTTGATTTCCTTACGGAACGCCTCATCATCTTCTGCCAGCGAATGCGTGCCCTGGGTGGTAGCTGCAATTTTAACCATTTGCAGTTTCTCTTCCAGGCCCTGTATCATTCCCTGTTGCTCTTGTATTTGCTGCTGTCTGGTATTGAGTTCCTCTCGCAACGACACATTTTCGGCCTGCACCTGCTGCATTTTTTTTAGCAGCAGATGCAGTTTCTCTTCAATGCGTTGTATGTATTGCTCGAGAACCATTTATTACTTCTAAATTATTTTCTTATTTCAGCCTGTAACTGTGTCTGGAAGTTTTTCACCAGTTTATCCATCACGCTGTCAATTTCTTTGTCGGTGAGGGTTTTCTGGGCATCCAGGAAGGTGAAGCTAACGGCGTAAGATTTCTTGTTTGCCCCCAACTTTTCGCTCTCGAACACGTCGAACAGATTTATTTCCTGTAACAGCGGTGATTTTACTGCTTTTGCTGCAGATTCTACAGCGGCAAACTTCACCTGCCTGTCCAGCACTAATGCCAGGTCGCGGCGTACTGCCGGGAAACGTGGTATTTCTTTGTAAAAGTTATCACTTTTTTGCAAGAGTCCCAGCATTTTATCCCAGTTAAAATCTGCAAACCATACCGCCTGCCTGATATCAAACTGTTTCAACTTCGCTGCCGGCACTCCGCCAAGAGTTACAACTACTTGATTCTTAACCTTTATCTCCCATGAAGGGTTCAGGCTGCTTTCGCTTTCCTGCCATACCAGATTTTTATAACCCAGCTGGTTCAGAATATTAATAACATAACCTTTCAGGAAGTAAAAATCAACCGGACGGGATTTATGCATCCATGTTTCGGTCGTTTGCGCTCCGGTAAGATACATACACAGGTGATTGTTTTCCAGGTATTTACCTACTTCTTTCGCAAAATATGTTTTACCAAACTCGAAGAATAACAGGTTTTCATTCTTACGGTTCAGATTGTATCCAATAGCCTCCAGTCCGGATTCCAGCATAGAAGGACGCATGATATCCAGTTCTACGGTCAGACTGTTCATCATCTTCACCGCTGTTTCCAGTACTTCCGGTGTATAATATTTACTGTTGGTAATAGAGTTGGTAAAGATTTCATTGAAACCATTACCCGCCAGGTAATCAGCAATTTTCTCCTTTACCTTTTCTGCATCCGGTTGGGCAGATAATGCCGGAGAAATAGTTACCCTGGATGGGATCTCAATATTATCAAGCCCATCAATACGCATTACTTCTTCAACCAGATCTGCCGGCAGGCTGATATCAGGTTTGCTGAAAGGAACTGCAACACGCAGACTTTCAGACGTTTCCGCGATGATATCGAAGCCCAGGCTTACCAGGATGGTTTTGATCTTATCAGCGCCATAGTTGCTGCCGCTGAGTTTACGCACGTAAGCATAGGTGGTTTCCACCTCTGTCTTACGTTTTACGCTTGGATAAACATCCGTCACCGGAGAGGCGATCTGACCGCCGCCCAATTCACAGATGAGGGCTGCAGCGCGTTCCAGTGCAAAAATGGTATTGGAGATATCCACACCTTTCTCGAAACGGGTAGCTGCATCTGTGCGCAGGCCATGACGGAAGGAAGTGGTACGGATCATGCCCGCATTGAAGAAGGCACTTTCCAGGAAAATACGGGTCGTGTTGTCGGTAACGCCGGAATGTTCACCACCGAATACACCGGCAATGCACATACCTTCGCCGGCGCCGTTGCAGATCATCAGGTCTGTGGCGTCCAGTTTTCTTTCTTTACCGTCGAGGGTAACGAAAGGCGTATCCTGTGGCAGTGTTTTAACCACTACAGCCTGGCCTTTTACGGCATCCGCATCGAATGCATGCAAAGGCTGACCTGTTTCATGCAGTACGAAGTTGGTGATATCAACAATGTTGTTGATAGATCTTACCCCGATAGCTTCCAGGTGGTTTTTCAGCCATTCAGGAGAAGGGCCTACTTTCACGTTGGTGATGCTGATACCGGAGTAGCGCGGGCATCCATCGGTATTTTCGATGGTAACGCTGATTGGCAGCGGTTCGCCGCTGGCTGCAGGTAAGGTAAATGCCGGCAGCTGTACTTTATATTTATGAGTATGTTCCAGGTTGTTGAGGAAAGCGCATACATCTTTGGCAACACCGATATGGCTCATGGCGTCCATACGGTTAGGTGTAAGGCCAATTTCGTAGATCCAGTCCTGCTGTGGTTTAAAGATCTCGCTGGCAGGCGTACCTGGTACCAGCGACGGGTCGAGCACCATGATACCGGCGTGGCTTTTGCCAAGTCCGATTTCATCTTCAGCACAGATCATCCCTTCTGATTCTTCACCACGGATTTTTGCTTTTTTCATTGTCAGCGGTTCACCGCCAACAGGGTAGATGGTAGTACCGATGGTGGCTACTACTACTTTCTGTCCTACGGCCACATTTGGGGCGCCGCATACGATATGAAGCGGGGTTTCGCCACCGGTATTTACGGTGGTCAGTCGCAGTTTGTCTGCATTTGGGTGTTGTTCAGCTGTAAGTACCTCTCCAATCACAAGTCCGGCAAGACTCCCTTTTACAGCTTCAAATCGTTCGAGGCTTTCTACCTCCAGGCCTATACGTGTTAAAATGGTGGACAACTCCTCCGGCGTAGGCTTCACCGGTAAATAATCACATAGCCAGTTGTATGAAATCGTCATTTTATGTCTGCTCGGTTTATATATATATGAGCCGTAAAGTTAAAGGATTCTGGCTGAGTTTCTCCTCTGTGGCGATATTTTCTCATAAGGGCGGACGGATAAGGGTGGAAAAGTGCTGTATTCCGCCATGGAATTGACTTTTGAGATAGGAGATAACTGGTGGGTATCTCGCTGAAAACAGATAAATGGCTGATATCGGCAGGGTTAGCAGAAAAAATATTTGATGTGGATAATCTTTTTTCACAAATGTGTGTGAATAATCAGACCTTTGCCCGGGAATTTCCTACTTTTATGTGGAAAACTGGTTTTTGTCTGTGGAAAACTGGCGTATGGCGTGTCAATAACCTGTTGAAGGAGCTTAATAAATTTAAACCGTGCAGGATTAATGATAAATGAAAAAATGCCTTTACCTTAGTTTGTACGGCTCGAAAAAATTTACAATTTCATAAAGTAGCATAAGCTTCAGAATGCGGGAATAATGCAATCAGATTTGTAAAACACCAGGAAAAGCCCAAACAGTAACCTTTTATTAACTTTTTTTAATAAGCTGACCATAAATGGATCTCAATCTCAAGAAAGACCGCAATGTGCGACGAAAATCGTCCATTGAGGTGTCGTCCTTAGTGTACGGAAAAGTACCGCCTCAGGCTAAGGAACTGGAAGAAGCTGTTTTGGGAGCCATCATGCTGGAAAAAGGTGCTTTCGACGTTGTGGTAGAGATACTGAAGGGAGAATGTTTTTATGTAGAAGCACACCAGCTCATATTTTCCGCTATGACCCGGCTGGCGGCCAAATCAATGCCGGTAGATATTCTCACTGTTACGGAAGAACTTCGCTCTATGGGCTCTCTGGAAGCTGTAGGCGGTCCCTTTACCGTGATGAAACTCACCAATGCGGTTGTTTCCTCAGCGAATATTGAAGCACATGCCCGTATCATCCTGCAGAAATTCATTCAGCGGGAACTGATCCGTATTTCCGGTGAAATCCTCACAGAATCCTATGAGGATACGGCCGACGTATTCGACCTGCTCGACAGTGCCGAATCGAAGCTGTTTGAGATCACCAATAACCACCTTCGTAAAAACTACGACTCCATCGACCGTGTACTCGTGAATACCATGAAACGTATCGAGGACCTTCGTAATAAAGGCGATGATATCACAGGGGTACCTTCCGGGTTCCCTTCTCTGGATAAAGTAACCTATGGCTGGCAATCTACTGACCTTATCATCATCGCGGCACGTCCTTCCGTAGGTAAAACCGCGTTTGCACTGAACCTGGCCCGTAATGCCGCCCTGCACCCAAGATTCCCGAAAGGAGCCGCCGTATTCTCTTTGGAGATGTCGTCCGGACAGATCGTACAACGTATCCTCTCCGCAGAATCTGAAATCAAACTGGAGAAAATCTCCCGCGGTAAGCTGGAAGAATATGAGATGAAAAAGCTGATGACCCATGGTATCGAACGCCTGGCCAAAGCTCCCATCTTCATCGACGACACCCCCGCACTCAATATCTTCGAACTCCGCGCCAAGTGTAGACGCCTCGTGCATAACCACGGCGTCGGTGTAATCATCATCGACTACCTGCAGCTCATGAGCGGCAGTGGTGATGGACGAGGATCCAATCGTGAACAGGAAATTTCCAAAATCTCCCGCGACCTGAAAGGGCTCGCAAAAGAGTTGCAGGTGCCGGTAATCGCACTGTCACAGCTCTCCCGAGACGTGGAAAAACGTAAAGACGGTAACAAAATGCCGCAGCTGAGTGACCTCCGTGAATCCGGAGCGATCGAGCAGGATGCCGACATGGTTATGTTCCTTTACCGTCCTGAATACTACGAAATCAACACCAATGAAATGGGTGAATCCAACAAGGGTGAAACCCACGTTCGTATAGCCAAACACCGTAACGGTCAGCTCGATACCATCAAGCTCAGGGCAGTACTGGAATTCCAGCGCTTCGAAGACGACGGTTCCCTGGAAAACCCAGGCGGTGGCAACCCATTCGCTGGCATGCGCCAGCAACATGGCGGCGGCGCCGGCGGCAACGACGAAGCAAAACTCTACATACAGAAAGGGTCCAAAATGAATGATATGGACTTTGACGATGGTATGGAAGATGCACCATTTTAGCTTTAATAATATTATTGCGAAAAGGCCGTCTCTACCATGTAGAGACGGCCTTTTACTTTTATTTAATAACCTGTAGATATAACAGATGAATCTATGAAACAACTATATGCTAAGTACAGTAGCTATTACAAAGACAATTTTAATCTAGCCTATCCTGTGGTGATTTCCCAGCTGGGACATACCCTGGTAGCGCTGTCCGACAGCCTGATCATCGGCCATACCGGAAAAGTACCCCTGGCCGCCGTATCATTAGGTAACGGCCTGTTTTCCATATTCATGGTAACAGGTATCGGCATGTCGTACGGACTAACCCCTTTGATTGCACAGGAAAATGGCCGTGGCAACAGAAGCCAGATCGGTCACCTGCTCAGTAACAGCCTGGTAATAAATATGACAGTGGGTGTCCTGCTGTCTATACTGATCTATTTCGGCAGTGCCCATTTGGACCTGCTGAAACAGGAAGCTGATGTGGTGGAACAGGCGAGGCCATTCCTCCGCTATCTTGGCTTTTCCTTTATTCCGCTGATGCTGTTCCTGACCTTTAAACAGTTCTGCGAAGGGCTTGGCTTTACACGGCAGGCCATGAATATCAGTATTATCGGGAATATCATCAATATCATCATCGGTATATCACTGGTATACGGCCTGTTCGGATTGCCGCGCATGGGTGTTGTAGGCGTGGGTATTGCCACTTTTACAGACCGGTTACTGATGGGGGTTACGATGACCATTTATGCGCTGCGTTCGCCAAGGTTTAAGGCTTATCTGCAAAACTTCAATTTTGAAAACATAAAAGCTGCTACGCTCAAAAAAATCCTGGGCATAGGCACGCCGGTTGCCTTACAGTACATCTTTGAAGTGAGTGCCTTTAGTGGCGCCGCTGTAATGGTAGGCTGGATGGGTGCTGCGGAACTGGCCGCTCACCAGATCGCACTGAGTCTGGCGGCCATGACCTACATGATGGCCAGTGGTATCTCTGCTGCTGCAGGTATTAAGAGCGGAAATAACTTCGGCCGCCGTGATTTTAAATCCCTGCGCATGTCTGCCATTGCCAGTTACCATATGGTACTGGTGCTGATGGGTACTACCGCTCTCCTCTTTATGTTTGGCAATCACCTGTTGCCACAACTCTATATCCAGGATAACCAGGTGGTAAGCATAGCAGCACGACTGCTGATCATTGCGGCTTTCTTCCAGTTGTTTGATGGTACACAGGTAGTTGGATTGGGCGTGCTGCGCGGCTTAGGTGATGTGCGCATCCCAACGGTAATTACCCTGCTGGCTTACTGGGTACTGGGTATTCCTTTGGGTTATTTCCTGGGGATTACTTTAGGATTCGGCGTAGAAGGCGTTTGGTGGGCACTGTTGCTGGGGTTACTGGTAGCATCCGTATTACTTTTCGTACGATTCCATACCAAAACGAAAAAACTGGAATCACAAGCAGAAATTTAGGAATTTTGCAGACAAATTAAGGATTATGGAACTGCCTGTATTTTACGCGCCGGAACTGAATGATAGTATGACGGTTTATACAATGAATGAGGATACTTCCAAGTATTGTATCCAGGTATTACGTCATGAAAAAGGTGACCAGGTATTGCTTGCTGATGGCCGTGGTGGCAGGTATACAACTGTCATTATCGATGATAACAGGAAGAAATGCCAGGTACAGATCAGTGGAAAAGAGCAGCTGCCGGCGCCGGAGCCGGCACTTCGTATAGCCATTGCCTTTACCAAAAATGCATCGCGCATTGAGTGGTTTCTGGAGAAAGCCGCTGAAATTGGTGTACAAACGATCATTCCGCTGGTAAGCCATCGAACAGAGAAAGAAAAGATCAAGGCTGAGCGGTTACAGAATATCCTGGTTTCGGCCATGCTGCAGTCTAAACAATGCTACCTGCCTGTACTGGAAGAGCCGCAGGCATTTTCGAAAGTTGTACAATCTTTTGGAGAAGAGCAGCGGTTTATTGCGCATTGTCTGCCTGATCAGAAGCAGGATTTGGGAGATGTGATGGAGGCTGGCCGTAATACAATTATCCTGATCGGACCGGAAGGAGATTTTACACCTGAGGAGGTAAAACAGGCGATGGATGCGGGTTTTAAACCGGTGTCACTTGGTAAAACGCGGTTGCGTACAGAAACAGCCGGAATGGTAGCGGTTGTAATGATGAATATGAAGGCATAAATTTTTTTTAAAAATATAGAAAAAGAGAGAAGCATTTTGCTTCTCTCTTTTTGTTTTAGGTAGATATAGGATCAGAATAAGAATGACCATTGCTGAATGATTTGTTCATTTTGTTCGTTTTCTAAAACGGCTGTTCAGTGAAGATTTGTGTGTATTGTAAACTTAATTTTGTCTTGATGAATTCACAACGATACTGTTGTTGATAGTGCATCATTGGTTTTTTGATTTTGGTTAATCAGCTGTAGGAGGCATGGTTGCCTGTTTAATGCAGGCAACCTTTTTTCAAGACTAACAACTAATAATGAACATGATTTTGATTTGGTTTTATATGTATCGTTTTCCATAAGATGACTGATTCCGGGATTGTATTCCTGCTCCCGCCATGGAATTTATTGATGAGTGATAGTTTATACTGCTGGTCCGGACTGAATGGCTTTATTACCAGCGATTAAACAGGTGTGATCTAAAGAGGAACAGACTGCCTGTATAGTGGCTGGGGCTGTCAGTCCGGAGAGAGTGGGGTTGTTATTGCATTTGTACCCTGATTAACGACAAATAATCAGGATGCAGACAATAGTTGGCTGAGAAACATAGTCGGCTGACATTAACCCTGAGCAGTGAGGGTGTTCTTCAGCAACGGTATTATGTTGTTGCTGTTTTCATCTTCCTGTTTATTGCTTACCAATCAGAAAGTTCAATCAAAAAAAAGGAGCTGGCCATTTCTATGGCCAACTCCTGATTGAATGATGTATCAGCGTTGCTGATTGCTTTTATTGCGATTGCATGCTTGTATTATTGTGTGTTCTTTTAAGGCTGTAGTTTCTTTTACTCCGTTGAGAACTTTTGATGCCTGGTGCTTTGTCGTTGAGCGTTTTTTATGTCTCTGCACTGAGGAATTTGATGAATCTGCACGATTCGTTAATGCCGTGGGATGCGCTTGTTTCATCGTATTCGTTTATTCCCACGAATTCGCCTGGTCTGCGAGATTCATTTATTTCCCGGGATTTGCAGGATTCTCTGGCTCTATGGGCTCTCTGAGTTCTACCGGTTTGGCGGTAGATTTCCTTACGCGCATATTCAGCAGTTCTACGGCAAAAGAGAAGGCCATGGCAAAATAAACATAGTTCTTCAGGTGCATGTCGTGTGCTGCTTCTGCATTCCAGCCTTCCACGATCAGGATGGCGCCCACCATTACGAGGAAACTTAACGCCAGCATTTTCAGTGTCGGGTGTTTGTGAATAAAATCGCTGATCTTAGGTGCAAAGAAGAACATAACGATCATCGCTACCACTACCGCAATGATCATAACAGGGATCTGACGTGCCAGTCCTACGGCAGTAATGATACTGTCGAAAGAGAAGACGGTGTCGATGACGATGATTTGTCCGACGATATTGGCAAAAGAAGCTGCGGGCTTGGTTTTGCCGTTGCCGGTACCTTCTTCTTCCCCTTCCAGTTTGTGGTGAATTTCCAGGGTTGTTTTAACCAGCAGGAATAAGCCACCACCTAGCATGATGAGGTCGCGGAGACTGAATCCATGGCTGCCGATGCTAAACAGCGGATGTACGGCTCTTACGATGTAGCCGATACAAAGGAGCAGAATGATGCGGATGGCCATGCCGGCAATCATCCAGATTCTTCTGGCGGCGGCGCGTTTTTCCGCGGGAAGCCTGTTCAGTACAATAGATACAAAGATAACATTGTCGATGCCCAGGACGATCTCCATGAGCACGAGGGTAAATAAACTGATGAGAGACTCAGCAGTGAGGAATTGTTCCATATAGGTTAAGTGTTCAGATAAACGCGCTACCGGCGTAGTCCGTTACAGATATTCTTCACAATAGTCGGCCCCTCATAAATAAACCCGGTATATACCTGTACCAGTGATGCACCAGCATCTAATTTTTCCTGCGCATCGTTAGCAGAAAATATGCCACCTACTGCAATAATGGGAAAACTTCCATTACTTTTTTTGTGAATGTATCTGATAACGGAGGTGGACTTATCTTTTACCGGTAATCCACTGAGTCCGCCGGCGCCAATAGCATCTACTTCCGCGGCTGGTGTTGCCAGCCCTTCGCGGCTGATAGTAGTATTGGTAGCCACGATACCTGCGATTTTTGTATCCTGAACGATCTCGATAATATCGTCCAGTTGTTCTGTAGTGAGATCTGGTGCTATTTTCAGTAATATAGGTTTGCTTGCCGGCTTTTGGTTGTTGAGCTGTTGCAGGTGGTGCAGCAACTGTTTCAACGGTTCTTTTTCCTGGAGTGCACGCAGATTAGGCGTGTTGGGTGAGCTCACATTTACCACGAAGTAGTCTACCACATCAAAAAGTGCATGGAAGCATTTTTCGTAGTCGCTGACAGCTTCTTCGTTAGGGGTAACTTTATTTTTGCCGATGTTGCCACCTACAATAATGTTGGATTTTTTGTGTTTCAATCTGGCTGCAGCAGCCGGAGCGCCTTCATTGTTGAAGCCCATGCGGTTGATCAGTGCCTGATCTGCCGGTAACCTGAATAATCTTGGCAGGTCATTTCCTGGCTGCGCAACAGGGGTCACGGTGCCAATTTCCACGAAACCGAAGCCCAGGGCGGCCAGTTCGTCAATGTACTTCGCATCTTTATCGAAACCTGCGGCCAGTCCAACAGGGTTGGAAAATTTGAGGCCAAAAACTTCTCTTTCCAGGCCCTTATCCTTCACGCCGCAAAACGCGCCTAACAGCTGTTTGCCCAAAGGAAGGGAATAGATTGTCTTCATACCACGCATTACGCTGTGGTGGATGTTTTCCGGCGGATAGCGGAAAAGTATTTTCTTGATCAGGTTGTACATTGCGGGCACAAAGTTATATTTTTTTCCAGCAAAGGAGCAAGCGATATTCCCCTGGATGTAGCTTTAATTTTTGAGGTGTAATCATTCAATAAACATGTTGTCACATATTAAAGTTTTGCTAAAGCTGCTGCTGTAAGGCTTTCTGTTTACGCTTTCTGCACAGAACGTTTATATTTGCACCTCATCATGTTGGCGCTCCAAACATTCGAAGAACTGTTCAGGGAAAACCATGGTCATTGCCTGGCTTTTGCTATTCATTATACCGGTGATCAGCACGAAGCAGAGGAAATTGTACAGCAGGTATTTCTGAAAATATGGGAAAAAAGGGATACAATCGCTATCACCGGTCCCGTAAAGGCATACCTGTTTTCTGCAATCAGGAATGCGGCCATTAGCCAATGGCGCAAGGCTTCCGTGCGCAACGAAAAGGAAAATGCCTATGGGCTGAGCAGGGATAACGCTACGCAGGCCGCTGAGGTAAGAGAACTGGAAAAACTTTATCAGCAGGCACTGGAACGCCTGCCGGAAAGGTGCCGCGAAGTTTTCATGCTCTCCAGGCATCAGCATATGAAATATGCAGAAATTGCTCAAACCATGAATATTTCCGTGAAAACGGTTGAAAATCAAATGGGTAAAGCACTTAAAATTCTGCACCAGGAATTAAAGGAATACCTGCCATTACTGGCTATCTTCCTGTTCTGAAAAAATATTTTTCCGGAATAGGGGAAAGGACTCCCCTGGTGCGTCTGATATTTACAGGATACTGAAAGTCGGCTGTAGCAGGATAACTGCAAAAAATGCTGTTACCGGCCTCACCCCAACGCTCAGTCAATACCTGATCATTAGGACCAAAAACACGCAACTGTAATGATACCTTCGTTTTCTGATGAAGCACTGTATACAATGCTATGCAAGTATCTGCTCAATGAGGCAGATGCCGGCGAACGTGCATGGGTAGACGGATGGCTCACAGAACATAAGGACAACCAACAGTTGCTGGATTCGTTGCGGAAAGTACTGGATACTGCCACCAAACAGCAGTATGCCACCAAAGCAGATACTGACAATTCATGGAATCAGCTCTTCCGCCAGCTGGACGTTGCAGAAACCTATGCCCCGCCAGCCGCCGGAAAGTCGCCACTGCGCTCCGTTTCCGTATCCAGACTATGGAAAGCCGCCGCCGTGATCCTGGTGCTGGTCGTTGCTGCCACCTGGATTTTCCTGAAACGCCCGTCAGAACGCTTTGCAGGTCCGGTACAGGCTACCCTGGCCGATGGCAGCCATATTCAGCTGAAAGGAGAAGCCTCCAGACTCAACGTTGCCAGAGGGTTCAACAGCAACAACAGACAGGTAATGCTCCGTGGCACCGCTTCCTTCGATGTGGCCGCCAACTCAGAACAACCTTTTGTCGTGACGCTGGGAAGTACGGATGTACTCGTGCTGGGAACAAAGTTTACCGTTGATTATGAACCGGAAAAGTCAACCCTCCAGGTGCATGTCAGCAGCGGTAAAGTAATGGTCATCGACCATAACCGTGTAGATAGCGCCGTACTGACACCAGGCATGCTCCTGAAGCAAAAGAACGGTAAAGATTTTCGGATTGCAGCCAGTGTAATAGATCCTGAGCAGAAAGTGCTGGACTTCGAAAATGTAACGCTGGAAGAAGCACTCAAAACAGTAGGGGAATTATATGATGTACAAATCATCGTGGATGATACCTCCCTGCTGAAAATGTCTGTAAAGGCCAAACTTGTCAATGAGCCTATCAAAAATGTAATGGAAACCATGGCCAAGAGTGTAATTGCTTCGTGGGAACAGACAGGCGATAGGCAGTTTCACCTGAAAAAAGGTGGATGATCACTATAATCTGAAACACTTTATAATTTAACCAATATGTCGTTAGCCGGAAAACTGCTAACGGTAATGCTATTTATAGCGCTGCCGTTGCAGGTTCTGGGATGGGATTGGCAAACGAAGATAACATTGGAGGTAAAGAATCAGCCACTGTCGGCTGTGTGTGACTTGCTCGGGAAATCCTATGGTATCAACTTTTCGTATAGCCGGGACCTTGTCAATTTATCCAGAAAAATTACTGTAACTGTCCATCAGCAAAAACTTAAAAAGTTGCTGCAGGATTTGTTTGCCCCTGATGGAATTACATTTTCCCGTGTTGGTGATGTAATCATATTAACACCAACACCTCACCCTTCCCGCACTTTCACGGGTTTTGTCCAGGATGCTGCCAGCGGCGAAAGACTCCCCGGCGCTACTATCTTCTCGCCCGCACTGCAACAGGGCACCATCACCAACGAATTTGGTTTCTTTAGTTTTACGACCATAGATACCGCTGTCATCGTTGTATCTTATATTGGCTATGCCTCCCAACGGATACAGTTGTCCACACTGAATGACCAACTCTGCACCATTGCTTTGCAGCCTACCGCCAGGCTGAAAGAAGTCATCATTAATGCGGATGAAGGCGGCAAACTCCAGGACCAGACACAAATGAGCAAAGTGAATATTTCAGCAGCTACCGTCAATGCCCAGCCGAAACTGCTGGGAGAGACTGACCTGCTCAGAACATTGCAGTCTGTACCCGGTGTCAGTGGCGGAATGGACGGCGTTGCCGGCCTCCATGTACGCGGCGGCAGCCCCGATCAGAACCTGATCCTGCTGGATGGCTCGCCTATCTTCAATTTCTCGCATTTCTTCGGGGTATTTTCCCTGCTCAATACAGACGTAATCAAAAATACAGACCTCTATAAAGGCGCATTCCCGGCTCGTTTCGGTGGGCGACTTTCTTCTGTGGTAGACATCACCCTGAAAGACGGGGATATGAAGAATTTTCACGGAAATGCGGCAATAGGCCTGATTTCTGCCAAATTCGACCTGGAAGGACCCATCATTAAGGATAAAACGTCCTTTGTTTTATCTGCCAGAAGATCTTACCCGGATATCCTCTATAACAGTATTATGGAGCTGGAAGATAAGGGGAGTCCCAGAGCGAAGTTAAACGCCTATTTCTACGATATCAATGCAAAAGTCAATCATATATTCTCTCCCAAAGACAGACTATACCTGAGTTTCTACAAGGGAGAAGATAATATGAATATCAATCAGCTTGGCGATTCTTCCATCGCAGATAGCACACATCTGATCAGCCAGTTCGACCGTTTTAAAGTAGGTTGGGGTAATACAATCGGGGCAATACGCTGGAATCATATCTATGGGCCACGGCTTTTTTCAAACATCAGCCTGAACTATTCGCAATATGTTTTCAATACTGAAATGGGCTATACCTATAGCCTTCCGGTAGCAGGCGAAAAAGCAGAGCAATCCGGCCGCTACTATTCTAAAATGGAAACGGCAGGTATTAAAGCTGACTTCGACTACAGGCCACATCCTCACCATAGCATCAGGTTTGGTACTTCCTGGACGCTGAATTTCTTTAAACCGGCGGTCTCGTCATTTGTGGATAAAGGCAGTAATATTGTTCCGCTGGATACCGCTGCCAGCGGGCCTGTAAGTACAGGTCTGGAAATGTTGGTTTATGGAGAAGATGAATGGCAGATTACCCCTTCCCTATACGCAAATATAGGATTGCATGCCAGTGGATTTTTCGTGTCCGGGAAATTTTATAGTAGTCTGCAACCAAGGCTGGGACTGCGTTACATGCTGCCACGCAACTGGGCTGTTAAACTGGCATACACGCATATGAATCAATATATTCATCTCCTCAGTAATAATATAGCCTCGTTGCCAACCGATATATGGGTGCCGGCAACGGAGCGGGTGGGGCCAATGACTTCCCGGCAAATCGCGGCAGGCATCTGCAAAACTACAAATGGACAAAAGTGGGAATTCACGCTGGAAGGGTATTACAAGAACATGTATAACATGATCGAATACACGGAGTCGACAGGGATTTTTTCTACAGATGTACTGAAATGGGACCAGCGCGTAGCTACCGGTAAAGGATGGAGTTATGGCGGTGAGTTCCTGGTAGCAAAGAAAAAAGGTAGTACTACGGGATGGATAGGATATACGCTGGCATGGAGTGAACGGCAATTCGCGGCTATCAACGATGGTAAGCCATATCCTTACAAATACGACCACCGCCACGATGTGGAAGTGGTGGTCAATCAGCATATTTCCAAAAACTGGGATGCCTCCGCTGCGTGGAGGTTTACCACCGGTACACCGCTGACATTGCCCGTTTCCAGCTATGAAGGCCAGGGCACGGGATCGCCATGGGACCCGGTTACCAGTCCTACTATTCCGGTAGACCGGTACGCCAACCGGTATAATTACCGTACCGAAGTGTCGCACCGGCTGGACATCAGCATTACCTGGTCTAAACAGAAAAAACACTGGTCCAGGGCCTGGAGTTTCAGTGTGTTTAATGTTTATAACCAGATGAACTCATTTTATTATTACATGAAACGGGATGATATCGCGCAGCAGCGATATCTGTCCAAACTCGTTATCCTGCCTATGTTACCAAGTGTTTCCTATGCAGTTAAATTTTGATCAGATGAGATACCGGCATATATTTTTACTACTAACGTTATTGGCTATACTCAGTATGGCCTGCGAGAAGCCAGTGAATATCACGCTGGTGTATGAAGGCAATAAACTGGTTGTCAATACCATGATGCAGCAGGATTCGCCGGTATATGTGCGGGTGACACGTAGTGTGCCGGTAAATATATACGACGAAAGCGCCTTCGAAGAACTCCCTGATGTTACCGTTTCACTGACAGATGAAAAAGGTACTGTAATGGCTTTAAGTCGCCAGCAGATACAGGGAAAGTGGTATTATGTTTCGTCGCAGCCGGCAACACGCGGACACCGGTATAAAGTAGCAGCATCCGCCGCCGGACTCACGCCGGTGGAGGCAGCAGATACCCTGCCCGCAAAACCGCAGGCAGCTGAAGCTACGGCACAAAGAGGGAGTAACAGGATAAAATTTATCCTGAAAGATAACCCCGGTTCCCACGATTATTACCAGATCCGTGTCTTCAATATTGATACGGCAAATAGGCCGTTGTCTGCCCTGTATTTCAAGCTGGATCCCGCATTTAACAATAACCTGGTAGATATCATTTCTACGGTACAAAGTACCAGCCTGATTATGAGCGACAGCCGTTTTGATGGCAGAGAAGTAACTTTTGTATTACAGACGCAGGATCCTGTTCCCACTACCGGTAAATTGATGGTGGAAGTAACGGCACTTTCCTACGATGCCTGGCAATACCTGAAAACAGCCACCGCTCAGGCGGAAGGCAACGGAGATATTGTGTCGGAACCTGTACGGGTTTTCACAAATGTCATTAATGGTTATGGTATCGTTGCTGGCATAAATGCTAATAAGCTTGTTTTTAAAGTTGACTAAGGCGTTGTTACGACTCCTGTTCGCTGACTAAGGCTTCATGAATGGCATTGGCCATCTGAACCGACTGATTGATAATGATCCTTTGCAGTTTTTTTCGTCCGGCTTCCGACAGCTTATTAACCAGCGGAAAGTGCTCTGCTGCCAGCTTTGTTGCTGCTGTGACAATGCCGTCCTGCATGTTAACTATTCGTAGCTGTTCTTCCATAGCTTCTTGAAAATAAGGTGACAGAGGATCTAAGATCTCATCCCAATCCATGTGAAAATTGAATTACTTTCCGCTATAACAACCCAAAAGCGAATTAGTTGCACAACGAACTAATTTTTTCTATGAATTTTTTGTGATCATTTTATGCCTATGTAATTGGGGATGAACATTTTCAAATTACAGGTGTTCTATTCTTACCCCGGGCGAAGTTGGTTGCCCGCTGAAATATCGTCGATATCTATCTGATTATCATTGTCTACTAGTATTCGTAATCATCGGATTTGTCCAATTATCCCAATGGCTACCTCTGATCTCCTGGAAACCAGATCATTCATCAAATCGATTTTTGTATGCCCTTACAAATTTTAAGTCGCGCCCAAACGGATGGAAAGCCTTCGCTGGCGGAGGATATTTACACCTCACCTTATATGCGGGAAGGGATTGTAAAAGATAAACTGCCTGACCATGAGCATATGCCCGCAAACGTATATGCCCTGCTGAAAGACGAGTTGCTGATGGATGGAAACGCCAAACAGAATTTGGCAACCTTTTGTCAGACATGGATGGACGATGAGATTCATGAGCTTATGAATGACTGCATCGACAAAAACATGATCGATAAGGATGAATATCCGCAGACTGCAGAAATAGAGGCCCGTTGTGTAAAGATCCTGGCAGATCTCTGGAATTCTCCGGCAGCAGCTACCACGATGGGTTGCTCTACCACAGGTTCCAGTGAAGCCGCGATGCTGGGAGGCCTGGCGCTGAAATGGCGCTGGCGCAAGAAGAGAGAAGCTGCAGGAAAAGATACCTCCAAACCAAATATTATTACCGGCGCCGTACAGATATGCTGGCATAAATTTGCCCGTTATTTTGATGTGGAAATCCGCGAAATTCCGCTGCAGGAAGGTCGCCTGACCATGCACCCTGATGATGTGATTGCGCGTTGTGATGAAAATACTATCGGTGTAGTACCTACGCTGGGCGTTACTTTCACCTGTATGTACGAAGATGTGAAAGCAGTAGCCGCAGCATTGGACAAACTCCAGAAAGAAAAAGGCCTGGATATCCCTATTCACGTAGATGCCGCCAGTGGCGCATTCATCGCGCCTTTCGTGACCCCTGAACTGGAATGGGATTTCCGTTTACCAAGAGTGAAATCTATCAACGCTTCCGGTCATAAGTATGGGCTTGCTCCATTGGGAGTGGGTTGGGTAGTGTGGAGAGATAAAGAAGATCTGCCGGACGACCTGATCTTCTGGGTGAATTACCTGGGTGGCAACATGCCAACCTTTGCCCTGAACTTCTCGCGCCCTGGCGGACAAATCATTGCACAGTATTACCTGCTGCTACGATTGGGCCGTGAAGGTTACAAACGTATCATGGAAACGAATTTATCACATGCACAATACATCGCTGACGCGATCAAGGAGCTGGGATATTTCGATTTGTTCTATGATGGCCGTGGCGGATTACCAGGTGCTTCCTGGCGTATCAAGGAAGGCCTGAATCCTGGTTTCTCACTGTACGATCTGAGTGACCGTTTGCGCATGAGAGGCTGGCAGATAGCCGCTTATCCGTTGCCATCAAAAATGGATAATGTCGTTATTCAGCGTATACTGGTGCGTCATGGATTCAGCAGGGATATGGCAGATCTGCTTATCAAGGATATTAAGCGTGCTATAGACTACTTCCAGAAACACCCTATTTCTGTTCCTCTTACAAGGGAAGAAGCAGGAGGTTATGCACATAACTAAGTAAGATTTCGACTGGCAGCGTGTATTATCCGATCCGGATAACAGCATGCTGCCAGTTGTTTTTTCATCCCATTAAATTCTCTGACGCGTATGGCATCTGCATCTGCTAAGATCACCACTACGAGTCTGGCCCTGATGACTGCTGCTGCGGTAATCAGTTTGCGAGGCTTGCCCATGATGGCGAAAGAAGAGCTGACCATGTTCTTTTATATTGGTTTTGCCACGTTTCTATATCTTATTCCTGCATCACTGGTAGCTGCCGAATTAGGTAGCGCCTTCAGTAGTAAAGGAGGCGGCGTATACACCTGGATCAAAGCCGGTTATGGCTCCAGGATGGGCTTTCTCGCCATCTGGTTGCAATGGATACAAAATGTAGTTTGGTATCCTACCGTTCTTGCTTTTGCTGCAGCCTGTATTGCCTATACGATCGGTAAGCCGGAACTGGCCAATAACGGTACCTTTGTTGGAATATTCTCTATTGTAATTTACTGGGGGGCTACGCTGCTGGCTTTCAAAGGAACGGAACTGATCAGTAAGGTAACCAGCTATGGTTTCATTTTAGGTACTGTTATACCAGGTGTCGTTATAATCCTCATCGCTATCATATATATTTTCAAGGGAGAAGAAATACAATTTTTGCATCCCAGAGAAAATGTTGCTTCTATTGTAAAAGATGTTGGTGGAACATTGCACCCACGCTGGGTTCCCAATATTCAAAGCATGGGTGATATCGCTTTCCTGGCGGGTATTCTGTTACTGTTTGCCGGTGTGGAAGTACATGCGGTAAATGCAGAAAAATTACCTGATCCGCAGAAGGATTTTCCAAAAGCTATAGGACTGGCGGGTATTATCATCTTTGCGTTGTTCACCTTTGGTTCGCTGGCGGTGGCTACTGTATTGCCTTATGATCAGATAGATTTACAAGCTGGATTGATGGAGGCTTTCAGGTTTATTTTCGATAAGAATGGCGTGCCGTGGGCTACCAGTATCATTGGCATATTGGCGGCTTTTGGGGTGCTGGCAGGGGTTACTTCCTGGATTGCGGGGCCCAGCCGTGGTTTGCTGTGGACGGCCAAAGAAGGTGTGTTGCCTCCATTCTGGTCTAAAACAAATAAAAACGGTATCCAGATAAATATTCTGATAGTACAGGGTTGTATCGTTACCGTACTATCATCACTGTACTTCGTCATGGATAATGTGAGTGTTGCATTCTTCCTGTTAAGTGCGCTCACCATTGGTTTATACCTGATTATGTATCTGATGATGTATGCGGTAGGTATTAAGCTGAGATATACAGACCCGGATTTGCCAAGGTCGTACAAGGTGCCTGGCGGAAACGGCGGCATGTGGTTTTTTGCAGGTATTGGTTTTGTGGCTACGCTGTTCTCCTTTGTGGTGGCGTTTTTCCCGCCAACGCAGCTGCCTGTCGGAAGTCCGGCTTCCTATGTGGCAATGGTGGCAGGAGGAACAATCATCTTTGTGGCTATCCCACTGCTCATTGCCAAAGAACCACATACTCACCTGTAATATAAACCGGCATCTATGATAAAATTTCTAAGACTTTCAGGTATTGGTTTTTTACTTACAGGTATGTTCCTGATAATCGCCGTCAGTAATGTTTATGCACAGGTAGATACAGATAGTTTGCTGAGGAGAATTGATAGTCTGGAAGCGAAGGTAAACCGTATCCAGAGCCGTATCGGAAGGCCGCAGCCGCAGAACAGAACACAGACGAGAAGTGCATTGGAATCGGGCAAATACGGAGGGTTTGTGGTAGCTGATTTCATGAATACCAAACTGACAATAGGTGGATTTGTGCAGGCAGATTTCATATATGATTTTAAACAACCGGGAAATACGCAGGCCTTTGTGCCATCGTCTATTCCCATCAACAATGCGTCTAAGGGGAATATTGCCTTTTCTCCGCGTCAGACGCGCCTGACCATAGGATCAGAATCAGACACCAAATTAGGTAAACTGAAAACCATCCTGGAATTTGATCTTTTCAATCCGGATGGTTCTTCAGTACCACGTTTGCGTCATGCCTGGGGAGAGTTGGGAAGATGGGGCGCAGGTCAGTACTGGTCGGCATTTATGGATATCGACGTGTTCCCGAATACATTGGATTATGAAGGACCTAACGCGATGGTATTTGTTCGTCAGATTCAGGTAAGATATACACAACCTTTATCGCGCAAAACCACATTGGCTTTCAGTCTCGAAAATCCTGGAAGCGATGTGAAATTTCCGGTTGACTCGGGCATGTCTGCCCGGACGCTTTTCCCGGATGCGGTGCTGCAGTTCAGGCACACCTTTACGGAAGGCAGTCATATTCAACTGGCGGGTCTGTTCCATCCCATTACCTTTGATGACAGGTTACAGGATTCCCATACCACCATTGGCTGGGGTGCAAACCTCACCGGTGTAATTGAAATCAATCCCAGGATCAAGGACAATTTCGTGTACCAGGTAACGTACGGACAAGGTATTGCACGATATTTCAATGATCTGGGTGGTGGCGGATACGATGCAGTCGCGAAGTCGCAGACTGCATTGAAATCCATCCCCGTATTCGGTGTGATGGGGTTTTATGATCACTGGTGGAGCGATAAGCTCAGTACATCACTGGGCTATGGTTTTTTACAGCTGGATGATCAGCAATGGCAGCCCCAGACAGATTTTAAATCTACGCAGTACGGTGTGATAAACCTGCTGTACTATCCTTCTTCATTTGTAAAATTTGGTCTGGAATACCTGTATGGCAAGCATCTTATTATTGATAAACAGGATGGTAACAACAGCAGACTACAGGTATCTATGATGTACAAATTCTAAAGCAAACCTTATGAAACGCATTAACTCCATTTTCTTCGCATTGGTGGTATTACTGCTTACCGGTAGCAGTGTGATGGCGCAGAAAGCCAAAGAAAGCCTGACAGAAGCCAATCTCAAGGCTGTTATGAACGAGGCTTATGAGAAATTCAAAAACGCGCCTGGCGGGGCTAATGCCAGCTACATTCCATTTCTGGCCGATGTGGACTCAAAGCTCTATGGTATTGCAATTTGTACTGCCGACGGCAAGTTATATGAAGTAGGAGATGCCAAATATGAGTTTGGTATTGAATCCATTTCAAAAGTATTTGTACTGGCGCTGGCCATGATGGACCATGGTCCTAAAGCCATTGAAGACAGTATCGGCGTTAATGCTACCGGTATGCCATTCAACTCTGTGCTGGCAGTGGAGCTGGAGCCTGCCAGGGCGGTGAATCCGCTGGTAAATGCCGGGGCCATGGCTACCAACAGCTTTGTAAAGGCACCCAACAGTGCGGCAAAATGGCAAAGAATTGATGACATCTTTGCCAAATTTGCAGGACGGCGTTTACCCGTGATCGATAAGTTATATCAGTCGGAAAGCGCCACCAATCAGCATAATAAAGCGATCGCCTATTTGCTCTATTCTTATGGCAGGTTTTATGATGATGTAGATGTATCAGTAGACCTGTATACCAAAGGCTGCTCTTACGGTACCAGCGCAAAAGACCTGGCTGTAATGGCAGGGACCCTGGCCAATGCAGGCAGAAACCCGATTACTAAAGAACAGGTGATTAAACCCGAATATTGCCCTAAAATACTGGCTAATATGATCACTGAAGGCTTATACGATTCTACCGGCGACTGGGTATACGCTACCGGACTTCCCGGCAAAAGCGGCGTAGGCGGCGGTATAATCGCAGTAGTGCCCGGTAAGCTGGCCATTGCTGTATTTGCGCCACCACTGGACAAAGCCGGCAATAGCGTAAAAGGTCAGTTAGCAGTGAAATATATGGTAGATAAGCTCGGGCTGAACTTGCTCGACGGAAGAAATTAATTTTTCTGGAACTGCCGTTCCATGACCGGCAGTTCCAAAAAAATCTCCACTATTCCGTAATTTCATAGAACAAGTTCTCACCATAACAAGTTTTATAATTATGGATGTTAAGGATTATTACAAGATTCTGGGCGTAGAGAAGAGTTCAACGGCAGAACAGATCAAAAAAGCCTATCGTAAACTGGCAGTGAAATATCACCCCGACAAAAATCCCGGTGATAAAGCTGCAGAAGAGAAATTTAAGGAAATCAATGAAGCCTACGAAGTGCTCAGTGATGCCGACAAAAGAAAGAAATACGACCAGTTTGGTGAAAACTATAAGTATTACGAACAACATGGTGGTCGTCCGGAAGACTTCGACTGGTCGCAATATGGCGGCGGTGGTGGCGGCGGACAACAATACCACTATTCCGGTAATATGGAAGATATGTTTGGAGGAGAAGGGAATTTCTCGGACTTCTTCGAACAGCTTTTCGGCAGCCGGTTTTCAGGAGGCGCCGGCGGAAGACGTGCCCAAAGCACCGCCAGAGGCCGTGATGTACAGGCAACCATGGAAGTTTCCCTGGCCGATGCCTACAGCGGCGCCACCAGGCAGGTAGAAGTAGGTGGCAGCAGGCTGAATATTAAGCTTAAACCGGGCCTCTACGAAGGACAGGTGATCCGACTCAAAGGAAAAGGAAACCCGGGCCGGAAAGGCGGAGAAAACGGCGATTTGCTGATTACCATACAACTGGCCCCACATCCCGGCTATGAACTGAAAGGACAAGACTTACACGGAGACGTTGCCGTACCGCTATACACCGCTATCCTGGGAGGTAAAATCAACGTACCTACCCCCGGAAGCACACTGAACATGAACATCCCCGCAGGAACAGACAGTGGCAAGGTTTTCAGACTCAAAGGAAAAGGAATGCCGGCATACGACAACAAAGGCGAGGCCGGTGATCTTTATATAAAAACGGTAGTACATATTCCTACTCACCTTACCGACAAGGAAAAAGAATTGTTTGAGCAACTTTCACAACTAAACGCACATGGCCATGCTTAGGTTATTCGATTATCTCGAAGAAGTAATTGCCACGGAAAGGATTTCGCAGCTGAATAATCCTCCGATGTTATATACCGCCAGTGAAATCATGCAGGAACTGGGCTATCCTGAATCGAGCCTGGCCCAGGAGCCGCTGGACCGTGCTATGCATGCCTGTGCAGCGCTACAGATCCCGGTAAACTATAACTTCAAAAAGGTATACCTCTTCAAAGACGGAGAAATGATTACCGACTGGCAGCTGTCTGAACTGGCTACCTATCTCTTTATGATCAACTGCAATCCGTTGAATCCGGTAGTAGCAAAAGCACAACTCATTTTTATGATGAAAGACCGCGTATGAGAGACGTAAACAGGACGGGAATCCTAATTGTCATTATCATGGGAACTATCATGGCCGGGATAGATTCCAGTATCGTGAACATATCCCTTCCTGTGATGAGCCGGCAGTTCAATTGTACCCTCGATGAAATAGAATGGGTTATCACCGTTTATATGCTGAGTTTTTCTGTGCTCATGCCACTCACCAACTGGCTTAAAAACAGAATAGGCTTCTTTAACCTCTACCTTGGTGCTATCAGTATCTTTACCATTGGGTCTTTAATGTGTGCATTGTCTGATAACCTGCCGTCGCTGCTGGCGGCCAGGGTGATCCAGGCATTGGGAGGCGGCGCCATGGCGCCTACGTCCATGGCAATCATTTCGTATGTTTTCCCTTCACGCATACGGGGTACCATATTGGGCTGGTGGGGACTCGGCAACCTCGTAGGACCGGCCATCGGCCCTACACTCGGTGGTATCCTCACCGAAAAATTCGGCTGGCCATCAATCTTCTATATCAATCTGCCCATCGGTATCCTGACGGTATATTTGGCCTTCCGGTATTTAGGCATATTGCGTAAGCAGCCAAAAATCAAGCTGCCATTTGATCTGGCAGGGTTTACCGCACTGACCATATTTCTGGTATGTCTGCAATATGGTATCGCCAAAGCAGAAAGAGTGGGGATAACATCTCCCCAGATCCTTATTATACTGAGCATTGCATTGCTTGCATTGATTGCCTTTGTCGGCATAGACAGGCGTGTGAAAACACCTATCATAGACCTGCACCTGTTTGAAAATTATTCCTTTGTCAGTTGTATCCTGGTAACGATATCCAGGGCAGCGGCCCTGTTTGGCGGGCTGTTTCTGATGCCTTTCCTTTTGCAGGAACAGATGGGGTATTCTGAAGGCATGTCGGGGCTGCTGATATTACCCAATTCTGTATTTATGGCAGCGCTGATGCCTTTTGCCGGCCGCTGGTCGGACAAGCATGGCAGCCGGGAAATATCGCTGATGGGGATTTTGTTGCTGGCAGTTTCCATGTTCCTGTTTGCCCGCCTCGATTCGCACAGTGGTATGCAAAGTGTGATCATCACCATGGTGATACGCGGGCTGGGAATGGGGCTGCTGCTGGCGCCGCTCAATGCTGCCACACTGAGTGCCGTAAGACCCGAAGAGGTGACCATGGCATCCAGTATCAGTACGCTGATGCAGCAGGTAGGTGGTGCGCTGGGAATCGCCATGCTGGCCATTATTACCCAGGCTACCTACAACGAAAACGTTCTTGCCGGTGTAAGTAACATGCGGGCACATCATCTGGCTTTGCGGCAAGGTTTTCATATCTCCATGATCATTCTGCTGGTAACCCTGATCCCTGCGTGGTTTATGCCCCGCCGGAACGTAGTGCTCAAAGAAGCAGATAAACATATTGATACTTAGGAATAATTTTTGAAGACCTTTGCAGAACTAATTTTTTAAACATGCCTGCGACCGGAAAGAAACGAATCCTCATGATCGATGATGATGAAGATGATTTTTATTTAGTAAATGCACTCCTGCAGGACATCTCTCCGGATCAGTACACACTGGAGTGGGCATCTTCCTATAACAATGGTTTAAAAGCAATCGCCACCCAGGCGCATGACTTATACCTGGTTGATTACCGCTTAGGCAGTCATACCGGCATTGACGTGCTGAAATATTTCCGTCAGCTGGATTACAATGCTCCCGTTATTCTTTTCACCGGTAAAGGCGACTACCTCATCGATAAAGAGGCCATGGAAGCCGGCGCCTCTGATTATCTCGTTAAAAGCGAGATCAATGGCGCGTTGCTGGAAAGAGCCATCAGGTATACACTAGATAAGTTTGCACATCTTTCTGTTATAGAGAAGAGTGAGAAAAGATATTTCAGCATATTTGAGAAATCCAACGATATTATTTTACTGGTAGATGACCAGCAGCGTATAATAGCAGCGAATCCCGCCGCAGTAAAGGTGTTGGGTTATGGAGATGACCACCTTTACCATATGTGCCTCTCTGACCTGATTGCCAGGGATGAAGATAAGCTGGTATTTGCATCCCGGTCGCTGGCGCATCATCCGGCAGGACAACTGGAATATCTTTTTCAGAGTCAGGCCGGCCTGTTGCTGGAAGTGATGATGAACATATCGCTGCTGGACGAAAAGAACGAGCATTACCTCTGTATTATCCAGGATGTGACCTTGCAGAAGCAGAAAGCCAGAGAAAAGCAGCAACAGGAAAAGTTTGCAATTACTGGTCGCATAGCCCGCATGGTAGCCCATGAAGTGCGTAATCCGCTCACCAACATATTGCTGGCCACCTCTCAGCTGAAAATGGAGCCGATGGCTGAATCTGAAGAAGGGCAGCTATACCTGGATATCATGGAGCGAAACTGTCATCGTATCAACCAACTGGTAACGGAGCTGCTGCAATCTACCAAGATGGTGGAGCTGACCATGCAGCCAGTGAATATCAACGATATGGTAGAAAAGGCGTTGGTACTTGCTTCCGACAGACTGCAACTCAACAGCATCCAGGTAAACAAAAACTTCACCGATACCCAGGCCATGATGATGGCCGATGAAGAAAAGCTGATCATTGCACTGTTAAATATCATCATTAATGGTATAGAGGCAATGTCGCCAAGCCAGGGCGTTTTGGCAATCTCTACCGATACGGATAAATATTATATACAGCTACGTATAACCGATAACGGTAGCGGTATATCTGATGAAAATATGAGTAAACTTTTTGAGCCATTTTTCACCAGTAAAACTAAGGGAACCGGATTGGGGCTTACGGCTACACAGAATATTATCCTGAACCACAAGGGACGCATCACTGTGAAAAGTAAGCCGGGAGAAGGTTCCAGCTTTTTTATTACCTTTCCGCGTATTGCCTGATCAGAAAAAAAAGTTAAAATTGATAAAATAACCGCTATCTTTCAGGCCGAATTATACCTACTTGTTTTAACCACCCTACCGAAAAGCTCCTGCTAATAATTTACAATCAGCAGATTATAAAGTCAATTTTTTACTGACAAACCGATTTTAGCCACCCTACTGAAAAGCTGCGTGCTTATTGCATTCAGCATAAAGCCTCGCTATTGCATCAAAATCATTAAAGTACCTCTGGTAGTAGGCCCTATGCCGCGTATTATCAGGCTATTTATCGGCTATGCAGCATTTTTACGCTTGTTTTAGGAGAAAGCCGTTGTGTATTTCTCTGTTATTGCTTCTGCAATATTTCTTATTAACCGTTGTTCCCGCGCATGCTACCCCACTCGCGCGTGTAACTGCACCCACTATTACTAACGTAACTGGCCCCACTCCAGCAAAGAGCTACAAAAAAGGTGATGTACTGAGTTTTACCATCACATTCAGTGTACCCGTCAAGGTTACCGGGGCTCCGGGGAGTACCTATGTTCAGCTTTACCTAGGGGCGCCTGGTAAAGCCAGGCAGGCGGTATGGGTGAGTAGCGCTGCGTCGGCGACACAGGTCTTTTCCTATACACTAACAGATGGTGATGATTTCTCCGGTACTGTTACCTGGGATAATTTTATCACTATCAATGCAGGTAATATTTTTGATACCAACACGCCGGCAACGCCAATAGATCCCAATGGTCTGAAAGCAAACTTTCAGGCTGGTGCAACTACCAGTGCAGCGGGCATTATAATAGACGCTACCTCTCCCTTTGTAGCAGATGCTTTTGGTAATCCGGACTATATACATATTGCAGGAGCTCAAAATGTTGCCAGTGGCAGTGATGTTCAATTCCTGGTAACGTTTTCTGAGCCGGTGCAAAATATCACTAAATCAGGTTGGGTGGCCGCAGGCTCCAATGCGCTTACGTTTAGTAGTTATGATGTTGTGGTAACAGGTATTAAGACATGTGTCGTAACATTTCACAACGTTGTAAATACAGATACGAAAAACGTCCGGACATTCCAGATTCAGTTGAATGGTCCTGCCAGTGGCATTACCGATAACGCCGGTAACCCGATGGTGACCAATGCCGGCAGTGATGCCTTTTATATTGGACCTGGAACACCAGCGGCACCAACACCAATTATCACGGTAGAAAACAATAAAACAAAAGTAAATGGTGACTTCAACATCACTGTTACTTTCAGTAATACATTACAAGCCTTCGACCCGACAAAACTTTCCTGTACCAATTGCAATGCAACATTTACAGGAACGGCTCCCGGAGGTCCCTATACCTATACCATTTCTCCGCAAGGAAATACCGGAACAGCAACTATCAGCTTGCCTGTTGGCGCCGGTCAGGATGCCTTTGGCCAGAATACTACAGCCTCCAACACGGTAACCGTAGCTTATGACAAGGTACAGCCGACCGTGCAGATTACCCCTTCACAAGACGCGGCTACCGGAACATTCAGCGCGGTGCTGGTATTCAGTAAGCCCGTAACCACGCCGGATATCACTAAACTGACAGGAACCAGTGGTACCGTTACGCTGACACAAATCAGCCTGAACGACAGGACCACCTATAAAGTGGTTTTTACGCCCGCTGCGCAGGAAATGGATATTAATTTCGGTGTAAGCGCAGGCGCCTCTAAAGATGATTATGGTAACGATAACCTTCCGGCTAACGTAATTTTTCATTTCGATGTTTTAGCCCCTACTATTATAAGCATTACCCCTACTACCGCTTCTCCCACCAATGCTACTGCAGTAACCTATCAGGTGAAATTTTCTGAAAAGGTAACACAGCCGCAACTATCAGATTTCCTGGTAATGGGAACAGTAACCGCAAATGGCGTCATGCAGAGTGTTGTACCCGTAGGGGGAACAGCACCAGCCACTGATTATATTGTTACTATCGGAAGTGTTGGCGGAGATGGAACCTTGAACCTGGGTATTTTAGGAAATAACTCTATACAAGATCCGAGTAATAACCCACTCAGTGGCACTGCCAATGGAACTCCTGTTACCATAGATCATACGCCTCCTACTGTGAACCTTTCGGGTGCTACTATATTTGGTCAGGATCCATTCACCGTACAGTTGCATTTTTCTGAACCTGTAGTGCAGAACACTGGTAGTATTACCATTGCAAACGGCACATTGGGAGTTATATCAAAAGTAGATGCCCAAAACTGGACAGTAACAGTGAGTGCTGTTGCAAACGGAGCGGTGGTAATTACATTGAATACAGACTCCTGGAGAGACCTGGCGGGTAATCCTCTGCAACAAACAGCATTTAATGTCAATTTCGATAATACCGTTCCTCAGCCAACCCTGACTAAAGAAGCTGGTTATGATGCACCGTTTAAAGTAGATATACAGTTCTCTACAGATTTTTATCCTAATGTACTGGATAATTCCATGTTTACGCTGACAAATGGTACTATAAGTTCTTTGTATGGCAGTGGAAGAAATTGGGTTGTTGTGGTTCAGCCAATAGCTCCCGGCCCGGTAAGTATTTTCATGCAAGCGGCGCGGGTAAAAAGCGCTGCAGGAATAAAGAATGCAGCATCAAATGTTGTTACCTGGACATACGATCCAGGTTCATTTGACGTAACCTTATCTACCAGTGCCCCGGACCCTGCGGTTAATACTTTTGATGTGGCTGTTGAATTGACAAAAGCGGCTACGACGTTGGATGCATCGATGTTTACACTCGTAAATGGTACCGTTTACAATGTAACAAAAGTGGATGATACGCACTTTACTGTATCCGTTAAACCAGCGGCTACAGGCAGCGTAAGTGTTACATTCAGCGCCAATCAACTCCAGGATGCAGGTGGCCGTCCTAATAACATATCTAATACCGTTACTGTAAACGGTGTAGTAAATCACCCACCAACGGACATTAACTTATCTAAGGATAATGTAGATGAAAATATGCCAGCCGGTACGCTGGTAGGTAATCTGACTGCAACAGATCCTGATGCAGGAGATCAATTTATCTACACGCTGATGCCTGGTTATGATGCAGGCTTTGCTATTTCAGGTAATCAACTGGTGACTACTACCCCATTTGATTATGAAACAAAGAACAGCTATAATATCCGTATCAAAGTGACGGATAAGTATGGTGCTACTTTTGAAAAGAATTTTACGATTTATATCAATAATGTAAACGAAGCGCCAGCGGACATTTTACTGAGTAATAATACTATTGCGGAAGATAAGGCAGCTGGCACTTCAGTAGGTACTTTCAGTGCTACCGATCCTGAAAATAATGTGCCGCTGACATACACGCTGGTGGCAGGTGTTGGTAGTACAGATAATGCTTCCTTTATCATTGCTGGTGATGTGTTGCAGTCTGGAGCAATGTTCAACTACAATACGAAGAATACCTACAATATTCGTGTACGCGTTACCGATGCATTGGGTGCTTATTTCGAAAAGACGTTTGTTATAAATGTTACCGCTGTAAACCATGCCCCTACCGGAATTGTGTTGACACCGGATTATATTGTGGATCACAGCCCTGCCTATACTAAAGTAGGTGTACTGACAGCCATTGATGTAGACCAGAATGAAACATTCCATTTTACAATATTGTCAGGTTTTGATGGTAGTAAGTTTAAAATAGTTACCGTTGGAACAGATACCTATCTGGAATTAGAAGAACAGGCAGAATATTATCAGCAGAACAGCTATACCGTTATGATCGAGGTCACTGATAATGGTGGTGCGGTTTACTCACAAAAATTGACAATCCCGGTAAAACAAGGCAATTATCCGCCTACTGCTATTCTGTTAGATAATACAAAGGTAGATGAAGGCCTTCCTGTTGGTACAACGGTTGGAAACCTGAGCGGTACTGATCCGAATCCTGGTGATCATCTGCACTTCAGTATAGTGGCTTCTCCGGATGCCGGTAAGTTCGATATTACCGGTGGCACAACACTGGTAACCAATGCAGTATTTGACTATAGTGTAAAATCTTCCTATGATATTACCATAAGGGCTACAGACGACGGCGGACTCTATCTGGAAAAAACATTTACCATTTATGTAAATAACAAATTACATCCTGCAACTGATATAGCGCTGGATCGTGATAGTGTCCCTGAAAATAGCCCGGTTGGCACTTTGGTAGGTAATCTGAGCGCTACCAGTATTGATCCTGTGACGTATACCTTTGGTGGTGGTGCGGATGATGCGCAGTTTACTATTTCAGGTACAACCCTGCTGACAAATGCTTCGTTCGATTATGAAACGAAGAAAACATATCAAATTAAAATTACCGCGACAAATACCAGTGGCCTTACATTTACGAAAGATTTTACTATCAAAGTAACCAACGTAAATGAAAATCCAACAGATATCTCACTGGATCATGATACTGTAGAAGAACAACAGGCAGCAGGTGCAGTTGTAGGCAATCTCTCTACAACAGATCCTGATACCAATGATACCTTCACCTATACCATTCAGGCTGGTCCGGATGCGGCTAACTTCGCTATTGATGGCAACGTGTTGAAAACTGCCGCAGTACTGGATTTCAGAACGAAGGCTACATACACGATTACGATTCGTTCTACCGATGCTGGTGGACTTTATACTGAGAAAAGCTTTACCATCCATGTATCAGAGAAGAACCTTCCACCTGATGGCCTGGAGCTGAGTAATACAAGGATAGACGAAGGACTACCTCTCACTACAGTTGTTGGTACAATTATCGGTCATGATCCTAATACGGTAAATATACTTCACTACAGTATTGTGCCTGTTGATGACTATTCCTATTTCAGCGTAAACGGAGACAAGCTCATTACCATGTTACCTATGGATTATAGTGTGAAATCACAGTTTCATATTACACTGACTGTGATGGACCAGTTCGGGCTATCCTTCCAGAAACAGTTCACAATTACTGTAAATAATAAGTACCATGGTCCTTCTGGTATTCAACTGAGTAAAGACAGTATTCCGGAGAATAGCGCGATAGGCACATTGGTAGGTAATCTCAGCGCAAACAGTGTGGATGCTGCAAGCACACTCGTTTATAGCTTTGGCGGTGGTGCGGACGATGCATCGTTTACCATCAATGGAACCGCACTCAATTCCAATACTGCACTTGACTTTGAGACAAAGAATACTTATAACATTAAAATTAAGGTAACAGACACCAGTGGATTATCTTCTACCCAGGACTTTGTTATCAGGGTCACAGATGTTAATGAAGCACCTACAAGTCTTGCGCTGAGTAATAATAAAATTGATGAACTATTGCCGTTGGGTAGTACAGTAGGCACACTCAGCGCAACAGATCCTGATGCAGGCGATACATTCACCTATACTATCGTTGGTGGTGCAGATGCTAACAGCTTCAAGATCGTTAACAATGTATTGCAGACAAATGCGGTACTGAATTACCAGCAACAGCAAACTTATGAAGTTCGTATACGCGTAACAGATAGAGGTGGATTGTATTTTGAACAGACCTTCACTATTCAATTACTTCCTGTAAATCAGGCTCCTACTGATGTTCAACTGAGCAATACGCAAGTGGAAGATCAGAGCCCGGCTAATACAGTGGTTGGCAAGCTGACTGCTACAGACCCTGATGCGAATGAAACATTTACCTATACGCTTTCAGGAACGGATGCAGGTAAATTCAAAGTAGTATTGTCTGGCAGTGATTACTATCTGCAAACAGTATCTGCAGTGGATATGCAACAGCAAAGCAGCTATAGTATTACTATTACTGTAACAGACCGTGGCGGACTGACCTACGGCAAACCATTTACGATTACTGTTAAAGAGAAGAATGTTGCGCCAACAGATATCCAGTTAAGTAAAAAATCGGTAGATGAACAATTGCCGGCAGGTACAACTGTAGGAACTATAACAGGCACTGATCCTAATACCAACGATCAACTGAGCTTCAGTCTCTTAGCTGGTGGCGACAACAATAGCTTCGCCATTAACGGTACTACACTGGTTACCAATGCAGTATTTGACTTCAGCGTGAAATCCCAGTATGTTATTACCATACGTGCCACGGATCTCGGCGGACTCACCTACGAAAAACAGTTTACCATTACCGTAAATAATACCGGACATCCTCCTACTGCTATTGCGTTGAGTAATAATAGTGTGGCAGAGAACAGCGCCGTTGGAACGCTGGTAGGTAACCTGAGTGCAACCAGTGTAGATCCGGTAAATAGTCTGGTTTACAGCTTTGCAGGTGGTGCAGATGACGCGCAGTTTACTATTAGCGGTACTGAGTTGAAAACAAATGCCGTATTTGATTACGAAACGAAGAATGTCTATAATATTAAGATCAAGGTAACCGGTGGTAGTGGCTTGTCTTACACCAAAGACTTTACTATCAATGTTACAGATGTCAACGAAGCACCTACAGACATCACACTGGATAATAACAAAATTCTGGAGAACAGTCCTGTGGGTACGGCAATAGGCAGTTTCACCGCTACAGATCCGGATGCAGGAGATACGTTTACGTGGTCATTTGCCGGAGGCGCGGACGACAGTAAGTTTACACTCGTAGGAAATAAGCTGCAGAGCAATGCGGTATTTGATTATGAAACAAAGAACAGTTACACTATTCGTATACGCGTTACAGATAGAGGCGGATTATACTTTGAGAAGAACTTTACGATTAATATACTGGATGTAAATGAACCGCCAACCATTACTAATCCGGGTAACCAGGTGGTTTGCGACGGACAGCAGGCACAGGAAATTGCGTTAAGTGGATTGAGTGCAGGTCCTGAAAAGAACCAGACGATCACCATTGTTGCCACCAGCAGTAAAGATTTCTTTGATATGCTGACTACCAGGGATAATGGAAATGGTACCGGTGCTATTCGCTTCCAGCTGAAGAAAGGTATTTCCGGGGTAACCACGCTTACCGTGCTGGTACGTGATAATGGAGGTACTGATAACGGCGGACAAGACCAGGTGTCCATTACATTTGATCTGACAGTAAATGAACTGCCGGCAGTAACAGTTACCAGCGACAAGGGCACAACGGTGCCTGCAGGTACCATTGTGAACCTGACTGCAACAGGTGGAAGTACCTATGCATGGGGAGATGCGCCAGATGTGATCAGTGGCAGGAATTCAGCGGTGCTCACCGTTCAGCCAACTGTTACCAATACTTACCTGGTTACCGTTACTAACGTATATGGATGTACGGTTACGACAGATTTCCGTTTGGAAGTGAGTGGTAAAGTGGGTGTAGAAGCGTCCAACATCCTGACACCGAATGGAGATGGTATCAATGACAGATGGGTAGTTAAAAATATCGCGCAGTATCCAAATAATGAAGTACGGATTTACGATCGTGCCGGAAGGTTGATTTATAATCGTAAAGGATATGCCAATGAATGGGATGGACGATTAAACGGCCATGTGCTGGCAGAAGGAACCTATTATTATCTGCTGGACCTTGGCGATGGAAAAGTTGTAAAAGGCTTCATTACGATCGTTCACCAATAGTAAAATGAAAAAGATGTTCGTTAAAATTAAATCAATAGGAATACTGGTTGCTGGTCTGATTGCCGCAACCTTACAGATACAGCAAGTGAAGGCGCAGGACTGGTCTAAGAGCAGTGCTCCTCTGCAACCTCTTACCAGTCAATATTTCCAGAATCAGTACCTTGCCAACCCCGCAATGGCAGGTATTGATACCGGATTACATCTCAATGTGGCCTATCGTGGCCAATGGTCTGATGTGCCAGGGACGCCGGTAACGAAGGCTGCTACTGCCGATTATTATGTAGGAAGCAGGGTGGGCGCCGGTTTGACAGTATTTAATGACAAAGCCGGATTAATAAACCGTACCAAGGTTGGACTCACCTATGCCTATCATTTGCCGTTGAATGCAGCGGGGAAAGACAAACTGCATTTTGGCTTGTCTGTAGGGATAAATGCACAGCGTCTGGATAAATCTGCCATCATTGGTGAACAAAATGATCCGACAATTAATGCATTTAATCGCAGAGATGATTATTTTGAGGTCGATTACGGCATGGCCTATACGAATGATAAGTGGACCATTCAGGCGGCTTTTCCCAATTTGATGAATACGCTGCGTAAGGACGAGAACAAGACCGTAGACGCTACAACCTTTTATGGTGCGGTGTCTTATAAGATTAATGTCAGCGAATCTGTTCCATATGTAGAGCCTAAGGTATGTTACCGTGGCGTTCGTGGATATGATGCTTTGGTGGATATAGGCGCTAATGTAGTTTTCCTGCAGCAATATCTGAATGTATTCGGGTTGTACCATACCAGTAACAACTTTACCGTGGGTGCTGGCTTCAATTACCGTTCCATCGCGGGTTTCCAGGTGATGTATACCACCCAGACGGCCGGTTTGAAAAATTATACCAGTGGCGCACTGGAGGTGGGACTAGTGGTACACCTGTTCAAGTAAATAACTATCAGCACTGAAAACCCATGTTTAGCAGTCTCTAATGAATAGAGACTGCTTTTTTTTAGGGTTTTCAGGGGATATGGCTGATAGCGTCGCAATATTTTTTCAATACCACAAAAATGACTTTGAGATAAGCAAGGCGATCACTTTGAGACTGTTTTTAAAAATGTAAAAATAGCTCTTAATGAAAAACAGCCTTTATGTAATTGAATATCAAATTAATACATAACTAGCATTGTTGTATTAGTTCAATTGTACGAGTAGTTGCGTGTTTGTTTTACTTATTTTTCCTGAATGAAGAAGATAAAGCGTTATGATCCTGATACTACCCCAGCAATAATCTGTGAAAATATAAAGCGCCTCAGACTTGCCAATGACTGGACACAAGCTGAGTTATCAGATAAAAGTGATATTAGTGAGTCCTATATTACCAAAATAGAGCGGAAGATTAAGAACCTTCAGTCATCTACTGTAGCTGCTTTTGCGGAAGCTTTTGACGTTCCGGTGGATGTATTGTATACAAAATATCATCCCAAAAACGAGGAACAATCACCATCCAATTAATTTTCTATACAGGAGATAAAGTACGACACTGGCTGACTTCCTTGTTGTTCATTCACGCGTTTCAGTTCTCCTTCAACGTAAATGCTATCATTATAGCCTTCCTTAGGCATATAGGCCGGATTTATCCGTAAGTTAACAGTCACCAGGGTAACTGCATCCTGTTGGATGGCGGTTAACTCCTCCACTAATTTTTTCACCAGCTTCGGAATAATCTCGTGTTTTTTCATTGACAATAGTTTTAACAAATTGTAGAGCTTCTTATACTAAAAAAATTAGTATTTTTGTATAGTAGCTTATATCCCGAGTATAAAATTGTTAATCTATTTTTAGGTTAGATATCCTCATTATCATTCTGTAATACATGTTATTACATGTATAGTAGATTAAAACTAGTATTGTAGTACTGGTATTATCATAATTGCAGGTGGTAATTTCCGTGCAGATGGAGAAAAACGAACATATAAAAAAGTCCTTCGGTGCCAACTTGAAACGAATCAGGAAAGAGAAGGAAATGACGCAGGTTGCTGTTGCCTTTGAGGCGGAACTTGAGCCAAGTTATATGACGCGCCTGGAAAATGGCAAGGCAGACCCTTCCCTGAGCACCATTATGGCGCTGGCCGGTGCCCTGGAAGTTGACCCATGTGAATTAATTACTTTTTAAGTTTTACCTGCTGATTATTTTTCGTAACAGATTACTGCATACCGCATCGGATGCTCCATTTCCATAGTATTTATTTTTTTTCGGTTACCATCTATCATCATTGTTTTAATGTGCCCTTTTAATGGTAAAAGGGCGGTGTCAACAGTTAATCCAATCGTCATTTCGCTTACCATATCTGCATCTATCTTAATTAAATTCTCAACAAAGCGTTCTACTACATCCAAAACCTGCTCATTTTGTTCCATGGGGGGATGAAATTTTAAGTGAATATAAGCCATTTAAATATATCATACAACTGTACTAGTTCAATGGTGCTTATTTTTCGATAAAATCATACTCATCATGATAATATGGTGATCATTCTGAGAATATGATTTTTTGAATAAAAACGTGGAAAGTCAATAGCAGCAAAGGGGAAGGATGTTATCCCCTTTGCTGAAAAAAAAATTTACTCAAATTCTGGAAAATTTTGCCGGAGCCGGAGTGTAGATACCAGAAAATAGACGCTAGCCAGGATCATCAGGAATATTCCTCCGAGTCCCAACTTAAAAAAGGTCTTGATATCTATCAGGGAATTGGCGCTCGCAATAAACGAGCAAACGGCAATAATTACACCGAGGGTTGCGACAATGATTGCTAACTTTTTCATTCTCAATATGGTTAGGATAGTAAAAAATGATATAACTATTCTGTTATATCTATAGGTTTTTCGATGTATGAAATTACGGTTTATCCGCCTAATTTTCTAGTGCCTCCCCAATATTTTATTCTTCAACTGCTTTTATACCAGTTTGTGTGAAGATGATCTTATGTTGTTTATATAAACTACCGGTTGTCATCTTAAAGGTTTTCTTACTCATGCCAAAAAACGCCTGGATCTCTTCAGGAGTGGACTTATCGTGGTAAGGCAGGTAGCCGTTATTTTCCCGGAGCAAACGCAGGATTTTCTCACCTTCGTCCTCTACACGCTTATATCCTGGCTGTCCCAGTGCTACGTCGATCTTATCGCCTTTTACACTTTTGATAAACCCTTTCAGCTTGTCGCCAATATCCACGGTACGGAAAATATCGCTGAAATGCAGGATACCGGTATGTTTATTATTGATAATCACCACAAAACCGATTTCTGTACGGCGATAGATGATGATATCAATCGGGTCTTTTTCTTTGAGTTCGATGTTTTCGTTGCTGAGGGTCGACTCAATACGCTCGGTGGCGGCTACACGGCCGGTCATCTCATCCAGGTAAATCCTTACCAGGTATTCCTGGCCGGCTACCATTTTACTGAGCTGCTGGCTGGTAGGCACGAATATATCTTTCATCAGTCCCCAGTTGAGGAACGCGCCCTGGTGAGTAGTGCTCACTGCCTTGAGGTTAACGATATCACCAACTACGCCGAAAGGTTTCTGGGTAGTGGCGATCAGCCTGTTTTCGGAATCATGGTAGATAAATACCTTCAGCTCATCACCTACTTTGGTACCTGCAGGCACAAAGCGTGTAGGCAACAGGATCTCCTGGTCTATCGCTTCCATGTATACACCAAAATCAGCCTTTTTCTTAACACGCAGCAAATTGAATTCACCTACTCTTATCATAATATTTGTTAGTTAGCGGGTGCAAGTTACTTATAGATTACCGGATTGCGAGAATCATATTCTACTTACTTTTGTAACAATCAGATAAAAATCTGGTTTAGATACCTGAAAATTCCAACAAATACCAACCAAACCATTCTTATGACGATTTTATCATTTACCCTAATCCTGCTGATAGGGGCATTCCTCGCGGGGATGCTGGGGTCACTCACCGGCCTGGGAGGCGGTGTTGTCATCATTCCTTTGCTAACCCTCGTTTTTCACACTGATATCCGTTATGCTATCGGAACTGCACTGATCGCGGCCATCGCTACTTCTTCGGGCTCTGCATCTGCCTATGTTAAAGAAGGTATTACCAATATCCGGCTGGGGATGTTCCTGGAAATTGCCACTACTACCGGAGCGGTAATAGGCGCGCTCATAGCCGTATTTATGCCTACGAGTATCGTGGCCATTATATTCGGCCTGGTGCTGATATTTTCAGCAGTAATGTCCTTTAAACCTAAAAAGGAGTTCGTAACGGATAAGGATACAAGCGAGCTGGCCAGGAAACTGCGCCTCAACGGTTCCTATCCCACCCCGACAGGTCCCGTGCCCTACACGGTGCACCGGGTGGCCGGCGGCTATTTTATGATGATGTTTGCCGGTGTGATGTCCGGATTGCTCGGCATCGGTAGCGGCGCTTTAAAGGTGCTGGCCATGGATAACATCATGCGCATCCCATTTAAGGTATCTACCACTACCAGCAACTTTATGATCGGGGTAACAGCCGCAGCCAGCGCAGTGGTTTACCTCCAACGCGGCTATATCTCCCCGGGCCTTTGCCTGCCGGTGGTAATAGGTGTGCTGGCAGGAGCCTTCGGTGGCTCTAAATTACTGGTACGCGCCAATGTGAAGAAACTTCGTTTAGTCTTTAGCGTAGTGATCTCCCTGCTCGCCATCCAGATGATTTACAATGGTTTCACCGGAAAACTCTGATCGCATGAAACACTTATTTTCAAAACATTACTGGGCAGACAAGGATATTCAGCTGCTGATCGGAAAACAACTTCGCTTAGGTGTGATTATGTCGAGCACGCTGGTGCTGATCGGGGGACTCATCTATCTATACCGTCATGGTGCTGAAATGCCTTCCTACAGAGAGTTTACAGGTGTCCGTGCCGGACTGGACAGCTTCTCCGGAATTATACACGGTGTTCGTGGCATTCATGGCATGGAAATTATTCAGCTGGGCGTTGTATGCCTGATCGCTACACCTATTCTTCGTGTAGCCTTATCCGTATTTGCATTTTTATTGGAGAAAGATTACCTGTATGTCATCCTTACATTAATTGTTTTAGGCGTGATACTCTTCAGTATGCTGGGAGATCTGGCCGGATAATCATCTTTATAAAATAACAGCAGCCTGCAATGGTGAAACACTTCACTGTTGCAGGCTGCCGCTTTTAATGGATAACTGTTACAACCAGCCGTCATTCTGACCATAGGCAGGCCCGGTGGTCACTGCATTGATCTGATCCAACGGAATAGGCCGCAGCAAATGCTTGGGGCTCTGGAAATTCGCCCTGCAATCCGGGGTATGTTTCTTAATCCTGGCTTCCAGCTGGCCGGTACGCGCAAGATCGAGCCAGCGCATATTTTCACCCGCAAGTTCCCTGGAACGCTCATCCAGTATGAAATCGAGGTTGAGGTCTGCCGCGGTTACATCCATGGCAGACTTATTACCATTCGGATAAGCGGCCCTTTCCCTGATAGCGTTTACATACGGTAATGCATCGGCAGCGCGTCCATCCATCAACAGTGCTTCGGCGGCAATCAGGTAAGTTTCTGCCAATCTGTACGCAATCACAGGCCTGATAGATGGCGCATTCATATCTGAACGTTTGGTATCCACAAATTTAGTCATCGCCGGTCCCATACGTGGGTTGTATTGCGCGGATGGAATCAGCGTATAAGGCGCAGCGGCTATCTGTGCAGCGGTACGCGGCCCCTGTGGCAGATAAATAGCGGTATCACCTACTTTGAATTTCGGGCCACCAGCTACAGCCCCTGCCGGCGCTCCTGCAGGTAATGGTGTAGGCCACTTGGGAATACTGCTGGCATTATTGCAGAACCATACCGTCTGAAAGGTTTTACCAAAGCGGGAATCATTGACACGCTCCTTGAAAATGGTGTCTATCAGCCATAAGGTAGGAATCGTTCTGATATAAGGCCTGCCATCCGCAATATCACGTTGCATGCCATCTACCTTTTCATATTGCGGTACAAATAAATGCACCAGCATATTATCAGGCGTGCGGTTATCCTGGTTGGGCGAACCGTTGTATGCCAGGCTGGTAGTGTGTTGTACGGCCCATAACACTTCAGCGCTGTTTTCATTGCCTTCTGCAAATACACTTCCGAAATCTGGCAACAGTGCCAATCCGTTGCCGGATGCGTTATTGATGATTGCCTGCGCATTCGTATAGGCGTCGCGGTAGTCGGTGCCCTGCTTTGCCTTACTACCGGCGCGTGTGAGGTAGACCTTTGCCAGCAGATGTTGTGCGGCTGCGCCGGAGGCACGGCCAGCATCTACACCCTTGGTACGTGGCCCTGCCGGTAAATCTACCATGGCATCTTTTAAATCCTGAATGATAACATTGTATACATCCGCCATAGGATCGCGTTTTGCAGCGGTAGACGGATCTGCATTGAAGGTGGTATTTAATGTTACATCTCCCCAAAGCTGCACCAATACGAAATAATAATTCGCGCGGAGGAACTTCGCTTCTGCTACCATTCTTTTCTTCACATCATCTTTAATAGTGGTTACATCTTTTGCATACTGAATCACAGCATTGCACGTGTTGATATAGGTGTAACAGTTATTCCACAGCGAAGTGCCTTTACCATCAGTGGATTGATAGGATGGTGCCAGCAGGAACATGTCTTTGTTGCCATCATTGCCACGCATGAATTCATCTGTAGCAGGCGTAGTCATGGAAAAATAATCTTCACAACCCCAGATCGTGCGCGTGCCTGCGTAAGAGGCATCTAATGCGGCATTCAATCCCTGTGCGGATTTATAGAAATCTGGTGTTAAGGTTGCATGTGGTTTTTCTTCCAGCATTTTTTTGCATCCGCTGAAAGTAAGACCCATAGCCAGTATACTGATGCAGAATATTTTATTCTTCATAAAAATCTCATTAAAAATTATAAAGTAAGATTCACCCCAAAAATCATAGACCAGGTACCAGGGGTATCTGCGTTGATATTACCTGCTGATTCAGGATCCACGCCATGATATTTATTCCTGTATTGTGAGAAGAGAATCAGCGGGTCCTGTGCAGTAGCGTATATACGCAGTGATTTCGCCTTCAGGCGCTGCACATAGGATTGTGGTATGTTGTAACCCAGGCTCAGACTACGTACTTTCAGGAAAGAGCCGTTTATATAGCCCAGTGTTGAGTTGTATTGTGTTTGTGTAGATGAATTATTAGGTTTTGGATAATAATTTTCTCCGCTGCCAGGTGTCCAGTAGTGCACGTTCAGGTTATTGTAATTTCCCTGGAAGGTGTTGGCATAGCCGCCACCATAGAGTTTGCTGTTCAGTAATCCGCCTACTCTTGCAAAAACTACTATGGTAAAATCAATCCCTTTGTAGCTGAAACGGTTGGTCATACCGCCTTCCCACTTGGGTTGCGCACTACCGATAATTGTTTTGTCTGCGGCGCTGAAAGTGCTGTCACCATTCACATCTGCAATACGAATATTACCAATTACGGAAGTAGGGCCTGTTACGTTTTGTTTGTAAGCCAGTGCTGTAGCGGAATCTATTTTATTATCCTGCCAGATGCCTATACGTTTGTAATCGTAGTATACGCCGATAGGTTGCCCTACAAACCAGCCATTGGCAAGGTCTTGCTGGATGCCATTATAGAGTTGTGTGATTTTTCCGCGGTTTAGGTACCAGTTTAGATCTGTTGTCCAGTTGAAACCGTTTGCTGTCTTGGATTGTACGTTAACAGTAGCAATATGTACTTCCACACCTCTGTTTTCTGTTTTACCTACATTTACGAGCACATTTCCCGGGATACCGCTGGTGCCAGGGAGTTTCTGGGGTAATAACAGGTTGCTGGTCTGTTGAATGTAGGCATCTACACTACCGGTAATTCTATTGTTAAACAACCCAAAATCCAGACCGGCATTGGAGGTGGCGGTATTCTCCCATTGCAGTTTCATATTGGGAGCGGTGTTGAGATAAGCACCAGTAACGTTGGTGCTGCCATAGTTATAGTTGATGGCGGTCAGTGAGCCTTTTGTCTGGTACGGATCGATGGCGGTATTGCCGGTACGGCCGTAACTCAGTCGCAGCTTGAGGTTGGAGAATGTTTGTGAATTCTTCGCCCATGGTTCCTGGATGATATTCCAGCTGACAGCGGCAGAAGGAAATCCTTTGAACTGGTTGCCAGGCGCGAGCCTGGAGCTACCGTCGGAACGCATGGTTAATGTCACCAGGTAGCGATCGTCGTAGCTATAGAACAACCTGCCCATATACGAAATGATGTCCCATTTAGGGTCTGTGCCGCTGCCGGAAAGGTTGGAACCGTATTGGGCATTGGCATATTCGAGGTTATCGTATAAAAGATTGCTGTTAGTGTATTTGGTGTTGCGGGCGTTAGATTCCTGCACACTATATAATCCTGTCAGGTTGAAACGATGTTTGCGGATGGTTTTATCGTAGTACAACAGGTTTTCTATGGTGAAGCTGGTGCTTTGTCCGTAGTTGGTTTCACTGGTGTTTAGTCCGCCGAGATTGTTAGATGTTTTGCTACCATAGAAATTGCCATAGTTATCGTTTTTAATTTCCGCTCCTGCGTTGAGCCTGTATTTCAGACCAGGGAAAATATTAACGTCCAGATAAGCGGTGGTAAAGGTTCCTGTTCTTTTTCTTCTTTCCACTACAGCGCCCGGGATGAAGTTGGCCAGCGGGTTCCAGATTTGTGCGGCACTACCGGCAACGAAATCATTGAGGATGTTACCGCTGCTGTCGAAGGCCGGCGCCATCGGACTTGCACGCAATACCTGTCCCATCGGGTTGGCATTTTCGCCGATAGTAGTAGAGAAGTTATTGAGGGAACTTAAACCTACTTTGAAGATCTTGTTTATCTGGTGGTCTACGCTGATTCTTGCAGAAAATCTTTCGAATGATTGACCAGGATAAACACCGGTTTCTTTATAATATCCTCCGGAGATGCTGAACTGCGTTTTGTCGTTACCACCTGAAACACCGATCTGGTGGTTGGTTTGCAGGCCGGTACGGTATACGAGATCCTGCCAGTCGGTGTTGCGACCGTTTGCCAGTCCTTCTCTTTCTATGGCATCAAATCCGTCGAGCATAATTTTAGGATCGTCCGGGCTGCTGTATTTCACGTTATCTGCATTATACAGTGCCCATTTTTTGAGTCCTGCATATTGCTGGGAGTTCATCAGGTCGTATTTACCGGAAGGTTTAACAAAGCCGGCATAGCCGCCATAGGTAATGGTGGTGCCGCCTGCGCTGCCGTGTTTGGTGGTAACGATGATGACACCGTTAGCGCCGCGGGAGCCATAGATCGCTGTGGCGGAGGCATCTTTCAAAACCTGTATGGAGCTTACATCGTCGGGATTGATATCGTTGATATCACCATTGAAAGGAATTCCATCCACTACAAACAGCGGCGCGTTGGTAGCCCTGATAGATCGGCTGCCACGCACGAGTATGGTAGGTTTGGCGCCAGGTTTGCTGTTGCCGCCACTCTTCTGAATGTCGATGCCGGCGCCTTGTCCTTTCAGCGCCTGGCTGAGGTTTGCGGCGGGCACGTCTCTCAATGCCTGTGCATTAATGGAGGTGATGGAACCGGTAAGGTCTGACCTTTTCTGTGTACCATAACCGACCACCACTACTTCATTCAATTCACCTTTGTTGGCATTGAGTTGAATGTTGAGATGTGGCATATCAGTGGTACCGATTTCTATTTCTTTGGTTAGAAATCCGGTGTAGGTAATTCGTAGAAAGGAATGAGCCGGTACGCTGAGAGAGAAAGTGCCATCTACGCTGGTGGCGGCACCTTTTGACGTACCGCGTATTACTACGTTGGCGCCGGGAAGCGGTTCACCGTTTTGCGAAGTAATACGGCCATGTACATTAACGGTTTGTTGTGCATATAACGTAGACGGATATACGCAAATTAATAAGAGTAAAAAATACCAGTATTTTTTTAAGCCAGGTGGAATGCATCTCATGTAGGAGTGAATTGAATTCATAACGTTTGTTTTTTGTGGATAATAATTGGTTGATGTATCTGCCTGTAACCGGTTTGCCAGGTTCAGGCAATAAGCTGTCAGGCCGCGGATTTACGCGGCCCTGGGTAAAGTGGTAATATGGTTATACTATTGCTTTGTTACAGCGTTTTCAGGTACACTGCTGTCGGTTGTCACGGTCAGATTTTTAGGAACAACAATGCCTCCGCTGCTGGCGCCACCCAGCTGCAAAAATGTTTTCGGGTTTTTTGGGAGGGTGATGTTTTTCATCTGCACTTTATTCGCATCTGAAATAATTGCTACAGGTCCATTTCCCCCGCTGGCAGGGAATTTCCACTTGCTGAAATTAATGTTGGCCAGATCATATCCAATGATAGCCGGCCTTTCGTCTGTTTTATCTGAAGTAAAAGTGATGTTGTTAAATCTGAAGTTGCTTACATGGCGAATGTATAGGCCATAAGCAGGAATGATCTTCCCGAACATTTTTATCTCCGGATAATCTGCGGGCTTCTCTTCCAATACCACAGCAGCATCAGCTGCAGTGCCTGTTCCCGGAATGTTGATATGAATATTTTCCAGGCTGACATTTTCAATAAGATGACCAGGTATACCAGATATCAGCATACCCGTCCAGGTGCCGTGTTTAACGTTTACGTTTTTGATGCTGATATTGGTAATGCTGCCTGGTGGCTGTTTTGCATCTCCGTCGCGGAACGTTTTCAGTCTGGCGCCAAGTCTCATGATGACAGGCATATTCACACTATCCATTTCCACATCGCTGATGGCGATATTGTTGATATGTGATCCATCTACCGAAAATATTTTAATACCACCTTCTCTGGCGAAGGCGACATTAATATTTTTCACGGTAATATCTTCGAAGTTGCCGGCAGATTCCGTACCGAACTTAATGGCACCTTCGCCGGTGTTGATGCGGATATTGCTCACCGATACCTTTCTACATGGGTAAGGACTGGTGGTCTTAAAACAGATGGCATCATCACCACTGTTAATATCACAATCACGGATTACTACCTGTTCGCAGCAGTCAATGTCAATGCCGTCATTATTTCCCAGGCCGCGACTGTATATTGTCAGGTTGCTTGCCTGAATATTTTTACAATGGAAGAAGTGCAATGTCCAGGCGGTGGGAGCAGTAAGTCTTACGCCGGTAATATTGACGGTATCGCAGCGTACAAATCTTACCAGGAAAGGGCGGCGTTGGTGACCGCCGGAGGCGTATACCAGTTTCCCTTGCCCGTCGATGGTGCCTTTGCCGGTGATGCCGGTATGTTGAATATCTACTGCGCCGATCAGCGCGTAGCCCATTTGCTGGCCAAGTCCATCCTTGAAGCCATCAATTACCTGGTAGTCTTTAATATCTGTGCTTCCCAGCAGGGTGGCATTTTCATCCAGTTGAAGGGTGACATTGCTTTTTAGCAGTATGGTACCTGTGAGGAACTTTCCTGCGGGCACTTGTACGATGCCGCCGCCAAGAGCGGTACAGCTGTCTATCGCATGTTGGATAGCGATGGTATTCAGCGTATGTCCGTCGCCGTTAGCACCGGTAGCTGTGATATTGATGAGGATGGGTTTTACGGGAGAAGCCTGCGCAGGAGATAATGCTGTGCAAATCAGTAACAGGGCAGACAAGCAGGTTTTCAACATACTGTGGAATTTAAAAAAAATGGGCAACGAGCAATTAAGCCGTTACCCATTTTGTACTTATAGAGTAGTGGATTCTACTTTGATAACAGAAGCGATGTTATCTGGTGCGGTAGCCGGAAGGTTTACCACCAGTGCATCTCCTTCTGTGGAGGTGGTCAGTTTGGTTCCGTTTGCGAGGAGGGAAGCCTTGCTGACTTTGTTTTTCAATCCTGGTACTACCAGTTTACCATTTGCCGGCCAGTTGAAAACGGAGAGGTAATAGGTTGTTTTCTTACCTTCTGTTTTCTGAGTACAACGGCCCCAGTCGAGTGGTGCGAGGCTGCTTCCGGAAGTGCCGTAGATGGCTTCGCCGTTAACTTTCATCCATTTACCTATTCCTGCCAGTGATTCGATGGTAGGTTCCGGGAAGGTACCTTCAGCGGTAGGGCCTACGTTGAGCAGGTAGTTACCGTTTTTGGAAGCGATATCGATCAGGTTACGCACCAGTGTTTCGGTAGTTTTCCATTTGTGGTCCCAGCTTTTGAAGCCCCAGGTACCGTTCATGGTCATGCATGTTTCCCAGTCGCGGCCATCGAGTTCTTCTTTGGTAGGAATTTTCTGCTCAGGCGTTTTATAGTCTCCCGGGAAGTTCGGGCGTTTCAGTCTGTCGTTGGTGATGATATTAGGTTGAATTTTGAGTACGTCCTGTAATTTCTGGGCGTATTCATCAGTCATGTTGGTTGGCGTATCCCACCAGAGTACCGCTACATCGCCGTAGTTGGTGAGCAGTTCTTTTACCTGCGGTACGGCTACTTTGTCGATGTATTCAGACATGGTAGCAGTAGTTTGTGCCGGGTCCCAGTGGCCGGTGTTGGCCTGGGTATATGCATCGATGCGGGAGGAGTCCGGGTTAGGCCATCCTTCTGCAGCTACTTTACGGGCTGCGGCGCCGCCAGGGTTATTCCAGTCCTGTGCCTGAGAGTAATAGAAGCCCAGTTTGATACCATATTTCTTGCAGGCTGCTGCGAGTGGTTTCAGTACATCTTTACCATATGGAGTGGCATCTACGATGTTGAATTTGCTGGCATCGGATTTAAACATGGCGAATCCGTCGTGGTGTTTGGCGGTGATGACGATATATTTCATACCGGCATCTTTGGCCATTTTCACCCATGCATCCGCATCATATTGAATAGGGTTGAATTGTTTGGCGTACTGTTGATATTCTGCCACCGGAATTTTCGCGCGGTTCATGATCCATTCGCCGCCGCGTTGTACCTGTTGGCCTTTGTACATGCCTGCGGGAACGGCATAGTCGCCCCAGTGGATAAACATACCGAATCTGGCATCTCTCCACCATTTCATATGCTGGTCGTGAGCGGCTTGTGTGGTAACGGAGGCTGCTGCTTTCATGGGAGCCTGTGCGTAGAGGCCTGAATAAACAGATAGCATGGCTGCCAGGCAGCAGGTTAGTTTCTTCATAATGGAATTCTTTTAAGTTCTCTGCAATCGTTTGCATTCTTCTGGAAAAAAATAAGCGGCTGAGCGCTTAGTCAAAAGGAATTACTGGTACTTCAAACGATTGCAGGAATAAAAATCCATATAATTTTAGAATTAAGCTGACTTGATTTTGCTTTAAGCAGATGTTTTTTTCACCCGGGCATAAAAAAAGCTATCACCGGTGAAGATGATAGCTTTTTTATATTACGCTGCGTGGCTGCTGTTAGGCAGTTTCCATTTGTTTCAATTCCAGTACGTTAGTCGTCCATTTACGGAGTTTCTTAGTCAGCTCAGGATTATTGAGCAGTGATTGTCCGTAGGAAGGGATCATTTTTTTCAGTTTAGTCTGCCATTCTTCTGTTTCCAGTTCTTCCTTGAAGCAGCGTTTAAGGAGGTTGAGCATGATAGATACGGCGGTAGAAGCACCTGGAGAAGCACCGAGGAGTGCAGCGATAGAGCCATCGGCGGCGCTGACAACTTCGGTACCGAATTCGAGGATACCACCATGTTCAGGATCTTTTTTAATTACCTGAACGCGCTGACCGGCGATTTCCAGTTCCCAGTCTTTCATTTCAGCATCCGGGAAGTATTCGCGGAGTGCTTCGAGTCTGTCTTCCGGTTTCTGGCGTACCTGAGCGATCAGGTATTTGGTCAGCGGGATGTTATCGAGGCCGGCAGACACCATCGGGTGAATGTTGTTAGCTTTGATAGACATCGGGAGGTCGAATATAGAGCCGTTTTTCAGGAATTTAGTAGAGAAGCCGGCGTATGGTCCGAAGAGCAGTGCTTTCTGGCCGTCGATCATACGGGTATCGAGGTGGGGAACCGACATTGGCGGTGCACCTACAGAGGCTTTACCATAAACTTTAGCCTGGTGACGGGCGATAATTTCAGGATTATTGCAACGCAGCCATTGACCGCTTACCGGGAACCCGCCGAAGCCTTTACCTTCAGGGATACCGGATTTTTCCAGCAGTGGAAGGGAACCACCGCCAGCGCCAATGAATACGAATTTAGCTCTGAGTGTATTTTTCTCGCGGGTATCGCGGTTTTTCACTTTAATCTGCCACAGGCCGTCATCTGTTTTTTTCAGATCACGCACATCGTGGTTGAAGTGCATGGATACACCTTCCATCTGAGAAAGATGTTTGAAGAGTTCACGGGTCAGTGCACCGAAGTTCACGTCGGTACCCATTTCCATGTGGGTAGCAGCTACTTTCTGTTGGGCGTCGCGGTTTTGCATCACCAGCGGCATCCATTCGCGCAGTTGCTGATGGTCTTCAGAGTATTCCATACCCTGGAAGAGGTGGCATTGTTGAAGAGATTTGTAACGCTTTCGCAGGTAATCCACATTTTCCTCACCCCATACAAAGCTCATATGAGGAATACTTTGTATAAATTCCTGAGGATGGGAAACGATGTTGTTTTCTACCAGGTAGGCCCAGAATTGACGGGAAACTTCAAACTGCTCTGCAATGTTCACAGCTTTCTTAATTTCTACGGACCCATCCGGCTTCTGTGGAGTATAGTTCAACTCACAGAAAGCGGAGTGACCGGTACCTGCATTGTTCCACGCGTCGGAACTCTCGGCTGCAGCTACATCCAGTCTTTCATAAATGGCGATGGTCAGTTCCGGTTCTAACTCCTTGAGGAGCATTCCCAGGGTGGCGCTCATGATGCCTGCGCCTATTAAAACCACATCCGGACCTGTTTCAGACGTACTCTTGCTTCTAAACATAACCCCTATTTAATTCGAGGTGCAAAGTTACAATACAAACTATTAAGCAGGGTGAATAATCTGTTCGATTAGACCAATATTAACAATCTGATTACAATTCTTTCTGAATAAATTGAAAGTTTAATATCAATCGTACAGAAGCATACGTTATATTAAAAATAATTATATGTGGCAAATTTTTTTCTTTGAAATAAATTTTTATGAACTTATCTAGCTCAAAAACTACCTTTTTCAACACCTTCCTATGAATAAAAAGCAGGTTGTTTTATATTTATGTTAACCCTGTGGCCAAACCTTTAATTCCATTTTCAACCATTATACTTTTATGCCCATGATGAACAGAAGAGACTTCCTCAGTGGCATGTCTGCAGCCGTAATTATCTCTGCCTGCGGAAAATTTGCCCAAGCTGCCACCAGACAGCAAATCGATAGTAAAACCATATTCAGGTTCGCGATCGGGTCCGACTGGCACTATGGAGAACCCAACACCCCTTACGAGCAGTATTTCCAGGACCTGAAACAGGCCTTTACGGCGGTACATCAGCAAACACCCTGCGATTGCTTCATCCTCAACGGCGATGTTATCCACAACGAGCCCACCCTGCTCGAGCCGGCAGTAAAACTCTTTAAAACCATTCACCCTACGGTATTTGCGACCCGTGGTAATCACGACAGGGTAACGGATGCGGCATGGGAACAAAACTGGGGCTTCCCGCTGAACTATGAGAAAAAGGTAAAAGGCCAGGTACTGTTGTTTGGCGATACCTCCAATCTGGCAGGCGATTTCCTGACACCAGACGTAGCCTGGTTCGCGAAAAAACTGGAAGAACATAAAAACGCACAGAACATCTTTATATTTCTGCATATCACGCCCATCAAATGGACGGAGTTTGGTGCATCCTCTCCTGAATTTGCCAGTCTGATCAAAAAATACCCGAACGTAAAAGCCATCTTCAACGGCCATGATCATGACCAGGACAATGTAAAGCTGCTGGAAGAAACCATTCCTTTCCTGTTCGACAGTCATATCGGTGGTAGCTGGGGAACCAAATATCACGGCTTCAGGATAGTGGAACTGAAGGCGGATAATACCATGGTTACCTACATGCTGAATCCGACAGAGCGGTTCAACGAATATACCCGTAAGGCTGTGGCTGCCAAATAATTGTTGTGAATAATTGTGGGGAATTCGTCAAAGTGAGTATCTTGATACGATGGATTAACCTGTTTTCATCAATTGTAACATGACACTCGAAGCTTTAGAGCAATTACACAACTTTAGATACCCTGCACTTTATAAACAGTTACATGCAGATGGTATGCTCAACTGGGGAACATTCGGCCCGGAATGGTACAGCCGTGTATTCCCGCAGCTGCGAGCGCACCCGCCATTACTGCTGTTTGCCAATGACCTGGAAGTAATAGATATTCCTGATGCAGCCACGCTCATGGAAGAAGGCATCCTGTTTGCCGATCCGGTACATCAATTTGTGCCGGTGGCCACCAGCGGCGCCGGCGACTGGTATGCGCTTTATTACAATCTTCAGGATGGTGACGATGTACCGGTAGTATTGGTATGGCATGATTCCAATGAAGCGTGTATCCTTGCCCGTAACCTGCAGGAATTTATTTTTATGCAGATGCTGGAAGCGATTACAGACATGGACACCAATTACCCTGGCCTGATCAGTGCCGGCGATTTTAAAGAGAATTGCCAGCTGTGGCTGAATAGCCATGCGGCATACCTGACCGAACGTCAGCAGCAGGTGGTACAGACGGCTTTCGCCAAAGGAGCGCTCACGAATGCTGAATTACATGAGATCCTGGAACAGGAACTGAGCTTCCAATTAATGGATAGCAGCTTTCCTTACCAGGAAGAAGTGATATAAAATAATACCTTTCTAAACGAAAGCGGGCTGCCGAAGGCAGCCCGCTTTCGTTTAGAATAACGGCCGTCCCGAAGGGACGGCCGTTATCTTTAACTTGCGCAAATACTATTCTTTATAAAAATCAATAATTGAACCCCAATACTGATCAATCCAGCCTTCTGTAATATCATCAAACGCCTCATCAGGAATATTGGTATGACGTAACTCCACATCAGTGCCCTTTTTAGAAGGATGTAAGATGATGGTTACAATGGAAGGATGTTCTTCGCTATCATCACCAAAATACCATTCCTGCACAATCTTCCTGCCTTCCTCAAATTCCAGGTTTTTACCTACAATACTTTCTTCCCATAAAGAAAATTCAGAACCCGGCTCTGTCGACATCTCCGCTTTCTCTCCACTCCATAACTGTATTGTTGCCGGATTGGTTAATGCCGCATACACTTCCTCCGGCGGGGCAGCAACACTAAAGTATTTTTTGAAATCTTTCATATTTTGGATTTGATGGCCCAAAGCTAAGATTTTCCGCTCCCACTACGCTTTTTATCTACCTAAAAAAATAAATTAGGCCAAATGTACTAATTTGAATAAAACCCCCTTATCTTTGTATTGTAAAACGGAATAATTATGAAAGCAATCATCATCGGAGCTGGTATTGGTGGCTTATCTACGGCTATCGCACTGCAGCAGAAAGGAATAGACTACGAAATTTTTGACGCTGTACCGGAAAACAGACCGGTAGGGGCTGGTATCATGCTCGGCGGCAACGCCATGACGGTGTATGAGCGCCTGGGAATTGGCGAAGCCATACGTAGGCAATCCATGTTCCCGGAAAATATTTTCATCCGTAATTACAAAGGAAAAACACTGCAACATGTCAGTAATGTGTATATCCGTCAACGTTATGGTCAGGGTGCGCATATGATACATCGTGCAGCGCTGCACCATGAGCTGATAGTAGCCACCAGACAGCCGGTACAATGGGGTAAGAAGCTGGTGAAAATAGAACAGTCCGCCGACCAGGTGACGGCTTTTTTTGAAGATGGAACGGCTGCCAGCGGTGATATACTGATCGGTGCGGATGGCATCAGGTCTGTGGTCAGAGAACAATATATTACCCACGCCAATTATCGCTATTCCGGCCAAACCTGCTGGCGTGCTATCATTCCGATGACACTCTCTCATGAAGAGCAGATCAATGGCTCCGAAGTATGGGGCGATGGCGATGGTTTACGTGCTTCCTATATGCAGGTAAATCAACAACAGGTATATTTCTGGTTTACAAAGCAAATGCCCGCCAATACGCCGTTTACAGACGCAGAAGCCGTTGCTTTTATGCAACATGAGTTAGCCGGTTTTTCAGGGAATATGCCGGAAGTAGCCGCCGCGTTGAAACCGGAAATGTTGTTGCGTGCCGATCTGTATGATTTCGAACCAATTGATAAATGGTACAACGGCAGAATAGTGGTATTGGGAGATGCGGCCCATGCTACCACACCTAACCTGGGACAGGGAGCCAGTCAGGCTATCGAAGACGCGCTGATGTTATCTAACTGTCTCGCACAAACGAAAAACTATACGGATGCATTCCATAGTTACCAGGAGCAGCGAATAGCGCGTGTACGTAAGGTAGTGGAAGTATCCTGGAAGCTGGCACAGCTCACCAACTGGAAAGGCGCCGTGGCCACTACAATACGTGATATGATGGTACGTATGGTACCGAACCGCATCACACAGCAGCAGATGGAATTCCTGTATAATGTGAAGTGGTAACTGTTGCCGTTTACATAAGCCTGGTTTCAGGTATCGGAGAAGTTTTATAGCTTTAGAAACTTAATCCACGCGCTTATGAGAAACTATTCATTATATACGCTGCTATTGCTGTTGATAACTGCTACCGGTTACGGGCAGACGGGGCAATGGATTCGTATTAACCAGCTCGGTTATCTGCCCGGAGGGGTTAAGGTTGCTGTATTCGGGGCAAAAGGGGCCGCTGTTCCTGCTACCTTTCAGCTGATGGACGCTGTTACGGGCAAAGTAGTTTTTACAGGTAAGTCAGGCAAGGATTTCGGGGCATACGGTCCTTTTTCCAATACAGCCCGCCTGGATTTCAGCGCATGGCATAAGGCAGGCACCTATCGCCTGAAGGCCGCCGGTGCATTATCTCCCAACTTCCAGATCAGTAATGATGTGTATAAAGGTGCAGCTGATTTTTGTCTGCGCTATATGCGCCAGCAACGTAGCTGGTTCAATCCTTTCATGAAGGATTCCTGTCATACCCACGACGGATATACGATGTACGGCCCTATGCCCGACAGCACCCATATAGACGTTGCCGGGGGCTGGCATGATGCTACCGACTATTTACAATATGTGACTACTTCCGCCAATGCGACTTACCACCTGCTGGCCGCATGGCGCGATTTTCCCGGTGTTTTTGGCGATCAGTATGCCTCCAACGGACTGCCTGGCAGTAATAAGCGTGCGGATGTGCTGGATGAAGCCAAATGGGGGCTCGACTGGTTGCTGAAAATGCATCCCGCAGCCGATGTTATGTTTAATCAGATTGCGGACGACAGAGATCATCACGGACTGCGTTTGCCGGGAGAAGATCCTTTTTATGGAAAAGGCTTCGAGCGGCCGGTGTACTTCTGTACAGGCGCACCGCAGGGCCTGGGGAAATATAAAAATAAATCTACCGGTGTAGCCTCTACTGCGGGCAAATATGCCAGCGCCTTTGCGCTGGGGTCTGTGCTGCTGAAGCAGGATACCGCCTATGCTTCGTTGCTGCGTAGCCGTGCATGGAGTGCCTGGCAGATGGGCGTGAAACAACCCGGTGTTTGTCAGACAGCATCTGTAGTCTCTCCCTATATCTATGCAGAAGATAACTGGACAGACGATATGGAGCTGGCAGCAGCGGCCATCAGCAGGCAGATTCCTGGTAAGTCCTTATTGACACAGGGTGTAGCGTATGCCCGCCAGGAAAAGGTAACGCCCTGGCTGGGAAAAGATACCGCCAATCACTACCAATGGTATCCATTCATCAATCTGGGACATTACGAACTGGCGAAGCAGCTACACGGTGCAGCACAGCAGGAGATAGTAGGTTATTACAGAGACGGTATTCAGCGCGTATGGGAAAAAGCGCAGAAAAACGCATTCTACCGTGCCATCCCTTTCATATGGTGTAGTAACAACCTGACCACCAGTTTCGCCATTCAGTGTTACTGGTACCGGCAGCTGAGCCATGATAAAGGCTTTGCGCAACTGGAACAGGCCAATATAGACTGGCTGTTTGGCTGTAACCCCTGGGGTACCAGTATGGTATATGGGTTGCCTGCCGATGGAGATACCCCTACAGACCCGCATTCCGCCTTTACGCACCTCGGAAATTATCCGATAGATGGCGGTTTGGTAGATGGGCCGGTATATACCGCTATTTATAAAAACCTGATAGGTATTAAGTTGTCTAAGCCAGATGCCTATGCGGATTTCCAGAGCGATCTGGCGGTATATCACGATGATTTCGGGGATTACAGCACCAACGAGCCAACCATGGACGGAACGGCTTCTATGGTGTATTTGCTGGCCGCTATGGCGCAGGAAGGCATGCCGGTACAGCAACGTGTACAGGGCGCCGTTATTCGTGGCAATACGCAAAAAAAAAATTTAGCCCTGGTTTTCACCGGTGATGAATTTGCCGATGGAGGCACGGCTATACGTAAAACGTTGAAAGACAAGCAGGTTCCTGGTTCTTTTTTTCTTACAGGGAGATTTTACCGGCAAAATCCTGCATTGATCCGGCAATTACAGGCAGACAGGCATTACCTGGGTTCGCATTCCGATGCGCATTTGCTGTACTGCGACTGGACCAGGCGGGATAGTTTATTGGTTACCAGGACTGCATTCGATAAAGATATTACCGCTGCCTATAAAACGATGGGCAGTTTCGGTATCAGTAAGCAGGAAGCCCCGTATTTTTTGCCACCCTACGAATGGTGGAACGACACCATTGCCAGCTGGGCCGGGAAGCAGGGCTTAAAACTGGTCTGTTTCACGCCAGGCACGCGTTCCAATGCGGATTATACCTATCCGGAGATGAAAAATTATGTTGGCAGCGAAGAAATTTTCCAATCAATACTCACATATGACAACATTCAGCCAACCGGATTGAATGGTTTTCTGTTATTAATACATATAGGTACAGATCCACGTCGTAAAGACAAGTTTTATGACCGGTTACCAGCGCTGATAGATACGTTAAAATCACGTGGCTATACGTTTTCACGGGTTGATGATCTTCTCAAAAACTAAAATCGTGCATAAACCTGCAAATATTTGCAGGTTTATATTTGGATTCATGCTTTTTTTTGCCGAATTTGACAGAACGAATCCTGATCCATGTTAAAAGAAGAACGCCAGGCATATATCCTTCACCAGGTAAACCTGCACAATAAAGTCTTGTCATCACATCTGAGTGAGCAGATTCAGGTATCTGAAGATACCATCAGGCGCGACCTGACGGAGCTTGCGAAAGAGGGAAAGATATTGAAGGTGCATGGTGGGGCATTATCCAATTCCTTTCATCAGGGGATTGCCTCCAGGGACGTATATGCTGCGGAAGAGAAGCGTACTATAGCAATGAAAGCGGTAACGCTCATCCAGGATGGTATGTTTGTGCTTACCACCGGAGGAACCACCATCATAGAATTGGCCAGGATACTACCTTCAGAATTACGTGCAACATTTATTACTGTTAGTTTACCAGCTGCATTTGAGTATGCAAATCATCCGAATATTGAAGTCATTGTAATTGGTGACCGGCTGGCAAAGGATTCTAAAATTACAGTAGGCGGTGAAGCCATTACCAAAATCATGAATATCCGTGCAGACTTGTGTTTCCTGGGAGTGAATGCGATTGATGCCGATGCCGGACTTACAGATAACGACTGGGAAGTAGTGCAGGTAAAAAAGGCCATGATAGCCACGTCGAGAAAGGTCGTTGCCTTATGCATTTCAGAAAAGGTAGATACCACCGATCGTTTGAAAGTTTGTGAAGTGGATGATATCGATATTTTAATAACAGAATTACATCCAAAGGCAAAGAAATTACAACCATACAGCAGGAAGGGAGTCAAAATTTTATAATCCTGTTTCTTGCCGCTATTCGACTAAATCAGTAACCAAGAGCTTTGCCTGTAAAGGGTTAGGGGAACCACCCATTTATCAACAAGTCTAAACATTAATTATGAAATTGCTCCGATTCAAGCGAGCAGCGTGTCCGCGCTCCATGTTGCTCTTTCTGCTGCTTTGCTGTGTGTCCCTGGCAGCGTCCGCGCAAAGCATTATTTCTGGTAAGGTGACAGATGAAACAGGGAACCCGTTACCAGGCATCACCGTGGCTGTAAAAAATACTTCCCAGGGTACCCAGACAGACCCTGCCGGCCACTACACCATTCGTTTAACACAGCCGGCAGGCACTTATACACTTATCTTTTCCGGTATCGGATATGCACAACAGCAACAGAATGTAACGGTAACGGCTACTGGAACGGTTACACTCAATGCAAAAATGAGTGAATCCGTATCCAAGCTGGATGAGGTAGTAGTAACAGGTACTTCTGCCGGTACTACCCGCAAGCAGCTGGGTAGCTATATCAGTTCTGTAAAAGCAGACGCACTGAATAAAGGCGCCACCAGTAACGTACTGACAGCATTGCAGGGTAAAACCGCCGGTGCACAGATTACGCAGAATTCTGGTGATCCTTCCGGTGCTATGTCCGTGAAACTCCGTGGTATCAGTACTATCAGTGGCTCTACCGAACCATTGTATATCATTGACGGTGTGATCGTCGATAACAGCACTACCCGTGTTACCAATACCGACCCTAACTATAACGGGGGTACGTTTGTAGGTAATATTGGTCAGAACAGGCTGGCAGATATTAACCCGGCAGATATTGATCATATCGAGGTACTGAACGGTGCTGCTGCTGCTGCGATCTATGGTTCCAGAGCAAACGCCGGTGTGGTACAGATATTTACCAAAAGAGGTACTTCCGGAAGACCAACAGTGAGCTTCTCTACCGGGATGACCCTAAGCAGCTTACGTAAGGAACTGGACGTAAATGAATCCCCGACCAAGTTTGGTGGCGATCCTCAGGTTACTACCCAGGACCTGATTACCAAACCGCTTTCTACTCAGAAAACAAATGTTAACAGGTATAACTACCAGGATTACATTTTCCGTACAGGCGTAGGAACAGATAACAACGTATCTGTTAACGGTGGTTCTGAGAAAACAAAATACTTTGCATCTGCCAGTTACTTTTATAACCAGGGTATCGTTAAAAATACTGACTTCCAGCGTTACAGCTTCAGACTGAACCTGGACCAGGAGATCACCAAATGGTTAACTTTCAATGGTTCTGTAAACTATATCTACAGTAAATCCAATGAAAAACCAGATGGCAATACTTTCTACTCGCCGCTTAACTCTATTACCATCATCGGTAACTATTATGATATTCAGCAGCGTAATGCAAATGGTGAGCTGATAAAAGTGGGTAACTTCGGCCGTGTAAACCCGGTATCTATTATCGAAGATATCCGCCAGGGACAACAGGTTGGCCGTATTATCACTGGTGCTGGCTTATCTATCAAACCTATTAAAAATCTTAGCATAGACTATAAAGTTGGTATCGATAACTATTCTCAGAATGGGGCTACCTATATTCCGGCATATGCTTACTTTGTGAGTCCTGCCTTTTATGGTGGTGGTGCCAATTTTGATCCAACCCAGAACGGTTATGCAAGTACGGCGAATAATGTTTCCTTCATGATCAACCATGATGTAGGAGCAACCTATACGGCAGATATCAACAAAAATTTATCTTCTGTTACACAGGTAGGTTATTCTTTACAATATCAGAAGATGACTTATTCTATGGCGCAAGGCCGTGGCCTTGGCCCGCAGATCCAATTCCCGAGTAAGGCGATAACGGTGATTCCTGGTGATGATCAGCGTACAGAGATTTCTATTAATGGTGAATTTATTCAGCAGAACTTTAAGTACCGTGATCATTTGTTCCTGACAGGTGCATTGCGTGTGGATGGTTCTTCTGTATTCGGTAAAAATGAACGTAACCAGCTCTACTCTAAATTGAGTGGAAGCTACGTGTTGTCTGGTGCAGATTACTGGAAAAATTCCAGTATCTCTAAATGGTGGACGCTTCTGAAATTCAGAGCAGCCTATGGTGAATCCGGTAACTTAACCGGCATCCCTGCCTATGCACGGTACAATACCTATTCCGGTACTGCATTTATCGGGGCATTGGCCTTCCAGTCGCCATCCACCTGGACAGATCCGAATGTTAAACCTGAAAGATCGAAAGAGTTGGAATTCGGTACAGATATGTCCTTTTTTGGAGATCGTATAGGCCTTAGCGTTAACTACTACCGCAAAAAGGTACAGGACCTGCTGATTAGTCGTGCAATAGCTCCTACCAATGGCTATTCCAACTACCTCTCCAATGTAGGTTCCTTACAGAATAATGGGTTGGAAGTAGTGTTGAATGCCATCCCTGTTCAGACGAAAAATTTTGAATGGAACCTGACGGCTATTTTCAACAGAAACAGGAACAAGGCGATTGATATCGGGCAATCACTGCTGGTATTCCCTACCGTAGGTGGCGCGCCAATTGCAATTGCCAATGGTCAGCCGGTAGGTTTCTTCTACGGTACCTTCTTCGCCAGACAAGCGAACGGTGATCTGTTGCTGGACCAAAACGGACTGCCGATCATTGACAAAGGCGTACAGAATTCTCCGCTGACCTATACGGTAGACAGATCTATGGGCGGTTTACCAGATACCCTTGCAACGGTGTTGAATAGGAAAATCGGTGATCCTAATCCGAAATGGACAGGTACATTGACCAACGACTTCAGGTATAAACGTTTCAGCTTACATACACAGTTCGACTTTGTACAGGGAGTGGATGTATTTAATGCAGATTACAGAACACGCCAGGGTGTTGATAATGGTAAAGTTGCAGAAGCAGAAGATGAGGGTAAACTGCCAAGAGGTTGGATAAGTGCGGCTTATTTAATCCAGGAATGGAGAGTGGATGATGGTTCCTACGTAAAACTGCGTGAAGCTTCATTGAGTTATAACTTTGGAAAAATCGGTGTATTCAGTGATCTGACGGTAAATTTCGGTGGCCGTAACCTGATTTCGTGGGATCATTACAAGGGATATGATCCGGAAGTAAATGCTGCGGGACAAAGTACATTATTACGTGGTATCGACTTCGGAACCATTCCTATTCCAAGAACATGGAATGTTGGGGTACGTGCTAAATTCTAAATTAAAAACCGAACAATCATGAAACGCTATATAACACTTTCTTTAATAGGCGCATTGGTATTGGGAGCCTGTTCCAAGAATTTTACTGACCCTTCGGGGCCTTCTTCTACACAGGTATTTCAGACACGTGTAGCCCTCACGGATGCAGCAGTTGGTTTGCAGGCCTGGTATGTAAAAGACAGAGGCGGTTTAATCTATAATACTGTCTGTGCAGGTAGTTTACTTACCGGTGAAACATATGTTACCAATAGTGGTAATACGGACGAGGCACAATTAGCTGCCGGAGGAGGTAACGTATTAAATACAAATGTGGTGGTAGGCAACCTCTGGAGCGTTACCAACAAAATTATTTTTGATGCCAATAACATTCTTGCTGCAACACCTACAGTAGTGCCTACTGCAGCTGATGCCAGCGGTATCCTTGCTTATGCCTATATGTTCAAGGCAATGTCTATCGGTATACAGGGTACTTATTGGACACAGGTACCCGATACCACCGGCAGACCTGATACTGCTCATTACGATGTACATTTCATCCCTGCACAGCAGGGATTTGAAAAAGCAGTGGGCATACTTAATAACGCTATTAATGTTATTACTGCAAATCCGCCAAGTGCCAGCTTCTCGCAGTATGTACCGGCTGGTATTAATCTGTTAAATACACTGTATGCCTTAAAGGCTCGTTATGCGCTGTATGCGGGTCAGTATGATGTGGCGCTTGCTGCGGCAGGAATGGTTGATCTGACGGTGAAATCTACCTTTAACTTCAACACAACTGTTACAAACCCAATCTATACGCTGGCTACATCTACCGGAAATATCTTCCAGACGGTAGACAGTACAATGGGCCTGCCTGTAGGGTTCAGACCGGATATAGCCGATAAACGTATTTTGTATTACATGCTGCGTAAAGTATCCGCTACAGGTGTTGTTACCTGGACTATCAACGGCTATTACAATAGCACCATTACAGCTATCCCTGTGTATCTGCCAGGTGAGGTTACATTAATTAAAGCGGAATGTTACGCGCGTCAGGGAGATATTTCTGATGGTCTGACAGAGCTGAACAAAATTGTAACCAAACAGCCGGCTAGTGATCCATTTGGCATAGGTGCGGGTTTGACAGCTGTTACTGCTACTTCACAGGCGCAATTACTGGACCTGATTTATAAACACCGTCGTATCGAATTGTTTATGGCTGGCCAGGAACTGATTGATTCGCGCCGTTTCGGACGTCCTGACAGTGAGCGTAAGCGGAGTTATTTCCCTTATCCGTTTGTTGAAAGAAATGATGATCCGAATACACCTAATGACCCTTCGTTCTAACCATGCATATGTTGTTCTCTCAAGAGTAGAGACCTGTTTTCAGTCTTGCTTATTTTGCTTGTGAAATTGAAAATCCCGGCGTTGGCCGGGATTTTTTTTATAGTTAGTTGTTGTTATCTTTTATCAGTGACTGCAATCGTTCTATTACTTCCGTGACGGCAGATTCCTGCTTCTTTATCACCCGCTTCCCGAGAATGAACCAGGTGAAGGCCATCCATCCCAGTACCAGCGCAAATATGAAGAGTCTTACAGGTAGTTGGTAGGTTTGTGTATATTCTATCATATAGAGGCAGACACCAGCACCGAGCAGTATAAAATATATTTTCATGATGGTGGTCTGCATAAACCGTTGTTTCTCTCTTACCTGTACCATATGTTGCAAATAATCTACTACAGGTAAATCTGTGTGTTGATCGTTGCTCAGCATCTGCATCATCTTGGTGGAGGAAAAGAGGAACAGGAACATGGCAATCAATGCCATGGCTGTACCTATCCAGGTGGTGATCATCGTTGGTTTGGCTGCGGCTACCACATATATGATCCATACGCTTGTGATGATCAGCAAGATGCTGGTACGAATTAACTTACGTCTTAAACCTGTTTTTACCTGAAAGGCTTTTTTCAGCAATGCTTCTTTCGATGGTGCAGGTGCGGTTTTTTTGCTTTGCCACAACTTTTGCAGTTTATCCTCAACGCTCATAAGACTTAAATTTTTCGGTTAATTTTTCTTTGATCCTGTGAATGCGTACACGTACGTTTGATTCTGATAACCCAAGAATGGTAGCGATTTCTGCCTGCTTTACTTCTTCCAGTTCCATGGAGATGATCAGCCTGTCTGTTTCATTCAAAGTAGCGATACATTTGTACAGGAAATTCACTTCATCTTCATTTACCTGGTGGCTGATTTCATCAGCCCTGTCTACTTCCTTGTTTACAAATCTGCTACTTCTTTCCAGTTGCCGGAGGCAGTTATTACAGGCTATCCGGAAGATCCAGGTTCCTATGGAGGCTTCCTGGCGGAAGTTAGGCAGTTGTTGCCAAACGGTGATGAAAGTGTCTTGTGCGATGTCTTTGGCCCAGTCATCATCGTTTACATAACCCATGCATAACCGGAATACTTTGTCCCAGTAGTCTGCATAGATGTCATCGAATGCAGCCTGTTGTTTAGCGGAGGAATTCGGTGATTTGGTTAAGATACCATTCTTGATCGTCATACATGATAAAGTGTAATCCCTTGGTTGCGTATTTCAGGGTTGCGGTTTTCAGATTAGTATATTGTGATTCGATTGCGGGTTTATAGTTAGCAAATACAGATTCGAGCAAAACCAGTGTAGGGATTTTAATAGCTGTAATACTTTGACGCTGGTCCATATTATAAAATTCGCAATAGGTGTCAAGATACGTTTTTCTATCAGATTTAACGCCCCACATAGCTATTTCTTCACGATGTACAGTGTCTACGATCAGACGCTGGAGGTTAGCCAGCTGCATTTTATACATGGCAGAATCAGACAACGGCATAATACGGGCGGCCATTTTGCTGCAATCAGGATGTTCTACTGATTTGAATTCAGGATTGAAGGCCGCGTTGAGGCAAGGCAGTGCATCTACAATAACCAGTTTGCTGAACACATCAGGATATTTGGTGGCGAGCATCAGCGCCATACCACCACCAAGACTATGTCCGATAATTACCGGTTTGGTAAGATGATTTTTGCGAACATAGGCGACAATTTCATCAGCCCATTTTTCGAGGCTTGGATTAGCATCTGCAGGGGCGCCGGCATAACCAGGCATTGTAAAAATGTGGCAGGTATAATCTTTATTCAGGGCTGCAGCAGTTTCTTTAAATACATCACCACTGCAGGTAAAACCAGGGATAAAAATGGCAACTTGTTTTCCTTTTCCTTCCACTTTTACCTGGAGGTTGGAAGATGTCTGTGCATTAGCGAACAGGTTCAGGAATAAGGCTGCGGTAGCGAGTATCAGGAAGAGGAAGAATGACTTTTTCATGTTTTTCGTTTTAAATTTCCTTTTAGATACACGACGTTTCAAAATGTTACAGAAATTTTTGAAATTTTTTTTAGTGATTGATTATCAACAAAAAAGAAACGCATGCACCTGAGGGTGACATGCGTTCTTTATAAATCAAAAGGCTGAGAAGGTTAGTCTGCTTTAAGATTTTTTACCGGGTTAGCAATAGCGGCTTTGATGGCCTGGGTACCTACTGTTAATAATGTAATGAGAATGGCTGTTAATGCGGATACTGCAAATATCCACCAGCTGATATTAACTCTGTAGGCGAATCCCTGCAGCCAGTTATTCATCATATACCATGCTACGGGGCCGGCTACTGCAAAGGCGATGATCACCAGTTTGAGGAAATCTGCAGATAGCATGGTGATAATACTGGTCACGCTGGCGCCCAATACTTTCCTGACACTGATTTCTTTGCTACGCTTCTTCGCAGTGAAGGTTGCCAGTCCGAATACACCGAGGCAGGCCACGAATACGGTGAGTCCTGCAAATATGGCCAGGATGCGGCCTACATTGGCTTCGGACTTATAAGTATCTTCAAAACGCTGGTCCAGGAAGGAATAGCTGAAAGGGGTATCTACGTTTAGCTGTTCCCATTCTTTCTGGAGGGTGGCCAGCAGGCCCGTTACATCTTTGGTATTGGTTTTAATAAGGATGTTGCCGTAGTTCTCACTCAATTTCATTACCAGCGGAGAAATCAGGCTATGCATGGATTTGAAGTGGAAGTCGTTCACTACGCCCACTACATGGAATTCCTTGCCGATGCCTTCATTGCTGAGATGACGGAAGGTCTTGCCTATCACGTTACCTGTCCAACCCATGGCTTTTACCGCCGCCTGGTTTATTATGACTGCGGTGGAATCCGTACTGTATGCCGGTGAGAAATTGCGGCCTTCGGCCAATGTCATCCCCATCACGTTGATATAATGTTCATCTATCTCGTAACAGATCGATTTTACCTGGGCACTGGTACCATTTTCAAAGATGAAGAAGTTATTATTATAGGTAGGCCCGGAAGGGATAAAACCTGAGGTGGTAATATCGGCCACCCTGGAATCCTGCTGAATGATGCTGCGCAGGCGTGCGGATACGGCCTGGTCGAGATGGTCGGCCTGGTTGAGGATGATGACCTGATCTTTATTATATCCCAGTTTTTTGTGCTGTATATAAGATAGCTGTTTATATACGACGGCGGTGCTCACCATCAGTGTAATAGAGATAAAGAACTGAAATACTACCAGCCCGCTTCTGAGACGGTTGCCCTGTTTGCCTCCCGGCGAGAAGCTGCGTTTCAGTGCGGCCTCCGGTTTAAAGGAAGACAGGAACCAGGCAGGATAGATGCCGGCAAAGGTTCCTACCACTACAGCAAAAAGGAAGAGGCCTGGAATGAGCCATAGCAGGTCGTGGCCGGAGATACTGAGATTGCGTTGTGCCAGCTGGTTGAAGGAAGGCAGTAGTATCACTGCCAGGATAGCCGCCAGCAGCGTGGCTATCAGAGTAATGGAAATGGATTCCAGCAGAAACTGCAAGACAAGCCTGTTCTTTGGAGCTCCCAAAACCTTGCGCATGGCCACTTCCTTGACACGGCCAATCGCATTGGCGGTAGTCAGGTTCATGAAGTTGATGCAGGCGATCAATATCATAAACAATACGATGGCGCCGAAGATATAGATGTATTTCATGTCGCCGGCAGGCTCCATTTCATCCGGGAAGTTTGAGTGCAGATGTATATCTGTTAAGGGTTGCAGGTAGATGCCTATGTCATTTCCTGCTGCCCTGAATTCTTTTAGGGTAAGGTGCATGGATTGTTCCATCTGCGGGGCCATGTACTTGTCCATGATAGCGGGCAGTTTGGCTTGTAGCTTCTGATAGTCGCTGCCAGGGCGTAGCAACAGGTAGGTATGGTAGCCGGAGGTCATCCAGGAATTGGAGGACGCGTCTGGAAATCCTGTGAGGGAGCCGATCATATCGAAGTGGAAATGTGCGTTTTCGGGGATTTTATCATAAACACCGGTAACGCGCATATCCTGGTTGGTATTCTTAAAATGTAATAGCTGTCCTACCGGATTCTGATCACCGAAGTATTTGCTGGCAATGGCTTTTGATATAACGATGGTATTGGGATCAGTGAGCGCGGTATTAGGGTCGCCATTCAGCAGGGGAATGGTAAATACCTTAAATAAGGATGCGTCGGCAAGGGCGTAGTTGTTTTCTTCAAAGGTTTTATCGTTAAGGCTGATGATGGGAGCGAAGGTTAATTTGATTCGGACAGCCTCCTCAATTTCCGGGCATTCATTTTTCAATGTCTGCGCTACCGGTGGAAATACGTGTGATTCATTCATCGCGTCAGATTTCACATGGCCGCGGAAGACCACCCGCACTATATCCCCGGACCGTTTGTTAAAGCGGTCGTAGCTCAGTTCGTGACTGATATATAGCAATATGATCAGGCTGGTGGCTATCCCTATAGCCAGTCCCGTAATATTGATCGCTGTGAAAGCCTTGTTGCTCCGGAGGTTCCGAAAGGCGACCTTGGCGTAATTCTGTATCATGTCAAAAGGAAATCAAAGGAAATGCCGTAACGGATTGGTATTGATTATCAGTAGATTAATTGTCTTTAAGTACTGGGATAATGTCCGTTTTTGAGACAATAGTGTTCAAATGCAGACAGCCATCGCTGATAGATTAAAGTTACATTTTTTAATTTTGGGTAAAACGGGCTGTAATGAAGATATATCAGAAAGGCGTAAGGCTAAGGCCAAGGGCGAGAGGATTTCACCTGATCACGGCAGAAGTGATGCAGGCGATGCCGGAGCTGGCGCGTATCAAAACGGGTATGTGCCAGGTGTTTATTCAACATACATCAGCGGGACTTACCATCAATGAAAACGCCGATCCTACGGTGCGGGTGGATTTCGAGACTTACTTCAACAAGGCGGTGCCGGAAAACGATCCCGATTATGAACATGACTATGAGGGTTCGGATGATATGCCTGCACATCTGAAAGCCTCTCTGCTGGGGAGTTCTGTGATGATTCCGGTGCATAACGGCCGTTTTGCCTTTGGTACCTGGCAGGGAATTTATTTATGTGAGCACAGAAATGAGGGCGGCGCCAGAAGCCTGGTGATCACCGTTTGGGGAGAAGAGTAAAAGGATTCCTGATTATAATTCCTGGTGATGGACTTTATATGCAGCGAGCATAATCAGCAAGGTGCCGGTAGATACCTGCAGAATATCACGCATGCTCTTAAGCGCTCTGGCAGCGAGTTTATAGGCTCCTTTAACGGAGATTTCCATAATTTGTCCTATCTGATCATAGTCTAATTCTTCAAAATATCGTAGGTAGATGATCTCCTTTTGCCGGCTATTCAGCTGGTTGAGGGCGTCTGTGAGCTGTTTCTGCTGTTCCTGTACCTGTTCTTTTTTAATATATGCCTGCTCGTAGGAGAAGTTGGCGAGGAAGTCGTGCTGATCTTTATCGAACGGTACCAGCGTTACGTTGCGGCGTGGCCGCAAGCGGTTGTACAAAGTGCTGCGAAGTGCTACAAACAGGTATGGGCGAAGGTCTACGTCGTTACTGAGGGTGTCTCTGTTTGTCCATAATTTGATAAAAAGTTCCTGGATAACATCTTTTACGAGGTCCTGATCGGCATGGAAACGAATAGCATATTCATACAACCGGTCAAAATACCGGTCATAAATTGTAGCAAAAGCCTGTTCGTTGCTTTGTTTTAGTGACTCCCAGAGTGTAATATCTGATGCAGATAAAAGATCCATATCCCAACTTCTTCGAATTAAATGTACAAAAAATCAGCATTGCCGTAGACGGTAGTTGGCTGTGTTGTTTTGGCTGATATGATATAAGGATATAATTGCAGTCGTAAAATTATAAAAACAATCGAGTTAAAAATTCATTTAAGAAAAATTAAAAAAATTAAAAAAAAGTGGGGTGTTTTGTAAAATCCTTGTGTTCTATTTAAACACGGGGTTATTTTTTACATCCTGTGAACGATTTAGTGGTACTAACGAAGGTGGATATTGGATAAAGCATATCATTTATTTTCTAAAGAAGATTTTCTGGAAGATGCAGATTTTCTGGAATGGGTAAGATATGCCCGCCCGGAAGCGGAGACATTCTGGACGTTGTGGCAGCAGGAGCAGCCGGCAAATCTGCAGGAGATGCTGGAAGCAAAGGCTGTAGTATCGGGGATCTACAGGTTAGAAAGAATGACGCCTGCGGCTGATATAAAAGCAGCAGTCTGGAAAAATATCCAGGCAGGAATAAGTGAAGAACAAAAAATATATCCGCTAAAATCCAGGAGTAACTGGTGGAAATATGCCGCTGCAGCAGTGGTGATACCAGCAGCGATTGTATTTGGATATTATAAATATATCAACAGAACGATTGTTATTAAGGCCGGATATGGGCAGATCGTAAAGTTGCATCTGCCGGATTCCACTGCCGTTACGCTGAATGGCAATTCTGTATTGACTTACGGGCCGTGGAAGGATGGAAAGCGTGAAGTATGGCTGGAGGGCGAAGGCCTCTTTAATGTAACGGCCACTAATAAGGCATTCCCGTTTATTGCGCATGCCGGAAAAGTAAAAGTAGAAGTATTAGGGACAGTATTCAATATAAAGAGCAGGCGGGATAATGCTGAGGTTTACCTGCAATCAGGTAAGGTAAGGGTAACCGCAGATGGTCATCAGCAGCCGATCATACTGGCGCCGGAACAGAAGGCCAGCTATGATGCAACCAGATTTATGCTTATGAGTACGCCGCCGGATAACAGTAACGCATCAACGGCCTGGCTGGAAAGCAAGATGCAGCTTAAGAATACGACAGTAAAAGAAATTATTGAGACATTGCAGGATACATATGGCTATACCATCATCCTCCAAAACTCATCTATTGCCAACAGATCTATTGACGGAACATTATCGCTAGACAACATCAACACCGTAATTTTCGAATTACAGGCGATACTGAATGTCTCCATCGAAAAGAACAATGACACGCTGACATTTAAGAGTAACGGCCAGCGGGGGTATTAAACAATTTCATTAAAACCAAGATCAATGAGGATTTGTACCAGACAAAGCCTGAGGGGCTTGCTATGCCTGTGGGTACTGTTAGTCACTTGCACCTATGCCAATGCACAGCAAAAGGAAATTTCTGTGAAAGAAGCCCTGGAAAAGGTAACAAAGTACTACGGCACTACCTTTATTTATGAAGGGCTGATCGTAGAAGGAAAGAAAACATCCGTGAATGTAGAAGCACTGTCCAAACGCCCTGTAGAGGAAGTACTGAAAGCGATCCTCTACCCGGAATTGTATTTTCTGTACGTAAATAAAAATCACTATACCATCGTTCCCCGTAAAAAGGCTGCCAACGCAGATGTGCCATTGGCTCCTGGTCTGGAGAAAGTCAAATCCGTTGATAGTGATGGAAATGTCACTCTGACAATTACTATCATCAGCGGTATGGTTACCGACGATGCAAAAACGCCGCTTCCCGGAGTGTATGTACAAACAGAAGGCGGCAAATACTGGGCAGTAACAGACAATACCGGTCGCTACGCTATTAAGGTTCCTAAAGAAACCGCTGAGCTGATTTATAATTACACCGGTATGGAACGCGAAAAGGTAGCGGTACTGAACCGTAATTATATTAATGTGGTGATGCAAAGTAAGGTGCTGAACGAAGTGGTGGTAACGGGTTACCAGACTTTATCCAAAGAGCGTGCTACTGGCTCCTTCTCAATTGTGAAGGCTGCTGACCTGGAAAAGCGCCGTATCTCTTCATTATCACAGGTATTGGAAGGTACGCTGCCAGGTGTGGTTAGTTACCGTGGAAGTATAAACGTTCGTGGAAGAAGTACTATTAATGCAACAGCAAGTCCACTTTATGTAATTGATGGTTTTCCAGTAGAAAGCACTTCCTATGATGCCAACAGATATATCCAGGAAAGTATACCAAATATAAATCCGGAAGATATAGAGAGTATTACCGTGCTGAAAGATGCGGCAGCAGCGTCTATTTATGGCGCCAGAGCGGCAAATGGCGTGATCGTTGTCACTACAAAAAAAGCGAAAGCCGGTAAAACACAGATAGGGTTTTCTGCTGACTATGCAGTAACTCCTTTGTATGATCTGGGCTATTATAACAGGGCCGGTTCTGCTGAAATGGTGGACCTCATCACTTCTTATTTTGATAATAACACATTATTAAAAACAAATACTGCCGGAGAAATAAAATCATTGAGAGAGGGCCCTGGTTATGTATCTCCAGCTTTGGATGTGCTGCTGCAAACACTGGAAGGAAAACTCACCCGTGAGCAGGCAGATGCCCAATTGGCTGTTATGCGTACTAAAGGCAACCAGTTTAATCAGCAGATCATGGATGCCTTTATGCGTCCTAAGACTAATCAACAGTATAACCTGTCTGTTGGTAAGGCAAGTGAATCCAATATCTTCAATCTCTCTGCTACCTATAAAAACAGTCTTGGGTATGGAAAGAATGACCGCAACAGTAACCTGGGTGTCAACGTGCGTAACAGTACGGATATCTCCAAATGGTTAAAAGCTGATGTGGGCATCTACCTGAATTATATTGATAACTCGACACCGGATAATAACCTTTCTTTATCCTCTCCTGAAGATTATTTTAATTACCTGATGCCTTTTGAATCTATCTATGATGCAAATGGAAATTTTACGACACTGCGTAATAAACAGAACCAGATAGAGAAAGACAGGTTTTCATTGTATAACCTGTATTCAATAGACCGTAATCCGGCGCAGGACCTTAATTACAACCTGTTAAAGACAAAGGGCCTGGATGCAAGAGCTAACCTGCGTTTGAATGCTAAAATTACGCCATGGTTAAATTATGATGTAATGTTCCTGTATGAGCGTGATAACAGGAAAACAGAACAGCTCCTGGACCAGAACTCTGCCTACATGCACGATATTTTTAACTCGTATGGTACCGTAGATGCTAAAGGGGCAGTAGTTTATAATATTCCTGTTGGAAATGCTTTGAGAAGTACATATAACAACCAACGTACTTACAGCCTTCGTAACCAGGTTAACTTCAACCGTACTTTTGCGGATCGTCATGAGGTGACTGCTATCCTGGGTTCCGAAATCAGAGAGAGTAAAGTAAACAGAGATTTCAATGCGGTATACGGCTATGATCCACTGACGCTTTCCACGCTTCCTGTCAATGCAACAGCATTGCAGGGTGGTTTCACCTCTGCAAATGGTAAGGCCACTTCTTTTAGCAATTCTATGCTGGCCAATTTCAATGAACTGACGAACAGGTATGCTTCTTTCTATGGAAATGCTGCTTATACCTATAGTGAAAAATACATGGCATCAGGAAGTATTCGTTATGATCTGTCTAACCTCTTTGGTACCAATCCTACCTACCAATACCGTCCTTTATGGTCAGTAGGTGCAGGCTGGATTATGTCTAAAGAACATTTCATGGATCAGATCTCCTGGTTGAACATGCTGAAACTTAGAGCTTCCTATGGTATCAACGGAAACGTGGCAAAGAATGCAGGGCCATTTATGGTGGCATCCTATGGCACTAACAGTGTTGCCGGAGGTGCTCCTACCGGTACTATTTCCAATCCGCCAAATCCAAACCTGCGTTGGGAAAAAACGACTTCTTCCAATATCGGATTTGATTTCGCTGTGTTGAAAAACAGGCTTTCTGGTTCCGTAGATGCGTATGTTCGTAACAGTGAAGATCTGTTGGTAAGTAAAACAATTGATCCTGTACTGGGTTTTACCAGCGCATATGTGAATAATGGCGCCATGCGTAATAAAGGGCTGGAGTTATCACTCAGGGGAAATGTAATCAGTACCCGTAATGTACGTTGGGATGTAACAGTGAATTCTTCGTTTAATGATAACAAGGTAACCAGAATTGATTATAGCCCTAAACTGGCTTCTGATCTTATCCCGAATGCTTCTGGTTACATCCTTCAAGGTGATCCGTTTCAGTCGCTGTATGGTTACAGGTACGCAGGACTGGATGCAAAAGGTGACCCAATGATCATTGGGGCGGATGGCAAACCAACTTCAGGAACGGTAACATCTCCTGCTGCAGTAGCATATATGGGTAGTTATGTACCTAAATATTCCGGTGCACTGATCAACAACGTTTCCTATAAGCAGTTTGATCTGTCTGTAATGTTTGTATATAATGCAGGCCATGTTATGAGAACAGAAGTACCATTCTCTATAAACATGTATCCTAATAGCCCACTGATGGCTGGTATCGGCAATGCATGGCAAAAGCCGGGAGATGAACTGACGACCAATGTCCCTCGTATTGCATGGGATTATAGTGACCAGGGGATTAATCTCCGTAACTCTTACTGGAATAATGCCGACATCAACTTTAAGAATGCCTCTTTCATCAAGGCGAGAAATATTGCGCTCACCTATAACCTGCCTAAAAACTGGTTACAACGCATGAAGCTTGCTGGTGCAAAAATCCGCTTCCAGGCTGATAATCTTTTCTATATCAGCTTTAACGGACAACACCTGGATCCGGAAACCGGATCATTTGGTACCGGCGGACTCACCACTTTCACCAGAGGAAACCGCATCATGCCAACTTATAATTTCGGATTAAACATTTCTATCTAATTCAAAGGCAGTAAAGAATAGAATATGAAAAAGATTTTTCAACTGATATTGTGTGGAGCTGTCCTGGCAGGAGCCGCCAGTTGTAATAAATACCTGGATATCGTACCGAAAGGTCAGAAGATACCGCAAACCTTTGAAGACTACAAGGCTTTGCTTGGTTCCACAAAGGCACATACTTTCGACTTTACCAGCCAGGCAGTTGTAGCAAACGAATGGTATACCATACAAACCGCACAGGCAACACAGAGCTTTGCCATGATAAATTATAACTGGAAAGAAGGTATCGACCGGTTACAATATGTGCTGACGGACATGACCTATAGCGATGCCTACGCCGCCATTTTTGTTTACAATGTATTGATCAATCACGTTGCCAGTGCAACTACAGGTACTGCTACACAGAAAGCAGAATTGATTGCGCAGGCAAGAGTTTGCAGAGCATTGCATTATTTTAACCTGGTAAATACCTACGCTAAAACATATAATCCCAGCACTGCGGCCACTGATCCCGGTGTGATGATCAATGTGAATGATGATATGGAGCAAACCCTGAATCAGTCTTCCGTGAAAGAAGTATATGACTTTGTTATCCGGGAGGCAACACAAACAATTCAGGACCTGCCTGTTACCTCTATGAATGGGTACTATGCAACCAAAGGTGCTGCATATGCCTTACTGGCAAGAGTGTACATGTTCCAGCGTGATTATGCCAAAGCCGCCGAAGCTGCAGATAATGCACTGAAACAGAATAACACACTTTTCGACTATGTGAAGTATTACAATGATAATAAAACATTGGCCGATGGTAATTCTCCTGGTATTAATGTGCCACTGATTGACTTCTCTAACCCGGAAAACTACGTGTTTAATCATGGTGGTGGTACCAACCAATCACAAGGTTATTACATTACCGGATACCTGAAGGCTAGTGATAGTGTACTGTACGATAAAGGAGATGCCCGCTTAAAAGTCAATTTTGCGGTGAGAACAGTTAGTAGTGAGGCCATTCTTTCCTATCGCCGTAATGATAAGCCTAACATGAGCGGACTTCGTACTCCGGAAGTTTATTATATCAAGGCTGAATGCCTGGCCCGTGCCGGTAACATGCAGGAAGCAATGGAGGTACTGAATACCGTACGCCGTAAACGCATCATCACGGCTTTTTATAGCGACGTAACTGCTACAACAGAAGCAGAAGCTATCGCAAAGATCCGTAGGGAAATGAGATGTGAATATCGTGGCGCTGGTATGATGTACCTGGATTACCGCCGCTTTAACATGGACCCTGTGTATAAAACCACACTGACCAAAACAGAAGGAACAACTACCTATTCTATTGCACCTGATTCCTATATCTGGATCATGCCATTCTCTGCAACTTCCATCGCCTACGGCGAAGGACGCCTGGTACAGAACTCTAAATAATGTCCGTTTTGTAAATAAAATCACCAACTCTTAGAAAAACAACAGGGAGCCCGTACAGGCTCCCTGTTTGTTTTTTATAAATGAACAAGGGTGTACCATTGCTGGCACACCCTTCGGATTAATTCGCGTAATATAGGCTAATAGTAGTAAAGACTTAATTGTAAGATGACATACTTGAGAACTGAAAAGTTACGCAATATTTTCCGAAGTAGGACAGGAGGATATATCCCCCTTTAGGGGTAGAATTGCTGTCTGTTCCCCTATTAAAATAATTCTTACTATATTTGTACCGCCTTTAACAGGCTGCTGACATCTCTGAACGGGGCAGATGTACCTACCCAGGCCCCACGAACTAATCTTTTTTTATTTAAAATAAGGAATATGGAATCTATTGGATTCTATTGCGATGCCGCTGGCATCGAAAAAAATGCGATGCAGCAGCTGGAAAAATATGCCCAAAAATCTTTCCTGGAGCGTATCTGCGCATTTACTGATATTCATTACTGTGATGAAAAGGCGTTGCCCGTTGGTGTCGCCTTTCGTACGTCGGACTATTTTTATCCGCTCATCACCGGCAAGGATATTGGCTGTGGCGTGATGGTGCTGCATATCAAAAAGGAATACTGGCTGAAACCATTCGATAAGAAGGCCCACTATAAAGCCTTTCAGCTGGCTCATACTAAAATGACGGATGATGGATTGGGTGGAGGAAATCATTTTTTATCTATTGAGGAAGATGACCAGTCAGTTTATATTATTTGTCATACCGGTACCCGCGATCGGGGTATAGCGCTGTACCAGCAATGTTTGCAGCTCACCAGAGATTTCTCACAGGAATATGGGCAACAGGTAGATTTTGTGCATAAAGATTTCGCCGGAGAGGATTTTGTGCACTATTACAGGCAGACATTGGATTTCGGTCAGCAACGTCGTCGGAATTTCTGTATTAAAACCCTGATCTTCCTGCAACAGGCGAATTATATCCAATGCAGGAAAGAGACAATACCCGGCGATTATCTGGCTAAAAACTATAAGGATATAGCGGCAGAAGGGATATTACATGGTACGCCTTATTTCCTTTCAGACTCCGTACATAATCATTTACGCTTTACAGATGAATATATCATGCATCGTAAAGGAAGTACAGAGCTGGAAAAAGGGCAGATGGCCGTTATCCCGTTGTCTATGTCCAGAGGTAGTTTGCTGGTGGAAATCAATAATACTGCTGCCGCTGCAACGGCATTGAATTCCTGTGCGCATGGCGCTGGCAGGAGGTTGTCGAGGTATGCAGCCATGAAATACTGGAAAACAGTATTAAAAGAAAAGCAGCGAAAGGCTTACCAGGAGCAGTTCAGCGAATTGCTGGACCGCAGCGGGAATTTACCGTCAGGGTATATCCAGGAGTTTGACTTTGCCTATAAGGATGATGCGGATATCTTTAACTATCAGCCATACCTGAAAAAAATCACCCAAACAAAGCCGGTTGTAACGGTAAAGTATACGGAGATTTAATCCCGGCAGATAGCTGCAAAAAACAGAAAACCACGGATCTTCCGTGGTTTTCTGTTTTAGAAAAAAAATATTTTATACCATTGGAGGCGTATCCTTATGCTCTTCTGACGACGGATGTTGCGGAGGTGTATCCTGTGCAATTTCTTCGCTGACAGTATCAGGTACTTCCGTGGTAGTTATCTGGTAGGAAGGTTCATCTTTTTTACCCAGAATTTTCTTCCTGATAAAGCCGATAACTGCCATGGCAGCTACTACCAGGAATTTCCAGATAACGGCTAAATATTTCAGGATAACAGCAAAGAAACCGACTTTAGCGAGTACCTTACCGGCAATCAGACCACCGATTGTCCAGGCGGCAACCTTATCCACTTTAGGATCGAAATCAGCATAGGCATTACCTTCCGTGAAAGTGGCCATCTTTAATACCTTGTCGATATCAGCTTTTACCAGCGGAAGTTCTGACATAGAACACACCGCATCCAGCGAGAGAATACCTTTTTTACCGAGAATACGAACTTCGTAATTCAGGGTGTTATTATCTGATGGTTGTTCGCCTACCTGCAATTCTTTGGCCCAATGCAATACTTTATGTTCTTTATCGTAGAATGGTTTCTGCGCCCAGTCAATCAGATGAATGGTGCGGTAACCGTTCTTTTTACGCTCCTCATTGGTTTTTACTTCATCTTCAATTATTTGCTTCTTCAGATCATCGTAGTTCATATGTTCGGCATCATCATCTTTAATGAAGCCAACATCTTCATACTTCACAATAAAAACATAGGAGTTTTCTGTTAAGATGTCTGATTTTTCGGGAAAGATCATGCCCAGGGCCTCCGCTGCAATCTGAGGAGGGTTGCCATAAATCTTTTCAATAATGAACTGACTTTGTTCTTTTCCAAGGAATTTAAAGCCTGCAGGAACATTCAGCTGGGCATCGCCTGCCGATAACGTGACGAGGCCTGTCTTGTATTTCATCGCTCCCCGGAGAGAGTCGGCGTATGCATTGATTGCTTCTTCTTCTACAACAGAAGAGTCCACTTTTTTCTGGGCTTTCAGTTGGAGGGTCGTAAACAATATAACAGCCAGGTACAGAAAATTGCGCATGTTAAAAAATTTGGGTTCGCGCAAAAGTGCAATTTTTCTTCTGGAAATGAAAACATAGTCGTCCAGATTACAACTTTAATGGGGGGTGACTAGATAAGTTCTGAATGCCCTTGTTTAAGGCCTTCCTTCCTGTGGTTGAAAGGATTTAACTAACCATATTAAGGCATCTGTATGTAACAGGACATTTAATAAAATGATAACCAATAAAGTATATAACCACCACCTGTATCGTTTCAATATCATGGCCGCCAGCAATAAAAGCTGGAACACTACCATTAAGATGAAAAACACGTACAATGGCCATAAATTCATCCTGATGCCGTGCCTCAGGTAAGAAAAGCTAAGTGCCTCCAGGTCCGCTACCATAAATAAATAGCCTGATAGCGTGTGTGGAAAGATTAGTTCCCAGGATGATTACCAAAGTAATACACCACCTGATTATTTGTTGTTTCATACAATAGGGAAGATGATGAAATTACATTTTTCCACAAGATAGCAGATCAATTATTGAAATGCGGCCCGGAATTCCATTGGAGACTGATTGGTTTTTTGCTTAAATAATTTGCTGAAAGATTGAGAGTGCGAAAATCCAAGCTCATAGGCGATTTCACTGACACTCAAGCTGGTGGTACTCAGGCGTTCCTTCGCATAGTCAATCATTTTTCGTTGTATGTGTTGTTGTGTATTTTGTTGGGTTTGAAGTCGCAATAAAGTACTGAGGTAGTTAGGAGAGATGTTTAATTTTTGTGCGATACTGGTGACTGTTGGAATACCTGCTGATAGTAGGTTTCCGGCAGAAATATATTCATTCAATACCATTTCGAATTTTTCCAGTAATTCATGACTTGATTTTTTACGGGTGAGAAACTGTCTTTCGTAGAAGCGTTCGGAATAGGTAAGTAATAATATCAGTTGTGCTATGATTAGTTCCTGGCTGAAGCGATCTATATTTGACTGATATTCTTTTTCTATACTTTTTAAGATATCAGCTATGGTAGTTTCTTCTTTTTCAGAAAGGAAAAGCGCTTCATTTACTGCATACTGAAAAAAATCGTACGACTTTATTTTAGCTGCCAATGGGGTATTCCATAAGAAGTCGGGATGTATGAGTAACAGCCATCCGCTGGGCTGAACCTGTACATCCGGTTGAATTTCAAGTCGCAGAAACTGCAGCGGTGAAATAAAGCAAAGTACCCCTGAATTAAAATCATATGGTTGTTGTCCGTAGTTAAACCTGCCCTGAACATTCCGTTTTAATCCAATTGAATAAAAGTTTTGTATCCATTTAAGCTCGGTATCATCTATAGGGTACTGAACCTTACTGTAATCGATCAGACTGATCAGTGGATGGTCAGGACCGGAGAGCTGACAGAAACTATGGAACTCAGCAATTGAATTAAAGCGGAATGTCTTATCCATACTGGTTAATTTAACAATATACGATATGCCTCTTTACTGCAAATGTCGTGATTAATAGGCGGTGGAAAAAGTGTAATTTTTATATTGTTCCACGTCTTTGTTAACGATATTTTGTTTGTCTTGTACGAGGTCATATGCATCTTTTCCCAGGAAGAGGTGTACCGGAGGATTTGCTTCCTGGCTGATGGCGATCAGTACGTCTGCAGCTTTTTCGGGGTCATTAGGCTGCTGATGATTGATTTCATTGATATGTGCCTGCTCTGCCTTTCGGGCGGCTGTATAGGCCTCAATCGGGCGCGCAGGCCTACCCACCGAACCTTTGCTTAAGAAGTCAGTACGGAAGTAGCCAGGGTATACTACCGTTGCATTCACGCCGAATTCTTTTATCTCTGCTGCAAGGGATTCTGTAAGTCCGGCAACCGCAAATTTAGTGGCGAGATAAATTCCCCATCCGGGAAATCCGCCATGGTAGCCACCAATGGATGCAATGTTGAAAATATGTCCTTTTTGTTGTTTGCGTAGCTGAGGCATTACATTCCGGATAACATTTAAAGTACCGAAAACATTTACATCAAAATTTTCTCTTGATTCCATGTCGGAAAGCTCTTCCAAGGTACCTATCTGTCCATAGCCGGCATTATTAACCACTACGTCGAGGTGGCCGAATTGTGCAATGGATTTTTCAACAGCTGTAAGTACGCTGTTATTATCGGCAAGATTTACTTCCAGGGGAAGGAAGTTGGCAGCAGGCGCGCCGATGGCATCTATCAGTGATTGTGCATTGCGTGAAGTGGCTGCAACACTGTGGCCTGATGCCAGTAGTTTTTTTACGAGTGATAGTCCGATTCCTTTGGAGGCGCCGGTTACCAGCCATACGTTATTTGTTTCCATACTTTACTTTTTGGGTTTAAAGTGATGGAACAAAGGTGAGGTGCAATAGAAAAAGAAATGTAGCCGGATCAGTTAATCCTGTAGCTAAATCGTGAAAATGTGTTGGTAACCAGGTCAGCTGCCGGCATGTAGCGACTGACCTGGAGAAGGTGCTTGTCGGTTACAGACAGTCTACAGTTATTGTTAAACGGCAGCCTGGGCAGGTAGTTGCATCAACTGAGGTTAAGCAAACCTGGCCTTTTTGTTTAGGCATGTTAAGGTTAGCTACTTTGATTTTGGTTAACTGAAGCGGCTTTTTGGTTTGTTGCTGTTTCATGGTGGATTACATTTGGAAATTTGTCCTCTCCTGTCTTTAGCCTTGGTGGCAATGCCGTGGAGCGGTTGTTCAGCGTTAAGCAGGTATAATGCATTTATTTTCTAGGAAGATGTACTGGATACGAAAGTTAGGCCAGGGAAAACAAATGTTAGTCTGTCGGGTTCATTGGGTTATATAGTTCGGAAAGCTAATCGGTCATCAGTACGTTAATGAATGTAGGTATTTTTTCTGAGGCGGAAAATTTTTTTTGATGGTGTACTGGTTTAATGAAAGACAATCCCTGTCAGAATTTGAGAACAGGGATATCATGATAATATTTTTGAAAGAAGTATGCTCGCAGTGAGTTGTCTGTTATGCCGTTTGTGCAGAGTTCTTTAACTGAGCTGTCTCCTTTTAATTAGCAGGCCGTTTCGTTCTTGTGTTTTTATGACTGGCTATTTTTACTTTAATCAATCGGGGAGCTTTTGTCACCCTGTTTTATGTTGGATTCGGAGCGAATCGCCTGTGAGATCTGTTTAGAGAAGTCCATTCCTGATGCAATCAAATAGCTAACTATTGTTAAGATGTCGCCAATGTTGGTTATCTGTTCGTCTGCAGGTATGACCTCTGTTTCACTCATGTGCTGCTTATACTCCTGGCCGACATGCTCCATAAAACAATAGGTTGTCCTGCTGTTTAGTTCATGAAATGCACTGCATAGCTGTTCTAACGTTGTATATTGGTTCCATAATCCGGAAAGCATATTTTGCGTATATTCGTTACTGTTAGATTGTACTAACTGCTCCTGGAGCATTTTTTTAAATGCAGATAATAGTATTGACTTTCTGGTAATAAAATCATCTATATGTGCTGCAATACCAGGTAGGTTCATTGGTAATTCAAAATCTCCGGTAGCGATATAATTTGCCAGTTCCAGCAGCGCATCTGTATACTCCTGAATTTCCTTTACCCAATCCTTACACTGCTCGAAATATTGTTCTAATGATTTCATTAATATTTTTTACTAATACCGGTAGACTATTTTCAGATAGTGCTAATTGATTGATTTTCTATCGTCTGTGTATCTGATCTTGCTGATTTTTCCTTCAGGCCATCCAGCGAAGGGAGAAATTCGTACAAATTGTAAGCAAATTAAGAAGGCTTTCAGCAGATTTGATGCTGAAAGCCTATCCTATAAAAGTGTCCTCGTAGGGACTCGAACCCTAGACCCGCTGATTAAGAGTCAGCTGCTCTACCAACTGAGCTACGAAGACAAGTAAATGTTAAATTACCTATCTCCAAATTTAACGGTTCCTGTGAATTTTTATCAATTTTATTTGATTAAATTTGAAAGGATAGTATAAAAAAGGTTAGCTCACTATAAAACATTTGTCTAATGCAAGAAGCATATATAGTTGCCGGTTACCGCACGGCGGTCGGCAAATCGAAGAGAGGAGGTTTCCGCTTTTACAGACCCGATGACCTGGCAGTTGATGTCATTACCGGATTGCTCAAAGCTGTTCCACAGCTCGATCCTAAACAGGTAGATGACCTCATCGTCGGTAATGCGGTGCCTGAAGCAGAACAAGGCTTGCAGATTGGACGTATGATTTCCGTAAGGGCACTCGGTATCGATGTTCCCGGCATGACAGTCAACAGGTACTGCGCATCCGGCCTCGAAACCATCGCCATCGCTACCGCTAAAATCCAAACCGGTATGGCCGACTGTATCATCGCCGGCGGTACCGAAAGTATGAGCCTCGTTCCTGTTGCCGGTTGGAAAACCGTTCCCAACTATACCGTGGCTAAATCCAACCCGGACTACTACATCGGTATGGGCCTCACCGCTGAAGCCGTTGCGAATGAATTTAAAGTCTCCCGCGAAGATCAGGACGAATTCTCCTATAAATCACATATGAAAGCCTTGAATGCCATTAAAAACGGCTATTTTAAGGACGGTATTCTACCGATCAACGTAGATGAAGTATATGTGGACGCCAAAGGCAAAAAAGCAGCAAGAAGCTACGTAGTAGATACAGATGAAGGCCCTCGTGCCGATACCTCCCTCGAAGCACTCGGTAAACTGAAACCGGTGTTTGCCGCAGGAGGATCCGTTACCGCCGGTAACTCCTCACAAACCTCCGATGGCGCCGCCTTCGTAATAGTGATGAGTGAAAGAATGGTCAATAAGCTGAATATCAAACCTATAGGTAAGTTGGTGGCCTGCGTATCCGCAGGGGTACACCCTCGTATCATGGGCATAGGCCCTGTTGCCGCCGTGCCTAAAGTCCTAGAAAGAGCCGGTAAAAATCTCAGCGATATCGACCTGGTAGAACTCAACGAAGCATTCGCTTCCCAATCTATCGCCGTAATCAGAGAACTGGGCATCAACCCGGATATCGTGAATATCAACGGTGGCGCCATCGCCCTCGGTCACCCGCTCGGCTGCACCGGTGCCAAACTCACCGTACAAATCCTCGGTGATCTCAAACGTCTCAATAAAAAATACGGCATCGTTACCGCCTGCGTAGGCGGTGGTCAAGGCATCGCCGGTATCATCGAAAATATAAACTAATTATACCCATCTGAATTCAAAAGGCAGTGTCTATCCAATAGACGCTGCCTTTTTATTTCCACGAAAATATTTTTGATCCCGACCTGTTCTAACTCAATAGGTTAGCACCTCTTCGACCGATTAGGAATGCATATGAAATAATTTTTTAATCTAGATGAATTAAAGTTTTTACTAATTTACTGCCGATTCAGCCAAAAAGCTGTCAACCATATCGTTTATTATGGATCGTCGACAATTCCTAACCTTATCGCCTGCACGTAGCCGGAACACTGCTGCTGCCCGTACTGTAACCGGCATCACAGCCTATACCGGCCAATGGGGCTCCCTACAACTTATCCACCTCCTCAAACGCACCATGTTTGGTGTTACGCCTGCTGATGTCAACGCACTGAAAGGCCTTTCCATGCAACAGGTAGTGGATATCCTCCTTACTCCCCAGCCAGATCCTGCTCCACCCGTAAATGACTATGGGATAGACAGTACCGGCGTTGCGCCAGGCGCCGCCTGGAACCGCGCACCTAAAGGAGATGAAACCCTCGAGGACGATAGGATCGCCTCCTACAAGGCATGGTGGGTCGGACAAATGCTGGCCCAACAGCGAAGCATACACGAAAAAATGGTACTCTTCTGGCATAACCACTTCGTTACAGAAACAAGCATGGTGAAAGACAGCAGGTACATCTACCAATATAATCTTACCCTCCGGCAAAATGCCCTGGGGAATTTCAAAACGCTGACCAAAGCGGTAACCCTCGACCCGGCCATGCTGGTATATCTCAACGGTTACCTCAATTCTAAAGGCGCCGCTGACGAAAACTATGCCCGCGAACTGCATGAGCTGTTTACCGTAGGTAAAGGCCCGGATTCACATTATACAGAAGATGATGTGAAGGCCACCGCCCGCGTACTCACCGGCTTCCGTGTCGATCCTGTCAATATCGTCAGCACGTTCAACACCACTCAGCACGATATTACCAATAAGTCATTCAGCTCGTTCTATCTCAATAAAGTCATTTCCGGCAAAACCGGCACTGATGGCGCTACCGAGGTGGACGACCTCCTCAATATTATCTTCGCACAACCGGAAGTTGCTAAATTCATCTGCCGGAAACTATACCGCTTCTTTGTATATTATGATATCGATGCGGCTACAGAACAGAATGTGATCGCGCCACTGGCCGATATCTTCCGCAGCAGCGGCTACGACATGAAAACCGTTCTCAATGCCCTGTTTACCAGCGATCACTTCTTCGATCCGTTAAATATGGCATGCCTCATTAAAAGTCCGGTGGATTTTTGTATCGGTATATGCAGGGAGTTTGCTGTGAAGTTTCCGCCCGACTATCCCAGTCAATATAAAGCCTGGACCAGCGTCCACCGCGCTACAGCGATGATGCTGCAAAACCTGGGCGATCCGCCACTGGTGGCCGGCTGGGACGCTTACTACCAGGAACCTTCCTTTCATGAACTCTGGATCAATACAGATACCCTGCCCAAACGTAACCAGCTCAGCGACGCACTGATCGGGGATAACGGCTTTGCCGGCGTACAGATAGATCCTATGGCATTCGCTGCCCAACTCTCTGATCCCGGTAACCCGGTTGCACTGGTGGCGGATTCTCTGGATATTCTTTATCGTGTAGGCGTTTCCGATAATGTGAAGGATTTCCTGAAAACGACCATCCTGCTTACCGGTCAGCAATCCGACTACTACTGGACCAATGCCTGGAAAAATTATGTAAGCAATCCTAATGATATGCAGGCGAAAAGTGATGTGCATATCCGTTTGCAGGCACTGTATAAATATATCATGGACCTGTCTGAATATCAACTATCCTGATCCGCTGAAATATCCTATTTATGAAGAGAAGAGATTTCCTTAAATATACTGCTCCTGCTGCGGTGCTTCCCGGAATCCTGGGCGGCTTCTCAGTAAAGGCTTTTGGTGCTACTCCGCTGCTGTCGGCACTCAGCGGGGCCGCCTCCGATAATGATCACGTGCTGGTTATGATTCAGATGACTGGCGGAAACGATGGCCTCAACATGGTCATTCCACTGGATATCTATGGAAAATACCAGGCCGCCCGTACCAACATCGCTATCCCGCAAGGAAAAGTCCTTAAACTTGACGGCTATACGAAATCAGGTTTGCACCCTGCCATGACAGGTCTGCAAAAATTATATAACGACGGAAAAGTAAGCCTCATCCAAAGTGTAGGCTATCCTTCCCCGAACTTCTCGCACTTCCGCGCAACAGATATCTGGCTCACTGGCTCCGATTCCAACGAAGTGCTTACCACCGGCTGGACCGGCAGGTACCTGGAATCCCTGAACCCGGATTTCCCTAACGGCTATCCCAGCGCAGATAATCCAGACCCGCTGGCAATTCAGATAGGGTCTATCGTATCTCCTGCATTCCAGGGCACCAACGCGAGCATGGGTATCGCCATTACCAGTGCCACCGACTTCTACAACCTGATAGATGGTGTTATGGACCCCGTACCCAATACCAAGGCGGGAAAAGAGCTGGAATATATCCGCCTCATCGCGAAACAAACGAATAGTTATGAACAATCTATAAAGAAAGCTGCAGCCAAAGTAACCGCCCAGGGCGATTATCCGGCCAATAACGGCCTCGCGGCACAGCTGAAAATCGTAGCAAGACTTATTGCCGGCGGACTCAAAACCCGTCTCTATATGGTGAGCACGGGAGGTTTCGATACCCATGCCAGCCAGACGGATAGCGGCGACACTACTAAAGGAAACCATGCTAATTTATTAGGTGGCGTCTCTGATGCCATCGCTGCTTTTATGAGCGATTTACGCGGACTCAAGGCCTCCCGCCGCGTGGTAGGGATGACCTTCTCCGAATTCGGCCGCCGTATCAAATCCAACGGCAGTATCGGTACAGACCATGGTGCTGCTGCACCAATGATTGTATTTGGCGACTATGTCATGCAGGGCGTATTAGGGAACTCACCTTCCATCCCGGACGCTACCTCTGTAAATGATAATATTCCCATGCAGTACGATTTCAGATCTGTTTACGCTTCTATCCTGGAACAATGGTTCTGCGTAGCACCTACCGATCTGCAACGTATCCTGCAAAAGGATTACCAGCAGCTGCCGCTGGTCAGCGGCGTGGCTTGCGGTGTGATCACCGGCATCCCCGATACCACCCCTGACGAAAACAAACACCTGATCACCAACAGCCCGAACCCTTTTTCCAATACCACTAAAATTACCTATATCACCGGCGCCGGCAATACCATGATCCAGATATTCGATACCATGGGCCGCCTGGTAAGCGTTCCGGTAAATAAAGTACATGCCGCAGGTATCTACACCATCGACTTCGATGCCACCTATCTGCCAAGCGGTATTTATTATGCCCGATTCCAGAATGGACCGGTACAACAAGTCCGGCCAATGCTTAAGGTGAAGTAAACCAATGCTTTAGTTTAAATTTAGATTAAATATTGTGCAACCTTGTTGCAAATAGTTGGATTTAACTATCTTTGTCGCCATGTATAAAAAATACTGGCATAGGCTATTGGCGATCCTGCTGCTGGGGGTATTTACTTTAAATACCCTGCCCAGAGAATTTATACATGAATTTGCAAACCACCACGACACCCACGATGTTATTCATCCAAAGGGCGAATCAAGTGTTTCAACTGCTCACCGTCACTGTGAGTTTTTACAGATAGGCGTTGAGCCGTATGATGAGATTGTCTCTCACTATATAGTTCCTGTGCAGAAACTGGTGTGGGTGTTTCTTAGCCCCACTGTTGCTGCCATCAGTCACCAGACATTTCGGGATCTCGCCCCCAGAGCCCCTCCTGTGGCTTAATATACAATGTGTGCTTAGACTGTTTTATTAACAGTAATTATTCGGATTGTCTGCCGATGATCCCCTTATTTATTATTCTGAATTATCATCCTACTGATATGCAATACCTGCGTGTATTTATACCTCGCTTTCTCTTTGTATTACTGGGTTTCCTGGGAATACAGACGTCTATATATGCCAATGGCCTGTCGGCCAGAGATCTTGCCGATAACTCCCTGAGTGGTAAGATTACCGATAAAAAAACACATACCGCCTTACCTGGCGCAACCATCTATCTGCCAGACCTTAAAGTAGGTGCATCCGCAGATGGAAATGGAAACTATGTCATCAAAAATCTTCCAAAAGGAAAATTCCTGGTAGAGCTGCATTTCCTGGGATATGCCGCCTATACCACTACGGTAACTGTCAACGGTGATACCAGACAGGATTTCGAGCTCTCCGAAACTTTAATCGAAAAGAATGAAGTGGTGGTTACCGGCGTAAACCTCGCTACATCCGCCAAAAGCAGCCCGGTTCCTATCAGCATCATCCGCCGCGACTACCTCGATCAAAACATCTCTACAAATATTATTGATGCCATCGCGAAAGTACCAGGTGTAAGTACCTTGTCTACAGGACCTGCTATCAGCAAGCCTTTCATCAGAGGTTTGGGCTATAACCGCGTAGTGGTAGTGAGTGACGATGTTCGTCAGGAAGGTCAGCAATGGGGGGATGAACATGGTATTGAAATAGATGATTATAATGTTAGCAGAATAGAAGTGCTGAAAGGTCCTGCCTCCCTGATGTATGGCTCCGATGCACTGGCCGGTGTGGTAAATATCATCACGCCTGCACCCTTGCCTGTTGGTACAATTAAAGGTAATCTGGATGCAAACTACATGACCAACAACGGTACCATGGCTTATCATGCTGATATTGCCGGTAACCAGAATGGTTTCAGCTGGGGCGCCTATATCACACAGAAACAGGCGCATGACTATCAGAATAAATACGATGGTTATGTATTTAACTCACGTTATAATAATACCAACTTCGGCGCCAACATTGGCATCAACAAAAAATGGGGTTATTCACACCTGACGTTTACTTCCTTTAACCAGCACCTTGGCCTCGTGGAAGGAGACCGTGATAGTACCGGCCAGTTTGTAAAACCGGTGAATGATAATGGTGTGGCAGATGAAGCCCCAGTGACCAACAGCGATCACAGGTCATATAGCATGACCGTACCAAAACAGCAGATCAACCACCAGAAACTCGTATGGGACAATAGCCTGTACCTGAATAACGGTGGCCGTATCGGTCTGACGTTAGGCTATCAGCTGAACCAGCGCCGTGAATACGGAGATGTATTAAACCCGAATGAGCCTGGTTTATATCTCTACCTGCAAACCTTTAACTATGGCGCACGTTACTTTCTGCCTGAAATGAATGGCTGGCAAACGACCGTAGGGGTAAACGGTATGCAGCAAACCAATACAAACAAAGGCTCCGAATACCTGATACCGGCATATGACCTGTTTGATATCGGTGCTTTTGCAGTAACACGCAAAACCTTTGATAAGCTGACATTAAGCGGTGGTCTGCGCTTCGATAACCGCTCCCTGAATTCAAAAGCATTATTCCTGGATGCTGACGGAAAGCCGGCTCCTACTGGTGAAGATAAATTTAATGCGTTCAAAAAGAACTTCAATAATGTTTCCGGAAGCGTGGGTATCAGCTATGCTGCCAGCGATCGCGTAACGCTGAAAGCCAATGCAGCAAGAGGTTTTCGCGCTCCTAATATTGCAGAGCTTTCTGCTAATGGTGTGCATGAAGGTACGATCAAGTATGAATACGGTAATACGGATCTTAAACCCGAAGTCAGCACACAGGGAGATATAGGTATTGATTTCAATACCCAGCACGTATCCCTTACTGCCAGCATCTTCTACAACCATATCAATAATTTTATCTACTCCCGTAAATTATTCAATGCGGCAGGTACCGACTCTATTCCGGCTACCGACAACGAAGAAGGTTTTGCAGCTTTCAAATACATGCAAACCAATGCAAACCTCTATGGTGGCGAAATGATGCTGGATATTCACCCGCACCCGATCGACTGGCTGCACTTCGAAAACACCGTGTCCTATGTACGTGGTACGGCTACTAACGCTACCGACTCTACGAAAAATCTGCCTAATATTCCTGCAGCAAGATGGCTGGCAGAATTGAAAGGTAAGTTCAAGAAAGTAGGGAAGGGTTGCCTTCAGAATGCATACGTAGGCCTTCAGATGGATATGAACTTCGCACAGAATGATGTGTTCTCTGCTTATCAGACAGAAACGCCAACATCGGCCTATACCTTGCTGAATGCAGGTATTGGTACCGATTTCGTGAATAAGAAAAACAAAACACTGTTCTCGCTGCACCTGGCTATGAATAATATTACAGATGTTGCTTATCAGAATAACCTGAGCAGATTGAAATATGCACCTGTAAATGAAGTGACAGGCAGGGTAGGGGTGTTTAATATGGGTAGAACCTTTAGCGTGAAGGTGGCTATACCTTTGGAGTTTAAATAGTATATCCGGACAGATATAAAAAAGGGGTCTCTATTCCGTAGAGCCCCCTTTTTTTATTTATGGTGTATAAATTCGAGTATGGTATCCCGCCTCGCCAGTTCGGGTAGTTCGTGCGTAAAGAAGTGATCGAACAACAATGCCTTGTTGTTTCTTATCTTGTAGGCGGTAAATTTTCCTGCTGTAAACAGTCCCAGAATAGTATCCCCTTCGCTGATATACAGGTAGGGTGATGGTAAGGTATCCACTTTGCGGATGTAATTGATCAGCCGCTTATCCTTACTGCTGATGGTGATGGTTTGCATGGAATCGGCGCCATTTTCCACATTCATTGTAATATTGGCAGCCGTATATACAGTCGATTCATCCCCGGGATGACCGGATTTTAGCTTGAAATGTTGTGGTTGAATGGTCTTTTTGGTCCTATCTGCCACATGCACTTCTTCCGTAGGCTCTGGTGCGCTATTGCAAGCCTGGCAAGAGAAAAGGATGACTGCTATATAAAAACCTATTCTTGTCATTAGTATCGGGTTTGCTTTTTGATGCTTCCTGTGTGCGAATATCCGCAAATCTGGTGCATCTACCACTGGTATAATTATTTGATTGATTATATACGGATTTTGTAGTTTAGCACCCAAAGTTACCTATTTGCAACATCGATTGTATTAATTTCTAATTAGTTGCACACTACTTTCCTCCAATTTCATTGTTGCCTCTAAAATTCTTCTGACCACCATTGGTTCAGATTTTGGTTGAAAAAGATAGGGGCTGTTTTCACAGCCCCAAATATTTTCAAGCCAGTTTATTAATGTTGATGGTGATGAAATTTCTCCAGGTTCGCCGTACTCTCATCATAATACACAAAGAAATACAGGTAAATAGCCCTCGAAATACGCATCAGCCATGGTTGTAATACAATCAGTAAAACACCGTTTACGGCCAGCCATTTAAAAATACTGTTGTCCCTCCAGGTAATACCGAAAAATACAGCATACCATATCAGGTTGAACACACTGAATGCTACAGATAACGCATAACTCACATACCCGGTGCCAAACCAGAAGCCTGTTTCCAGCTCATATTTCTGACCACATACCGGGCAATGCTCGTACATGTCAAAAATCTTCGAAAATCGCAGATGAAACGGATTCTGATCTTTAAACATAGGGCCCTTTCTGCAACGCGGACATTTCATTGTCAGCATGCTCAGGAAGTAATTCGGGCGTTTAGGCTTATTCGTACTCATCTTGCAAATTTAATCAATTACTTGGAAGCTGTCTCAGTTTCAAACTTGCGCTCGCCAATCTGCTGACGCCACATAGCGTAATACAGTCCCTTTTCTTCCAACAAATCTGCATGACGTCCGGTTTCAACAATACGCCCTTTTTCCAGAACAAATATTCTGTCGGCATGCATAATCGTAGATAATCTATGTGCGATCATCACCGTGATATGCTGCCTGGTGGCGGTAATGTCCCTTACGGTACGGGTAATTTCCTCTTCTGTGATAGAATCCAGCGCGGAGGTGGCCTCGTCAAATACCATCAGCCTTGGTTTACGCAGGAGCGCCCTGGCGATAGACAAACGCTGCTTCTCTCCACCGGAAATCTTCACGCCGCCTTCGCCGATAACGGTTTCAATGCCTTTATCCGCACGGGCCAGTATAGTATAGCAGGAAGCCTTTTCCAATGCGTCCATGATCTCAGCATCTGTTGCGCCCGGGTTTACGAACAGGAGGTTTTCCTTGATAGTGCCGGCAAATAACTGCGTATCCTGGGTTACAAAACCCACCTGATGGCGCAATGACTCCATATCCACCCTGTTGGCCACCACACCGTTGTACAGGATATCACCCTCATTTGGTTTGTAGAGGCCCACCAGGAGCTTCACCAGTGTGGTTTTACCGGAGCCTGACGGCCCCACAAAGGCAATCGTTTCTCCCAGCTGTACATCAAAGCTGACGTTATCCAGCGCCTTTCCTTCGGCAGTGAGGTGCTTAAAGCCTACTTCCTTAAATTCCAGTTTTTCTATATGGGAGATGTATACCGGGTCTGCAGGCATTTCTTCCACCGGCGTATCCAGGATACGTTTAAAACTCTGAAGGGATACTTCTGCTTCCCTGTAGTTCAGAATGATATTACCCAATTCCTGTAAAGGACCGAAGATAAAGAAGGAATACAGCTGTAATGACATCAGCTGCCCAACGGTAACATAGTCACGGTAGATATAGAACAGCAACAGGAAAAGAATAGCAGAACGCATCAGGTTTACAAAGGTTCCCTGTACAAAGCTGATACTGCGGATGCTCTTCACTTTTTTCAGTTCCAGCATCAGGATTTTCAGTGTAGTGCTGTTGAGACGGCGGACTTCCTGGTTGGTAAGGCCTAAACTCTTTACCAGCTCAATGTTGCGGAGTGATTCGGTAGTAGAACCGGCGAGTGCAGTGGTTTCTTTTACGATGGTACGCTGAATGACCTTGATTTTCTTACTTAGTACATTCATCAGCACACCCAACAATACACAACCCACCAGGTAAACCAGTGGAAGCGTCGGATGTACGAAGTAAGCGTAAATCATCACAAATACAACCCCTATCATCGATACGAAAAGAACGTTTACAAATGACGTGATGAACTTCTCACAGTCTGTTCTTACTTTTTGCAGAATTGCCAGTGTTTCACCACTGCGCTGATCTTCAAACTGCTGGTATGGAAGGCGCAATGAATGCTTCAATCCGTCTGTATAAACCTGTGCACCAAATTTCTGCACAATCACATTTACAAAATAATCCTGAAATGCCTTCGCAATCCTGGAAATCATTGCTACACCAATAGATGCACCTAACAATAAAAGTACACCACTGAGGTAATTCCCCTCAGAACGGGCTGCCTGACCTAATGTATCGGTGAATTTTGGGTGGTTGGCAAACTTGTCAATAATACGCCCGAAAATATACGGGTCCATCAGGGAAAACAGCTGGTTCACTGCAGCCAGCAACATAGCGAAAAAGCAAAGCCATTTGTATTTCTTGAGATACTGTAGTAGTAGTTTCATAATCCAATTTTACGGAGTCTTTGGTTCTGTTCTGAAATAGTGTGGCAAAGGTACTGATGTTATAACATTGTAGTTCCGCCATTGCTCAAAAATGACTAACTTAATATAGAAGTTCTTTGTAAAGGTTACTGGTGATATTTCTGTTCATCTAACTAAATCTCCACATATGAAAACGTATGATGAAAAACATGTTAAAAACATCGTACTGTTGGGCGCTGCCAAGAGTGGAAAAACTACCCTCTCTGAAACAATGCTGTTCGAAGCCGGCATTGTCAGCAAACGCGGTACCGTTGAAGAAAACAACACTATTTCTGACTATCACGAAATAGAACATGAACGCGGTAATTCCGTTTATGCAACCACCTTGCACACGGAATGGAGAGACTATAAAATCAATATCATTGATACCCCCGGCCTGGAAGATTTTATCGGCGAGGTTATAGCATCCATCCGCGTTTGCGATACTGCTGTATTACTGCTGAATGCACAATACGGGGTAGAGGTCGGTACAGAAATGATATGGGACTATATAGACAGATACCGGAAACCCACCATACTGGCCATCAATCAGCTGGATACTGAACAGGCCAACTTTACAAAAACGGTGGAAGAAGCCCGCCAGGTGTTCGGAAACGCTGCCACCATTATGCAATACCCCGTCAACCAGGGCCCCGGATTCAACGCCATCATCGATCTCCTCAAAATGACCATGTACCGTTTCCCCCAAAACGGTGGAAAACCCGAAAAACTCCCCATCCCCGACAACGAAAAAGAACAAGCTGATAGACTCCACAACGAACTGGTAGAAAAAGCCGCCGAAAACGACGATACCCTCATGGAACAGTTCTTCGAAAAAGGTAGCCTCGACGAAGATGAACTCCGTGAAGGCCTCAAAATCGGTATGCTCAAACACCAGGTATTCCCCATTTTCTGCCTCTCTGCAAAAAATGATATGGGCAGCGGCCGCCTCATGGGCTTCATCGACAACGTCGCCCCAAGCGCCATCGATATGCCTGCTGAAATTACAGAAGAGGGTAAGGAAATCCCCTGCGACCCCGCCGGACCTGCCTGCCTCTTCGTATTCAAAACTATCCTGGAACCTCATGTAGGTAAACTCACCTTCTTCAAAGTCATGTCAGGAGAAGTGAAAACAGGTATGGAACTGATAAACGAAAAAGGTAATACGACAGAACGCATCAGCCAGCTGCTGATCGTAGATGGCAAAAACAGGAACAACGTCGACAAACTCCGCGCTGGCGACATCGGCTGTACCATCAAACTGAAAAATACCCTCACTAATCATACGCTCTGCGAGAAAAATTTCCCTGGTCAGATAGAGCCCATCCAGTTCCCGGCTCCTAAAGTGCGGGTAGCCGTCGAAACCCTGAACAAAGCCGATGACGAGAAACTCAGCGAAGTGCTGGCAGAAATCCACATGGAAGATCCTACCCTCGAAGTAGAATTCAACAGGGAACTGAAACAGGTCATCCTCCACGGCCAGGGCGACCTGCACCTCCTCGTCACCAAATGGCGCCTGGAAAATATCTATAAAATGCCGGTGGAATTCCTGCCCGCAAAAATCCCTTACCGCGAAACCATCCAGAAAGCTGCACTCTCTTCCTACAGACACAAAAAACAATCCGGTGGTGCCGGCCAGTTCGGGGAAGTCTATATCAAGATAGAACCCTGGTACGAAGGTATGCCCCCACTAAAAGAATACCCTGTCAGGGAAACGGAAGAAATCGCGCTCAACTGGGGCGGCAAGCTGGTATTCAATAACTGCATCGTAGGAGGCGCCATAGACGCACGTTTCCTGCCTTCCATCCTGAAAGGCGTCATGGAAAAAATGGTCGAAGGCCCACTCACCGGCTCCTATGTACGTGATATCCGCGTCAGCGTTTATGATGGCAAAATGCATCCGGTAGACAGTAACGATATGTCCTTTAAAATCGCTGGTAAGATGGCTTTCAGAGAGGCTTTCCACCAGGCTGCTCCACAACTGCTGGAACCGGTCTTCGACCTGGAAGCTACTGCCCCTGACGTTATGATGGGCGACATCATGAGCGAATTACAGAGCCACCGTAGCATTATAACGGGCATGGATACACTAAATGGTTACCAGGTAATCAAAGCCCGCACACCACAGGCCGAACTGGATAAACTCTTCTCCGCATTGCGGAATGTTACCCAGGGAAAAGCCAAGCTGAAAACGACTTTTGCAGAGTATGCACCGGTGCCGGCAGAAATACAGAAAAAACTCAGCGAAGACTATCGTAAAACAGAAGTGGAAGTTTAAGATCCACCCCAGCTTTGTCTGTCCAGACTCCTGTACTGTATGGCCTCCGCCAGATGGGCGGCTGTAATCAGTGTGCTGTGGTCCAGGTCCGCTATCGTGCGACTCACCTTCAGTATCCTGTCGTAGGCACGGGCAGATAGCTGTAGCTTTTTCATTGCGTTTTTTAGCAGCTCCCTGCTATGACTATCCGTATTGCAATGTTCCCGCATCATACGTGCATTCATCTGCGCATTACAGCTGATGCCGGCAAACCCCTCAAAGCGTTGCCGCTGCAACATCCTGGCAGCAATAACCCTACCTCTGATAACACTGCTGCTTTCTGCCTCCCCCGGTGCCGACAACGCCGAATAAGTAACAGGCGTTACTTCTACATGAAGATCAATCCTGTCCATCAGCGGCCCTGATATCTTATTCAGGTACTTATACACCATACCAGGTGCACAACTGCATTTTTTCTCCGGATGATTAAAATACCCGCATGGACAAGGGTTCATGGACGCCAGCAACATAAAATCAGCCGGAAACTCCACCGTTTGCCTGGTCCTTGCAATGGTAACAAACCTTTCTTCCATGGGTTGCCGCATCACTTCCAGCACATCCCGTTTAAACTCTGGTAATTCATCCAGGAATAATACACCGTTATGCGCCAGGGAAATTTCTCCGGGCTGAATATTGCTGCCGCCGCCTACCAGCGCGGCATTGCTAATGCCATGATGCGGCGCGCGGAATGGTCGTTGTGCGATCAATGCCGCTGCATGTGCCAGCTTGCCGGCAACAGAATAGATCTTCGTGGTTTCAAGGGCTTCTTCCGGCAGCATCGGCGGAAGTATCGAAGGGAAGCGCCGGGCCAGCATCGTCTTTCCTGCACCTGGCGGACCTATCAGAATAGCGTTATGTCCGCCGGCAGCGGCTATTTCCAGTGCCCGCTTGATATGTTGCTGCCCTTTCACTTCATTGAAGTCAAAATCATAATGCAGCTGTGCAGATAAAAAACGCTCTCCCGCCGCTGTGCTGGCGGATGTTAATAATGCTTCGCCGGATAAATGCCTGATAACTTCTTCCAGGTGTGTGGCGCCATATACTTCGATGCCTGCTACCAGTGCGGCTTCTTCGGCATTTGTCATTGGTAGAATGATGCTGCTGAAGCCTTCTGCTTTCGCCTGCATAGCCATGGACAAAGCGCCACGAACCGGCAGCAGCGTGCCATCCAGAGATAATTCACCCATGAGTAAAAATCCGGATAATACGTCGGAAGGAATACGTTCGCAGGCTGCCAGTATACCAATGGCGATAGGCAGGTCATAGGCAGTGCCAGCCTTACGAATGTCAGCAGGAGCAAGGTTTACGACCGTTCTGGTCCTGGGCATTTTCTGCCCTAAATGCTGCAACGCAGAAGTAATCCTTTGCTCACTTTCTTTAACGGCGTTATCTGGTAATCCGACAATAAAGAATTTATTGCCCTGAGAAGATACATTCACCTCTATGGTGATGGTAATGGCATGAACGCCCTGCAGGGCGCTGCCGAAGGTTTTAACAATCATATGGATGTAGCGTGGGTTAACAAAAATCAATCGTCTGCATAAGCGCAAACAACAAAATACAATCCTTTGCTGCGCTGCTCCTTATGCCACTTTGCGTGAAAAAAAAGAGCGCCGTAGGCGCTCCAAATATATTACTTTATCTGTTCCAGTAAATCCAGAACTTTTTCTCTTCTCAAAATCAGGTATCCAATCTTTTCCTTAGCTATACCATCTTTCAGCTGATACGTAAAATGCAGGTCTTCCTCAATAATGGTAGATTCAAAATATTTAAACTGAATCTTCTGCTCATGTTTCAGCTCTTCCGCTACCTCATACAGATGCGTGGAAAGGATAAACAGGCAGTTACTGCTTTTCAGCAGCCCTTTGATTACAGCAATAGAACAATTGCGGGCATCTTCCACATTCGTACCCTTAAACATCTCGTCTATCAGTACCAGCCATGTTTTGCCATTATTGATTTGTAAGATGGTATTTTTGATACGTTGTACTTCGTTGAAGAAATAACTCTCGCCTTTGAAAATATTATCCTGCACCTGGATGTTGCTGAAGATGCCATGGAAGAAGCTCAGTTCCATTTTCTCTGCGGGTACGCCCATACCTAAATGTGCCAGGAAAGTAGCGATACCTACGGCACGGATAAACGTGGTTTTACCGGCCATATTGGCACCCGTCAGGAACATGAAGTTACTGTCCTGATGCAGGCCCATATCATAGGCTACCGGCTTATCAAGTATGATATGATAGAGTTGTTTCGCGTTGATTACAGGTGTTGTAGTATCCAGGAATTCCGGGAAGTTCAGTTTGTGGTGTTTGATCGCTTTAGCCATCGCATAGTAAGCATCCAGCTGATAATACAGCGCAATCAGCTCCTGTACTACCTTACGGTTACGTTTGCGGACATAATTATCAAATCGCAATATGTTGGCTGCATGCATTTTATCGTCGGCATCTGCCTGAAGGATGGCATTGAAGTCGGGCTGGTTCAGCAACCTGGCAGCTCTATCCAGCGGTACTTTTAATACCTGTGGTGCATCTTCTCCGTTAAATACCTGTACAAAAGCCTTGAAACCTCTCAGCAGGTTCAACATTTCAGTAAACGCGAACTTGATATGTTTATAATCAGGTAGATAAACGGTCTTGTGTAAAGCTGCCTGGATTAACAGGCCCAATCCTTCTGTATTGCTGATGGGCTCAATCTGTGCTTCCATATAGTTTTCCACCACTACTACTGTACCGTTGGTGATAACGGAAGGCCACTGATTTTCCAGTTGTAGTATATATTTCAGCGCATCCTGACGCTGTTTGATGGATTTAATGTCCTGCAATGGCTTATTATACAGCTGACGCAGATAATCACGTCCTCCGGCTGTAATGGTGAAATCTAGTCTGCTGAACAGTGAATATTCTTCATCACGGTTGAAGATGGATAGGTCGTAATAGGATGTTTTGTCCAGTTGCATGCAGTCCTTTTTTTAGTGAATATACGTATACAAGGGTTAGGATGCAAAGATGTAGATATTCCATAAATTTTCCATTTAGTAAAGCCTTCTGTTTATTCTTTTCCGGGGAAACAAAAGCGGGCGCCATCGGCGCCCGCTTTTGTTTCCCCCGTTTCGGTTGAGACCGCAGGTCTCAACCGAAACGGGGAAGATATAATCCTCGTTTGTTAACGGTTAAACAGCATACGCTGACCTTTCACAGATTCATCAAATTTGCCGTTTTCATACGCCAGATGCCCGCTTACAAAGGTATGTGTGATCGCTGCCGGGAAGGTATGTCCTTCAAACGGACTCCAGCCACATTTATAGTAAATATTCTCTTTTTCCACTTTGGAAGCGCCTTTCATATCTACGATTACGCAGTCGGCATAGTAGCCTTCACGCAGGTAACCTCTTTCTCTGATCTGGAAACATACGGCAGGAGCGTGGCTCATCTTTTCTACTACTTTCTCGATAGAGATTTTTCCTTCCTGTACGTATTGCAACATCAGGAGCAGACTATGTTGTACCAGCGGCACACCGCTTGGAGCCTGCATATATGGCTGTTGTTTCTCTGCCCAGGTATGAGGTGCGTGGTCGGTAGCGATGATGTCCAGACGGTCATCCAGCAAGGCTTCCCAGAGGCCTGCCCTGTTTTCAGGAGATTTGATCGCAGGATTACATTTGATCAGGTTGCCGTATTGTGCGTAATCATCAGAGGTGAAGTGCAGGTGATGTACGCAAACCTCAGCAGTGATGCGCTTTTCAGCCAGCGGCAGCATGTTGCCGAAGAGTTGTAACTCTCTGGCCGTGGAGATATGCAGAATATGCAGGCGTGCATTGTGCTTTTGTGCAAACTGTATAGCTACCAGTGATGACTCGAAGCAGGCCTCTACATTGCGTATCAGCGGATGGTCTGCAGCGGTGAGGTTGTCTCCTTTTTCTTTTTTGAACAGCTCCATATTGGCGCGGATGATTTTTTCATCTTCGCAATGTGTAGCGATGAGCAGTTCACTATTGGAGAAAACGGTTTCCAGTGTCAGGTAGTTGTCTACCAGCATATTTCCGGTAGATGATCCCATAAAGATCTTCACACCGCATACCGTTTCTTTTTTATCATTTGTTTTGAGAATTTCTTCTACATTATCATTGGCCGCCCCCATGAAGAAGGAGTAGTTGGCCAGGGAATGCGCTTTGCCGATAGCGTATTTATCTTCCAGCAATTCCTGGGTCAGGGCTGCTGGCTTGGTATTCGGCATTTCCATGAAGCTGGTGGTACCGCCGGCAACAGCTGCGCGGGCTTCGGTGTAAATAGTAGCTTTCTCTGTCAGGCCTGGCTCACGGAAATGTACCTGGTCGTCTATAACGCCTGGCAGCAAGTGTTTTCCGGTACCGTCTATCTCCTTGTAATTTCCGCTGACAGTGATATTGGGCGCTATTTTTTCAATGCGGCTATCTTTGATCCAAACATCCTGTACCGTGGTGCGTCCTTCATTTACCACGGCGATATTCCTGATGATGTAGTTTTGCATGATGCAAATATAGCTAATCGCAGGATGGTTTTATCCTTCCAGATGTATGGAGAATACGATCATGTGCGACTGCAGCTTGTCGATTACATTGGAATAGCGCAGACTAGGGTCTTTAATAAGTACGTTTCCGATCCCATTGCTTACTTTAAACTCCGGGGAGAAGATGAAGCTCTCAAAGTAGAATTCAAATCCGGCGCCTATTTCGTAGCCATAGTCGCTTTTTTTGATTTTGATCATAGACTCTGTTTTCTTCATACGGGCGTTGGAAGCCAGGTCATAATCATATTTCATCCCGCCGATAGCGTAAACACGCATATTACCAATACGGTCAGATTTGAACTTTATCTGCAAAGGAAAACTGAGGAGAATAGACTCGATTTTCTTTTGCGTATCGGTAAGTGTAGGGTAAGATTCTTTATAGTAAAGATTTTTAGATGCGAATACCAGCTGTGGATTAAGACGTAGATCAAAATGCTCTGTCAGGCGGGCATTTGCCAGCAATCCCAGGTTGAACCCCATTGTTTTCAGGGGTTCGGCAACCATGATAGAGTCATCGGCAAGGAAAGCCTGTGCATGTAATAATCTGAAGTTCGACTGGTTAGTGGCCAGCGAAATTCCGAAGTAATAGGGTTTTGCATCATGTTCCAGCATATTGAGGTTCTGCTGTGCCTTTGCGGGTATCAGCAGTAACAGGCATAACCCTGTTAACGCGAAGCGCAATAGATGGAACATATGCCGAATGTGAGCGTTTTGCATGTAACGGCCTGGAATCCTGTATTGGTTAAAATATTGCACATTTCTTCTCCCTGTGGAAACGCTTTCACGGACTCTGGCAGATAGCTATAGGCTGCTTTGCTCTTGGCTATCCATTTCCCGATCAGGGGTGTTATATAACGAAAATACAAATTATAAAATTGCTTAATAGGGAAAACTGTCGGGTTGGAAAATTCAAGAATAACCAATTTGCCACCAGGTTTCAGTACCCTTCTCATTTCTGCCAGCCCTTTCTGCAGGTTTTCGAAATTACGTACACCAAAGGCTACAGTTATCGCATCAAACGTCTGATCTGGAAAACTTATTGTCTCACTGTCGCCCAACTGCAGGCTAATTTTGTTGGTAAGGCCCTCTTTCTGGATCTTCTCACGGCCATGAGCCAGCATCCCTTCAGAGATGTCGATGCCCGTAATATGGTCGGGGTTCAGGCGTTTGGACGCCATAATGGCAAAATCACCGGTTCCTGTGGCCACATCCAGCATATTTTTTGGCTGCAGGCTTTTCAGGTATTTCAGCGCTTTTTTACGCCAGATAACATCAATACCTAAAGACATGAAATGGTTCAGAAAGTCGTATCGATGAGCAATGTCATCAAACATCGTGGCTATCTGCTGCTTCTTGCTTAAATTTGACTCCGAAAAGGGAACAATCTTCTCAACATTTAATTTTCCTGACATAGCCCGCAAAGTTAAATAATGTAGGCATATGACAGATATACAAAGTAATAATTATGATAATTAAGACAGCAGAATATCTCATCAGTAGTCCCGACTGGGAAAAGTGTCCAAAGCCGACCTGGCCGGAATATGCATTTATCGGGCGTTCCAACGTGGGTAAATCTTCACTGATCAATTTGCTGACTAATAACGAGAAACTGGCGAAAACCTCCGGAACTCCCGGTAAAACACAGCTGATAAATCACTTCATCATCAATAATGCCTGGTACCTGGTCGATCTGCCGGGGTACGGGTTTGCCAAAAGGAGTATGTCGCAACGCCGCCAGTGGGAGCAAATGATCGAAAACTATCTGCGTAAGCGGGAAAACCTGGTAAATGTATTTGTACTGATCGACAGCCGCCACGCACCACAAAAAATTGATATCGAATTTATCAACCAGCTGGGCGAATGGCAGGTGCCTTTCAGCATCGTATTTACCAAAGCAGATAAAGGAACCCAGGCAGAAGTAAGCAAAAATGTAAAGCTGTTTCTCAATAAAATGAGAGAAACATGGGAATTCCTACCACCTCACTTCGTTACCTCTACCGTTAAAAAAATGGGAAGAGACGCCATCCTGGGCTATATCGAAGAATTAAATGCCCAGTTCAGGGCAATTGCCTGATAAATCATTATAGTTCGTGAACTTCCCGCCGAAGGCGGGTAGTTCACGAAAAAACCGAAGACGCCAACGGCATCTTCGGTTTTTTCGTGCCGGAAGTCTCATGCGGGAAACAAAAGGCAGGTATCTGCCTGAAAAACAGGCAAAAGAGGAGCTATACGCTTAAAGCGCCTATTTACAGATACAGTAAGGAGGAAAAAATGGGGGGAGAAATTGCCAGCCGGTGGGTGAGCACCCATCGGTAGTTTATTGAAGGAGGTAAAACACGCAGCAGCTTAATTTACAATCTTATCAGCGCAGCAGCTGCTGGCAAACGCTTCTGGCTTGGCTTTAAAGGCAAAACCCATTCCCAGGATATAGCCCATCGCCTCACGTAACGCCAGGTTACTTTTAAATTGTGGATTAGTATTGATGTCTGCATGCACTTCCATATCTACTTCATATTCTGTAAACAGGTCGCACAACTCATAGGCAATCTCAATACTACGGGAAACTTCTACCAGCATTCTCTCTTTGATGGAATAACTGGTCTTCGTTTTTTCATTCTGGATAAACATAAAGCCGCCATGGCCTTCCCGGAGAAATACGATCACCGTGGCAAATTCGGTATCCAGACCTTTCACTTGTGAATCCGTTCCAATACACACTTTCAGCCGGTATCCATTCCCCCTTTCACGGATGATGGCCCGGCGAACTTCCTCTTTGACTGGGAGATGAATGGGCTCTCCATTAAATCTTCTCCATTGCATAAAATATATATTAAAGGGTGAACAAGCGTAGTCATAAATGTTTAGTTAGATAAATAATCAGATCCTGTCTGTAATAGTAAGTCCTTGCTTTGGGTAAAGGGTTAACGTACCGAATATACGAAATGCTTTTTGTTAATAAACGCAGCCATTCGCTTCAAATAAAAAAACAGGTACTAAAAAGCAATGTACCTGGCGGTAGCCCACCCCCGCACGGAGCGCGGAACCAAACCAACCGATACCGAAGGTATCGGTTGTGAAAATCTAATGCAGGTAAGGGAAATAGGTGTTTTTTATAAAAAAGGGACAATCTAATACTGTCCTGTGCTCAATAATACCAATGTACATGCTTCCTGTGGCTGTATACCATTCCTGATGGCCAGTTCCTTTAGTTCAGGATTTTCTGTACCCGGATTAAAGATGATCCGCCTGGGATGCAATTGTAAAATATAGTCATAGTAAGATGCCTGTAGCGTAGGGTTCATATACAGTGTCACTGTATCTACGTTGGCAACGTTCGGATGTTCTTTGATGATCTCCTGTCCTTCTATATTTCCTTCCCTGTTGCCAATAGCCACAATGGGATGTCCATGCTTCTGCAGCATGGAAACGGCCAGGTAGCTATATCTGGACGGATTGGGAGAGGCCCCCAATACAACAGTCAGTTTTTTATCGCTGGTTTCCATATACCGAATTTACAAAATTCAGAACAGATGGTAGCTGCTCCTGGTCATTTCACTAAGAATGTTACGTATGGCCGGCTCCAGTAGGGGATAACGGAAGTTATAGCCACATTGCAGGGCTCTGGTAGGTAGTACCCACCTGCTTTTCAGCAACAATTCCGTTTCCGTGCCGATCAGCCTGGCGCCTATGGCCAGCATCCATGCTGCGGCTGGCAGTCCGAAATAATGGCCTGCGGCTTTGCGCAGTGTTGCCATAAATATCCGGTTGTTGACCGGGTTGGGAGAGGTGCAGTTGAAAGTGCCGTCCAGCGTTGGGTTTTCAGCGATCCAGGCCATCATGCCAGCCACGTCTTCGGCATGTACCCAGGTGTATTTCTGTAAACCGTTGCCCTGCTGGCCACCCAGTCCGAATTTTACCAGGTTGCAATACGGTTGCATGACACCTCCCGGCTCACTACCTAACGTAACGCCTATACGAAGAATGGCTTTCCTTGTTTGCGGAAGGGAAAGGTCGTTGAATGTCTGTTCCCATTTTTTACATACCTGTACAGAAAAATCATTGGCTATTTCACCATTGAATTCATCCATCGGATGGTCTTCGGCATGGCGGTAAATAGTGGCAGAAGCCGCATTGATCCATACTTTGGGCGGATTTTTTGCCGCCAGTACTGCCTGGCCTAACACCTGTGTGGAAAAGGTGCGGCTGTCGAAAATAGCTTTTTTATTTGCCTCGTTATACCGGCAGTTGACACTCTTTCCGGAGAGGTTAACCAGGAGGTCGGCGCCTTCCAGGGCTGCGGCCCATTCGCCCAGGGTCTGTCCATCCCATTGAAGATAGGTGATGCTGCCGGCGTTGATATGCTGCTCCCTGGAAAGGATGATAAGCTGGTTGTCCGGACTCCAGTATTTGGCCAGACTCCTTCCAAGAAATCCGCTGCCACCGGCTATGATGATTTTTTTGTTTTTCATTTTGCTGTAGTTTTGATAATTCGGAACTTTCAGAAAATATTGAAATATTGGCGCAAAAAAAATTACTTGATGAGTTTCAGCAGGCTGCTATAGAACCAGTTTTCTTCCGATTTAATGAAGGCAGAAATGGTTTTATCTGTTTGCTGTGCAAACTTGTTGATGTTCTGGATGGAGTCTTTGAAGGCTTTGAGTTCTTTGTCTTTAGGGTCGCCTTCGGCCTGCTGTAATTGTTGGAGTACTTTCATGATAGGATCGAGCTCACGTTTTTTACGTTCGCGTGCGATGTAGGTAGCGACTTTCCAGATATCTTTTTCGGCAATGAAATATTCCTTTCTTTCACCAGGAATGAGTACCCGCTCTACGAGCCCCCAGTTAATGAGTTCACGTACGTTCATGTTGGTGTTACCACGGGAGATATTCAGTTCTTCCATGATATCATCTGCGCTGAGTGGGTCCGGCATCACTAGCAGCAGCGCGTGAATCTGAGCCATGGTACGGTTAATACCCCATTGTGCACCCAGTGATCCCCATGTTTGAATAAATTGCGCTTTTGCTTCAGGTAAGTTCATTACAGAATAATTTGATACGGGCAAATGTAAACCAAGTTTTTGAACTTTCAAAAATTAATGAAATAAGAAATTGTTATCTTCTTTTCATTTATTGCCCTTTATACCTCCCTGGCGCGGCTACTGGTCACGCCATAATCGGCTTATATATTGCCGCTTTCACACGCAGGGTGGGAAATGCAACCGTTGCGGCCTCAGGCCGCAACGGTTGCGCTCCCGCCCTGCGTTTCCAGCGCCGAAGGCGCTGGAAACGCAGACTCAATCCGCTAAAATCAAAAAAGCCGTCTCTACAACGTAGAGACGGCTTTTAATATTGGTAGTCAGTGCCTTACACCAACATAGTAACCGGATTTTCCAGGTAACCTTTCAGCGTCGCCAGGAAACGGGCACCTACAGCACCATCCACACTTCTGTGGTCGCAGCTGAGGGTCAGTTTCATAATATTGGCAATCTTAACCTGACCTTTCTCAACAATCGCAGTTTCTTTGATATTACCTACCGCCAGGATTGCTGAATCCGGAGGATTGATAATAGCAGTGAACTCGTCGATACCCAGCATACCCAGGTTAGAGATAGTGAAAGTATTACCAGTGAAGTCCTGTGGCTGGAGCTTCTTGTTTTTAGCTTTGTCGTACAGGCCTTTGGCTTCACCCGCAATCTGGCTCAGGGATTTCTGATCAGCAAAACGGATAACCGGAACGATCAGGCCATCTTCGATAGCTACCGCAGAACCGATATGTACGTGGTGGTTATGACGGATGAAATCACCCATCCAGCTTGCATTTACATCTGGGTGCTGTTTCAGCGCCAGTGCAGAAGCTTTGATCACCATATCATTGAAGGAGATCTTAACCGGAGAAATTTCGTTGATAGATTTACGTGCTTCCATTGCTTTATCCATGATCACATCAATCTTCAGATAGAAGTGTGGAGCAGTAAATTTGCTTTCGCTCAGGCGTTTTGCAATCACTTTACGCATCTGTGTCAGCGGCGTATCAGTGAAGCCTTCCTGACCGGCAGGAACGAATGCAGGAGCAGCCGGACCAGCAGCAGGAGCGGTTGTAGCAACAGGTGCAGCAGATGGTTTGTAGTTATCCACATCCGCTTTGATTACACGACCACCATCACCGGAACCTGGCACCTGGCTGATATCGATACCTTTGTCGGCAGCGATTTTCTTAGCCAGCGGAGATGCTTTTACACGACCATCAGCACTGGTAGATGCCACCGCATTTGCAGCAGGAGCACTAGCCGGAGCAGCGGTTGGAGCAGCCGCAGGAGCAGCTTCAGCAGCCGGAGCAGGAGCAGCGCCACCTTTCTCAGCAGCCAGAATCGCATCTACATTGGTACCTGGTTTACCCACGATAGCAATGATACCATTCACTTTTGCAGCAGTACCAGCAGGTACGCCTATATATAATAAAGTACCATCAGCATAACCGATTACTTCCATAGTCGCCTTATCGGTCTCTACTTCAGCCAGTACATCATCACTCTTTACAGTATCGCCAACATTCTTATTCCATGCAACGATTTTACCTTCTGTCATGGTATCGCTCAGCAACGGCATACGAATAACAGTAGCATTCTTCAGCGCTTCCTTCACTGCAGCGTCATCAGCGGCAGATACAGCAGGAGCGGCGGTTGGTGCAGGTGCCGGAGCAGCAGCTTCTTTCGCAGGAGCAGCAGTTCCATTATTACCTCCATCCAGGAATGCCTTATAATCTTCGCCTGGTTTACCTACAATGGCAATGATTTCATTAACCTTAGCTGCTTTCCCTTTCTCAACACCAATGTATAATATGGTTCCTTCTACATAACCCATTACTTCCATCGTTGCTTTGTCCGTTTCCACTTCAGCAATAACATCGTCTGCTTTTACGGTATCGCCCACCTTTTTATGCCATTCCGCAATCACCCCTTCAGTCATTGTATCACTCAAAAGGGGCATTCTGATAACTTCTGCCATAGTGTTTATTCAAAATTTTGTTCAAACCTACGCGTTTTTGCTCAAAAACGCAAAGAAGGAATTTTAAACTGTTCAAAAAATATCTAAAGAAAATAAATACAATCTAGTCTGGACTTAAAAATCCAATTCCATCCCCAACCGGTCTCTCAGCTCCTTCACCAACGGATATTTTTCAGACATCTGCTGAAACTGCTCCCTGCTCGATAACGGAGCCGGACCAATATCCTGTGTTTGCTGACTCTCGTCCAGCTGAAGCGTCAGAATGATCATCGGATTATTGAATTTTTCCTTGAAAAATTCAGAAATAACGAGCTTTTCTTCCTCCATAAACCTGAACTGCACAATGTTCCTGCTCACAATACCGATCTCATCCGCATTCAGCATCTTTAACACTGCCAGCGCGAGATTACTCACCACCGTCATCTTGTTGGCCTGCCTGTAACGGTCGATAAACTCTTCCCAGAATTCAGTAATAGCTCCCATAGAAAGTGGTGTGGCTGCCTGTACAGGACTATGCTGTGCCTTGGCCGCCATAGCCTCTTTCATAGCTGCCAGCCCGGTTAGCTTGGTGGCGGTGGCCGCCGCCGCTGGTCGGGCAACTGTACTGGTGCTATTTTCATTAACTGTACTGCTTGCTGTAGCTGTCGGCACCGGTTGAGTAGCTGGTTGTGGCGCAGGTGCCTGCGCTTGTGGTGCCGCAGGTGGTTGCTGCACAGGTATAGGTGCCGGTGCTGGCTGAACCGGTATCACCGGTTGCGGAGCCGTCGCCTGCTCCGCCTGAATACTGGCTGTCGTAGCCGGTTTCTCTGTTACTGTCTTTATGCTGACAGGTTGCGCCATCGGTGCACGCAGCTTCTGCGGCGCACTGCCATCAGGTACTAATTTTTTTTTTGCTACCTCGCCGGTTTGCTCTTCACTTACTAAAGTCACAGCCTGCTGCAGGAAGCAAAGCTTGATCAACGCCATCTCTACATGCAGTCGCTTGTTACGCGCCAGCCTGTAATGGATCTCTGTTTCGTTTAAGAGGTTTAAGGCGGTAATCAGGTAGGCAGGACTAATCTTCCCTGCGAGTTGCTTATAGCGCTCTTTCAGGTTACCAGATACTTCTACCAGGTGAACGGCCTTCTCTTCCTTACTGAGCAACAGGTTTCTTAAAAACTCTGCCCATCCGCCCAGGAAATTATCTCCCTCAAATCCTTTCTGTAAAACTTCATCAAATAATAATAAGGCAGATGCGACATCCTGCTGCAACACATAATCCATTACCTTGAAGAAGTAATCGTAATCCAGGATATTCAGGTGCTCCAGCGTGTTCTGATAGGTAAGATGTCCGCTGGTAAAGCTGACAATCTTGTCCAACGTACTGAGAGAGTCACGCATACAGCCATCCGTTTTCTGGGCCACCAGGTGCAACGCATCCTGGTCCGCCTGGATATGCTCCTTATTACAGATGTCCTGCAGATGGTCCACCGTATCCTGAATCGTAATGCGCTTGAAATCGAAGATCTGGCATCGGCTGAGAATAGTAGGAAGGATCTTGTGCTTCTCGGTAGTGGCCAATATAAATATGGCATAAGATGGCGGCTCCTCCAGTGTCTTCAGAAATGCATTGAATGCAGAAGAACTGAGCATGTGGACCTCATCTATTATATATATCTTGTATTTTCCCGCCTGTGGCGCAAATCTCACCTGTTCCACCAGCGTACGGATGTCGTCTACTGAGTTGTTAGACGCGGCATCCAGCTCATGGATGTTGAAAGAACTACCTTCATTAAAGGATTTACAGGAATGACACTCATTACATGCCTCCCCATCTGGCTGAAGGTTCTCACAGTTGATAGTCTTGGCCAGGATACGGGCACACGTGGTTTTACCTACTCCCCTTGGCCCACAAAACAAAAAGGCATGCGCTAACTGATGGTTGCGGATGGCATTCTTTAATGTGGTGGTGATATGTGATTGTCCAACAACTGTTGAAAAATTCTGTGGACGGTACTTACGGGCTGAAACGATAAAATTCTCCATATACTGCTACGCTTTCGCGAGCGTCGAAAATACGAAGAACATTCCGAGATTCGCTTTTTTACTCGCTCTGTTATTAAAAATATTTGATATCTAGCTAGATTATATATTTTATATTATTATAATTAGTTGGTGGTATGCAGATGATCCAGCTCGATTAATAATTCCAGGTATTCTTTTTTCAACAGGATAATACGGTTGTTAAGATACTCCATCAACCCGTTGCTGATATCGTGTAACGCTTTAATACCGGCATAATCAGGGATGCCATGACGGATAAACTGACAGTCATGCTGCCGGAAATATTCAATACTTTCTTCAATTTGTCCAGGCAGATTATTTCGTATAGCCGGCGCCGTGATAAGGTGCAGTAATAACTTCCTGAAAGAAATGGCCGTTTCTGTCAGCATATCAAAGGAAGGCACCGCCTCCTCCATAGTCTGGTGGTTGGAATTAAAGATCAGGCCGATCCCGTGAATGATGCGTATCACCAGGTCACTGAGCAGACTGGCATCACGCTGGTAATCCAGTATTTCCTGGTAACGGCCTACCAGGTTATCTGCTGTTTGCTGCCCGGATGCCAATGCAACGGTATAGTGGTAGCGACAAGCCAGCAGGTCATTACCTGTCAGCCATTGCCTTTCTTCTACGGCTGCCCTGCTTAATTTCCGGGCCAGCCTTTCGGCCTTGTTTGCCCTGTACCGTTTCCCGTCAAACTCAAAATGCCTGGTCTGCAACTGTTGTACAGCGATGGCATGCAGGGTTTCTGAATCCTGTAAATCGCGGTAGCAGGTACGCATACGCATCACCACATCCGGATGGTACAACGTTTCCAGGGTAATCTGCTTTAGTTCTTCCGCACTCAGGGGCTGCAGAAACCTGAAGTCTGCCTGCGCGAAAGACCTGTTATCGTAATAACTGTTGAAAACTTTGGGAAACTCATAAGTACGTTGCCGCTGTTCCAGGTCATCTACAAACTGCTGCGGGCAAATCCATGAACAGTCGTTACTCTCCATGGAGAGCACACTGTAAACCTGTCCGGTCATGGCTTCCTGCATGACTGCCGGCTGATTAAACAGCTGCCAGGCACTGGTATTGAGCTGTTCCCTATCTACATTGGCCTGTAAAAACATACTGATCCTGGATTCCAGCGAAGGTTGCAGGCTCCATTCATCCCGCAGCTGTACCCGGCTTTTCAGGTATGCTTTGGTAAATGGACCGGTAACAACCGGTAAACCTTCCGCATCCACCCGGCCATAGCTTTGCAGCGTGTAGTAACGGATCAGGTTCCGCTGTACTTCATACAGGTTCTGAAAACGTAATTTATGTTCAGATAACTCCGGTAGCTTATGCATACAGTGCTCCATACAATAACTGCCGATATCCGCCCGGCGGATCGCACTGATGGCTGCACGGGTCCCTGCCATATGCAAGGCAATCTCATCTGCCTGTATGGCAATATCACGACTGATATCCTGGTAATGTTTATTGATGACCCGGTGCATTTGTCGCAACAGGTACTGCATACCATTTAATATCAGCAGGGTAATATGAATGAAGAAACCGCTGATGGAACCACTGTGCCGGTGACGGGCCAGCTCATTCCAGTCATCGTTTTCATATAGCATATCATGCAGCATCTTATTCAAACCATATACATATCTGCTGAGGGAAGAATTTTCCCGGGAAAAATGCCCGAACTCATGTGCCAGCAGCATCTTAAACTCGCTGATGTTGACACTATTGACCAACCCCAACCCAATCTCAAGATTGCGGCGGATAGGCCAGAAAAGATTGAAGAAACTGGCATTGTAAAATAAGGAGGCCCGAACATCGGGCACCACAAATATCTTCCGCGGAAAACTGATCCGGGTGTCAGCAACTAACTGCTGCAAAAAGGCAAACAACCGGGGATGATTGTCTGCATTGATCTGCGTGCGATACGGATTGACTGGCTGGTGCCTGTGAAACAGGAAACGCCCCAGAAAGTATAAAAGACTGCTGCCAAGTACAATCAAGGCTATTCCGGGAATAACAGCATACAGTACATCATAATACCGGATCAGCGTCAGGCCTCCCGCAATACAGCCCAGGGCAAGCGCTCCGGCAATGGAAATCAATACCACATACAGCAAAAAAAATAATATGATAAAGCCAAAGACCTTCATTTTTTGTTGTCTGTTTGGAATGGTGGTGGCAATAACCGCATGGTCACTATCAAAACTGCGGTCCAGGTTTAAGTTGGTCATAACTAATCCTCACGTTAAATACGATTGTTACTGAAATCGGGATTTAACTAAAGACACAATTCAAGGCCTAAATGTTGAAAAATGAGCCATCGGATATAAATATGGTTTTATGAAATCCCTTGATAGATAAAGGTTTGGGAAGATAAATTATTGAATATATTTTTAATATATATGTTAATTCTGGTGTATGTTTTGATATAAATTAGCAAGGGACAGCGCCACCGGTGCTGTCCCTTGCTAATTTATATAGTCTAAATGTCTTCCTTAGTTCAAAATCGGATGCTTGTGGAACTCGGCATTTCTGTCGAACAAATACCGATAGGTAGCAAGATGTCTGGTAGGTTTGGCTCCCAGCCCTTCTGCCACATTAATCATTCTCGGATTGAAATCACCTACCCACTGCATTTCATAATCGACATAAGGGGAGCTTTTCTGGATAACGTTGGCGCCTTCAACAATCAGGTAGGCGTCTGCGCCCAAACCCTGAAACTCCGGAACGATACCAAACAGGATACCCACAAATTTCTTGCAGTCGCCCCTCATCTTCAGCCACAGGAACTTTAATTTCTGTAACAGGCCGAATTTGCCATTCATATGTTTTACATACTGGTTCAGGTCCGGTAGGTTCAGCCAGCAACCAATAGGTTCGTCTTTATAATAAATGAACCAGGCGATTTTTTCATCCAGCAAAGGTTTCATCTGCTTAAACAGCGCGTATGCCTGCGCTTCCGTCATATCTTTTCCGCCGGCATGTTTCGCCCAGGCACGGTTGTAGATAGAGCAGAATTCAGCCGCAAAGCGTTTTAACTCACTTTTTTTAATATGTTCTGAACGGTAGTTCGGGTCTTTTGCAATGGCAGCATGACGTGTGAAAAACTTGTCTTTCAGCTGATCATTTACCTTCATACCATAGCAGATCTGATTGAAAAACACTTGAAAACCATAGTTTTCCATCAGTTGCTTATAATAAGGTGGATTAAAGCTCATACCGTACAACGGTTCGTGATATCCTTCTGTGAGCAGGCCCCACCAGTTATTACGTTCGCCGAAGTTGATAGGGCCGTCCATGGCACCCATTCCCCGCTCGAGCAGCCACTGTTTGGCCGTGTCAAACAGCAGGTTGGCGGCCGCCTGATCATTGATACAGTCAAAGAAGCCCACACCGCCTACTTTGCAGGTGTCTCCCTTACTCCTGTACTTTTTGTTTACAAAGGCAGCGATTCTGCCGATCAATTTCCCCTTGTCATCCTTTAAAATCCAACGGATACATTCTCCGTGCCTGAACGCCTTATTAATTTCCGGATTAAATACCTGGTTGATATCCTTGTCAAATGGACGAATCCATCCTGGGATGTCTTTATTTAATTGTATATGTACATCCAGAAACTGCTTCGCCTTTTGTTCGTTGTCTACGATAATCAATTCCATAGGGACTATTTGTATAAAAATAATAAAAATGCTTCCTTCATGATAACCGCCGGCTACTGGCATCATTTTTTCAATAAAAAATGGTTATGACCAAAACTTACATTATTCCGTCATTTTTTTTACTGCTCACGATTGTTATGGGGCTGGGTTATTGCCAGCAACAGCAACATCTTCGTAAAATCCTTGCCGAGAATGAACGTCTTCATAACGAAAACCGCGATCTGCGCAGCAGTTTGCAGCAATCCGGTACGGTAGCCAGACAAATTTCAGATCGCAAAGATATGCAGCAGCAGCAAAACGCCCAATTTACAGATCGACGGGCATATTTTCGCCGGAACTGGAACCAGTTCATCACCGTTTCCCTGAACGACTACCGAACCGGGTTCCTGGGCGGTATCCGCGATCTGAGCATTATCGTAAGAAACCAGACAGACTACCCCCTGGAAAATGTCGTGGTTTCGCTCCAATACCTCCGGAATAATAATGAAGTCTTTAAAACCGAACAATATTCCATTAAAAGCATACCCGCCCAGGGACAACAGTCCATTGCTGCCTCCAATAGCCGCAAAGGCAGTAAAGCGGTTGTGAAACTCCTGAGCATTACCAGCCAGGCCATGAATTTCTGCTGGGCTGTGGATAAACCAGTTTCCCCAGGTGATCCTGATCCCAATGCTTGTGCCGTTTCAACCGGTATGCGCCAGAATCAGTAACTTCCCGCTATGATAGCATTACACCAAAGCAAAACGGCCACGGATGAAATACGTAACCTGTATGAATCCGCTTTTCCGCTGGAAGAGAGAAGACCATGGCCAGATCAGTTAAAACTACTGGCTGCTGATAAAATCCGGCTGCTTACCCTCGAAAAGGACGGGAAATTTGCCGGATTTGTATTTTACTGGCAATTGCCGGCATTTGCTTTCATCGAATATTTTGCTATTTCACCGGAATCAAGGGGAGGTGGTGCCGGCACCACCGTCATGACATTGCTGGAAAAAGAACTGAAAAGCATTGTGCTGGAAGTGGAACCTCCCAATACAGAACAGGCCATCCGCAGAATCAATTTCTATGAACGCCTGCACTATAAAACATTTCCCGAATACTACGAACAACCACCTTATTACCCGGGATATCCTTTTCTGCAGCTGAAGCTGATGTACCTCGGTACTCCACCAGATCTGGATTTCATCACAATAAAAAAAGCACTATACGCCACTGTATATAATCTATAAAAAAATAACGTCTGCCATCGCAGACGTTATTTTTTTGCCCTATAAAAGGCGGGTATATAATCTAATCTAAACTAAATACTTACTGGTCTCTTTTTGGCCTTTCGCCACCATTATTTTGTTGCTGAGGCTGTGGTTGCTGTCGCTGCTGCTGTTGTTGTTGCTGCTGCATCACCCGCTGAGCCCTTTGCTGTTGTTGCTGTTGCTGCTGTTGTTGTCTTTGTTGCTGCTGCTGTTGCTGTTGGATACGCTGTTGTTGCTGTTGTTGTTGCTGTTGTTGAATTCTTTGCTGTTGTTGCTGTTGCTGTTGTTGCTGCTGTATCCTTTGTTGTTGCTGCTGTTGCTGTTGAATTCTCTGTTGTTGCTGTTGTTGCTGTTGCTGCTGCACTTGTTGATCACGCTGAATCCTTTGCTGCTGTTGTTGTTGCTGTTGCTGACGCTGTTGGTCCTGTTGCTGTTGCTGGATTCTTTGTTGCTGCTGCTGCTGTTGCTGCTGCTGGATCTGCTGATCACGTTGTATCCTTTGCTGATTCTGCTGATTCTGTTGTTGTTGCTGCTGTTGAATCTGTTGCTGTTGCTGCTGTTGTCTGATCCTGTCGCCCTGGCTATTGTTGATCTGATTATTATCAATTCTGGACGGACGATTGTTATTATTACCCGGCACTATAGTATTGTTGTTACTATTGTTTCCGGGAACTATTCTACCGCCGCCGGTATTGTTGTTGTTACCAGGATTGTTGTTGTTATTGTTGCCTGGATTTACCCTGCCACCATTGTTGTTATTAGCATTGTTGTTAATGGTGTTACGGTTGGCATTGAACCGGCTATTATCATTACGCTGAACAGCTGCACCATCCGGACGGTATATCCTTAACTGGTTACCGTTAAGCTGGTTCTGTCCCGGTCTGTCTGTGTTGGTAATCCTGACAGGCCTTGTGTTTGCAGGCGCCGCAGGACCACGGTTAATCCGATTGTTATTGTAAACAGTAGTATTGTTGATAATAGTAGTATTGTTGATGATAGTCGTATTCCGGCTATTATTGATGTAGTAATTATTGATACGTGAATTGCCTAAATACTGTCTGTTTACGAATGTCCATCTGTTGGCAGGATAACTATATCCGGAAGGTCCCATTGGTGCCCAGCCGTAATAGTCGCCACCAGAACGCCAGTCAACCCATGCAGGTGCCCAGTCATAACCAGGTATCCACATCCATCCATAGAACTGATCATACATCCAGCGACCATAGTGGAATGGCGCCCAACCCCAGGAATAATCTGATACCCAGGTATAACCATAATCTGTATAAACCCAGTGTCCGGCGGAAGCATATGGCTGGAAGTCAGGACCCGCATTCGGTATCCATACCTCGTTGTAACCACCGTAGGTTGTCCAGCGACCATAAGGACTTAATGCATCATAAAAAGATACGGAACCACCAACCTGTACCTGAGATCCATAGCCACTGGCGTAATCACCTGAAGCGTAATAACTACCAGCACAACTTGTCAGGAACATGGTTATTGCCGCAAATGGGATGAGTGTTTTTTTAACCATTGTGTTCATACTCCTGTATTTTAACGATTGGTTCCTGTGTTTTTAGACTTTCCGGGGAGCGGTTCACTTGGTTAACCTTTTCACATTTATAAGGATGTTACGCCAATGGTAAGGTCTAAAAGGCAGTATAATCAATCTGCTTGAAAAATGATTTTTGTTAAGACTTTGCTAAAGAGAAAATAGGCATTTAGCATCGTTCAAAGCTACTATTACAAAATTGATTCCAACTTTTTTTTGCTATGCTAACATTTTGTAATACAGTTATTTATGTTGGATGATGATTACATATTCTTGTTTTTATTTTTATTAAGATAAAAATCGCTTTATAGATAATTTGGCAAAACTGTAATATTGCTGCATGGGTGACATTTTCAGTATTCAGCATATACTTTTTACAGTACTTGATTATCAGGTTAGTTTCATTGAATTCTTCGGTACATTAACAGGATTACTCTGTGTTTGGTTGGCAGCAAGAGACCATATTCTTACCTGGCCGGTAGGACTCGTAAACGTGAGCTGCTTCTTCATTTTATTCTGGCAACTGCAGCTATATGCAGACATGTTTCTACAAATTTATTTCTTCGCGACAGGTGTTTACGGCTGGATATTCTGGTATACTAAAAAGCCGGAAAATGAACCGGTATATGCATTGAGCGTCAGGGCAAGGTACTGGTTGTCTGCATTGGTAGTAGCAGCAACGGCAACCGCTGGTTTTATTATCAGTAACCTGCATAACTGGTTTCCTTCCGTATTTGAAAAGCCCGCTGCATGGCCTTATACCGACTCGCTGGTAGCAGTGCTAAGCGTTATTGCCAATATTCTCCTCGCAAAACGTATCTGGGAAAACTGGGTGCTCTGGGTTACGGTAGATGTGATCGCCACTGTTATCTATTTTCAGAAAAATGTTCGCTTCCTCGGTATGGAATATCTCATTTTATTCATCATAGCATTGATGGGATTGATTAAGTGGGTGAAGACCTATAAGCAACAATTAAATTAAATTAAATCCATTCATCTCTAGACTTACTACCTATGTTTAACATTTCCCGCAAAACTGCGAGACGCGCTATTATTGTCTTTACCGGCGTCTTTCTGGCTATGTTCTGCCTGCGACTCATCTACGGTTACAAATTCAGGTCTGCAGCTGTTTTTAATGCTGAAAACCCAGCTGTGTCATTTGATTTCGGTGGAAGAAGTAATTATGCTTCTGAAAAAATAGCTGTAAAGGAAATGAAAGTGACTCCCATTGATCCGGCAGTAGCTGCTGTTGACATAAATCCGAGTCAGAAGTATGAAAAAGTAGCTACCCTGCTGACTAAATCAAATCACTACGATCGGGATGAAGCATCACTCTATCAGTTGATTGATTCCTCCGGATCAATCATCCAGTACGAAAATAAAACCGGCAATAAAGGCAATCAGCACCTGGAATTACTGGTAGGTGTGAATCCGGAAAAATTTGATTCTTTCTATCTCGCTGCACAGCGTATAGGCGTTGTCGTTGAAAGAGACGTGACAAAAACAGATAAAACCAATGAATACCAGAAGCTGAATGCACAGCGGGTTTCCCTGGAGAAAACCCTGTCTTCATTAAATGAATTGAAAAATAAAACAGGTAAAATAGACGAATACCTTTCCCTGCACGATAAGATTTACCAGACGGAAACACAGCTGCAGAATCTGGGAGTAGAACTGGGTAACTTCGATTCGGTCCACGAATTCTGTACAGTGAAAATTTATATGTTCGAAATAGTTGAAAAGCCTGTCCTGACTGTTGGTATATGGACCCGCATCATCAGGGCGCTGGAATGGACCATTAAATACTACGCCTGCCTGCTGTTTGGTGCTGCATTTTCATTGGGTTGCCTGTTATTTGTCCTCAAGATCTGGGATTTTTTTGCTAATCAGTCGACTAAAAAGTCTGAATAAAGAATAATGCTTTATAAAAAAACGGCGCCCGATGGACGCCGTTTTTTTATTATATTTTATATTCTCCGACTTTATTTCCGCTATCGTCCAGCATGGTCAGCTGTAATTGCTTCTGGTCTGCTTTCACCTGTATCAGTGTGCGTTTGCCGTCTTTAGGGCCACCACCGATGATCAGCGGATAATTATGCTTGCCTTGTTCCGGCGGATGTACGCCATACACGTGTGTATGACCACAGATCAGCATATCGATTTTATATTTATTAAACAATTCCCCGAACTGCTCGCGGCAATGCACAGTGCCATGCCATTCTCCGCCATGGTAGTGTGGTATATGCATGATAACCACCTTATATTTTGCTTTTTTACAGGCAGATGATTGCAGTTGTTTTTCCAGCCATGCAGCTTGCTGTTCCCGGTAATGGTCAAAATCTACGATGCCGGCATATACGGGGTGGGTATCTTCCTTGTCTTCGCCGGTATCCAGTACAATGGCGTGCACGGGTCCCCAGGTAAAGGAGAAGAAATTATCTCTGCCAGGATTTTCGAAATACTGATGCCATTCACGTGCGTATTTCCCGCGGGTTTCGTGGTTGCCACGAACGTACATAAAGGGTGTTTGCGTGGAGAAGCTGTCGCCGCAGGGTGTCAGCATATGATCGATGATCTGTTTTTCATCTGCCTGATAATCAAATACATCTCCGTTAAAAAATACGAAGTTGTAAGGATTATTGCCGTTAAGTCCCATCAGGTGTGGGATGGACTCCGGCCGGTCGTGGATATCATTGATCATGAGCCAGGACACTTCCTTTACCTGCGGGTCTGGCGCTGTGAAGGTAAAGGTGTCGCTGGAAATGGTTTCGCCGTAAGTCAGTTTATAAGGCTGAAAGTCGGTGATTTCTTTAGAAAATACCTTATAGCTGTACTTTTTTCCTGGCTGAAGGTCGGTGAGTGGGATTTTATGCAGGGTGTTGTTGGCAGCTACGAGGCCGTGGCTGATGGTATGGGCCTTTTGAGGCGGTTGTCCTTCCTGGTTGTATTCCACCCAGCTGTAGCAGGGTTTTGCGGTGAGCCATACGACAGAAATGGTATTGGGGGCCGGGTACTGGAGGTATGGTTTGCAAAGGAATTTGTGGGAAGGTTCCTGAGGTTCCTGGGGGGCAGCCTTCGCTATGGCTGGTGCCAGGCTGACCATACTGAAGAGGCCGGCTTTGGAAATGTTACCGAGGAAAGCGCGGCGGGATTGTTCACTGTTTTTTTTCATGTTAGTATAATAGTTAATACAAATAGGTAGAATATCCCAAAATAAGCAAGGTTTTGAAGGGGAGAAGGAAATTTTATATAGATGGCGGGAATGTCGGAAGAGAAATTTTCTTAGATTATTATGATTTATATTTTTTCATAATATTATAGATATGGACGGGGATTTAGGGGATAGCGGGCTTATATAAAAACAAAAAGGGCTTAAAAACGGGTGTGAAAGCGATATTTTTCCGTTCTGGTGTTTTGATTTATATGCTTTTACTCTTACCTTTGCGGCAAATTTTGGAAACTTTTGCCAACAGCTTAAGTTTTTGAGGAAATAACTTTTAGTATTTTATAAACCTCTTTAAAAATATGCCTAACACAGGTAAGATCAAACAAATTATCGGTCCCGTGGTGGACGTGCACTTTGAAGACAAATTGCCCGAAATCTACAACGCATTGGAAATCACCCGCGAAAATGGTCAGAAAGTAGTATTGGAAGTACAACAGCACCTGGGTGAAGACAGCGTTCGTTGCGTGGCAATGGACTCCACTGACGGTATGGTTCGTGGTATGGCCGTTGTGGATAAGGGCGCGCCAATTAAAATGCCAATTGGCGACCAGGTGAAAGGACGTTTGTTCAATGTGGTAGGTGAGGCAATTGATGGTCTGGGTCAACTGGATACAAGCGCTGGTTACTCTATCCACCGTCAGCCTCCTAAATTCGAAGATCTGGCAACTGAAACAGAAGTACTGTTCACAGGTATCAAAGTAATCGATCTGATCGAGCCATACGCAAAAGGTGGTAAAATCGGTTTGTTCGGTGGTGCCGGTGTGGGTAAAACTGTATTGATCCAGGAGCTGATCAACAACATTGCGAAAGCACACGAAGGTTTGTCCGTATTTGCTGGTGTGGGTGAGCGTACACGTGAAGGTAATGACCTGATGCGTGAGATGATCGAAGCTAACATCGTGCGTTATGGTGATAAATTTAAAGAATCCATGGAGCACGGTGACTGGGATGTTACCGCTGTGGATAAAGAACTGTTGAAAAACTCCCAGGCTACATTCGTGTTTGGTCAGATGAACGAGCCTCCAGGTGCACGTGCACGTGTGGCATTATCTGGTCTGACACTGGCTGAATATTTCCGTGATGGTGATGGTTCTGCAGGTGGTGGTCGTGATATCCTGTTCTTCGTTGATAACATCTTCCGTTTCACCCAGGCTGGTTCTGAGGTATCTGCACTGTTAGGCCGTATGCCTTCAGCGGTAGGTTATCAGCCAACCCTGGCTACTGAGATGGGTCTGATGCAGGAGCGTATCACTTCAACTAAAAATGGTTCAATCACTTCCGTACAGGCGGTTTACGTTCCTGCGGATGACTTGACTGACCCTGCTCCGGCTACAACCTTCTCCCACCTGGATGCTACCACCGTATTGGATCGTAAAATTTCCGATCTTGGTATCTACCCTGCTGTGAGCCCGCTGGATTCAACTTCCCGTATCCTGACACCAACCATCGTAGGTGAAGCTCACTACAACTGTGCGCAGCGTGTGAAAATGATTCTGCAACGCTATAAAGAGCTGCAGGATATCATCGCGATCCTGGGTATGGACGAGCTGTCTGACGAGGATAAACTGACAGTATCCCGTGCACGTCGTGTACAACGTTTCCTGTCTCAGCCATTCCACGTAGCAGAACAGTTTACCGGTCTGAAAGGTGTACTCGTTCCAATCGAAGAAACTATCCGTGGTTTCAACATGATCATGGACGGTGAAGTAGATGAGTATCCTGAAGCTGCGTTCAACCTTGTTGGTAACATCGATGATGCTATCGCAAAAGGTAAGAAATTACTGGAACAGGCTAAATAATTAATATCGTCAATAATCCCCGCTCAGCGGGGATTATTCAACATATTTAACCATTTACGAACATACACATGCTATTAGAAGTATTAACACCGGAAAGAAAGTTATACACAGGTGAGGTGTACGGTGTACAACTCCCAGGTATCGACGGTTCTTTTGAAATACTGGATAAACATGCGCCCATGATCGCAGCGCTCGGAAATGGTAAGATGAAAGTGCTGAAAGATAAATCTCACACTGAATTCTTCACCATCAGCGGTGGCTTCGTAGAAGTTTTACGTAATAAAGCTACCGTGTTAGTAGAGGGTGCTACTGCTGTGGAAAAGAAATAACATCTCCAGTTATATAATTTTTTAAACGACCAGGCCGGGTAAGATTACCCGGCCTTCGTTTTGTCCTAACTATTCCAATCTTAGAAGAAACCCGCTCATTGTATGATTACCCGACGGGGTTTCCAAGCCCTGCCGTGAATGCAATACTTCACCAAAGCCCGTTTTTACACAGACATTAGCAGTCTTACATCCGCCAACAGGGATGCCTTTTTTAGGCTGTATATTATTACCTAATGAATAATGCGTTGATATTTATTTAGTTAAATTGATTTTATTGCAGGTAAAATGCTGGTCTTTCGTCGCCTGAAGGAGCCAAATCATGTTGTTTTTCATAGGTTTTGCCTTCATAGGTGTAATTCGGTTCTATATGTTCATTTACCTGAAATGGGTTACAACTCTCGCTTTCACTTTTCGTTACTTTAGCAAGATATTTAAATTGTTTTAAAAAATCATATTTAATCCTGTTCATTTTTACGGGTATTACCTACCCATTACTGTAGTATACAGATATTAGTCAGGGTAAATCAATGGGTAACAAGGATCAGTTAAGAGAAGGGTCTATCGGATAATTGGCCATAATGGCAAAATTACTGCCCATATTTTTCAAAGCCTGCTGCCAGATATGCTGCTCGCCCTTATCAAACACCAGGTCAGGCGTAGCCATAGAGGTAATCCACGACTTCTCCCGCATTTCCTCTTCCAGCTGGCCGCTGCTCCATCCGGAATATCCTATGAAGAATTTAATCTTATCGAGATTGATTTTTCCCTGGTTCAGGCTCTCTACCACATTATCAAAATGCCCGCCCCAGTATATTCCCGGCGCTATCATCATACCTCCATTGATAATGTCCGGCTGCTGATGTATGAAATGTATCGTATCCATCTGCACCGGCCCACCGGTATACACAGGTATGCCGGTAACCAATACCTCCGGTATCAGTTCGTCCAGATGCTGGTCAAACAACTTATTTATAACGAAACCGAAACTCCCTTTATCCTGATGTTCACAGAGTAATATCACTGTACGGGCAAAGTTGGGGTCCTTCAGAAAGGGATCTGCAATCAATAAAGCTCCAGGCGACAACGTATCCATAAGCAATCATTTTTATCTTTCGCTTGTATAAATTTAAGTGATTTTTCCTTCCCGGAATACTGCGGTTTTTCTGGGTGAAATCGACCGTTTTCCAGGTTTTTATGCGTAAAAAACGAATTTTTGGGAGTTTGAGCTCCACCTGAGGTGGGCTCAAACTCCCTTGAGAAGATGCCTTCGGCATCTTCTCAAGGGAAAAATATGTTTTGAGCAGATAACACAAGGGCATCTACTTGCAGATCATCTCTCCAATGCAAAAATATGATACAGGGGAAAACAGCATAACGCAGTCTCCACAAGCATCTTCCAAAAAAATAGATGGGCAAAAAAATAGCGCCACAGGCGCCAGTCAAAAAAGTAAGAAAATAAAAAAAGGAGGCTAGACAACCTCCTTACCATTTTATCAACCAAAATCTAAATCGCTTATGGAACGAATCCACGTCGATGTATGTAGAAAGTTTAAATTCTTGTGCTTTTGTCAAACTTAACTAAGCAAATTTAGTACCAGTTTGATGAAGCAAAGGTAAGGAAAGATGAAATAAAAAAATCAGCATTTCGCCGTTAAAATTACGTTAAAGTAATATTGAATTGCTACTGCAGTAGCTGCAAGCTATCCTAACAACCTAATTTTGTATCATTGTTGCTATAGCAAGCATCTATTTTAACAAAATTATGCTGCTCAAAGCCATTGATTTATTTAAATTTAGGCCTTACTCAATTTTTGCATGATACCGTTGAAGCGCATTTTTCCTGTCATAGTTGCTCTGATTACCATTTCTCTCTTTGGAATTATTTATATCCAGGTAAACTGGATAAAAAATGCCATCGTCATTAAAAATACCCAGCTCGACCAACGAGCCATCAACGTAGTAAGTGATGTCAGAGAATATTTTGTTTCTCACAGAAGCAGCAGTATACAACTGAAATTCAATAACAGTCCCAATAGTAGCCAGGATCCCCTTAACGGATTGACATTTGATATGCGCCGGCCTGTATATCAGGGCGTTGCAGATCTTTTCTCGCCACAGGATATCCAGAAGGTCATTGTAAACAGCTTACGCCAGCATCACCTGGATACGGCCCATTTCGAATTTGCGATCTCCGGACCGGCACCTATGTCGGGATTTGTGTCAATGTGGCGTATTCAAACCCGCGATTTCCAGAAGCAATTCAATCTCATTAACCAGGATTCACTGAATAAAATAAAAGATTATAAAATGGTGATCGGGCCGCTGGATGCGCAAACCACCGCCACGCCTGAACAGCTGTTTCTCATCTTACCGACACAGGATGAAATCGTAAAACAACTGACCATGATGATCATCGGTGGCGTTTGCTTTACGCTCATTATCATCGCAGCCTTTGCCCTCACCATACGTACCATGTTGAACCAGAAGAAGCTGTCGGAAATCAAATCCGACTTCATCAACAACATGACCCATGAACTGAAAACGCCGCTCGCTACTATCTCCCTGGCCATTGATGCCATCGGTAACGAAAAAGTGTTGGATAACAGGGAAAAAATCCGCTATTTCTCCGGTATCATCAAGGAAGAAAATAAGCGTATGAATAAACAGGTAGAATCCATTTTACAATCGGCCCTCCTGGAAAAAGACGAAATAGGCCTGAAACTCCAGGCCATGGATGTTCATGCGGTTATCCAGAATACGGTGGACAATCTCCAGTTACAGCTGGCCGGCAAAAATGGTGTCGTAGACCTGCAATTGGATGCCATCAATCCTGTCATAATGGCTGATGATGTGCATTTCTCCAATGTGGTCTTCAACCTGCTGGATAATGCGATTAAATATTCCAAAGACAATCTGGAAGTAAGTATCCAGACATACAACACGCGCAAAAGCCTGTTTATCGTGATCAGCGACAACGGTATTGGTATGAGCCGCGATACTATTTCACGTATCTTTGAAAAATTCTACCGCGCACATACCGGCAACGTCCATAATGTAAAAGGTTTCGGCCTTGGACTGAGCTATGTTAAAGCGATTGTAGATGCTCATCACGGTAAAATCAAAGTGGAAAGCGTGGTTGGTAAAGGAAGTAAGTTTACCCTCGAGTTTCCACAGGAATAAAAGGAATAGCGCATGATTCTGACTGAAAAGGAAACACAACACTTTAAAACGCCGATAGCTGTACCTGGCTTCGGCTTATCAATGCAGGAAAAACTGAAAATGTCCAGGGTGCTGGTGATTGGCGCCGGCGGGCTCGGAAGTCCGATTATTCAGTATCTGGGCGCCAGTGGCGTAGGCATTATCGGTATCGCGGATTATGGTACCATTAATACGGAAGATATGCACCGTCAGCCTATCTACCATATGCAGGACGTGAAGAAACATAAAGCTAAAATGGCCGCCAGCCGTATGTATGGCTTTAATCCATATGCAAGGCCTTTCCCGCTGCTGATGCAGGCAAAGCCGGAAGCAATGGGTTTCCTGCTGGATGGCTTTGATCTGATTGTAGACTGTACACAGCATTTACCTTCTCATCTGCTGATAAATGATGCCTGTATCGCCTTCAACAAACCATTTGTAGTGGGAGAAGTGCATAACTGGCTGGCCTGGTATGGCGGTTTCAATATGCCGATGTTAGATGGTAGCGTATCGGCCTCTTTCCGTTGTGCAATGGACATTACAGACGATTACCGCAACTATGATGCAGGCGCCTTAGGTGTTACCCACGGTACCACCGGCATGCATATGGTCACCGATATCATCAAATACCTGATAGAAGTACCGATGGGACTTACCAATAAAATCTATGGTATGGACTATCTCCACAATACTACAAAAGTACATGAGCTTACTGCCAACAGGGAACTGATAGAAACAGTAAGAACAAATGGTATCCTGTCCGCAGATGACTACGGACTGGAGATACAACCGGATGTGGAGGATTAATCTTCTTTCAGCTTTAAGATGCTTTTCGCTTCACCCACTTTAAGGTGGTGTTTCATGCCCAGGCGTACGGCATAATTTTCCGCCTGATGACCGATAGGGAAGTTGAAACAGACAGGGTAATCAAATTCCTGTACCATGTTGTGAATGATCTCATATTCAGACTGGCCGAATGGCGTAGTGGTTTCTCTGCCATCGGTAAAGCCGCCAACTACGAGTCCGGCCAGTTTATCCAGCCAGCCTGCGCGTTTCAGGTTGTACATCATGCGGTCTACATTGTACCGGTATTCCCCGATATCTTCCAGTAGCAGTATTTTGCCTTTTGTGTTTATCTGAGATTTGGTGCCGGAGGCATTGGCGAGCAGGGAGAGATTACCTCCAACGAGTATGCCGTCTGCACTGCCTTCGCGGTTCAGTTCATGGGCAGTGGTAGAATAGCTGTATTTCTTGCCTTTCAGAATTTGCTCCAGGCTGTGAACGTATTCATTATCAGCTGTTTGTGTGGTAATGCCACTACACATCATGGAGTGAACGGTAGGGATACCAAAACGCTGCTGTATATGTGCATGGAGGGTAGTTACATCGCTGTATCCGCAGAGCCATTTGGGGTGTTTACGGAATTTGGTAAAATCGAGTTTATCGAGGATACACACCATACCGTAGCCGCCACGTCCAAAAACAATTGCTTTGATTTCAGGGTCGTCCAGCATGTCCTGCAATTCTTCAAGGCGAAGTTCGTCAGGTGCGGAAAAATTGTGGAAACTGGTACCTACTGTGATTCCCAGGTGTACACGATACCCCCAGGAACGCATTACATCAGCCGCAAATTCAGCCGCCGCCTGGTCCATTTGGCTGCTGGAGCAGGTTACACCGATTAAATCGCCCTTTTTCAGATATGGCGGAATTTTTACCATTGTAGTTTTGTTTACCTTTGCAAGATTCGTCCCGTTATATGGCGGTACGCTTGGTCTAAGTTGAGTAATGTTATCGGCTATTCCAAAAACAGTCTGATATTTAAATTTTATTTAAGCATTCTTTAAGATAGTATGGGAAAATTTAATAGATATTTAATAACTGCGGCGTTACCGTATGCCAATGGTCCTGTTCATATAGGTCATCTGGCTGGTTGCTATATTCCTGCAGATATTTACGTGCGATATCTCCGCGCTAAAAAAGCTGATGTAAAATTCGTTTGTGGTACAGATGAACATGGTGTTCCTATCACCATCAAAGCCATGAAGGAAGGCGTTACACCACAGGATGTGGTAGATAAATACCATAAAATTATTGGTGACAGCTTTGCCGCTATGGGTATCTCTTTCGATATCTTTTCCCGCACCAGTAACCAGGTTCATCATAAAACAGCGTCCGACTACTTCCTGAAAATGTACAACGACGGACTGTTTGAAGAAAAAGAATCTGAACAGTTTTACGATCCTAAGGCCAACATGTTCCTGGCCGACAGATATATCATCGGTACCTGCCCTCATTGCGGTAACGATAAAGCCTATGGCGACCAGTGTGAGAAATGTGGTAATAGCCTCAGTCCTGATGAACTGATCAACCCACATTCTGCATTGAGCGACGCTGTGCCTGTAAAGAAAAAAACCAAACACTGGTACATGCCTTTACAGAACTACGAACCATGGCTGAATGAGTGGCTCATCGAAGGTCATAAAGAGTGGAAAAATAACGTATATGGTCAGTGTAAAAGCTGGTTATCAAGTGGCCTGCAATCACGTGCCATGACCCGCGACAGCAACTGGGGTATTAAAGTGCCTTTACCAGATGCGGAAGGAAAGGTATTGTACGTATGGTTCGACGCGCCAATCGGTTATATTTCTGCCACCAAAGAACTGACTGAAAACTGGGCGGATTACTGGTGTAAGGAAGATACCAAACTGGTACACTTTATTGGTAAAGATAACATCGTTTTCCACTGCATTATTTTCCCTGCGATGCTGAAAGCACACGGTGGATTTGTGTTGCCGGACAACGTCCCTGCCAATGAGTTCCTGAACCTGGAAGGAGAAAAAATCTCTACTTCCAGAAACTGGGCGGTATGGGTAAATGATTTTATCGCTGATTTCCCTGGTCAACAGGATATTCTGCGTTATGTACTCACTGCTACTGCGCCTGAAACCAAGGACAACGACTTCACCTGGAAAGATTTCCTTACCAGGAATAATAGTGAGCTGTCTGATAACCTGAGCAACTTTGTGCATCGTACTATGGTATTAATGCACAAGCTGTGTGGTGGTAAAGTACCTCAATTGCATCAGGATCTTCTGAATGATGAGGATCGTCAGATGTTCGTAGAATTCAAAAATGCAAAGGAGAAAGTTGAAAATGCGATAGAGCAATATAAGTTCAGAGAAGGACTGTTTGAAGTAATGGCATTGTCCAAGCTTGGTAATAAGTACATGCAGGATAATGCGCCATGGTTATTGGCTAAAGCTATTGAAACTATCAAGAAAGGTGAGGCTCATGAAAAGTATACAGCAGATGACCTGGAAATGCTCCAGAAAAGAATTGATATCTGTCTGCATATCTGTTTACAAATGACAGCTAACCTGGCAATTCTGATGAATCCTTTCCTGCCATTCACTGCGAAGAAAATCCTTCATATGCTGAAAGTGGTAGATCGTATGCTGGAGTGGGAAAATGCTGGTTCTGAAAAACTGGTGAGTGTTGGTTATTCCTTACGTGATCCAGAAATGCTGTTCAAGAAAATGGACGAATCTGTGATTAAACCGCAATTGGACAGACTGGCAGCCATTAAGGCTGAACAGGCAGCCGCAGCCGCCGCAGCAGAAGCCGCAGCACCTAAAGCAATAGCACCAATCAAACCTGAAATCCAGTATGATGATTTTGCAAAACTGGACCTCCGTGTAGGCACCATTATCAAAGCGGAAAAAGTAGAAAAAGCAGATAAACTGCTGAAATTACTGGTAGATATTGGTTCAGAACAACGTACGGTTGTTTCAGGTATCGCAATGCACTTCAAACCGGAAGACATTGTAGGTAAACAGGTTACGTTAGTGACTAACCTGGCGCCTCGTAAAATGCGCGGTATTGAAAGTCAGGGTATGATCCTGATGGCGGAAGATAACGGTAAACTGGTGTTCGTTAATCCTAACGAAAATGTAGCGCCAGGTTCCGGTGTAGCTTGATTTTTAAAACTTTGAATACGAAAAGCCCGATCTCAGTAAGTTGAGATCGGGCTTTCTCATTTACAGGTCTTTTCTGGGGTGTTGGTCGCCCGCAGCCGCGGGCGACCAACACCCCAGTTTTCTCCCCGCCGAAGGCGGGGAGAAAACTGGGGTGGAAACATACCCGCTAATCGAATTTTTTAACATTCCCGCTCATGTTTCTACCTCAAAAAATCCTAAATTCAGGAATCTAAAACTTAGTTTGTATTCACTAACAGATTAAAGCTGGCCTTAATATGCAAAGACACATCAATAAAGTAGCCGTACTGGGCTCAGGGGTTATGGGATCAAGGATTGCCTGTCATTTCGCAGGTATTGGCGTTCAGGTACTGCTGCTGGATATAGCACCTAAAGAACTGAATGATGCGGAGAAGAAGAAAAACCTTACTTTGGAGAGTCCTGCTGTAAAAAACCGGATTGTGAATGACGCCCTTCAGGCAGCTGTTAAATCGAATCCCTCACCAGTTTTTACGAAAGATGTCATTAAGCGGATCAAAACGGGCAACTTTACGGATGATATGAAGAAGATCGCGGATTGCGACTGGATCATTGAAGTAGTAGTTGAAAATCTCGCTGTTAAAAAAATCGTTTTTGAACAGGTAGAGCAATTCCGTAAACCCGGAACACTGATTACCTCCAATACCTCCGGTATTCCAATTCACCTGATGGCGGAAGGCCGCAGTGAAGACTTCCGGAAAAATTTCTGTGGCACCCACTTTTTCAACCCGCCGCGTTATCTGCGCCTCCTGGAAATAATTCCTACTCCACATACCGACCCTGCTGTAATAGATTTCCTGATGCATTACGGAGATCTGTACCTGGGAAAAACTACTGTACTCTGTAAAGATACGCCCGCCTTTATCGCTAACCGCGTAGGTGTTTATTCTATCATGGCCATTTTCCACATCATGCAGGAAATGGGCCTCGGAATTGATGAAATTGATGCACTGACAGGCCCGATCATCGGCCGGCCAAAATCAGCTACCTTCCGCACCGCTGACGTAGTAGGTATCGATACCCTCGTTAAAGTAGCAAAAGGAGTACTGGAAAACTGCCCGGATGATGAAGCCATCAGCATCTTCAAAATTCCTGAATTCCTCCAGAAAGTAGTAGATAACAACTGGCTGGGAGACAAGACAGGACAGGGTTTCTACAAGAAAACCACCGGCCCTGGCGGTAAGGAAATCCTTACCCTCAACCTGCAGACCATGGAATATGGTCCTAAACAGAAAGCAAGATTTTCCAGCATAGATGCGGCAAAGCCGGTTGAAGACCTGAAACAGCGTATTAAAATGCTGGCACATTCTTCTGATAAGGCAGGTCAGTTCTATCAGCAATTCCATGCTTATCTCTTCTCTTATGTATCTCACCGTATACCGGAAATTGCAGATGATCTCTACAAAGTAGATGATGCCATGAAAGCCGGTTTCGGATGGGAAATAGGACCTTTCGAAAGCTGGGACCTGCTGGGAGTAGAAGCTTCCGTAAAAGCCATCGAAGAAAAAGGACTGACCGTTGCGCAGTGGGTGAAAGACATGCTGGCAAAAGGTATCAAGTCATTCTATAAAGTAGATAACGGCAAGAAATTCTATTATGATATTACTACCCAGGCGTATAAAACCCTTCCTGGTGAAGGCGCTTTCATTATCCTGGAAAATTATTCCGGTAATGTCCTCTGGAAAAATAACGCCAGCAGACTGATTGACCTCGGCGATGGTGTTGTGTGCTTCGACTGGCAGACAAAAATGAATACCATCGGCGGAGAAGTGCTGGAAGGACTGAATAAGGCGGTAGACCGCGCGGAAAAGGATTTCCGCGGACTGGTTGTTGCCAACGATGGCGCTAACTTCTCTGCAGGTGCCAATGTGGGTATGATCTTCATGCTGGCAGCTGAACAGGAGTACGACGAACTGGACATGGCGGTGCGCCTGTTCCAGCGTTCTACCATGCGCCTGCGTTATTCCGGCGTTCCGGTAGTAGTAGCACCGCATGCCCTTACTTTAGGTGGTGGTTGCGAAATGGCACTACATGCGGATAAAGTGGTGGCTGCTGCCGAAACATATATCGGGCTGGTAGAGTTAGGTGTAGGCCTGATCCCTGGTGGTGGCGGTACCAAAGAAATGGCACTGCGCGCCAGCAATGAATTCAAGGAAGGCCGCATCGAAGAAGAGCCATTAAAAGACTACTTCATGACCGTGGCTACTGCTAAAGTGGCTACATCAGGCTTTGAAGCATATGATATGGGCGTGATGAAAAAAGGCCATGATGAAGTGGTGATGAACCCTGGCCGTCTCATCGCGGATGCCAAGCGCAGCGTAATTGAAATGGCAGATGAAGGATATACAAGGCCTGTTGAAAGAACAGATGTCAAAGTGATGGGACGTAGTGCACTGGGCGCTTTGCTGGCTGGTATCTATGCTATGAAGTTTGGTAAATATATCTCTGAGCATGATGAAAAGGTAGCCCAGAAACTGGCGTATGTAATGTGTGGTGGCGACCTGACAGAGCCTACGCTCGTAAGTGAACAGTATCTCCTGGACCTGGAACGCGAAGCATTCCTGAGTCTGTGCGGAGAACGCAAAACCCTGGAAAGATTACAGAGCGTAATCAAAACAGGGAAACCGGTTAGGAACTAATCAATACTATGTCAATATTAACCTTACAAGGCATCTCCAAACGGTATGGTGTCGTACAGGCGCTGTCAGGCGTATCCTTCGAGGTACCGGCTGGCAGCGTCTTTGGTGTTTTAGGCCCCAACGGCAGCGGGAAAACCACCCTGCTCGGCATTGTCACCGACGTACTGAAAGCAGACAGCGGTAACTTCCAGCTATTCGGAGGACCCGCCTCCGGCGCAGCAAGGCGCAAAATAGGAACCCTGTTGGAAACCCCTAATTTCTACCATTATCTCAGCGCATGGAAAAACCTGGAAATCGCTGCCAGCATCAAGCAGCGGGGCAAAGATGATATTGCCAGGGTGCTGAAAATCTGCGGCCTCTATGAAAGAAAAGACACCGCCTTCAAGACCTATTCCCTCGGTATGAAACAGCGCCTGGCCATTGCAAGCGTGCTGCTGGGGGATCCGGATGTACTCATCCTGGATGAGCCTACCAATGGCCTGGATCCTGCCGGTATCGCAGAAGTAAGAGTACTGGTACAACAGCTGGCCGACAGTGGGAAAACGATACTGCTGGCGAGTCACCTGCTCGATGAAGTGGAAAAAGTATGTACCCATGTGGCTATTCTGCAGAAAGGGCAACTCCTGCTCTCCGGACCTGTGAACGAGGTCTTGCAGCGCAACGATTTCATTGAGCTGGCAGCGGCAGATAATCAGGCATTGGCTGCATTGTTGCTGCAATACCCGGATTGCACAGGAGCAACGGTTACAGGAAATAAGGTGGTAGCCACTTTCGCTGTTGCCCCGGACCCTGCTGCTATCAACAGCTGGTGTGCCGGACAAGGCATATGGCTGCAACAGCTGCAATTACGCAGAAAAAGCCTCGAAACTGCATTCCTTGAACTGACCCATACCTCTGCCCAATGAAAAATATTATTTTAACCGAATGGCTGAAAGTAAAGAGCTATCGTACCTTTTGGATAATGGTTGTACTGGCGGCTATCGTGCCACTGGCCGGCAACCTGCTGATGGCCGACTTCTTCACCACTAATCTGAAGGCCGCCAAGAACCTGGTAGGGGATCCATTCTCCTTTCCCGACGTATGGCTTACCACCGCAAGTATTTGCAGCTATGTATCTTCGCTGTACGGACTTTTACTGATCATACTTGTTACCAATGAATTCACCTTCCGTACCAACCGACAGAATATTATCGATGGCTGGGACAGAAAAGAATTCGTTTACTCAAAACTCTTCTGGTTATTGAAGCTGGCAGGCTTGTCGCTGCTGGTAGCCACTATCAGCGCAATATTTGTAGGACTTAAGTATGGTACTACCAGCATTAGTTTTGAGGGTTATCAGTATGTAGTAATTTATTTTCTGCAGATGCTGGTGTTATTAACCATCGCCCTGCTGATAGCGGTATTCTTTCGCAGGGCCGGCATTTCTATCGTGGTTTTTATGGCCTATACGATGATGCTGGAGCAGATTATCGTTAGTATTTTAAAGAAATATGTAGGGTTAGTAGGCGGACTCCTGCCGCTGCAAACCGGCGATGAATTAATACCTTTCCCGCTGACAGGAAAACTGATACAGTCAGATCAGTATAATTCTTCAGTATATGTGGTGGTGATGATCGCTTATATCTTTTTGGGCATCTGGCTGGTATTCAGAAAGATAATGAAATCCGATCTATAGTGATATCTTTATATTTCACATTCTTTTAAAGCGAAATGTTTAAGATAGCGCTTAAATTTGTTGTGTAAAGAAAAACGAGGAACCATGGCAGAACAGGAAAAATTAATACTGGTAACTAACGACGATGGCATTACTGCCCCAGGCATCCGTGCGCTGGTAGAGGCAGTACGTCCTTTTGGGAAAGTGGTGGTAGTGGCACCGGATAGCCCGCAATCGGGTATGGGGCACGCCATTACGATTGGTGTACCGCTGCGTCTGAATCAGGTAGGCGTTTTTGATGGCGTGGAAGCCTGGCAATGTTCAGGTACACCGGTAGATTGCGTGAAGCTGGCCCGTGATAAGATCCTGGGTGGCCGTAAGCCGGATATATGCGTGAGTGGTATTAACCATGGCGCAAACCATTCCATCAACGTAATTTATTCAGGTACAATGTCTGCCGCCATGGAAGCCGCTATTGAAGGCATTCCTTCCGCGGGATTTTCTTTCCTGGAATACGATTATGAAGCAGATTTTTCTTTACCGGCAAAGGTAGCGGCAGAAGTAGTTTCGCGTATGCTGGCGAAGCCATTGCCTCCGGGAACTTTATTTAATGTGAATATTCCCATTGTGGAAGAAAAAGATTTCAAGGGAATCCGTATTTGCCGTCAGGCTGATGCCAAATGGGTAGAGGAATTCGATGAAAGAAGAGATCCGCATGGAAAAAAATATTACTGGCTGACAGGAGAGTTCAAGAACCGTGATACAGGAGAAGATACGGATGTCTGGGCGTTGGAAAATAATTACGCTTCACTGGTGCCTGTTCAGTTTGATCTGACCAATTATAAGATGAAAGAAAAACTGGAAGAAGAGTGGAAAGATCTCTAACCATCTTCTGTCAGGAATTCATTTTATCGCCATTATAACTAGAATATGCTTAAGAAAGACAATCTGCCATTAGGAATATTGCTGGGGCTCGTTACGCCGATCCTCGCATTTTTCGTGTATTACCTGGTAGCGGTGATGCCTAAAAACATCGACCTGTGGAACTTCCTTGGACAACTGCGCGATAACCGCCAGTTGATTCCGAAATTAGTCAGCATCTGCCTTTTATTGAACGGGCTGGTGTTTTACCTTTACACAAAAGAAAGAAGAGATATCACCGCCAAAGGGATATTTCTGGTGACCATGCTGTATGCCATTGGTATACTGCTGATGAAACTGATCAGATAATTTTTAATTGAAACAGGTTTGAAATATTATATCATCGCGGGAGAGGCTTCAGGAGATTTGCACGGCAGTAACCTGATCAAACAATTGAAATTGCAGGACCAGGCTGCTGATATTCGTGGCTGGGGTGGTGATCTGATGGAGGCTGCCGGCGTTAATGTAGTCAAGCATTATAAAGAGCTGGCTTTTATGGGCTTTGTGGAAGTGGTGATGAATCTTCGTACCATTCTCCGCAATATGGACGCCTGCAAAAAGGATATCGCGGCTTTTAAGCCCGATGTGCTGATTCTTGTCGACTATCCCGGATTTAACATGCGTATTGCCGAATGGGCCAAAACAGAAGGCTATAAGGTCGTTTACTATATCTCTCCGCAGGTATGGGCATGGAAAGAAAACCGGGTGAAGAAGATCAGGCGTACAGTAGATAAAATGCTGTGTATCCTGCCTTTTGAGCAGGAATTTTACCATAAATGGAATTATGAGGTAGAATATGTGGGTCATCCGCTGGTAGAGGTTATTAAGGCCGAAAAAGCCAAACCTGCCGAAGCGCCACTGTCTGATAAACCCATCATTGCAGTGCTGCCAGGTAGCCGTAAGCAGGAAGTAAGCGTTAAGCTGCCCATCATGCTTACCATGGCCAAACATTTCCCGGAATACCAGTTCGTAGTAGCCCAGGCCCCCAGTCTGGATGATCACTTCCTGGAAAGCCTCATCGGACAGCATCCTAACGTATCCATGGTAAAAGGCAAAACCTATTCTTTACTGCGTCAGGCAACGGCAGCACTGGTAACTTCCGGTACCGCCACCCTCGAAACAGCGTTGTTTGGTGTGCCTGAAATCGTTTGCTATAAAGGAAATCCGGTATCCTATATTCTCGCTAAAAATCTTATTAAAGTAAAATATATCTCACTGGTAAACCTGGTGATGGATAAGCTGGTGGTAAAGGAGCTGATTCAGAATGATCTGACAGAGGCCAACCTGCTTCAGGAGCTGACTGCCTTACTGAAAGATGATAGCCGCCGTCGTGAGCTGGCAGCCGATTATGCCGCCTTGTGGCATAAACTGGGCGAAAAAGACGCTTCCCGCCGCGCCGCTACTGTGATCTGTGAATATGCACAGGAGCCCCGCTAACTACAAATAATGCAATCAAAATAAAGAAGGGATTTGCCACCGGCAAATCCCTTCTTGTTTAATGTCTTCTGATTAAACGATATATCACTATAATAATCGCTATGAAAAACAGGATGATACTGATCCGGTTCATGCCGTGCATCATCGCCACATAGCGGGTTTTAGGCGCGTTAGGGTCCTTTTTTCCTATATAGAAGTAACGTAAAATTTGTTTCCAGATACTTTTCATGCCCCAAAGATCGTAAAACTATTATTCCTTATTCCCCTGAGATTGTTATTTTTGAAGCTACCGAAATTCTATTCCATGAACATTAGCAAGATAGGTCGCTTCTTTACAGTGGTCTTTTTTTTAACGGGTTTTACTAAATCGATTTACTCGCAGGAAATTCAACTCAGCAAAGACTGGGAATTTGCCCGTGGTGATGAAAAAATATGGCGCCCCGCCACTGTTCCAGGTACGGTACACACCGACCTCCTGGCGCAGCACCTCATCCCCGATCCATTTAAAGGCACCAATGAAAAAAATGTACAATGGGTAGATAAAAAAGACTGGGAATACCGCACGAAAGTCAATGTAACCACTGAAATGCTACAGCAGGATGTGGTGGAAATTGAATTCAAAGGGCTGGATACTTATGCTGCTATATATGTCAATGATCAGCTGGTGAAAGAAACAGATAACATGTTTCTCGCTTATATCATCGACATAAAAAAATATTTGAAACAAGGGGGAAATACCCTGATGGTAAAATTCATGAGCCCCATCAAACATGATATGCCTTTCTTCCTGCGTGATCATGTGATTTATCCTGCGGGCAATGATGCATCAGATATTCCACTCAGCGTATATGCACGTAAAGCACCCTACCATTATGGCTGGGACTGGGGCCCAAGGCTCGTTACCAGCGGTATCTGGCGCCCGGTAATCTTGCGTGCATGGAGTAATGCCATCATTCGTGATGTGACGTATACAACCAGCTTACAAGGAAAGAAAGCGCATGTGGATATGAATATAACGGTGTCGGCTACACGTAGTGGAAAATATTCATTCAATCCATCATTTAAATTTGCAAACAAAGAAATTTTAACAGCTGTTCAGACACGTTTACTGAATGGTGTCAATATTCCGGTAACATCGCAGGCGGGCGATTTTAATGCTGCACTGTCATTTGACGTTGATGCACCGCAGCTCTGGTGGCCAAACGGCATGGGAGAACAAAATTTGTATGACGCCGCGGTAAGCCTGATAAAAGATAAAGCCGTTCTTTCTGCCAATAGCAAAAAAGTAGGTTTACGCAGCATAGAAGTAGTAAATCAACCCGATAGCGCTGGTGAAAGTTTTTACGTGAAAGTCAATGGCAGAGCCACTTTTATGAAAGGCGCCAACTATATTCCGCAAGACAATTTCCTGCCACGTGTAACGCCTGAAAAATATCAGCAGCTATTCCGCGACATGCAGGAAAGCAACTTCAATATGGTGCGTGTATGGGGCGGTGGTATTTATGAAGATGACCTGTTTTATGAGCTGGCAGATAAAACCGGTATGCTGGTATGGCAGGATTTCCTCTTCGCATGTACCCTGTACCCTGGCGATAAAAACTTCCTCGATAATGTAAAAGCAGAAGCAATTTACAATATCAACCGATTGAAAAGTCACCCGTCACTTGCATTATGGTGCGGCAATAATGAAGTAGGTGTTGCTATTAAAAACTGGGGCTGGAAAGACGGCTACGCCTATACGAATGAGCAATGGGCAAAACTTCAGCAGGATTATGATAAATTATTCAAAGAGCTCCTTCCTTCTCTTGTACATAAATATGATTCGGGTAGATTTTATTTCGCTTCTTCTCCAATCAGCAACTGGGGTACGAAAGAAGATTTCACCAAAGGCGATAACCACTACTGGGGCGTATGGCATGGCATGGAATGGTTCGAAGCCTTTAATGAGCGCATTCCACGTTTCATGAGTGAATATGGTTTTCAGTCTTTCCCTGGCCTGGAAACGATCGATAGCTTCGCTACCAAAGAAGATTACAACATCTTCTCCAATGTGATGCAGTCGCACCAGAAGAGCCCTGCCAAAGGCAATACGGCCATTAAAATTTACATGGACCACTATTATCAGCAGCCAAAAGATTTCCCTTCTTTTGTGTACCTGAGCCAGGTTTTACAGGCAGAAGGCATGAAAATGGCCATTGAGGCACACCGCAGAAATATGCCTTACTGCATGGGTACCTTATACTGGCAGCTCAACGATGTATGGCCGGGCCCAAGCTGGTCAGGGCGCGATTATTATGGCAGATGGAAAGCGCTGCAATACTATGCTAAACGTGCTTTTGAGCCGGTAATTCTGTCTACCGTTGAAGAAAACAAACAACTTAAAACTTACCTGATCACTGATGCGGTGAAAACCCAGGATGCTGTACTGGAAATGAAGGTCATGGACTTCTCCGGAAATATCATCTGGGAGAAGAAAACTGGTAAAATCAAATTGCAGGAAGATAAAAGTTTGTTAGTCAATGAAATACCTGTAGAAGAGGTATTGAAAGGAAAAGACCGCAAGGAGGTAATATTCTATGCGCAATTGGTAATAAACGGTAATGTAAAGAGTCCTAATATCTTTTACTTTGCACCTGCTAAAGATATGAACCTCCCGGTGCCGGCAATAAGTGTGTTGTGTAAAGCCGGAGCCGAAGGAGAGATAAATTTGTATATAAAGTCAGATAAGCTCGCGAGAAACATACGCTTATCGTTAAACGGAACAACAGACCATGAACACTTCCAGGATAACTATTTCGATTTACTTCCTGGGCAGGAAAAAGTAGTGAAGCTGAATACTCACCGCAAACCTGAGACTATTCAGCCATTGGTAAACGTCACCTCTTTGGTAGACTCTTTTAAAAATTAACTATGCGTAAACTTTTAGTGGCCGCCGGCTTTGCATTGCTGAGCGTTAATGCTGCGCAGGCACAGGAACAAGAGCCTCCTTATGTACCCGAAACCGACAAGGCCGTCGTACAGAAACTGGATGAATGGCAAGACTGGAAATTCGGTATGATTATCCACTGGGGCCCCTATTCTCAGTGGGGAGTAGTGGAATCCTGGAGCCTGTGCCCGGAAGATGAAGGCTGGACCCAGCGTAAACCTTACGGTATTCCTTACTATGACTACCTGAAAAAGTACGAAGCACTGGGTAAAAGTTTCAATCCTGTGCATTTCAATCCTGAACACTGGGCGAAAGCCGCTGCTGATGCAGGGATGAAATACGTAGTATTTACGACCAAACACCATGATGGTTACTGTATGTTTGATACCAAACAAACAGACTATCGTGTTACCGCGCCGGATGCAGCTTTCAGCAAAAATCCGCGTGCCAATATCGCTAAAGAAGTTTTTAATGCATTCCGTAAGGAAGGTATCCATGCCGGTGCTTACTTTTCAAAGCCCGACTGGCATACAGAATATTACTGGTGGAGTTATTTCCCTCCCCGCGACAGAAATGTCAACTACGACGTAGAGAAATATCCTGAAAGATGGGAGAAGTTCAAACAGTATACCTATAACCAGATCGAAGAACTGATGACAGGTTATGGTAAACTGGATATCCTCTGGTTAGACGGTGGTTGGGTGCGTCCGCTGAAACAGCAGACCAAAGAATCCCTGTCATGGAGCAAATCAGCCCCTCAGAACCAGGATATCGACATGGCTAAGATCGCAGGTATGGCACGTAGTCGCCAGCCTGGACTGATCGTAGTGGACCGCAGTGTGCATGGGCCTTTCGAAAACTATCGTACGCCTGAGCAGCAGATCCCTGATAAGCCGCTGGATTATCCATGGGAAACCTGCATGACAATGGGTGGTTCCTGGTCTTATGTGCCGGATGATAAATATAAATCTGTGAACGTTCTGATTCACAACCTGGTAGATATCGTTGCAAAAGGTGGTAACTACCTGCTGAATGTGGGTCCTGGTCCTGATGGTGAACTCCATGATGCTGCTTATACCACGATGAAAGGTATTGGCGAGTGGATTCATATCAATGGTGATGCGATTTATGGTACCCGTGCTGTGGCGCCTTATAAAGACGGTAAAGTTTGCTTTACCCGTAAAAAGGACGGTGCAGTGTATGCGATCTATATGCTGGATGAAGGGGAAAAGGTACCTGCGACTATTTCTTTCGCCGGTTTAACGCCTGCTAAGAAAGCGCGTGTGGAAATCCTTGGTGCTGCTGGTGCACTGGTGTGGAAAACCCAGGGCGGAAAAACAGTTATTAACATACCTGCTTCCGTACAGAATAAAGGTTTGAAGCATGCTGTAGCCGTTCGGATATCAGCTGTGGATAAGATGTGATTGTAATGTGAATTGATGTTAATATTGTAAGAAAGGCTGTGTCTACCTGGTAGACGCAGCCTTTTTGGTTTTCAGGAAGATGTTTAACGGGAGATACCTGCTTTATGAGCCACTGTAGCGGTTTTATATTTATTTTTACAGAAATGTTGATAATGTGTTGAAATCCTTGTTCTTCCTGTTAATAAAATAGTGGCTGCTCATTTTGATCCTTCGAGTCTGATTTTTGTTTTTATACGTACATAATGAAAAGCCCCGGATTAACTAGCGATAGTAGATGTGCTGACCTTTATCCGTTTGAGGATGTTTAGTGTTTGATTAACGACTGATTAACTGCGGAGGATTAGAATTTTATAAAACTTGCATGACTGTTTGCAGGGTTAAGCATATACAACAGAATAACCATATCCGATGAGTGCTTTTAAGAAAAGATTTGGTGTTCACTAAGCCCCCATTGTCTATGAACAAGAATCCAAAAATTTTACTGGTCGAAGATGATAAGGTGTTCGGTGCCCTCGTTAAGAGAAGGTTGGAAGAAGCCGGATTTCGTGTGGACCATTACCTGGACGGCTCCGAAGCCTGGGAAGCTTACAAGGCAGACCGCTTCGATGTTTGTCTGCTCGATATCGTTTTGCCTGGCATAAACGGCTTTGAACTGGCCAAACTCATCCGGGAAGACAGCTCCCTGGTATGCGTTATTTTCTTCTCCGCAGAACGTACCGATGATAACGACCGGATCGATGCCTTCAGGATAGGTGGCGACACCTATCTTACCAAGCCATTTAACATGATGGAGCTGATGCGTCGTATCCTGGTTTTCCTGAAATATTCCCGGCCGGTACGCAACGACCTGTTACTGGCGCATTCCGTAGGGAATTATACCTTCCACTACAGACGTCTGAAAGTAATAGATAATACCACGAAATCTCCTGTAGGAAGGCTTTCGCCAATGGAAGCCAAGGTAATACGCTATTTCCTGAGCCGCCCGAACGTAATCATCCGCAGAGATGAGCTGTTAATAAAGGTTTGGGGCAAAGATGATCTGCAAAACAGCCGCAGTATGGATGTTTACGTGACGAAAGTCCGTAGGCAGATAAAGGATTTCCTGGCTGGGTTTGAACTGGAGACATATCATAACGCCGGATTAAGGCTGAAAGTGCCGCCTGAAAAGGTAATTGAAAGGGTGGCTGTACCGCTGAAAAACCCTATCAGACTATAAATCCCCGTATTTACTGCATTTCCATAGCTGTTTTTCTTTCAGATTATATTTAATCGTAACTTTAAGGCAATGGAAACAGTGGTAGTTCAAAAATATAATCTAGACGAAGAGCAGGAAAAAAAGGAAATCGTACGCCATTACCGGGCTTTGCTCAGAGCGCTCAAACCGCGACTGAAAAAGGGCGACAGAGAATTGGTACGTACTGCTTTTGAAATGGCAGCGGATGCCCACAAGGAAATGAGACGCAAATCCGGCGAACCTTATATCCTTCACCCGCTGGCAGTGGCACAAATATGCGTGGAAGAAATCGGACTCGGTGTCCGCTCCGCTATCTGCGCCCTCCTACATGATACCGTAGAAGATACCGAAGTAACACTGGAAGATATCGCCAGGGAATTCGGTTCCGAAATAGCGCATATCGTTGACGGTCTTACCAAAATCAGCACTGTCATCGATTCCAGTACCAGCACCGCGCAAGCTGAAAACTTCAAGAAAATATTACTCACCCTCGCCGATGACCCAAGGGTTATCCTGATTAAACTGGCCGACAGGATGCATAACATGCGTACCCTCGACAGTATGAGCCGTGAGAAACAACTGAAAATTGCCTCTGAAACAGTATTCATCTATGCCCCGCTGGCCCACCGCCTCGGTTTGTACAATATCAAATCCGAGATGGAAGACCTGGCAATGAAATATACTGAACAGCAGACCTATAAAGACATTGCCCGTAAACTCAAGGAAACCAAGCGTGAACGTACCCGCTATATCAATGAGTTTATCAAACCTATCAAGGAAGTACTCCAGGAAGAAGGATTTAATTTTGAGATATATGGCCGGCCAAAATCCATCCACTCTATCCATAACAAAATCAAAACCAAGGGAGTAAGCTTCGAAGAAGTATACGATCTATTCGCGATCCGTATCATCATGGATAGCCCGATTGAAAAGGAAAAGGCCGATTGCTGGAAAGTTTATTCCATCATCACCGATTTCTATCATCCAAGTCCGGAACGTACCCGCGACTGGCTCAGTAACCCGAAATCCAACGGTTATGAGGCTTTGCATGTTACCGTGATGGGGCCGCAGGGTAAATGGGTGGAAGTACAGATCCGTTCCAAACGCATGAACGATTACGCTGAAAAAGGGGTAGCCGCCCACTGGCGTTATAAGGAAGGTAGCACCCAGCCACAACAGGAGTCTAAATTTGACCAGTGGTTTACCCAGATCCGCGAAATTCTCAGCAACCCGGATTCCAATACACTGGACTTCCTGGCCGATTTTAAAAGCAATCTCTTCACCGAAGAGATTTACGTATATACACCGAAAGGTGACCTGAAAATCCTGCCGGTAGGCTCTACTGCACTGGATTTTGCCTATTCTATACACAGTGCGGTGGGTAACAAGTGTATAGGCGCCAAAGTGAATTATAAACTGGTGCCATTAAGTCACAAATTGCGCAGTGGCGACCAGGTAGAGATCATTACCTCCAATAAACAAAAGCCTTCTGAAGACTGGCTCAACTTTGTGCTCACTGCCAAAGCCAAGTCCAAGATCAAAGATGCGCTGAAGGAAGAAAAACGTAAAGTGGCCATGGACGGTAAAGCAGCGCTGGAACGCAAGCTGGACCACATGAAGATCACTGCCAGTCAATATAACATCAATGAACTGACACAGTTCTATAAACAGCCTTCTGCGCTGGATTTATATTATCAGATCGCAGTTAAAAATATTGATCTGAGAGAGCTGAAAGAGTTTTCTCTCCTGGGAGATAAGCTGGAAGCGCCTAAACCTGCACCTGTTAAGCAACCTGATCATGTTGCGGAAGAGCAGGTAAAACACCAGATTCCGTCGAAAAAAGATGCAGAACTGATTATTTTCGGTGAAAGCTCAGACAGGATTGCCTATAAGCTGGCTAATTGCTGTCGCCCGATTCCCGGCGATGACGTATTTGGCTTTATTACCGCCAGCGAGGGGCTGAAAATACATCGTACCAATTGTCCGAATGCTGCACAGCTACTGGCTAATTATGGCCACCGTGTAGTAAAAACCAAATGGGTTAAAAATCGTGAAATATCCTTCCTCACTGGTTTACGTATAATAGGAATGGATGATGTGGGAGTTATCCACAAAATCACCAATATTATTTCCGGTGAACTCAAGGTAAATATATCTGCATTGAGTATTGAATCGAAAGAAGGCTTATTTGAAGGGTTGATCAAAGTATATGTGCACGACAAGGACGAGCTGGACGAGCTGGTAGAAAGGCTTAAAAACCTGGATGGAATCCAGTCTGTACAACGTCTGGAAGAATCCTGATTTTAATTTAAAATATATATTTTCCCGTTTTCGGAAGATGCCTGCCGTGTCTCCCGAAAACGGGATTTTTCCGGCCTGTCAAGGGCTGGCAGATGAAAACCTACACAAACAATTTGCAGGCATTCCTGGTCTTTTGTCATGTGAGAAATCAAATCACAGACCTTCAGAAATTTGTAATTGTTATAATTCGCTTTAATTTTGCGACTTCTTTTAAAGCAACAACCTCCGATAAATAATTAAATAATTATGGTAGACGTTTTGTTAGGCCTGCAATGGGGCGACGAAGGTAAAGGTAAAATTGTGGACTATTTTGCCGGTAAGTACGACGTGATAGCCCGTTTCCAGGGCGGCCCGAACGCGGGACATACACTCTATGTGAATGGACAGAAAGTAGTATTGCGCACCATTCCATCAGGTGTATTCCATGAAAACACCATCAACCTCATTGGTAATGGCGTAGTATTGGACCCGGTAGCCTTCAAGAAAGAAAGCGAAGATATCTCCGCTTTGGGCATTGACCTGACAAAAAATCTTTTCATAGCTGAAAAGACCCACATCATCGTTCCTACCCACCGTGCGCTGGATAAAGCGTCCGAAATGGCTAAAGGCAACGATAAAATCGGTTCCACACTGAAAGGTATCGGCCCGGCTTACATGGATAAAACCGGTAGAAATGGCCTCCGTGTTGGTGATGTGATGTCTGCAGATTTTGAAGCACTCTACGGTAAACTGAAAGCTAAACACCTGGAATTGCTCTCTCACTACGACAGCAGCGAATTCAGCGACGATATCGCAGCATGGGAAGCAGAATTCTTCGATGCTGTTAAATTCCTGAGAACCATGAACGTGGTAGCAGGTGAATATTTCATCAACGAAAAACTGAAAGCCGGTAAAAAAGTACTGGCAGAAGGCGCTCAGGGCTCTATGCTTGACGTTGATTTCGGTACCTATCCTTTCGTAACTTCTTCCAATACTATCTCTGCAGGTGTGTGCAATGGCCTCGGTATTGCCCCACAATGGATTAAAGAAGTAATTGGTGTTACAAAAGCCTATTGCACCCGCGTTGGTAGCGGTCCTTTCCCTACCGAACTGCATGATGCTACCGGTGAAAAACTGCGTGCCGCAGGTCACGAATTTGGTGCCGTTACCGGCCGCCCACGCCGCTGTGGCTGGATCGACCTGGTTGCACTGAACTATACCTGCATGCTTAGTGGAGTTACCCAGCTGGTAATGACTAAATCAGACGTTCTTGATGAGTTTGATGAAGTACTGGCTTGTACCGCCTATGAAATTAATGGTCAACAAACCAAACAACTGCCGTTCCAGCTCACCGGGTTAGACGTAAAACCTGTTTACGAAACATTCCCGGGCTGGACAAATAAAACTTCTACGTGCAAGCAATTCAATGAGTTACCAAATGAAATGAAATCATTTGTATCTTCCGTAGAGAAATATCTGAGCATTCCCGTGAAATACGTTTCCAACGGGCCAGGACGTGACCAGATTCTCGAACAGTAATTGCAAAAAATTACGGAAAAAAAACGGCAAAAAAAATTTGGCGAATAAAAAAAACTATTAAAACTTTACGGCAAAGAAATAAGTGAACCTATTATGAAATCAAAATCTGATAAAGAGAAAGAGACTAAAAAAACTACTTCTCCTAAGACTGCAAAAGACGCTCCTAAAGCTGCGGCCAAGCCTAAGAAAGAGGTGGATGAAGATGATGAGGATGAGGACGATGAAGAGGAAACCACTTCCAAAGCATCGCCCAAAAAATCAGATAAATCCCCTTCTAAATCTAAACGCAAGTCCGACGACGACGAGGATGATGATGACAGCGAGGATGAAGACCTGGACGATATGGACGATGCCTGGGAAAAAGGCGAAGACGAAGACTATGACCCAGACTTCGAAGAATTCGACATGCCTAAATCCAAAGGTAAACGCGGCCGTCCTTCTACCAAAAAATCTGAAGAAGACGATGACCTCGGCTTTGATGATGAATTCAAAGACATGGATCTGTTCAACGACCGTGGCTTTGATGACGATGACGACGATTTTTAAGCATTAAAAGAGATTATTATCAGGATTTTTCACATTTTCCCGGTTGATGATCACAAAATACTTAAACAGCAAATGTTGAATTGGGCAAGCCAGTTCAACATTTGCTGTTTATTGGACAATAACGACTATCCTTCTGTCCATCATCAATACGAAGCAGTACTGGCAGCCGATGCCTTAACAACCCTCGAAAAACCCGCCGGTAACGCATTTCCCGAACTACTGAAGTTTCACCATACTCAGCAAGACTGGATTTTCGGACACCTCGCGTATGACCTGAAAAATGAAGTCGTACCAGGCCTCTATTCACAAAACCACGACGGTATAGGGTTTCCGGATTTGTTCTTCTTCCAGCCACGTATCCTCATGCTCCTGGAAAAAAATCAGATCAGTATTGGCGCGCCTGAGCTCTCCAGGGAAGAAGCCTTGTCTATCCTTAATGATTGCAGACAGTATCCTGCCACCACAGCAGCCAGCACTGCTGTATTATCACAGCCTATTCAGGCAAGACTCCACCATGATAAGTATATCGATGCAGTAAAATCCCTGCAGGAGCATATTCTGAGAGGTGATTGCTATGAAGTGAATTTCTGCCGTGAGAATTATATCGAAAATGCCGACGTATATCCTCCGGCGTTATACCGCCGGTTGAATGCCCTGAACCCTGCGCCATTTGCGGCTTTTTATAGGGTAGATGATAAGTATATGGTCTGCTCCAGCCCGGAAAGGTTCATGCAGAAAAAAGGTACCCACGTCATCTCACAGCCCATCAAAGGCACCAGTAAAAAAGACCCGGACCCTGTTAAGGACGATGCCCTGAAAACCGCGCTGTATAACAATCCCAAAGAAAGGGCCGAAAACGTAATGGTGGTAGACCTTGTCCGCAATGACCTTTCGCATGCAGCCATCAGAGGTTCTGTGAAGGTAAACGAGCTTTTCGGGATCTATTCTTTTGCACAGGTACATCACATGATTTCCACCGTTGCCGCAGAACTCCCTGCAGATCAGCCTTTCACGGAAGTTTTACAAACCACATTCCCGATGGGTAGCATGACAGGTGCACCCAAAATCAGTGTCATGCAGCTGATTGAATCGCATGAGGCAACCCGCCGTGGGCTATATTCCGGCGCAGTCGGATATATCACCCCATCAGGTGATTTTGATTTCAATGTGGTGATCAGAAGTATTCTTTATAACGAAACGGCGAAGTATTTATCCTTCCAGACTGGTTCTGCCATTACCTTTTACAGCGATCCTGAAAAGGAGTGGGAGGAATGTTTGCTGAAGGCAGCGGCCTTACGTACAGTGATTACCGATGCGGAAACAGTTGTTCCATCGCCTGGTCAATAGTAGGATAGGAGAACTGAAAACCTGTTTGCTGTATCTTTTCGGAAGAAACTCTCACACTTTTTAATACCTCTACACTCATCTCCCCTAAAGCTATTTTTAAAATAGCCGCAGGTGCATAGGCGGTCATAAAGCTATTGCCTTTAGCTGCGTGGGCCATACTGAGCACCAGCTCCTTATTGGTCACCGGATTGGGAGCTACGGCATTGTAAACGCCTTCCAGCTTATCATTAACGATGGCGTTAAAGAAAAGTCGTACCAGGTCGTGGAGGTGTATCCAGCTGATGTATTGTTCACCAGAGCCCATTACGGTGGCGAAACCAAACTTCAAAGGCTTATAGAATTCTTTCAGGGCGCCCCCGTTTCTGCTTAACGCAATGCCTATACGAAAAATAACCAGTTTCTTATTGAGTGACTGTACTTCGCTGATACTGTTTTCCCAGGCGGCGGTGGTGCTGCCGAGGTAATCAGTGGCAGGAGGGTCCGATTCGGTGAAGGTATGGCCGGTATATGGGCCATAGATGCCAGTGGCAGAAGCACTGATGACCTTTTTAACTTTATTGGGGGTAGACATTAACGCCTTTACCAGCAGCTCACTGCTCTGTGTACGGCTATCGATGATCTCCTGCTTACGGGAGGCAGACCAGCGCTTTTCAGCTACCGGAGCCCCTGCCAGATGAACAATATAATCTGCCTGCTGCAGGGCAGCAGTATCTATCTGTTGTGTGGATATGTTCCAACGGGCGTATTGTACCTGCTTGTTTTCTCCCTGCTCCGGTGTCCTGGATAGTACAATTACCCTGAAGCCTCTCTCCAGCAAAAGAGCCGTTAATGCGGTGCCTACCAGGCCGGTGCCACCGGTAATTAAAACGGTTTCCATGTAGAATATTCTGGTTTGTAAAATAATTATCTAAATGTACACAATAAATCCAGCCTTTCGGTATTTAATGTAACGGGAAAACCCCTACGGAATTGTGCACGGAAATTGCTATTCAATATTCTAAATTTTAGTGTAAGTTTGAAATTAATGTGTGCAGACAGATTCCTGCATCATAACCAACAACTTTTGAAATTTAACTGAAGCATGCATACGCTATACCGCATTCAACTGTTAATACTGATGCTTTTTGCTACTTCCACAGCAATGGCACAAAAGATTTCCTATTCACAACCGGAAAAAGACGACTACAAAAACACTGAATTCGAAATTATCGGTAAAGTGTCCGGTAATATCCTGGTGTATAAGTCTGACCGCGGTGACTATGCAGTTTCTGTTTATGATAACGGAATGGAGCTGAAACAGCGGGTAAAGCTGGACTTCCTGCCCAAGAAAGTGATCAGTATGGATTTCGTTGCCTATCCGGATAGAGTGTTGATGATCTATCAGTTTCAGTTCAAAGATGCTGTTTTTAGCTACTGTGCCACTATGAGCCCGGACGCTACTTTTGCTTCAGAGCCGCTCCTGATCGATTCTACCCGCATAGGTTATTATTCTAAAGAGAATAAAGTTTATTCTGTAGAAGTTTCGGAAGATAAAAACCGGATTCTGATCTACAAGATTAACCAGGATAAGGAAGATAATAACCTCTTTTATACTTTCCTCTACGACGGCAACATGCACCTGGTCAATAACAGCAAGGTGATGCTGCCAATGCAAACGAAGAAATTCTTCCTCAATAACTTCAATCTCACCAACGACGGTGATTTTCTCTTTAATAAACTGGAAAGAGGCAGTGGCAAAGATTATGTTATCAGTGGCAGTATGATTATGAAGCATCCACTGGTAGACAGCTTTGAGGTAACTCCGCTACAGTTCCATTCGCAGTTGCTGGATGAAATTAAGATGAAACTGGATAACCAGAAGGGCACTGCGTTGATTACAGCATTTTCCTACAAACAGAAAAGAGGAAACGTAGAAGGGCTGTACGTCTACAAATATGATTTCAAAAATCAGAAAACCTTATATGAAAAGACGGTGGCGTTTTCCAACGACCTCAAAGCTGCCGCAAGGGGTGAATCCAGTACTGCCGCAGCTTTCAACGACTATTTCATCAGAAAAGTGATCAATACTGCTGATGGCGGCTTCCTGATGACGGCAGAATCTTTCTCGACTTCTTCCCGTTATCAGCCATGGAACCGCTGGAATTATATGTACGGTCCTGGTGGTTATGGCGGCTACTATTCCCCTTATTACTATAATCCTTATTATTCTCCATGGTACTATAACCCAGGTTACTGGAACAATTCACAGGGCCTGCGCTACCACTATGATAAAGTAATTGTCATGTCGTTCGATGACGAAGGTAACATGCAGTGGAACAACTTCGTTAACAAAAGCCAGTACGACGATAATGCCGATCTGTATCTCTCTTATATGATGGTGAACGTGGGCAATCAGCTGCGTTTCCTCTATAATGACCTGGACAGAAGGAGCTATATCCTGCTGGATAACAGTCTGGAGCCGGGTGGAAAGGTAAACAGAATGCCTACACTGAGGAACCTGGATAAGGGTTATACCTTTATGCCTCGTTACGGTAAACAGATCAGTTCCCATACTGTATTGATACCATGTATCTACAGAAATTACATTTGCTTTGCTAAAATTGACTTTTAATCACACCTTTGCACTGTGATAAAATTTTTCCGTTCCGGCAATCCGCTTACGGTATTGCTGTTGTTGATATACACGCTTGTAGTTAAGTTTTATTATCTGGTCCATCCTACCACTTACCTGGCAGATGGGTCGGAGGGCTTATTATATGGATTGCTGGTAAAGTGGCTGCATGGTTTCGTGGGTGACAGTCCTTTCTTTTTTACTGCCCTGGCTGTGCTGATGCTGGTAATACAGTCGCTGTTATTCACAAAAATTGTGAACCATCACCGCCTGTTTGCCAAGCCGACTTACCTGCCGGCGATGTGTTACCTGCTGTTTACCTCCATGTTACAGAGCTGGAATGCATTTTCTCCGGCCATCATTGTGAACCTGATGATGCTGTGGGTATTTTCCAGTATTACGGAGCTGTATACGCGTACTTCGGCCAGAGATATCGTATTTAACATAGGTTTTGCCATTGGTATTTGCGGATTGTTTTACTTCCCGGCTATTATTTTCTGCCTGTTATTACTGGTAAGTATGCTGTTTATGCGTGCTTTCAGGCTGGCGGAGTGGATTATTGCCTTGCTGGGGTTGGTTTGTCCGATTTATTTAATGGGTACATACCTGTTTCTGACCAACCAGACAACACTCATGTGGAAAATTCCGAATATCGGCCTTTCGCTGCCGATGATTACGGATTACAAGGTATGGGGCGCCATGATCGCCTGTACGTTGTTCTTTGTGCTGGGCTGGTTATTATTACAAAGACCATTAAAGAAGATGCTGATCCAGAGCAGAAAAATCTGGGCAGCGATGATCATATATGTATTGGTAGCCATGCTGGTGCCATTCTTCAATGTGCATTTTTCGCCGGCTTATTGGGTATTGGCAGTATTGCCTGTTTCCATGTTTGCCGGAAACGTTTTCTGGTGCATCCCCAGCGATGCCTTTGCCAACATTGTGCACCTGATTACCTTCGCATATGTTATAATTATGCAATATTTCAGCTAAAAAGGGGTTTTCAAGTCATTGATATTCAGCAATTTCATTTTTCCGGATAAGCGGCAATGGAAAATTGCGAACGGCGAAGTAATTTTGTGCTTTCCTTGTAGATTTGTTGCAGGTGATAATGCTTGTAAAAATCGAAGGAAATCAGATAATTAAAAGCATTTTTTACTACATAAACACAAAACATTTTCAGATGAAATTTGGTGTTGTCACCTTTCCGGGTTCTAACTGTGATCATGATATGATTGACTCTTTACGTAACGATCTGGGTCAGGAAGTTATCGAGCTGTGGCATAAGGACAAAGATTTGAGCGCATTTACTACCGAAGATTGTATCGTATTGCCTGGTGGTTTTTCCTATGGAGATTACCTGCGTTGCGGTGCTATTGCTCGTTTTAGTCCAATGATGCAGAGTGTGATCGAGTTTGCCAACAAAGGTGGCCGTGTAATTGGTGTATGTAATGGTTTTCAGATTCTGTGTGAAGCGGGTTTATTGCCAGGTGCATTGCTGCAGAACCAGAATCAGCAGTTCATTTGCAAGAACATATACCTGAAAAGCGAGAACAGTACTGCTTCTCTGACTAAAGATGTAACTGGTCGTGCATTGATGATCCCTATCGCTCATGGTGAAGGTCGTTACTATGCTGACGAGGCTACCCTGGATGAGCTGGCTGCTAACAATCAGATCCTTTTCCGTTATTGCGATGAGTTTGGCAATGTTGTTGATACAGCTAATCCAAACGGAGCCATCCGTAATATCGCAGGTATCTGTAACAAAAACCGTAATGTATTTGGTATGATGCCTCACCCGGAAAGAGCTACAAGCGGCGCTTTGGGTAATACAGATGGTCAGTTGATATTCCAGAGTTTAATCAACAATAACTAATAATCAATCCAACCAACCAATTAAAAAGCTAAGTATGAAGAAGTTATTAACCGTGCTGGCACTCTTTGCGCTGCCTATCCTGGCCAGCGCACAGATAGAGAACCCAGTGAACTGGAAGTTCTCTTCCAAAAAAATAAACGAAACCACCTGGGAACTGCACATGACAGCGACCATCGACGCAGGCTGGCATTTATATGCACAGGAAGCCGGTGAAGGTCCTGTTCCTACCAGCTTCAAGATCGGTAAAAGCCCACTGGCAGTAGCACAGGGTAAGATCACTGAAGTAGGTAAGCTGCAGAAACACTTCGATAAAAACTTCAACTCAGAACTGAAATATTACGAAGGCATGGTAGATTTCGTACAGAAAGTTACCGTTAAAGGTAAAGCTGCCGTAAAAGTGAAAGGTTCCGTAGAATATATGGTGTGCGATGATCACCAATGTCTGCCTCCAAAAGAAGTAGAGTTTGCGATCTCTGTAGGTGGAAAATAAGTTGATCCGCTACACACATAAAAGACTTTTATCAAACGAGTTCCACCTTACTGGAACTCGTTTGTTGTTTTCTTTACAAAGTATTATTTAAAGCCTATTGACTTTATGAAGCATCTGCTTTCATTACTTATACCCGTATTTATGCTGTTTGCAGGGGTTGCCAACGCCCAGGACAGCAATAAACCTGTTAAGTGGACTTTCACCGCTGAAAAGGTAAATGATCAGGAATATAACGTTCACCTGAAAGGAACTATCGAAAAAGGTGTACAACTGTATTCTTCCACCATGGGAGATGACCAGGTAAACACCCGTGTTGTACTCGATAGCACCGTTAAAGGCACTATCACTGGTATCACTGAGGAAGGTAAACTGGAATCAAAGAAAGAACCGCTGCTGGATGCCGATGTGAAATATTTTGAAAACGAAGTGGACCTGGTGGTTCATGTGAAACTGACCGCCCCTGCTGATAAACTGTCGGGTAAAATCACCTATAACGTTTTAAAAGGAGGCGAATTTGCGACGGAAGAGGTACCATTTAGTGTTCAGGTGGCAGCTCCTGCCGCTGCTGCATCCGGCGATAACGCCGCTGTCGGTGAAGTAGCAGAAGATGATGCTTCCAATAAATCCCTCTGGTGGATATTCATCGCCAGCTTTGGTGGTGGTTTCATTGCATTGATTACTCCTTGCGTTTTCTCCATGATTCCAATCACGGTGAGCTTCTTTACAAAAAGAAGTGCTACAAGAGCTGCAGGTATCAAAAATGCATTTATCTACTCGCTGTCTATCATTATCATCTATACATTCCTGGGTTTCCTGATCACCAAAATTTTTGGTGCAAGTGCTCTGAATAACCTGGCTAGTAATGGAATAGCGAATATGATATTCTTTGTCATCTTCCTGTTATTTGCATTCTCCTTCCTGGGCGCATTCGAAATCTCCCTGCCTAGTTCATGGGCAAACGTTTCTGATTCCAAAGCCGGAATGGGCAGCTTTATAGGTATTTTCTTCATGGCGCTGACCCTGGCGATCGTTTCCTTCTCCTGCACAGGGCCGATCCTGGGTAACCTGCTGGTACTGGCAGCAAAAGGTGGTAACACAGGGCCGCTGGTAGGTATGTTTGGATTCTCTCTGGCACTGGCCATTCCATTCTCTCTCTTTGCACTGTTCCCAAGTCTGCTGAATAAAATCGGTAAATCCGGTGGCTGGCTGAACGCGGTAAAAGTGACTTTAGGTTTCCTGGAACTGGCTCTGGCACTGAAATTCTTCTCTAATGTGGATATGGCATACCACTGGAACCTGCTGGACAGAGAAATCTTCCTGGCACTGTGGATCGCAATATTTACCCTGTTAGGCCTTTACCTGATCGGTAAGCTGAAATTCAGTCACGACAGCGATATTCCTTTCCTGACCGTAACACGTCTCTGCTTTGCTATCATCACATTTACCTTTGTGGTGTACATGGTGCCTGGTATGTGGGGTGCTCCACTGAAAGGTATCAGCGGATTCCTGCCACATGAAGGCTCTCAGGACTTTAACCTGAACCGCTCTCTGATTGATATCCAGGCTTCGCTGGAAAGTGGTGCCGGCGGTGGTGGCGCTAAATCTGACGCTACCCTGGTAAAACCTAAGAAACTGGTAGGCATTCTGCACTCTGAAATTCCTGGTGTGGAAAATGTATTCTTTGATTACGACGAGGCAATAGCAGCAGCAAAAGCCGCTAATAAGCCACTGATGCTCGACTTTACCGGCCATACATGTGTAAACTGCCGTAAATTCGAAAAATCAGTACTCTCCAGTCCGAAAGTAATGAAGATCCTGCGTAATGATTTCGTAGTTGCTTCTCTGTATACAGATGAAAAAACGTCTCTGCCAGAAAATGAGCAATTCGTTTCTAAATTCGACGGAGGAAAGGTGACCAATGTTGGCCAGCGTAACCTGGACCTGGAAGCCACTCACTTCAACAGAAACTCACAGCCATACTATATCCCTGTAGACCTGGAAGGTAAACAGCTGGTGAATAAAGGTTATGGTTATGACCCTAAAGAAGATGTAGATGCGTTTGTAAAATATCTCGAAGATGCAAAAGCTGAATTCGAGAAGCGCACAAAAAAATAATCGGGTATCCCGTATAAAACAGAAAAGACGGCCATCTGGCCGTCTTTTCTGTTTTATATAACTACTTGATAGCTTAATTAAAATCAAATCCGACAACAGCAGCTGCATCGATCTTTTCCTGCGTACGAGTTTGCAGGTTTTTGATGCTCACGGAGTTTTCCTGTAATTCGGATTCACCGATGATGGCGACAAACGGAATATCGCGTTTATCTGCATATTTCATCTGTTTATCCATCTTGGCGTTCTGGTGGTAAAGTTCTGCCGCGATACCTGCATTACGCAGTGCCATTACATGTTGGAAGGCTACACGGGCATTGTCTTCACCTAAGTTCAGGAACAGTACTTTGGTAGACTGACCGGCAGTTTCAGGGAAGAGCTGGAGTGCTTCCAGCACATCATAAATTCGATCTACACCGAAAGAGATACCAACACCGGAAATGCCTTTCAGGCCAAACAGTCCAGTGAGGTCGTCGTATCTGCCACCGCCACCGATGCTACCTATACTTACTTCAGCAGGTGCTTTCACTTCCACGATCATACCAGTATAGTAGTTCAGGCCACGGGCCAGTGTTACATCTACAATAGGGGAAGTGTTAAAAGTCGCGTAACCAGAATTCAGTACGAAGGAAAGTTCTTCGATACCTTTTTGCCCGGTAGGACTGTCTTTCAGCAGTACTTTCAGTTTTTCCAGTTTCTCTTCGTTGGTACCATTGATGGCCAGAAATTGTTCGATAATGGCGATGTCGTTGTCAGACAAACCGCGGGTAATCAACTCTTTGCGTACGCCATCAATACCGATTTTATCCAGTTTATCTATGGAGATGGTAATATCTGTAAGGAGATCAGATTTACCGATAACTTCTGCCAGACCACTAAGAATTTTGCGGTTGTTGACACGTAATTCATAGCCTTTCAGGCCGAATTTAGTGAAAACGGTATCGTAGATCAACAGTAGTTCCACTTCATTGAGGAGGGAGTTGCTGCCTACTACGTCTGCATCGCACTGGTAAAATTCGCGATAGCGGCTACGCTGCGGTTTATCCGCTCTCCATACCGGTTGCATCTGGTAGCGTTTGAACGGGAGAGGGAGATCGTTATGGTTCATTACTACATAGCGGGCGAAAGGTATGGTGAGATCATAGCGAAGCGCTTTTTCCGTGATAGTAGAGATAAGTTCCTTTGTGCTGCCAGCGCTTTCTACCTGTTTGAGCAATTTGTCCCCGTTATTCATAATTCTGAACATCAGCTGGTCTCCTTCTTCACCATATTTTCCGGTGAGGGTAGAGAGGTTTTCCATTGCGGGGGTTTCAAGTGGTTGAAAGCCATACAATTCAAATATAGCGCGTATGGTCTGGAAAATGTAGTTACGTTTTTTAACGACTACAGGTCCAAAATCACGGGTTCCTGATACTATGGTGGGTTTTATAATCATTGTCTGTATTAATAAGTTTGGTTACTGTTCGTTTTTTACAATTTTTTCGCAGGCATCATATATGAGATTATATACGGGTGCGAAGAGTGCATCATCAAACCATGGATCTGGCACTTCTTTTTCATTTTCCAGGAGAAAATGGACTTTCTGACGATCGGCCTGATGTCGGGCGAGATGGATGACATTGTTATAGTTACTACGATCCATAACATAAATCCGATCGAATTGGTCGAAGTCGGCAACAGAAAACTGTTGACCACGGTGGCTGGCGATATCGATGCCGTGTGATCTGGCGATACGGATGGAGCGGTGGTCGGGTTGATCACCGATGTGCCAGTTGCCGGTACCTGCGGAATCGATAGTCCAGGAGAGATGATGTTCGGCTGCCAGATGTCGCATCACGCCTTCAGCAAGGGGAGATCGACAGATGTTACCTAAGCAGACCATTAAAATTTTCATGTTAAATTATATTGAAATCAGGCCGCAAACCTACAAGATATTATGGAAATCTGCATTGATTCGCATCTTATTAGTAGTTGTTATCATAGAAACGTGTGATAAGGAGCCATGGGGTAGCGACTGTTTCAATCGAATGAGTCTTAAAGGATTAAAGATCGGTAAACCAGAAAATTAAGCATAGGTAAGAAAATTCACATTAAAAAATACAAATTGTTGAAAAAATGACTCAAATTGCCGCTGGCTGTGCGATTGGGACTAAGTTTAGCAAGTTTTTTTAACAATCTTCTAAACTTTCATATACCTGATTAAAAAATATTTTTTTGTATAATTGTAAATCGCAATCAATATAATGCAGGACGAACAAACAAACAGACGTAAAGAAAATACTTATAGACCGATGGGCGAGTTAATCCGAGGGGTGTTCTTTCTACTCTTTGGTCTTTTCGTGATTTTTTCTGAAAAATTTGGCTTTGAGTTCAATTTGTCACCTAAGTGGCTGCTGATAATCGGTATAGTAGTATGTATCTACGGCCTCTTTAGAGTTTTCAATGGAATGAGGAAACTATTTATTAACAGGAAATAAGCGAAAGGAGGTTTGTTATGAGATTTCTCAATGTTACTAAGACCATGGCATTGTGCCTGGCAGCTACAGCTGTAATGTTTGCAGCCTGTAACAATTCAAACTCCAAAACGGAGAAGTTGGATACGCCAACGGAGGGAACGATAAAGATCAGTGTGGACGAGACGTATCAGCCGTTAATGGAAGCGGAAATTAAAGTTTTTCAGTCTTTATATCCTAAAGCGCATATTATTGCAGAATATAAACCTGAAGTAGAATGTTTTAAAGATCTTTTGAGTGATAGTGCGCGATTGGTGATAGTAACGAGAGATTTCAACCAGCAGGAGAAGGATTATTTTAAGCAGATTAAGATAACTCCCCGTAGTTTGCTGCTGGCCTGGGATGCGCTGGCATTGGTGGTAAACCACAGCAATCCCGATTCTATACTGACTATGGATCAGGTAAAAAAGATCATGGACGGTACGGACGACGAGAGAAAATGGCAACTGGTGTTTGATAATGCCAACTCAAGCACAGTGCGTTATATCAAAGATTCTATCAATAAGGGCAAGCCATTACCTGCCAACGTAATGGCGGCAAAAACCAACCCCGAGGTGATAGATTACGTTACAAAAAACAAAGATGCCATCGGTGTAATAGGTGTTAGCTGGATCTCCGATCCGAGTGATTCTCTTTCCATCGCATTTAAAAATGATGTAACGGTATGTAAATTGCGTGCAGACGGATATTCTGAATTTGTGAGGCCTTATCAGGCATTTATCGGGATTGGTAGTTATCCGTTGAAGCGTGGTTTCTTTTATTGTCTGAAAGAACCTTACAATGGACTTGGCTCGGGGTTTGCAACTTTCCTCGGCAGTTATGAAGGTCAATTGGTTATCAAGCAATTCAGACTTTTCCCGGCTCGCCTGAATGTGGTGTTCAGAGAAGCCAACTTAAAGTAGAAAACAACACAACTAAAAATTAAAAAAATCAGATTGCAAATGAACAGACGGAAAAGTTTAATCGTAGCAATGCTGTGTGCTGCCTCTGGTAGTGCTATGGCTCAATCTGTAGATGATGGATTGAAAGACCTGTATTACGGAAAGAATGTGTCTGCAAAACAGACCTTCGAGAAAGTAATTGCTGCGAAGCCAACAGAAGACAAAGCCTATTATTACATGGGTATAGCACAACTGGCCATGGGTGATCAGGCTGGTGCTGCTGCCACTTTCCAGAAAGGTTTGCAGGCTGTTCCAACCTCTGCTTTACTGCAGGTAGGTATGGGCCGTTTAGACCTGATCAAAGGAGATGCTGCTGCTGCAAAACAAAAATTTGACGCTGCCAGCGCTGCTACACAGGGACGTGATGGTGATGTAGCCCGCGCTATTGCTGACGCCAGCACCGAAATTAAAGGCGGTGACCGCGCTTACGCTCTTTCTACCATGGAAAAACTCATGAACAACGAAGGACGTAAGAAAAAAGAAGTATATACTGCTACCGCAGCCGATTATATCGAACTGGGTGATGCTTACCGTTACCTCGGTGGAGAAAATGGTGGTAAAGCCATCAGCTCTTATGATAAAGCACTGGAAATTGACCAGAACAATGCTGAAGCGGTAATGAAGCAAGGTCTGGTGAACTACAACGCTCACCTGAAAACACAGGCTGTTGAAGACTGGACAAAAGCAACCAATATGGATGCTAACTATGCTCCTGCTTTCTACGAACTGTTCCTGTTCTACACCACTCCTAAGAAAGATCAGCTGGATTGGGACAGAGCTGCCGGTTACCTGGAATCTTACATGAAAGTAGCTGATGCTGCAGATAAAACTAAACTGCAATATCTGTCTGCTTCTGTAGCTTTCTTTAAGAAAGACTACGATAACGCGATCTCCAAAGGTCAGGCTGCCCTGGCTGCTGGTGCAGATGCTACCAATGCTGATAAGTTGAATCTCCTGGTAGGTGATGCTTACCTGCAGAAAGGTGACTCTCTGAGCGCTAAAAAAGTAATGGATGACTATACTGCGAAAGCAGGTGGCAACCTGAATGTTCAGGATTATAAACTCCTCAGTACCATCTATCTGCGTCTGAAATCTTCTGATTCTGCAACGCAGGCTGGTTACACAGATAAAGGTCTGGAGTACCTGGAGAAATTTGCATCCATGGACACTACCAAAGAGCCTGAAGCATACAATGCGGTTGCTGAATCTTACAAATCTGCAAGAAAGTATGACAAAGCTGGTGAGTGGTACCTGAAAGCTAACGATCTGCGTGTAGCTAATAAAGAGCAACTCCAGGCGATTGATTACTATCTGCCTGCTCAGATGTTCTACTACTTCGGTGCAACTGCAAAACCACAGGATACCGTAGCGCTGAACAAAGCAGACGAACTGTATGGTAAAATGATCGAAGTTAAACCTGACTTCATCATGGGTTACTACTACAGAGGTATGGCTAACTACGCTAAAGATCAGCAAGGTCAGTCCGGTATTGCCAAGCCTTATTTCGAGAAATACATCGAAGTAGCTGGTGCTGATGCTGCTAAAAACAGGAATAACCTGGTAAATGCCTATACTTATCTCCTCCTGTACTACTACAATAAAGAAGATAAGGACAACATTAACACTTACATGGACAAACTGTTATCTGTTGATCCTAATAGTGTTACCGTTAAAGAAATCAAGGCAAATATGGCTGCCCGCGAAAAACCAGCTGGTAAACCAGCAGGAAATGGCGCTAAAACCGCTGCCGGCAACAAATAATATTTATTTTCCATAGGAAACGAAAACCCTCTGAACTTCAGAGGGTTTTTTTGTTTCTGGTTAAGGAAAAAATCTAATATTTTACTTGTTTATAGATTTGATTTTTGGTTTAGTTACAGTACTTTTGCGTATTCGGTCAATATTTTTATCGGGAAGCTTATGTATACTACTGAACTTTTGTCAGCATCATCGACACCCTTCAGCTATTTCCCTATTGTGCTGCAATTACTTGCTGCTGTGGGTTTTGTCGGAAGTACCATGTTAATAACCCATTATCTGGGTCCAAAACGTAAAACTGAAGACAAACTTATCAACTTCGAAAGTGGTATCGAGCAAAAAGGAAACGCTCGCCAGCCTGTAGCCATCAAGTATTTTCTTACCGCTATTCTCTTCGTGCTATTTGATGTGGAAGTAATCTTTTTCTATCCCTATGCTGTTAACTTTAAAGAGTTGGGATGGGATGGATTTATGGCCGTTTTGATGTTTGTTGGGTTCTTCCTGTGTGGTTTTATCTACATCGTGAAGAAAGGTGCCTTGAAATGGGAAGACTAATCTTAAATCTTTAAAATTATTACCATGCCTCGTCCGGTTCAATATAATAACAAAGTGAAGGTGGTGGATATTCCTGAGGGATATTCAGGTGAAGGATTTTATGCCACCAGTTTTGATAAGGCTATAGGCCTGGCCCGTAAGAATTCTATCTGGCCACTGCCTTTTGCTACATCCTGCTGTGGAATTGAATTTATGGCTACCATGGCAGCCACTTACGATCTGGCCCGTTTCGGTGCAGAACGTATGGCATTTACGCCACGTCAGTGCGACCTGCTGATGGTAATGGGTACTATTTCCAAGAAAATGGGCCCTATCGTACGTCAGGTTTATCTGCAGATGGCTGAGCCACGCTGGGTAATGGCCGTTGGTGCCTGTGCCTGCAGCGGTGGTATTTTCGATACTTACTCCGTTCTCCAGGGGATAGACCAGGTAATTCCGGTAGATGTATATGTACCAGGTTGCCCTCCAAGACCAGAAGGTATTATCGACGGTTTCATGAAAATTCAGGAACTCGTTCATAATGAGAGTCTGCGTCGCCGTCATTCGGACAAATACCGCGAACTGATGGAATCCTACGGTATCAAATAACTGAAGAACAGGTAAATCGTTAAACGTAAATCTAACATTGTTAATGTCTTTAACAAACGAACGCATACAGCAACGCCTCACGGAGAAGTTTGGGGATGTGGTCAGCGGTTTTGAAGAGCCGTATGGCATGCTCACCTTCACCGCACAAAGAGATTTTAACCTGAAAATAATGCAATTCCTGTTTGACGACGAGGAGTTGCGTTTTCAGTTTTTGACGGATATCACTGCTGTACATTATCCCGAAAGGAAAAATGAAGAACTGGCAGTCGTATATCATCTGCATAACTTCCAGGATAACGTCCGCGTGAGACTGAAAGTCTTTGCGCCGGTTGCTGCTCCAAAAGTATTTACCGCTTCCAAACTGTTTCTTTCTGCAAACTGGATGGAGCGTGAAACATATGACTTTTTCGGGATTGACTTTGTAGGTCATCCTAACCTGAAACGTATCCTGAACGTAGACGAAATGACTTATTTCCCTATGCGTAAGGAATTCCCGCTCGAAGACTCCATGCGTACCGATAAAGACGATGAGATGTTTGGTCGCGGCGGTAACATTTAATACTACCAGGACATGCAAGACCAGAAACAACATATCAAACTGCCGGAAGGCTCGATAGAAAAAACAACACAAACACTGAACCTGGGTCCCACTCACCCTGCTACCCACGGCGTGTTTCAAAATATCCTGGAAATAGACGGTGAACGTATCGTTAGCGCAGAATCTACCGTTGGTTATATCCACCGTGCATTCGAAAAAATCGCTGAACGTCGTCCCTACTACCAGATCACTCCACTCACAGATCGCCTCAACTACTGCTCTTCCCCCATCAACAACATGGGCTGGCATCTGACCGTAGAAAAACTCCTTGGTATAGAACTCCCTAAAAGAGTGGATTACATGCGTGTAATCATCATGGAGCTGGCGCGTATTGCGGATCACCTTATCTGTAACTCCGTTATCGGGGTAGATACCGGCGCCCTCACCGGCTTCGTGTACCTGATGACTTATCGTGAGCTGATCTACGAAATCTATGAAGAAATCTGTGGCTCCCGACTCACTACCAATATTGGTCGTGTGGGTGGCTTCGAAAGAAACTTCACTCCTGCTGCATGGGCTAAACTGGACCGTTTTATGGCTGAATACCCTGCGGTACTGAAAGAATTTGAAACCTTACTTACCCGTAACCGTATCTTCATCGATCGTACTTCCGGTGTGGGTGGTATAGATGCACAGCGTGCCATGAGCTATGGTTTCACTGGCCCTAACCTCCGCGCTGCCGGTATCGACTATGACGTACGTGTTGCGAATCCATACAGCTCTTACCAGGACTTCGATTTCAATGTTCCGGTAGGTACTACCGGCGATTGCTACGATCGTTACCTGGTGCGTAATGCCGAAATGTGGGAGAGTCTGAGCATCATCCGTCAGGCAATGGAGAAAATAAAAGGCCTGCCTGAAGATGTTTACCATGCTGACGTTCCTGAATTCTATCTGCCTCCTAAACAGGATGTATATACGAAAATGGAAGCGTTGATCTATCACTTTAAGATCGTGATGGGTGAAACGGATATTCCGAAAGGAGAGGTATACAATGCAGTAGAGGGAGCAAACGGAGAACTGGGCTTCTACCTGATCAGTGATGGTGGCCGTAGTCCTTACCGTCTGCATTTCCGTCGTCCATGCTTCATTTATTATCAGGCTTATGCCGAACTGGTACAGGGTGCAATGTTGAGTGATGCGATCATCTGTATGAGTTCCCTGAACCTGATTGCAGGAGAGCTGGATGCATAATAATTCTAAGATTAAAGCTGATTAAAATAATGGCTGTGGTTCAATTTTCTGAAGAGAAACTGAATAAAGTAAAAGAAATCATCGCACGCTATCCGGAAGGAAAGCAGAAAAGTGCGCTGATCCCGGTGCTGCACCTGGCACAGGAATCATTTGGTGGTTGGTTGAGTGCAGAAACGATGGACTATGTGGCAGAATTGCTCCAACTGAAGTCAATTGAGGTGTATGAAGTAGCAACATTCTACAGCATGTTCAACCTGAAACCGGTAGGGAAATATTTGTTTGAAGTATGTCAGACAGGTCCTTGCATGGTGAATGGTTCTGACAATATTATTGATTACATCAAAAGTACGCTGGGTATAGAAGTAGGTGAAACTACCGCTGATGGTATGTTTACATTGAAAGCAGTGGAGTGTCTGGGTGCATGTGGATATGCGCCTATGATGCAGCTGGGTAAGCATTACCGTGAGCACCTGACACCGGCGAAGGTTGATGAGATCATTGCTGAATGCAGATCTAAGGCTAACTAATGCTGTAAAACGAATCTTATGCGGTTATCAGGAATGTTATACGGGCAGAGGAAGAGTATTGTAGAAATTATACTGCTACTGGGTTTAATCACCGTATTGTGGCGCATAGACGATGCTTTTGTTTCACTTGTATGCGGAATACTTTCCGGCATTCTGTTTTACCGGCTTGGTGATCGTATTGCAAAAAAAGGGGTTAGCAAAGCCTGAAGGTCAAACAACTTTACATCACAAATCTGTTGATGACGCTTTCAAACAAGATCATGTCATCATACTATAAGGAAGAAAATGGGACGCAAATTACTGTTAGAAAACGCACATATTGAAGGTATCCGGTATTACGACACCTACCGGAAAAATGGCGGTTATGCGGCAGCTGAAAAGGCGCTTAAATCAATGGGCCCTGAAGCTGTACTGGAAGAAGTGAAGAAGAGCGGCCTGCGTGGCCGTGGTGGCGCGGGTTTCCCTACCGGCATGAAATGGAGTTTTATTGCAAAACCTGAAGGCGTTCCCCGTTACCTCGTTTGCAATGCCGATGAGTCTGAGCCAGGTACTTTTAAAGACCGCTACCTCATGGAGTTTATCCCTCACCTGCTGATCGAAGGATTACTCATTTCCAGCTTTACACTGGGAGCAAATGCTTGCTATATCTATATCCGTGGTGAATACGCCTGGATTCCTGATATTCTTGAGCAGGCAATTGCAGAAGCAAAAAATAACGGCTGGTTAGGTAAAAATATTCAGGGAACCGGTTTCGACCTGGAGATATATGTACAACGCGGTGCGGGTGCTTATATCTGTGGAGAAGAGACTGCGTTGATTGAATCGCTGGAAGGTAAACGTGGTAATCCGCGTATCAAACCTCCGTTCCCTGCGGTAAAAGGCCTCTGGCAGTGCCCTACTGTAGTAAACAACGTTGAAACACTGGCAGCTGTAGTTCCTATTATTAACTACGGCGCTGATGCATATATTGGCCTGGGTACTGGTAAATCTACCGGTACTAAACTCATTTCAGCCTGTGGTAATATCAACAAACCAGGGGTATATGAAATTGAGATGAACATCTCCGTAGAAGAATTCATCTTCTCAGAAGAATACTGCGGTGGTATCAAAAATGGCAAACGCCTGAAAGCATGTATCCCTGGTGGATCTTCTGTTCCGGTATTGCCAGCAAACCTGCTGCTGAATACGGCAAAAGGTGAAAAGCGTATGATGACCTACGAAGGTCTGGCAGAAGGCGGTTTCGCAACCGGTTCTATGCTGGGTTCCGGTGGTTTCATCGTAATGGACGAAGATCAGTGTATCGTACGTAATACCCTGACCTTTGCCCGTTTCTACCACCACGAAAGCTGCGGACAATGCAGCCCTTGCCGTGAAGGTACCGGATGGATGGAGAAAGTGTTGAAAAACATTGAATATGGTAAAGGTAAGATGAGTGACATCGAATTACTCTGGGATATCCAGCGTAAAATCGAAGGTAATACCATCTGTCCGCTCGGCGACGCCGCAGCATGGCCGGTAGCAGCAGCTATCCGTCATTTCCGCGACGAGTTCGAATGGCATATCAAAAATCCGGAAGAAGCACAACGCCGCAACTTTGGTTTAGCACATTATGCTGACCCATTACCGGTTCCGGCAGCTGTGTAGTTTTTTTGCTCGCAAAGCAGCATAAGCAGCAGAGCAGCAAAGAATATTATGTTATAGTTATTTTCAGTATCTGTTAACCCACAAATATTTCATCCATGACTGAAAATGAAATCTCGAAAGAGGTTGTAGATCTTTGTTTTTATTTACACCAGAAATACGGTCCAGGGCTGTTTGAATCTGTTTATCAGCAATTACTTGCATATGAGTTACGTAAAAAGAATTATCATGTACAAGAGCAAGCTGAAATAGATATTGAACATGAAGGAATGGTTGTTCCAAATGCCTTTAAAGCAGATTTAATCATCAATCATAAAATAATAATTGAGCTAAAATCTGTCAAAGCACTGGAAGACGTACACTATAAACAACTATATACATATCTAAAGCTTACAGATTTAAGACTAGGTCTATTGATCAACTTTAATGTTAAGCTTATTAAAGATGGTATTCACCGGGTAGTTTATAGAATATAGGTGAAACAATAATAATTAAACAAAACTTAATCCTTTGCTGCTCTGCTGCTTATGCTGCTTTGCGAGCAAAGAAAGAAAAATAAAAAGCCCGCTTGCGGGCAACAAACTGAAAACAATGGCGGAGGAAAAAAAATTATTCAAGGTTAAGATCGATAACATCTCCGTGGAGGTCGAACCTGGTACAACCATATTGAACGCAGCGCGTGGTATTGGAGGAGATGTGGTGCCACCGGCTATGTGTTATTATTCCAAACTGCAGGGAAGTGGCGGTAAATGCCGTACCTGCCTGGTAAAAGTAACCAAAGGATCTGAAGCAGATCCTCGCCCTATGCCTAAGCTGGTTGCCAGCTGCCGTACTACTGTTATGGACGGTATGGAAGTAGCTAATATCACTTCCCCTGAAGTACTGGAAGCACGTAAAGGTATTGTGGAATTCCTGCTGATAAACCATCCGCTCGACTGTCCTGTTTGTGATCAGGCAGGTGAGTGCGACCTTCAGGACCTGAGCTATGAGCACGGTGCTGAATCTACCCGCTACGAATTCAAACGCAGAACATTCGAAAAAATTGATCTCGGTGAGCATATCCAGTTGCATATGACCCGTTGTATCCTCTGCTACCGTTGCGTATTCACAGCTGACCAGCTGACAGAAAAACGTGAACACGGTATACTCGACAGAGGCGACCACTCCCAGATCAGTACATATATTCAACAAAACCTGGACAACGACTTCATCGGTAACGTGATTGATGTTTGTCCGGTAGGTGCTCTCACCGATAAAACGGCCCGTTTCAAAAACCGTGTATGGTTCCTGAAACCGGTAAATGCTCACCGTCATTGCGACAATCCTAAATGCTGCGGTAAAACCGTTCTCTGGATGCGTGGTGATGAAATCTTCCGTGTAACTGCACGTAAAGATCAATTTGGTGAAGTAGAAGAGTGGATCTGTGATACCTGCCGCTTCGACAAGAAAGAGGTGAAAGACTGGACTATTGAAGGGCCTCGTCAAATCGACCGCCATAGCGTTATCAGCCAGGGCCATTATGTAAATACTGTAAAACCGAAAGATCCACTGGTAGAAGTACTGGACGGACGTCAGCCTAAACTGCTGTTCGATATCCACAGTACCAGCCAGGTAAACAGGCCGAATATTGATTTGTCAAAAATCGACGGGCCAGCTCATTCGGACGATTTTGATAAGAAATAATCGTAACTCGCAATTCGTAATTCGTAATAGTATTTGGTAATGACGTTATTAAGCATAGACTGGTTTTTTATTCTGGAGAAAATAGCGCTGATAGCAGCGGTATTGATGCTCTCACTGGTAGTAGCGATGTATTCTACCTGGGGTGAAAGAAAGGTTGCGGCCTGGATCCAGGATCGTTTTGGTCCTAACCGTGCAGGTTTTATGGGTTTATTCCAGCCGCTGGCAGATGGTGGTAAACTGTTCTTCAAAGAAGAAATCATTCCTACCAACTCCAACAAATTCCTCTTCATCCTCGGCCCATCCATTGCTATGGTGGTGGCTTGTATGACCAGCGCCGTTATTCCATGGGGCGATACCCTGACCATTGCCGGCCGCGAGGTTTCCTTGCAGGTGGCAGACGTAAACATCGGTATCCTCTTCATCTTTGCCGTAGTAGGTATGGGTGTTTATGGTATCATGATCGGTGGCTGGGCATCCAATAATAAATATTCCCTGCTGGCATCTGTACGTGCTGCTTCCCAGATCATCTCCTATGAGCTGCCGATGGGACTGGCCTTGATTGCCCTCTTAATGTGGACAGGTACACTCAGTCTGAAAGAAATCGTTGAACAACAGCGTCATGGCATGTGGAACGTATGGTATCAGCCACTAGGTTTTCTGATCTTCCTGATTTGTGCTTTTGCAGAATGTAACCGTGCTCCTTTCGATCTTCCGGAAGCGGAGAATGAGCTGAACGGTGGTTATCACCTGGAGTATTCCTCCATGAAGCTGGGTTTCTTCCTGTTTGCTGAGTATATCAATATGTTTATCAGCTCTGCGCTGATGGCTACCATGTACTTTGGTGGCTATGCTTTCCCTGGAATGGATAGCCTGGGTGTTTCGCCTAACCTGCTGACCATCCTCGGATTCTTTGCGCTGTTTATCAAAGTGCTGCTCTTCATCTTCTTCTTTATGTGGGTACGCTGGACGTTACCACGTTTCAGATATGATCAGCTGATGCGTCTGGGCTGGAGAGTATTGATTCCGCTGGCATTGTTCAACATGCTGGCAACAGGAGCAACAGTATTATACTTACATCGTTAATTGAGAATCATACCTGCCATGTAACAGTGGCAGGTCCAAAATAAGCATTGATTATGCAAAGTTTAACTAATAGGGCAAAACCGGTTGATCGCAGGCCGATGTCGTTCGTGGAAAAGCTGTACCTCCCTGCCATTGCAAGGGGTATGGGTATTACCATGAAGCACCTTTTCAAACGTAAGGCTACCATCCCTTTCCCTGAAAAAAGACGTGAATTCAGCCCGGTTTTCCGTGGATTACACGTATTGAACAGAGATGAGGAAGGACGTGAAAGATGTACTGCCTGTGGTCTCTGCGCTGTTGCCTGCCCTGCTGAAGCTATCACCATGGAAGCAGCAGAAAGAAAGCCGGGAGAAGAAAATCTGTACCGTGAAGAGAAATACGCTGCCCGTTATGAGATTAACATGCTGCGTTGCATTTTCTGTGGATTCTGTGAAGAGGCTTGCCCGAAAGATGCGGTGTATATGTCAGAAACATTTCCTCCAAGCGCTTACCAGCGTACAACATTTATCTATGGAAAAGAGGATCTGCTGATCCCAAATCCTAAGACTGGTAAATAATTTCATTAACAAGCGGCATTTAAGCTAAAAATACAATAGTCAAACATAGCAGAGATGGGAATGAGTATCCAACAAATAATTTTCATGGTGCTGTCGTTCGTAGCGCTGGTATCAGCTCTGGGCGTGGTATTGAGTAAAAATCCGGTATCCAGTGTATTGTGTCTGATCATTACGTTCTTCGCAATCGCGGGTCATTATATTCTGCTCAATGCTCAGTTTCTGGCAGTTGTGCATATCATCGTTTATGCGGGAGCCATCATGGTATTGTTCCTTTATGTAATGATGCTGATGAACCTGAACGCGGAAGTAGAACCACAGAAACGGAACTGGCTGAAATATGCGGGCGCCATCAGTGGCGGTGCATTACTGGTAGTACTGGTAGCGGCATTGCGTGATGCAAGCATGCCTGCATTAACTGACAATGCTTCAGAAGTAGGATTAATCCATAACCTCGGTAAACTGTTGTTTACCCAGTATGTTATTCCTTTTGAAGTGAGCAGTATCCTGTTTCTGAGTGCAATGGTAGGTGCTGTAGTAATTGGTAAAAAAGACTGATCGCTTACAGGTCAGCATAATTCGTAACTCGTAATTCATTTTTATGCCTGTTCAATATTACATATTCCTGAGTATCGCCCTGTTTTGCATTGGTGTGATGGGAGTACTGATGCGCAGAAATGCCATCATCATCTTTATGTGCATAGAGCTGATGTTAAATGCGGTAAACCTGCTGCTGGTAGCATTTTCTAAAATGTGGGCAGATGCCGGAAGGGTAGATGCCGGATCAGCGCAGCTGTTCGTATTCTTTATTATGGTGGTAGCTGCTGCGGAAGTAGCCGTAGGTCTGGCTGTCATCACCATGGTCTACAGAAATACACACTCGGTAGATATTAACATTCTTAACAGGCTGAAAAATTAATAATTCTCATCCTTCATAATTATTAATTGTTTCGACGTCGTAAATAGAATTGATAAATGATTAATCTAGTTTGGCTGGTACCATTTTTACCATTATTAGGTTTCCTGGTGAATGGATTGGGACGCAGGTTTTTATCCAAGTCCCTCGTAGGGTTTGTTGGAAGCAGTACGGTGTTGGCTGCCTTTGTGGTGAGCTTATTAATATTTTTCCAGGTGAAAGCACCGGGATTCACCCCGCAAACAGTAACCCTGTTTGATTTCATCTCAGTTGGATCACTTAACATCCCGTTTGCCTTCCAGGTAGATCAGCTGAGCGCTTTATTCCTCCTGATAATTACGGGCGTAGGTACATTGATTCATATCTACTCTACCGCTTACATGCATGATGAAAGTAATGAAGGTTTTGCCAGGTACTTCGCGTATCTCAACCTCTTCGTATTCTCCATGCTTATTCTTGTACTTGGTGCAAACTACGTGATGATGTTTATCGGATGGGAAGGTGTAGGTCTTTGCTCTTACCTCCTCATCGGTTTCTGGTTTAAAAATACCAGCTATAACAATGCTGCGAAGAAAGCCTTTATCATGAACCGTATTGGTGACCTCGGATTCCTGCTGGGTATCTTCTTCATCATTACACAATTTGGTACGGTTACTTTCCCTGAAGTTTTTGCAAAAGCAGCTCCACTGGGTATGAATTCTCCGGTGCTGATTGCTATTGCAGCTTTCCTCTTTATTGGTGCTACCGGTAAATCAGCGCAGATTCCGCTGTATACCTGGTTACCTGATGCGATGGCGGGTCCTACTCCAGTATCTGCCCTGATCCACGCTGCTACCATGGTTACTGCGGGTATCTATATGATTGCACGTAGCAATATCATATATACACTTGCGCCTTGTGTACAGTCGATCGTTGCTATCATCGGTGTTGTTACCGCTGTATTTGCTGCTTCTATCGCGCTCAAACAAAATGATATCAAGAAAGTATTGGCTTACTCTACGGTGAGCCAGCTGGGTTATATGTTCCTTGCACTGGGCGTTGGCGCTTACGGTGCAGCAGTTTTCCATGTAATGACACACGCTTTCTTTAAAGCGATGCTGTTCCTCGGTTCCGGTTCTGTTATCCATGCGATGGGTGGCGAACAGGATATTCGTAAAATGGGCGGACTGAAAAAATACATGCCTACAACGCATATTACCTTCTTAATTGGCTGTCTGGCTATCGCCGGTGTGCCTGGTTTGTCCGGTTTCTTCTCCAAGGATGAAATCCTGGCCAGTGCATTTGGTGTGAACATCAGCTATTATGTATTAGGTTTATTTGGTGCACTGATGACTGCCTTCTATATGTTCCGTTTGTATGCTATGACATTCCTCGGCGAATTCCGTGGTACACACGAACAGGAGCATCATCTGCATGAAAGTCCTGCTGCAATGACTATTCCATTGGTTATTCTGGCATTTTTCTCTGTATTCAGTGGTTATGTTGGTATGCCGGAAGTATTCCATGCACCAAATTTCCTGGCTGAATACCTGGAACCAATCTTCGCTCCGTCTGCTCCTTTTGCAGTAGCACACCACCTGGGTGCAGGTACTGAATGGATGCTGATGGGAATCAGTTCTGTGCTGGTGATCATTATGATTGTAGTAGCGGTGAAGAAATTCAGTGGCTACCAGTATACCGATGCAGAGAACACTGGTTTTGCAAAAGTATTGGAGAACAAATGGTATGTTGATGAAATATATGATGCCGTTATCGTACGTCCATTATACGAACTCGCCCGTTTCTTCCGTGATACAATTGAAAAGTCCGGAATTGACAGGCTGGTAAATGGTGTTGGCCGCGGTGTTAAATGGGGAAGTCAGCAGATCCGTCTTATCCAGACCGGTAACGTTGGATTCTACATCTTTGCCATGGTCATCGGTATGATCGTATTATTTGTGATCGGATTCTTATTATAAACCAATAGCAGAAGTTACAAGCGCAGATAAATTATGTTGACAGTTTTATTAATATTGATTCCTTTCATAGCGGGCCTTATCGCATTTGGCCTGAAGGGATCCGGGCCGAAAGTGCTGGCGATGGTAGCATCTCTGGCAACACTGGCTACAGCAGTTGGTGCATGGTGCAGTTTCCGTACAGCACCTCAAAGTTTGAGCTTTGTTGCTAACTGGATTCCCCAGCTGGGAAGTCAATTCAAAGTAGGGTTAGATGGAATGGGCATGATGCTCTGTTTACTTACAGCGATTGCCTTTCTGCTTGTTTACATTACCATCTGGAACCGCGACACCGAAAGGTCCAGCAGTTTTTACGGTTTAATGTTATTATCTCAGGCTGGTTTAACCGGTGTATTCACCGCTTACGATGCCCTGTTGTTTTACATATTCTGGGAACTGGCGTTAATCCCTGTTTACTTCCTCTGCTCTATGTGGGGTGGTGAAAAGCGTATCGCCGTTACCTTTAAGTTCTTTGTTTATACTTTCCTTGGCTCCCTGTTGATGCTGGTAGGTATTATCTACCTGTATGCACAGAGCCCTGATCATAGCTTCAGCTGGGAATCATTCACTGCTTTACACCTGAGCGCTGATCAGCAAAACTGGCTCTTCTGGCTGTTTTTTGTGGCTTTTGCCATCAAAATGCCAATTTTTCCTTTCCATACCTGGCAGCCGGATACTTACGAACAGTCTCCGACTCCGGTTACGATGATCCTTTCCGGTGTCATGGTAAAAATGGGTTTGTTCGGTATCATCCGCTGGCTGGTGCCGGTACTGCCTGAAGGAGCAAGAATGTGGTCAGATGTTGCCATCGTTCTCTCTATCATCGGTATCGTTTATGCATCCTGCATCGCGATGGTACAGAGCGACTTCAAACGCCTGATCGCTTACTCTTCCATCGCCCACATCGGCCTGATGTGCGCTGCTATCTTCTCCAGAACAGAGCAGGGCATGCAGGGTGTGCTGTTACAGATGTTCAACCACGGTATCAATATCATCGGTATGTGGATAATCGTTGAAATTATCCAGAACCGACTGAAAGTGAAAAACCTGGACGAACTGGGCGGTATTGCTCAGAAAGCGCCTCGTATGGCTACATTCCTTGTAATAATAAGTCTGGCTAACATCGGTTTACCACTGACCAACGGTTTTGTGGGTGAATTCCTGATGTTCAGCGGCCTTTTCCAATATAACCACTGGTTCATGGCAATTGCAGGTCTGGGTATCATCCTGGCGGCAGTTTATACACTGAATATGATCCAGAAGGTAATATTCGGCAATGGAAATGCATTAACGGAAACGACTACCGACTTACAGCCTGGAGAGACCCTGGCTTTAAGCCTGGTTGTTGCCATCATCCTGGTACTGGGTGTTTATCCAAAACCAATCCTGGACCTGGTGAGCAGCACAACAGAGTTAGTTCTTAAATTTTAATCGGGGTTTTGTAACGCAAAAATATGAACGCACTAATTTCTACTGCTTTATCGGGCGTTGTTCTGATGTTTGTCGGTTTATTTGTACGCAATAAGCAGCATATTAAATTTTTTGCCATCGCGGCCGTTATCATATGTCTTATTGCTGACCTGGCACTGTTACCTACAGTGCAACTGGGTGGTTATATCCTGTATGGTATGATAGAAGTATCCAAATTCAGCGTGATTTTCAATGCTGTGGCTTTGGGTGCTACCTTGTTGTACTTCCTGTTGTCGGGTAGTGAGTTTGAGAAAGTAGGAGAACATGTGGCTGATTATTTCGCCCTGATATTCTTTATACTCTCCGGTATTATCCTGGCTTCCAGCTTCAGCAATCTGCTGATGTTGTTCCTGGCTATCGAGATCATGTCTATCCCACAGTATATCCTGGCGGGTGCCGATAAGAAAAGCTTAAAAGGCAATGAGGCGTCCCTGAAGTACCTCCTTACCGGTTCATTCACTACGGGTGTACTGCTGATGGGTATTGCGCTGATCTACGGTGCTGCCGGTACCTTTGATATCAATGCATTGGGCCTGGGCACTGCGGAAATCAACCCACTGTCTTTATGCGGTATCATCCTGGTTGCTTTTGCACTGTCTTTCAAAGTATCTGCCGCTCCTTTCCACTTCTGGACACCTGATGTATACGACGGTTCACCAACCGTGTTTACTTCTTTCATGGCTACCGTAGTAAAAGCGGGTGGTTTTGTTGCCTTTGTACGCCTGTTCCATACAGCATTCGAAGGTGGCGCTATCAGCCAGCACTGGATGCTGATCCTGTCAATCATCACCGCCCTGACACTGGTAATAGGTAACTTTACCGCTGTATTCCAGCAGAGTGTGAAGCGTATGCTGGCTTACTCCAGTATCGCGCAGGCAGGTTTCATGCTGTTTGCAGTAATCGCTAACAACCAGATGGCTGCTCAGGGTATCATTCTTTATGCAGCAGCATACAGTGTTGCTACTATTGGCGTATTCGCCGTACTGATGCGCATGAAGAAAGATTATACTTTCGAAGGCTTCAATGGCCTGGCGCGTAAAGAGCCACTGATGGCCCTGACCGTAACCGTTTGTCTGCTGTCACTGGCAGGTATCCCGGTAACTGCCGGCTTCTTCGCTAAATACTTCGTACTCGCAGCTGCCATTCAGCAAGGTCACCTCCTCTGGCTGGTTATCCTGGCTGTGCTCTGCGCCGCTATCAGCGTATACTACTACTTCCGCGTGATCATCGCCATGTACTTCAAACAGGGCGAACCTGAAGTAGAACCAGTTTCCGGTGGTTTCAAAGCTGCCCTGATCCTGACAATTATCCTCGTACTGGCACTGGGTATCTGCCCAAGCCTCCTGATAGGTTGCCTGTAATCACGAGATCAGATATTATTTAAAAGGGCCTGCACTCAGCTGCAGGCCCTTTTTGTTTTCCGGCCAACCACTCATCCCAAATAAGATCGGTTTGCATGTATTATTATATTAACTTTACTATTAACCCGTAATTATGCAATCCCGAGATATCTTTCAACTGGCATATCGTTCTGTAAGCGGAAATAAACTCCGAACCGGTCTCACCGTTTCTATTATCGCGCTGGGTATCATGGTACTTGTTGGTATCCTCACGGCTATCGATAGTATTAAAACCAGTATTTACAGCAGCTTCGCAATGATGGGGGCGAATAGCTTTTCCATCAGAAACAGGGACATACAGGTAAGAATGGGCGACGGCAATGAGACGGCCTCCAAAGGAAATAAAAACCAGAAGAAGGTAAAGAAGTCCAACAGTAATAAAATTATCTCCTACCAGGATGCCCTCGCCTTCAAAGACAGATATCATTTCCCGGCAGATGTGTCCATCAATTTCCGCGCTACTGGTAGCGCCACCGTTTATAAAGACGACAAGAAAACCAACCCTAACGTAACCGTTATAGGTGGTGATGAAAATTATCTCGCCATTTCCAATTATACCGTATCAGAAGGCCGTAATTTAAACAGTCTTGACGTAGAATCCGGCCGCAACGTGGCTATCCTTGGTAAAGATGTTGCCGAAAAACTCTTCGGCAAAAAAATGAAGAATATTATCAATAATACCATCAGGGTGGGAGACGTACGTTATCGTGTCATTGGTGTACTGGCCTCCAAAGGAAGCAGTAACCTGATGAGTGCCGATAATGTGGTCATCACTTCGGTCAACAATACACGAAGAATATTTAATCGCCCGTCTGCATCTTACCAGATAGGTATCGCTGTAAAAAATATTACCCAGATGGAACCCGCCCAGGGAGAAGCCATCGGGGTATTTCGGATTATCCGCGGACTGGGGCTCAACGAAGAAGATAATTTCGTTATCAGCAAAAGCGACAGCATTGCAGAAATGCTGTTCTCCATGTTAAGTAAAGTGAACCTCTTCGCCATCGTCATTGCCTTCATTACCCTCTTCGGTTCTGCTATTGGCCTCATGAATATCATGCTGGTTTCCGTTGCGGAACGTACCCGCGAAATCGGTGTTACCAAAGCGCTCGGCGCCACGAGCAAAGTCGTACGTATGCAATTCCTCTATGAGGCCATTGTCATCAGTCTGATGGGAGGCGTCATCGGTGTGATTGCCGGTATGCTATTGGGTAATATCGTTTCTGTTATATTCAGCTCTCCTTTTATCATACCGTGGCTATGGATTATGATCGGTGTAAGTATTTGCGCTGTCGTAGGACTAATCTCGGGCATATACCCTGCTATTAAGGCGTCCAAACTGGACCCTATTATCGCACTGCGCTACGAATAGCAGATTGCATTTTCGGATTTCTTTTTTATATCTTGTCCGTTACCAAAAAACGAGCAGATATGCCCATCCTCATTGTAATCGCTGCCATTTTACTGTTAGTCGTTCTGGTTACCTGGTGTAAACTGAATACCTTTCTTTCATTCCTGATCGTGTCTATCCTGATGGGGTTGGCGCTGCATATGAATATCTCTGCTATTACCCAGTCTATACAAACCGGTATTGGTAAAACCCTGGGTTCACTGATAGTGGTCATTGTATTTGGTGCTATGCTGGGAAAACTGGTGGCAGAGAGTGGAGCGGCACAACGGATTGCCGGTGGACTCATGCAATTGCTGGGTCCAAAATATGTACAGTGGTCGCTGATGATCACCGGTTTTATTGTTGGTATTCCGTTGTTCTATAATATCGGTTTTGTATTAATGGTGCCGTTGATTTTTACGGTGGCTGCCAGAACAGGCTTACCTGCAGTATATCTTGGTATTCCAATGCTGGCTTCGCTGTCTGTAACGCACGGCTATCTTCCTCCTCATCCTTCTCCTACGGCCCTCGTCTCTTATTTTCATGCTAGCATGGGTATGACGTTGCTCTATGGTATGATGCTGGCAATTCCCGCTATCGTGCTGGCGGGCCCTGTTTTTAGCCGGTTTCTGAAAGGATATAGGAATACTCCTTCCAAACTGTTTGCGGCCAAAGAACTGCCTGAAAATGAAATTCCGGGTATGGTTCCAAGTCTGTTTGCTGCGATGCTGCCTGTATTATTACTGGCGCTCACGGCCCTGGCAAAGCTATGGGTCAAAGAAGGATCGCTGGGATTTGAAATTGCTACCTGGCTGGGTGATCCGCTGATCGTGATGTTGCTGGCGGTGCTGAATGGGATTTACCTGCTGGGTCTCAGAAGAAAAGTACCTATGAAAAAAGTAATGGGTATCATGGATGAGGCGGTAAAAGATGTGGCGGTTATTATCCTGATCATCGGTGGTTCCGGCGCACTGACGCAGTTATTAAACGATAGTAAGGTCAGCGATTATATCACGGCAGCGCTGATAGAACAGCACCTGCACCCGCTGGTGCTCGCATGGGGTATCGCAGCCATTATAAGAATATGTATAGGGTCTGCTACTGTAGCGGGTTTGACAACCGCCGCGATTGTTGCGCCATTAGTAGGGCCTTCCGGCGTAAATCCGAATCTGATGGTGCTGGCTACCGGCGCAGGCAGCCTGATGTTTTCACATATTAACGATGCCGGTTTCTGGATGTTTAAAGAATACTTTAACTTGACAGTGAAAGATACGATCAAAACATGGTCTGTAATGGAAACGATCGTTTCGGTTACCGGACTGTTAGGGGCATTATTATTAAGCCTGTTTGTTTAGTTGTAAGGATTCCTGCTTAAATTTTATATGATGGAATGGTTTGAATTAAAGAATGTAGATCAGGTAGATTCTCCTGCATTAATTATCTATAAAGAGAGAATTATAGAGAATATAAATCTGCTTAAAACAATGATCGATGATGTGAAGCGCCTGCGTCCTCACGTCAAAACAAATAAAATCACAGAAGTGGTGGCACTGATGATAGCCGCCGGAATTGAAAAATTCAAATGCGCTACCATCGCAGAAGCAGAAATGTGCGCACTGGCGAAGGCGCCGGATGTATTACTGGCCTATCAGCCGGTGGGACCTAAAGTAATCAGGCTGCTGGAGCTGGTACAGAAATATCCGGATACCATGTTTAGTTGCCTGGTGGATAACATGGACGCCGCTACGAAAATCAGTGACGCTTTTGCTGCCATCGGCAAAAAGCTTAAGGTATATGTAGATCTTAATGTAGGTATGAACCGTACGGGTATCAAACCCGGTAAAGCCGCACTGGTATTGTACCAGCAACTGCAGCAGCTGCCGGGTATCAACACCATTGGCCTGCATGCCTACGATGGGCATATCCACGATACGGACATGGCTACACGTACCGAACGTTGCAACGAAGCCTACGAGCCTGTTCATCAGATGGTAGTGGATACGGTTATAAGCGGACTCCCCGCTCCAATTGTTGTTGCCGGCGGATCTCCCACATTCCCCATCCATGCACAGCGACATACAATAGAATGTAGTCCGGGAACCTTCGTATTCTGGGATTTTGGCTACGCCAGAAATCTACCTGAGCAACATTTTAAATATGCCGCCCTCGTATTAAGCAGGGTGATTTCTGTTATTGATCAGCAGCTTATCTGTCTTGACCTCGGACATAAATCCGTTGCCGCAGAAAGTCCGCAGCCCCGTGTGCAATACCTCAATATCCCGGATGCTACGATCGTTTCACAAAGCGAGGAACATCTGGTACTGAAGGTGAACGACAGTAGCCAATATCCGGTGGGGACGGTGTGTTACGGCGTGCCGTTGCATGTTTGTCCTACAGTGGCATTATATGAAAAGGCCTATGTAGCCGAACAGCAGGAGGTGGTAGCCACCTGGAAAGTAATTGCCCGCGACCGGCAAATCATCATCTGATATATCTTGAATATTTGGTAAATTTAAATAGCGCGGAAGCGCTATATAAATTTACCTTCTTATGGAAAACGTTGTATCCCGCATAGTTGACTTCAACAAAGGACGTATACCGGAAATGTTGCAGTTGAAGTATGCGGCAATGAGACAGAACCCTTTTCGTTTTTTCAGAGGCTCCTGTCACCTGTTTTATGAGGACCTTCCGGCTGAAAGTAGTTTGTTAAAATCCCCGATGGCCTGGATTTGCGGAGATATGCACCTCGAAAACTTCGGAAGTTACAAGGCCGATAATCACATTCCTTATTTCGATATCAATGATTTTGACGAATCTATACTGGCGCCTTGCCTCGTAGACCCTGCGCGACTGCTATGCAGTGGCCTCGTGGCATCGGATGTGCTGGGAATTAATACCGCCGGTGCTAAGGAGCTGTTCAATATTTTCATGGATGCCTATATGGCAACATTAAGCGCCGGTTATATCAGGTCGTTGGAGAAGCAGGCAGCCACAGGCACTATCAAACAATTCCTGGATACTGTCAAAAACAGGAGCCACGATGTTTTTATGAGCAAGCGGATGTACTTCAAGGATAAAAAACCGAAACTGATCATCGACGGTGTTAAAACCCTCAAAGCGCCGCCAGAAGAGAAACACGACCTGAAAACAGCGCTGCAGCATTACATGGAAGATGAACCGCGACTGAGTAAAATGGTGATTAAGGATATTGCTTATCGTATAGCCGGCACCGGTAGTCTTGGTGGTTACCGCTACATCATCTTAGTCACATACAAAGATGTTTATTACCTGCTCGATCTGAAAGAGGCATTGCCTTCCTGTATCCTTCAGTATCACGACTTTCCTCAGCCAAAGTGGAAGAATGAAGCAGACAGAGTGACAGAAGTACAGAAGCGTATACAGGCAGCTTCACCGGCCTTGTTACGCAGTGTGGAAGTGATGGGCAAACATTATATATTAAAGTCGTTACAGCCTTCGGCAGATAAATTGGATTTTCAGTTATTTAATGGGAATATACCTGCCCTGAAAGAAATATCTACGTCGATGGGGCAAATCTGTGCGTGGGATTGCCTGCGGTCGGGAGGCCGTCAGGGATCTGCGATTGCAGATGAATTGATCGCCTTTGCCAAAACAGCTAAAACATGGAAACCGCAGCTCTATGATTATGTGAAATCCTACGCGGTAAAAGTGAATAAAGACTTTAAGGTTTTTGCTGCGGCCTATGATAAAAAACAGCTGTCATCCTGATTTACAGGACGACAGCTGTCAGCATTATTTTGCGTAATTATAGACTTTCAGATTATCAATTTCACCATTAAAAGCGTTGGCGGTGGCGCCAATCAGCTGCAAAGGAAAAACAAGCGTCTGCACTTTTGCATTCTTGTCTTTTGTATTCGGGAAAGTAATTTTCTCGTCTTGTAAACGCTGTACCAGCTTGCCATTTACGAAGAGTGCCGTGCCTTTGTTATTGCCAGATATTTCGATATGCGTCCAGGTATTGGCAGGTACCACATAGTCGAAGAAATAGTTATAGCCTTCTCTTGAAAATCCCAGTTTACCGGAAGATCCTTGTTTTAACTTCACCACACTGACAGGGCCGGAGAAGATGACTGCATTTTCCGCATTGTTTTCTGCCGGATTGATATCAAAACTTACCGTGTAATCATATCCGATAGTAGCTAAAGGCGTGCTGATGTAGCTATTGCCACCATTGAGCTTCAGCGTGCTGCCAATTTTTGCATTGCTGCTTTTGATAGCGTTCCTGTTGTTGCCGCTGATGTCAGTAGCTTTTCCTTTTTCGAAATTGTATGATAGTAATAAGGAATCCTTACCAGTGTATTTTCCTCTCATGTTAAGTCCCGGACCTTCACCTATCAACTTGCTTAATTGTTCATATTTGTCATAGTTGCTGATAGTGGTATGGCCGGTCCACATTTTTTCTGCAAGCACCTGCATTGCCGGAAATACGCGGTCATGCACATCTTCCTGGGTGATACCATTGCCACAATGGTCGTTCCATTCCGCAAAGGCGCCGCCTTTGATTTTAGGGTGTCCATATGGGAAAGTGACATTACCGATCATATTTGGCTCCCATTTTTCGTAGATTTTTTTGATGTCCAGGTAATCGTAATAGTAACCGGCAGCTGGTACGATATATAACCAGCCATCTGGTGTGCTGATAAGATCATATCCCTGGCGGATCATCTCTCTTGGTTCTGCATAACCGTTGTACCAGGCATTCATGGTTACGCCTTCTGATTTGACAGGTGTTTTTCCCTGCGCATGTGTCAGCGATCCCCACATCCTTACTTTCTTGCCATAACCTTCTACAAACTTTATCAGATGATCAGTAAATGCCCTGAATTTCTCTGATTCCTCTTTTGCATACTCATCAGTGCCGATATGTACTTCAGCGCCTTTAAAGACCGGATTAGGGCCTTCCAGGTATTCTTTAAATACATTATCTACCATTTCCCAGGAAACAGGGTCCAGGTTCAGGTGATCCCGGCCGTATTTAGTACTTGCAACTGCAGGATTTGCTTTGCTGAATGCCAGTGAATGCGCAGGAACATCAATTTCAGGAATGATTGTTACGGAAAGACTGTCTGCGAGCGACTGCAGATCAATAAATTGCTGCTTTGTATAAAAGCCATCTTTAGCGGTAAGTCCGGGATAAGTCTTGTTTTCCAGGCGGAATGCGGAATAGGTGCTGTCCCAGTTATCGCCAAAGAATTTCACGAAGCCGTTATCGTTCAGATGAATATGGAAATCATTCATCTTGTAGTAGGCCATGAATTTTACGTAATGTCTGACGAAATCCAGCGTAAACAGCTTTCTGCCGTCGTCGAGTACAAAACTTCTGATAGCATATTTCGGATAGTCACGGGTGATTCCTTTTCGTATATTCCTGTGGGTTATATCCTGTTCCAGTAACTGCAGAATAGTACGCGTAGCCCAGAAAGCGCCCTGCTGATGGAGTGCGTTGATAGTGATCTGGTCATCTATCTGCATCATATATCCTTCTTTGCCCAGACTTTTATCAATAGTATTTAATGTCAGGTATATATCACCCTTAGCAGGTTTACCAAGAATTATTTTATGAGTGTGGCTATGGGTAATCGTTTGAAGATCCTCCAGGAAGATGTTGGCGCCTGCACTTAATTCTTTTGCAAACGCAGGATCTATTACGATGTTGGTAGTTCCGCTTAAAGCGTAGGTTCCTGTCTGGCTGTGCCATTCGCGCAATGCAGGTATTACTGTAGGCTGATCAGCTTCCTGTTTACCATATTTTCCAGGTACGGTAAGTTGCTGCGGTGCGTCCATTTCTGCGCCATCTTGTGTTCTGCGCAGCACAAAGTACAAACTGACAACAGCATCATTCAGCGGTGTGGTAATCTTGCCCAGACTATCAATCACCGGGTTTCTGTCGCTGCCTTTCAGCAGCAGCTGATAACCCGCAGGGGCGGCAGGAATAATAATTTTTCCTGTTCCGCTTTGGGGTAAGGTTACGGGTGCTATGGATTTCACTGCCTGTGCAAAAGCAGCAGAATCGGGCACTTGCTGCGCGCTGGATGCAATGGCAGGCAGCAGCATAGCCGCCGGCAATAACAGACGGAGGTTTTCTTTGAGCGATTTCATAATGATGGATTGTTCACTGATAAAAAAAACCTTCACACTAAAGGTGAAGGTTTGATTATCATACAAAATAGGCATTTATGCCCAATTCTAATAGTAAAGTTGCGTAAGTACATTTGTGGCGTCTGGCGCCTTAGGTTTCAGGTCAAGAAACGAGGCATACTGCGTATCAGATAGTATGGTTTTCAGCCTGGTATGCAAGCCATTCTGCATACTGTTTATTTTTGTCTTGTACGCTTTTTCATTGGTGACCTGCAGCGATTGAAGATTACTTTTTTGTTGCAGATAATTGGTAACGACCGTTAACAATTTCGGCTTTTGTACTTCATTCAGCTGTATGGATTTATCGAGTTTGCCGATAATGGAAGACGCCGTTCCCTCGATATTCATGGTCGGGTTTTGCTGTGCTGCTGCAAATTGCCCGGCTGAAATGATAATGAGCAGTAGAAGGAATAACTTTTTCATGTGACGGGATTAAAGATGAATGCTTCAATTAAGTTACAAAAAAAAGTCATGCTACAAACTGGTTACTGCATTACCATTTTTACATAGGAAGATTGCGTATTTCCTTCTTCATCTATGGTAATGTACTGGCAGAGAATTGTTTTGGGATCTACCCATTTGGTTTCTGTTGGTCCCCACTTTTCCAGGTTGGCTTCTCCTTTGTAAACAATGCTGTCTTTGTCGATATCATACCATTGAAAACCGTTTGGCATAAAGGCTGCCACAAGGTCCATGGAAGCACAGAGCAGGTGTTTTTTGTCCGGAGAGAAGATAGGCTCGGCCCAGATGTGTAAGGTGTCGCCATTGCGGGTATCTACCAGCAGATAGTCCTGTGATTCGTAATAGTAAACGATGACGCCTTTACGATGTATTGCAGGAAAATTACTTACATAGAGATAATGTGCGAATGCATTTTCTGTGGTGTCATTTTCGCTGTCGTTATCTGTCAGTGTTAATGTTTTGCCATTGTCTAATCTGAACTGCAGGCTGCTTCCCATGCGTTTAACGCTGGTGTCGCGACTCAATGCAAGTGCTTCACTGGTGTCGATAGGTTGTGCTTTGAATTTTTCAAATACAGCAGAATCGATGGTATAAACTAAGAATGTTTTGTTGGCCAGTTCAACAGTATCGATTGGTTCTTCAGAAGTGGCGGGTACATCTGCAAATACAATACCCGTAGAATCGGCGGCAGGTTCTTTCGTTTTACGCTGGCCGCAGCTTGCGAGTACACAGGCAACGGCTATCAGATAAATCAGGTTTTTGTACATATACTTTTTAAAATTTCTGATCTGCAAAAGTAAGTAATAGTAGTTATGATATGGTTAGATGATTATCCGGGCAATCTGTTTCCGTCGGATTCAGATAAGGTAGGATATAGCAGATATCCGCAGATGATCCCGCTGATAAAGCCTGATATATGGGCAACATTATCTATCTCTCCTACAAAAAAAGCAGCAATGATATTAAGTCCTGCAAATAATCCGATAAACACCAGGAATGGAATGCGTGCCGTTGTTTTGAATAAAGACGTGGTTAATAGTGCCAGGAAGGCCCCATATACGCCAAATATAGCACCGGAGGCACCTACGGCCACCGCATCCCTGTGAAACCAGATGCTCGCATAGTCGGCGAATAATCCGGTGGCAAAGTAGATAATGCATAGGCGGGGGCCTCTTACTACCGGTTCCAGGAACAGGCCGGCTATAAACAATCCCATCATGTTGGTGATAAGATGCCATAATCCGGCATGCAGGAACATGCTGGTAAAGATGCGCCAGTATTGTTGCTGATCTACTGTCAGCGGCCAGTAATTAGCGCCGCTGTGAAGCAGGTCATCCGCATTACCCGATAAAAAATCATACCGGCTGACAGCTATCACCAAAAACACGATGGTATTTACGGCGATCAGCGCCAGAGTTACCGGCATATTCCTAAGGTGCTTACTGATTTGCATTCATGATAAGTTACGAAAAAATCGGGTAATTGTTCCTGAAATCAGCAGGCATTATGGCAAATCTCCGGCTATTCGTACTGATAGTCAACCATGGTTTGCTGCTGGGATTTCAGGTGGGTATAACCCTCCGTATTGACAAATACCTGCGCACTTTTAGGATAGCCATTGCTGTTGTAGGCGTAAATATATTGTACGGTAGTTGTTCTGTTAAAACTAGAAATGCTTTTACCGGCAGTTGTCTGCTGGTTTTCCTTCAGCCTTACCAGCGACGGGTTATTGCGGCTGATATGCAGCATCAGGTTGCAGAGATCAGGCAATGGTGCTTCCGGATGGCATTGTGGTAAGGAATCCGTCAGCAGCAGCTGATTGGCGAGGTCTCTCATGGGGTTGCGGGAGAAATCCCATTCATATTGAGAGGTGGTAAAATAGATGGTAGTATCGTTGTCTTCTGCCTGTTTAATATTTTTCCAGTCGGCATTTCCTTCTACGTAGTTCCAGGAAGTGGCCTGTCTGGATTGGTTGTATTTAAGTGAGAGTGGCTGGTTGTTGAGCCATCTTACCTGGGCTGTCTGTACTTTCTGATGGTTTTTATTGAAGAAGTCGACCTGGCGGATATTTCCATTGAGGTCCCAGTCGGTAACGGTGGCTGTTTGGGCCACGGTGGTCTGGTTGCCATTGTCCTGTTCGTATGTCATGCCGGTAACGCGGCTGAAGCGGTCGTAATCGAACCGGACAGTGGTGGTATCGGAGGTATTGATATAACGGGTAATGGCGGTAAGCTGGCCTTTGTCGTTGTATTTGAAAGCCAGTGCCGGCTTTTGTTCACCGTGGACGGTGATGGCCTGCAGGCGTGGAGTGGTGAATTTACCGCGTTGCGCGTTGCATGCGGTGATAAACACCGGGAGAAAGAGGGCGAATAAATATTTCATGAATGGGCGGATATATGCCCTGAAAATAATAAAATAGTGGAGTAGGGGCAAAAAAAATCCTCTCCCGTTACCAGGAGAGGAAATCTCTTTTCGGTAAAACCGAATATTACTCAGCTACAACTTCGAATTCCAGTTCGGTTTCGTTGCCTTTACCGAAATCCAGGCGAGCTTTGTAAGTACCTAATTCTTTCACATCATCGATGATGTGGATACGGCGACGGTCAATTTCGTAACCTTTCTGTTCTTTAATTGCGCGAGCAATCTGAACACCGGTAACGCTACCGAAGATTTTACCGGAAGTACCGGTTTTAGCGCCGATCTTAACAGGAGAAGCTTTCAGAACTTCCACTACTTTAGCGATTTCCGCCAGCAGTTTCTCTTCTTTCACTTTCTGTACTTTCAGGCGTTCCTGCAGTTGTTTCAGGTTAGAAGGACTAGCTTCTACCGCAAACTTCTGAGGGATCAGGAAATTCCTGGCGTAACCATTCTTTACGGAAACCAGTTCATTCTTCTGACCCAGGTTGTCAACGTCTTGTATTAAGATAATTTGCATAACTTCTTACTTTAAAAGGTCAGTAACATAAGGCAATAAAGCCATTTGACGAGCTTTCTTAATAGCCTGGGCTACTTTACGCTGAAATTTCAGGGAGTTACCTGTAATACGACGTGGCAACATCTTGCCCTGATCGTTCAGAAATTTCTTCAAAAACTCCGCGTCTTTGTAATCTACATACTTGATGCCCATTTTCTTAAAACGGCAGTATTTCTTCTGACGTTTTTCAGTTTTTACGGCTGTTAAGTATTTGATCTCTTGTTTCGGTTTAACTGCCATAATTTTAAGCTTCAGTGGTTTTAGATTCTGCATTTACACCGTAGTTCTTGCGGTTGTTATACGCAACAGCGTATTTGTCAAGCGCAGTAGTCATGTGGCGTAATACATTTTCATCGCGGTTCAGCTGAACTTTCAGCTTCTCATTGAGGTCGGTTGGCGCAGTGTATTCCAGAACCAGGTACATTCCTGTAGTCTTTTTCCGGATAGGATACGCCAGTGATCTTAATCCCCAGGGATTTTCGTGCGTTACATTTCCGCCGTTATCTTTAATGATATCAGCGAATTTTTTAGAAGCCGCTTTGTAATCGTCTTCCGAAAGCACAGGGGTAAAGATCACCATCAATTCGTAGTTCATAATTCCCTGTTTTTTGATAGGTTTAATAAAAAAATTTGGATCGCAAAGATACAGAAGTATTCCCAATTTCCAGTTAATAAGAAGCTTTATTCCATAATATTCTTTCTTTTTCGCGTATTGTGCTATAGATCAATTAATAACATATTATTATTTGTATGGACAGTCTACCGGTAGAACGGGTTTTAAGGGCTGCCTCAGGCAGCCCTTAAAACCCGTTTCTGGCCAGCGCCGAAGGCGCTGGCCAGAAACGGGAAAAACAAACGGAAGGCATTATCTGATAAAATGCCAGACCCCGCTTCCAGCGGCAAACAGTCAACTTGTCAGCCCGCTTCCCGCTGGCACAACCTTTGAACCCAACGCCTCGGATTTAAAAATTAGTTTACCCATGCAAAAAGGTGCTATACGTGTACAAACGGAAAATATCTTTCCGATCATCAAGAAATTCCTCTATTCCGACCACGAAATCTTTATTCGTGAACTGGTAAGTAACGCCGTTGACGCCACCCAAAAACTTAAAACCCTCGCCAGCGTCGGTGAGTTTAAAGGTGAACTGGGAAATATCGATATCGAGGTAAGACTCGATAAAGAGAAAAAAACAATCACCATCGCGGACCATGGCGTGGGCATGACCGCAGAAGAAGTAGATAAATATATTAACCAGGTAGCCTTCTCCGGTGCAGAAGAATTCCTGAAGAAATATAAAGGACAGGAAAATGGAACCAATATCATCGGGCACTTCGGCCTCGGTTTCTACTCCTCCTTTATGATCAGTAACCAGGTGGAAATCTTTACCAAATCATGGAAAGAAGACGCCCCGGCAGTAAGATGGGAATGCGATGGCAGCCCGGAATATACCCTCGAAGAAACTGCCAAATCTGATCGCGGTACCGAAATTGTCATGCATGTCAACGCCGAAAGCGAAGAATTCCTCGATGAAGGCCGTATCAGATCTATCCTGACAAAATTCTGTAAGTTCCTGCCAGTACCAGTGAAGTTCGAAGGCGAACAAATCAACAATACCAGCCCGGCATGGACTAAAAAACCAAGCGAATTAACCACCGAAGATTATCAGAACTTCTATAAAGAATTATATCCTTTCGCAGAACCACCGCTGTTCTGGATACACCTGAACGTAGATTATCCGTTCAACCTGACCGGTATCCTCTACTTCCCTAAAATCAGCAAGAGCTACGAAATTCAGAAAGATAAAATTAACCTCTACTCCAACCAGGTATATGTTACCGACGAGGTGAAAGATATCGTTCCTGAATTCCTCATGCTCCTGCATGGTGTGATCGACAGCCCGGATATCCCGCTGAACGTTAGCCGCAGCTACCTTCAGGGCGATCCTAACGTGAAAAAAATCAACGGTTATATCACCAAAAAAGTGGCTGATAAACTGGACGAAATGTTCCGTAACGATCGTAAAGGATTCGAAGAAAAATGGGAATCAGTAGGCCTCTTCGTGAAGTATGGCATGATGACCGACGATAAATTCCTGGAGAAAGCTAATAAATTCCTGCTCCTGGAAGATGTGGCAGATGGTAAATTCTATACACAGGAAGAATACCGCACCGCCGCTACTGCACTGCAAACCAACAAGGAAGGTAAACTGGTCATCCTCTATTCTACCAACCCTGTGGCGCAGGACAGCTACGTGCAGGCTGCCCGTAAAAAAGGCTTTATTGTTATAAAAATGGAAACACTGGTGGATTCCGCATTTATCAACAATATCGAAATGAAATGGGATAATGTACAGTTTACCCGCGTGGATGCTGATATCGCCAATAACCTGATCGATAAGGACGAATCAGTGGAAACACTGCTGTCCCAGGACCAGGAAGATACACTGAAAAACCTCTTCACCACAGAGGTTACGCAGCCTAATATCAAAGTGGATATGAAAGGGCTTACCGCTGATGTACAGCCGGTAATCGTTACCCGTCCTGAGTTCATGCGTCGTATGAAAGATATGGCCAACATGGGTGGTGCCGGTATGAACTGGTACGCCGCCATGCCGGATGAAATCAATATGACCATCAACGCTAACCACCCGGTTTACCTGCAAATTCTCAGAGAGAAAAACGCTGATCTGCAACATAAGCAAATCAAAAACCTGGCTGACCTGGCGTTACTCTCCCAGAACCTCCTGACAGGTGCTGATCTTACCGCTTTCGTCAACAGAAGCGTTGAGCTGATGAGCCAGGAAGAAGAGGCGTAAGCATTAATATAATCATCTACATAAAAAGATTATCTCAAATCATCATTACCAGTAAAATGCCGGTAAAAGACTTTGAGATAATCTTTTTTTATTTTTTTCTAAATCCTTTCCTGTATTGTTTTAGCAGCTTATCCGCTGCTCACCAGCAAGCAAAATATTTCAGTTCTGCATCACTTATAAATAAATGTTATATCATCCGCTTCCTGAAGTATAATAAATGCTTTTAACTCCCGTTATTCCTTTTAATTTGCACACCCCACTGTAATAAAAATATTTGCAGCATATCATTGTAAAACCTGGTCCCGGCTTGATGCCGGGGCCTTTTTAGTTTATAGGAGTTATATGAAAAAAAGAACAATTAAGAATTTTAACCATGTCATCTTGCTGAGCATGCTCGCACTCTTTTCCTGTTCCAAAAAGGAAACCTCCGTTCCGGTCAGTAAGCCGGATGTATTCGAGTCGCAAACTGTTGGTATCACCAGCAAAAAGACCACTGCTGTCAATGGCAATATCTCCGATTATCTGTTGTATATCCCTGATGGATATAATGATAGAAAGGATTACAGATGGCCCATTGTTATTTTTTTACATGGAGTTGGGGAGATAGGAACCAATGTGGAAATTCTCCGAAATGTAGGCCTGCCAAAGGTAGTGAGTGGTAAACCCTTTGTAATGGTTGCGCCGCAATGCAATGCTACCTGGTGGAACAGGGATGTACTACAACAGTTTTACCGGGAAGTAACTACCAAATACCATGTGGATAGCAACAGGGTATATCTGACTGGTTTGAGTATGGGAGGAATTGCCACCTGGGATTGGATTTGTGCATATCCGCAAAACTTTGCGGCGGCTGTTCCCATCGCAGGTTCCGGTGATCCTAACCTGGTGAAAAATGTGAAGAGCCTGCCGATATGGGCATTCCATTCGGCGGATGATCCTACTGTAAATGTGGAAGGCTCCCGGGCGCCGGTGAAAGCCCTGCAGGCGATCGGTGGTAATGTGAAGTATACGGAATATCCAACCGGAGGCCATGATTCCTGGACGCGTGCCTATGCTACCGCGGATTTATACACCTGGCTGCTGGCACAACACAGATAATTAAACTAATAGTAAGCGGAAACGCTTTGTCCCTATGCTTTTGGGGCTGATTTGTCCAGTTGCTCATCTGTAGAAAAACTGGTCAGGTCAGCCCCTTTTCTGTTATTTTTTCGGGAGATGATTTAACGGATGTCTATCACTTTTAACTGCAGACTGGTTTGGCCGTTCCATTCGTTTTCATCCAGTGTAAAAGCCATATCAAACGACTTCTTACTACTCACCAGGTGGAACTTTTCTGACATATAAAACCCGATACCATTGAAGGAAGGGCCGCTGTTGCCTTGTCTGACAGAAAATTTAATATGTTCTTCTTTAACGAGCTTGGAGAAACCGGTATCACGGAGGTTTCTGGCCAGGAATACAGGCCGGAGATTTTCTGGACCTAATGGCTCAAATTGCTTGAGTATATTATAGAATGCGGGTGTAATATCACTGAACATTAATTCGGTATCGATTACAATCTCAGGCACCAGCATATCTGCGGTAATGGTTCGGGAAACAACTTCTTCAAACCGCTCCTGGAAAGCTTTTACGTTCTCCGGGCGTAGCGTCATACCAGCTGCATAGAAGTGTCCGCCGTAATTTTCCAGCAGGTCTTTACACTGATGTATGGCCTCATATACATTAAATCCTGATACCGATCTTGCCGATCCTGCCACCATATCGTTCGACTGTGTAAGGATAACGGTAGGTCTGTAGTAGAATTTGTCTATCAGCCGGGATGCTACGATACCTACTACACCTTTGTGCCAGTGGGCCTGATAAAGGACGGTAGATTTTTTATTCGCGAGCGTTATATCATTTTGTATCAGCGCTACTGCCTCCTGTGTGATGGTGCTGTCAATTTCCTTTCTGTCGAAATTGTCTGCATGGAGGATGGCTGCAATGGCATTGGCTTTTTCAGGATCATCTTCGATAAACAGGTTGACGGCCTTTCTGGCGTCGTCCATTCTGCCGGCGGCGTTTACACGCGGGGCGATGACGAATACCAGGTTGGAGATGGTCAATGGTTCTTTCTGTTCATTGAGCAGCATCAGTGCTTTGATGCCTGGCAGCGGGTCTTCATTGACTTTTTTCAGTCCATGGAAGGCCAGTACACGGTTTTCGCCCGTCATTGGTACAATATCGGCTGCGATGCTGGTAGCAACGAGGTCGAGGTATTTATTGGGCGCACTTTCCGGCAGGCCACGTTTCAGTGCGATGGCGCTGATCAGCTTATAGCCGATACCGCATCCGCTGAGCTCTTTATATGGATAAGGGCAATCGTATTGTTTAGGATTGAGGATCGCCACAGCGGGAGGTAATATTGCATCCGGCAGGTGGTGGTCACATATAATGAAATCTATGCCAGCTGATCTGGCATCAGCGATAAGGTCTATTGATTTGATACCGCAGTCGAGTGCTATCACGAGACTGAAATCATTTTCCTTCGCGTAATCGATACCTTGGGTAGAGATTCCATAGCCTTCACGGTAGCGGTGAGGGATATAGTATTCGATATCACTATATAGCTGACGGAGAAAGTCGAAGACGGTAGCTACGGCTGTGGTGCCGTCTACGTCATAGTCGCCGTATACCAGTATTTTTTCATGACGGAAGAAAGCCAGCTCTATTCTTGCGATGGCTTTGTCCATATCTTTCATGAGCCAGGGGTCGTGTAAATCTGCCAGTGTAGGTCTGAAAAACTGCCGGGCAGCTTCGTAGGTATGAACATTTCGCTGCACTAACAGCCGGCATAGCAGGGGATGTATGCGCAGTGATGATTGCAGCAGATGTTCCTGATTTGGTTGATAAGCTTTTACTGTCCAGCGTTTCTGCATTATAATATATTCAGGATTCTGTGAGCTATGTACTAATATAATGAAGGCAAATCATAACTAGGAGCATAATATAGCCATTAGCGTTCTTTGGGAACGCTTTCTGCATTTTACATTTTATATTTTACATTTTTAGAAAATTCTTTATCAGAAGGTTCTGTCAGTGGTATATCTTACCATAGATTCCAGTCCGTTCCTGATATTGGTTTGGGGGAGGCTATGGAGGATGGCGAGTGCTTCGTCCCTGTACTGGAACATTTTCTGCGTTGCATATTCTATTCCGCCAGAAGCTTTTACGATATCGATTACTTCGTTTACTTTTTCCTTATCAGTATTATGATTTTTTACAATATTGATAATTTTTCTACGAATTTCCGTGGAGGCGTGTTCCAAAGTATAAATGAGAGGGAGGGTCATTTTTTTCTCGCGGATGTCTATCCCTGTTGGTTTTCCGATTTTTTCAGTGCCATAATCAAAGAGGTCATCTTTAATTTGGAATGCAATTCCTACTTTTTCACCGAACAACCTCATTTGTTCAGTTGTTGTTTCATCGTTAGTGGTGCTCCAGGCACCCGCTGCACAGGCAGAAGCCAGAAGAGAAGCGGTTTTGCGTCGAATGATTTCGAAATAGATATCTTCCTTGATATTGAGTTTCCTGGTTTTCTCTATTTGAAGGAGTTCCCCTTCACTCATGGCCTGAACGGCATCTGAGATCAGTTTTAAAGTTCTGAATTCGTTATTGTCAAGACATAGAGATAAGCCTTTAGACAGGAGATAATCACCTACGAGAACGGCTATTTTGTTTTTCCACAGTGCATTGATAGAGAAGAACCCCCTGCGTTCATTAGCATCGTCAACCACATCATCATGAACCAGGGTGGCCGTGTGAAGCAGTTCAACGAATGAGGCGGCGCTGTAGGTACTTTCCGGCAGATTTTCACAAAAAAGCCTGGCGGATAATAACACAAACATGGGACGCATTTGCTTCCCTTTACGCTTAACAATATAGTGCATAACGCGGTCCAGTAACGGAATATTACTTTTTACCGAATCAGCGAATTTGCTTTCAAAATCTTGTAATTCCTTACTTATCAGGTGTTTAATATCATCCATGGCCTAAAATCAAAAGGATTGCTAAGCTAGGTTTAAAATGTGAAACTTTAACATTTTGGCCTCTAATTTGTATAAGAAGTATAACATTCCTTTAACAGCAGCTAAATGTTTTGTTAACGCGAGAATGACGGGGATGAAATGAATGCAGGTTTAAGGTATATAAATACTTTCGTTTATGCACTGCTTTCTAAGTAGTTATCAATGAAAATAATATTGCAAGAAAAATTTGTATATTCATTTATGATTTTTACCTTTGCTTGGTAAAAAACGGGTTATTAGTAAATTTTTAACAGTTTTTAAATAAAAAACAATTATGGCAAGCAAAAAGTACTTATTACTGGCAGGCGCTGTGAGTTTATTAGCCGCGTCTTCTGGTTTTGCACAAACTCAACCAACAGGCTATGATGCTCTGGATTCTTCCAAAGTTCCTAGCAAGAGATTGGTACAGCAAAATAACTTCATGAACCACACTTCCAACTTCCCTGCAAAACCAAGGGATATGTGGGAACTGGGTTTACACGGTGGTCTTCACCTGATTGACGGTACTGTACCTGCAAGACCAGGTTTCGGTGGTGGTGTATCCATTAGAAAATCTTTGGGTCACGTTTTCTCCCTGAGAGCTGAGTATACTGGTTCTTTCGACTACGGTCAAGACTACAAACTGCGTCCAGTGCCTTACACTGCTGATCCGGTTAACCCATGGACTAAGACTGCTGCTCTGAACGGCGGACAGATCATTCCTAACTACAAATCAGCTAACCACCAACTGTCTTTAGACGTGATCGCTTCTCTGAGCAACATCATGTTCTACAAAGCAGAACCTAAGGCTAACTGGTATGTACTCGCTGGTTACTCTATTGTAATGGCTGACGTTGACGTTGATGCGTTGGATGCTAATGGTAATGGTTACCAATACGATCCAGCTCGTCTGACCGGTAAACGTAAAGACATTAAAGATTACATCAAATCTGTACAGGATAAGAAATACGAGTCTAATGCTCCTGCTCAGGGTAACCGTATCGCAATCGGTCGTCATGATGACAACCAACTGCTGCGTCACGCTCTGGACCTCGGTACTGGTGTAGCGTTCAAAGTTTCTAAACGTTTCAACATCGGTATTGAAGAGAAAATCACCATGCCATTTGATGCTTACCTGGATGGTTATGCTGGCCCTGGTGGTTCTTCTAAAGATTTCTATTCTTACACTAACCTGCGTTTCAACTTCAACCTGGGTAACTCAGCTAAACGCGTTCAGCCATTATGGTGGATCAACCCACTGGAATACGCTTACAGCGAGCTGTCTAACCCACGTCACATGAAACTGCCAGTTCCAGTATTACCTGATGCTGATGGTGATGGTGTTACTGATCAGTTCGATCGTGAGCCTAACACTCCAGCTGGTGCACCAGTAGATTCACACGGTGTTGCTAAAGATACCGACGGTGATGGTGTTCCTGACTACAAAGACAAACAACTGATCACTCCTACTTACTGCCAGCCAGTTGACGCTGACGGTGTTGGTAAATGTCCAGATCCAGAGTGCTGCAAAGGCATCAAAAACACTGATTGCTCTAGCATCGTTCTGCCTTCTGTATCCTTCAAAGGTAACGCTACCAAAGTTGGTGCTGATCAAGAAGCTATCCTGTCTTCAGTAGCTGCTACCCTGAAATCTAACCCATCTTGCAACATCCTGGTTACCGGTCACGCTGGTGCTAAAGGTAAAAAAGGTGGTGTTGATCTGAGCAGCCGTCGTGTTGACGCAGTTATCGACTACCTGGCTGATAAACAAGGTATCGATCGCGGTCGCTTCATCAAACAAAACACTCCTGGTGAGTCTAGCACTGTTGATTTAGCTCCTGCTAACTAATATGTGTCTCTCCTAGAAGATAATACTAAAAAGTCCTCCTGCCGAAAGCGGAGGACTTTTTAGCTTTAACTCCGCTGTATAACTCCCCGCACTTCTTACACATTAAGTCCATATTTTTCCTTTCCTTGCTCCGTATTCCAAAATCATATAATTTTGGGGGCTTTTTTAACAAATTTCTTTCCAAGTGGGAATAAACATTAACAGGGTTTCCCTGGCTGGTTTAGTAGTAGCGCTCGGTATTATTTACGGCGATATCGGAACCTCACCGCTCTATGTATTCAAAGCCATAGTCGGCGGTAATCCCATCAGCGACCTACTTGTCATAGGTGGTATCTCTTGTATCATCTGGACACTTACACTGCAAACAACGATCAAATACGTTATTCTGACCCTCAGGGCCGATAATAAAGGTGAAGGCGGTATCTTCTCCCTTTATGCCCTCGTCAGACGTCATGCCAAATGGACCGTGATCTTTGGCATGATCGGTGGCGCTGCCCTCTTAGCAGATGGCATCATCACACCGCCCATTACCGTTACCTCAGCCATCGAAGGTCTGCGAACACTCGAACTGTTTAAAGACCTAAGCCAGCTAACCATTGTAAAAATCGTACTCACCATCATCACCGGGCTCTTCGTTATGCAGCAGTTCGGAACCGTATCCATAGGCCGTATGTTCGGCCCTATCATGGTACTATGGTTCTCTATGCTGGGCATCCTCGGGATCTCCCATATTGCTGATGATCTGAGCATCTTCAAGGCTTTCAGCCCGCATTATGCCATCGAATTACTGACCACCTACCCTAAAGGATTCCTGATCCTGGGTGCCGTATTTCTTTGTACCACAGGGGCCGAAGCACTATACTCCGACCTGGGACACTGCGGCCGTGGCAACATCCGCATTTCCTGGATCTTTGTAAAAACCTGCCTTATCCTGAACTACCTCGGACAAGGAGCATGGTTACTTACTCAGAAAGGTCAGATCATCCCTAAAGATCAGAACCCATTCTTTACCATTATGCCGGAATGGTTCATCATCTTTGGGGTTATAATAGCCACCATGGCATCTATCATAGCCAGCCAGGCACTCATTTCCGGCTCGTTCACCCTCATTGCCGAGGCTATGCGCCTCAATCTGTGGCCCAAAATGCGCGTGAACTATCCTACAGAAATGAGAGGCCAGCTCTATATTCCAGGTATCAACGTCATGCTGTTCCTGGGATGCACCGCCATCGTGCTGCTCTTCCAGGAATCATCCCATATGGAGGCTGCCTACGGGCTTTCCATTACCATCTGTATGCTGATGACCTCCTGTCTGTTCGCCTTCTACCTATATACCCGAAGGGTATGGGTCGGGTGGATACTACTATACCTGGTGGTCTATTTTACCATAGAATTCTCCTTCCTCTTCGCTAACCTGGTGAAATTCGCCCATGGCGGTTATGTTACAGTTATCGTTGCAGGAGCACTCTTTATGGTCATGATGGTATGGTTCAAATCCCGTAAGATCAAGAACAGGTACGTTGAATTTGTTCGCCTGGAAGACTACCTCCCTATCATTCAGGAGCTCAGTAATGATTCCACCATCCCTAAATATGCCACCCACCTGGTGTATATGAGCAGTGCCGATAACCCTAAGGAAATCGAGCATAAGATCATCTATTCCATCCTCAATAAAAAGCCGAAACGAGCGGATATCTACTGGTTTGTACACGTAGACGTAGTAGATGAGCCATATATGAGTGAATATAGCGTGCAAACGATCATCCCGAACGAAGTAATACGCGTCGAATTCCGCCTTGGTTTCAAAGTGGAACAGCGTATTAACCTGATGTTCAGGATGGTAGTGGAAGATATGGTGCGTAATAAGGAGGTGAACATCACCAGCCGTTATGAATCATTGAGCAAAAACAATGTGGTAGGTGACTTCCAGTTTATTGTGATGGAGAAATTCCTTTCCCATGATAATGACCTGCCATTATACGAGCGCATGATCATGAAAATGTACTTCTTCCTGAAGAAAATCAGTCTTTCAGAAGAAAGAGGCTTCGGACTGGACTCCAGCTATGTTACGATCGAGAAATACCCGCTGGTGGTAGCTCCGGTAACGAACCTGCAGTTAAAGCGTATCGTACCGAAGATTTAGCATTTCCGCCTGTCATATTTTTTTCTATATTTTGCCCAATATCCTGGAAAAACAGCAGTTTTTTTAAGATATTGGGCAAACTGTTTATGGCCATTCCGGTAAAATGAAGCCATAACGTGACAATGGAAATCTCTAATAATTAGTAATGGTGAACAAATTTTTTGGCGTGCTGCTCTTGCTGGCACTGCAACAAAACGCATGGGCGCAAAATCGCTTTGCTCCCGATTATAAAGACCTTCCGGATCCCCGCCCGGTAAATGAGGCCTCCTGGCAACCTTATGGCAATGCTTTACAAGTAGCCTTCGGCAATACTGATACCCGCTACGAGAAAAGAAATGCACCTGCTGCAGGTGATGTAACTGCCACCTGGACCGGCAATGCATGGAAAGGCGAAAGGGTACAAACACAATTGCTGATCTGGTCTGCAGCACCTGTTGCTCATCTCTCCGTAAAAATCCTCAGTCTTAAAAATCAATCATATAACTTCCCTGCAAACGCAGTGAAAGCGGGTTTTGTACGCTATGTGATGACCGATGAACTGAATAAAGACGGCAGCGGCTGTGGCTACAGAAAACCGGAGAACTTCGACTCATCGCTTGTTGCCGATGGCATCGACGCCATCGCGTCAGGTGCACTGGCAGCAAAAACAACGCAGCCAGTATGGATCACTATCCAGGTTCCGGAAAACACCCCTGCCGGTACCTATGAAGGTATCGTGGAGGTAAATGGTGATAAATCTACCACCAGACATAACTTCCAGCTGAAAGTAAGTAGCCGCACCTTAGCAGCTCCCGATAAATGGAAGTTCCACCTGGACCTCTGGCAGAGCCCGGATGCTGTGGCACGTATGTACAACGTGAAACCCTGGAGCAAAGAGCACTTTGAAGCCATGCGCCCGTATATGAAAATGCTGGCAGCTGCCGGACAAAAAGTAATTACCGCTACGCTGATCTATGACCCATGGAATGCACAGACAGAAGATATCTACAGCACCATGATCAAATGGACGAAGAAAAAGAATGGCAGCTGGACATACGACTACGGCATCTTTGACCAGTGGGTAACTTATATGATGGGCCTGGGTATCAAGGACGAAATCAACTGCTACAGTATGATTCCGTGGAACCTGAAGTTCCATTATTATGATGAGTCAGCCGCTAAGGATACCTTTATTATTGCCAAACCCGGTACACCTGAGTATACTGCACATTGGTTACCAATGCTGAAGGATTTCGTGAAGCACCTGAAAGCAAAAGGCTGGTATAACATCACGACTATCGCGATGGACGAGCGTCCGAGCAAGGACATGCAGGAAGCGCTGAAGGTGATCCGTACAGCAGATAAGGACTTCAAATTATCCCTGGCCGGTAGCTACCATGCACCGCTGGCTTATGAAATCTGGGATTACTGTATCGCCTCCGGTGAACAGTTTCCTGCTGATGTCATGAAAGAGCGTCTTAAAAAGGGCTGGCCTACCACCTTCTATACCTGTTGTACAGAAGGTTTTCCTAATACCTTTACCTTCTCACCTCCCGCAGAAGCGACCTTTATGGGTTGGTATGCCGCAGCGAAAGGTTATACCGGCTATTTACGCTGGGCTTTCAACAGCTGGGTGAAAAATCCGTTAACGGATAGCCGTTTCCGTAGCTGGGCAGCGGGTGATACCTACTTCATCTATCCTGGTCCGAGAACTTCCATCCGCTTTGAAAAACTGGTTGAAGGGGTACAGGATTTCGAGAAAATCAGGACTTTAAAGGCAGAATTTGAAAAAAATCATGATAATGCCAAACTGAACCAGCTGGAGGAGATCCTGCAATCTTTTGAGATCAACACTTTAAAAACAACGCCGGCTGCCAATATCGTCAATGCAGCGAAAGCTAAGCTGAACGCTTTGTAAACAAGTATTTCCGTTATAAAGGAATGGCTGTCTCTATGTATTGGAGACAGCCATTTTTTATTGTTATCAGTTGGGCAGATGAGGTAATAAAAAAATCCTCCGGGGAACCGGAGGATTTTCTTAACACAACTAAAAAACAATCAAATATTTCCGAAAGAGATATTTTATAATTCATCAATCGGGTTTTTTCCCATCTAAAAAGGTATTAATAGTATTTATTTCGGTTGGGTTGTTCTGGCCGGGTTCCCCGCTAACGGTGTAGTTAGAGTAGAACTGTTCGGCAGAGCCAGCGCCATTGTCCAGTGAAACATTACGGCGCATATAAGCAGGAACGTTTTCTATTTCTGCGTTATTGTCCATGTTTTTCACATTGAAGCTGATGCTGCGAAGTTTAGCCACACGTTCTGCCTGTTTGCGTTTTTGTTCTTCCAGATCTTCATATGTGCTATGCATAGGAACTTCTGGTGGCATTGGCGTATGGTTAAGCTCATCTTCTTTGTAGACCATTTTCATTTCCTGTGAAGGAGTGGTGCCTGGTTCTACATATATCTGATGTGCAGGACGGTTCATGTAGCTGTTGGTCATATTTCCCTGTGGCTGGATCACATTGATATTCTGTTGCTGTGCTGCAGGGAATTGTTGCAGGGGCTGTATTGGTTGTACAGGTTGCATTGGCTGTGCAGTCTGAACCGGCTGCTGAATAGGCTGTTCCTGAATTGGGTTGATGGGTGTCTGTTGAATATTCAGCACATAGTTCTGACGGGAAGGCGCGATAGGCGCCTGCTGGGCAGGTTGTGCAGCAGGTTGCTGGTAAGGCATCATTGGTTCGTTGTGGTTACCGGAAGGGTCCATCAGGCGTGGTGCCATGATATCCTGCGGTTCCTGGAACAATGATCCCTGGCTTTGTGCGAGGTTCATTTTTTTCTCATCACCATCTTTACCCAGTTGCATTACGATTTTAGGCTCTACTCTTTCAGGAGTGGAGGGTGTCATTTTCACCTGCTGGATGGGTTTTTGTTCGAACCCCGTAGCGATGATAGTAACGCCCAGGTTTCTGTCGAGTGCCTGATCGTAACCCACACCAAGGATAACGTCGCAATCCTCACCTGCCTGGCTTTGAACATAAGCCTGGATAATATCCATTTCATCGAGGGTGTGTTCGAATTCACCTTCGGAAGAAGAGATATTGATAAGGATCCATTTAGCACCACGGATATCGTTATCATTCAGGAGCGGAGAGGTGAGTGCATCTTCGATTGCGCGTTGGGCACGGTTTTCTCCTTCTGCGAGGGCAGAACCGAGGATAGCCACGCCACCGTTACGCATAACGGTGCATACATCGGCAAAGTCCACGTTGATCTGGCCGGTAGAATTGATAACGTCAGTGATACATTTAGCAGCGGTAGCGAGTACGTTATCTGCTTTTTCGAAGGCGGCCTTGAATTTCAGGTCGCCGAATTTCTGGCGTAGTTTATCATTAGAAATGATCAGGAGTGTATCCACGTATTCTTTCAAACGTGCGATACCTTCATCTGCCTGACCCATACGTTTTTTTCCTTCGTAAGAAAATGGGGTGGTAACAATACCAACGGTGAGGATACCCAGCTCTTTACATATCCGCGCGATGATAGGAGCGCCACCGGTTCCGGTACCGCCGCCCATACCTGCAGTGATGAAAGCCATTTTGGTGTTCACCTCCAGTATTTTTTTGATTTCTTCAAAGGACTCTTCTGTAGCCTGTTTGCCGATTTCGGGGTTAGCGCCGGCACCTAATCCTTGCGTGAGATGGGGACCCAGCTGGATTTTGTTGGGGACAGGACTATTAGCAATAGACTGCGCGTCTGTATTGCAGATAATAAAATTTACGCCATCAATGCGCTGGCTGTACATATGATTCACCGCATTGCTTCCGCCACCACCAATACCGATGACCTTGATGATAGAAGATTTTTCCTTAGGAAGATCAAAATGTATCATGACTCTGTCTCATTTATGGGTTAGTACGATTAATTAAAAATGAACTGCTAAGAATTAAGCCTGCTTTGTATTTTACTATGTTGTTACTATGGTTCATTTGTGCTTCATTAATATTAATCGATCTTAATTCTTATTAATTCAATTCGTATTTAGCTGGCGTTTTTGTTGGCAGTTCTTTATATATCAACAATTACGCCAGCAAATGTTTATAGTTTAGCGTCTTCTTCTTCAGTAAACATATCTATGATCTTTGTTTTCATCTTATCGAGGAAGTTTTTCAAAGATGCATTTCTTTCTTTAGCCTTTCTGTCCTGTATTTCCTGGGATGAAGGATGAGGTTCTTCTGTCCAGGTTTCTTCTTGTGCGGCCATTGTCTGAGCTGCCTGTTCTTTAGCCAGATAGCTCGTATTAATTTTCACATAGTTTTCTTCCAGGGCTTTACGATCATTTTCATAATCGTTGTAGCCTTTGAGGATCAGTCCAACGCAGGTAGCATACATTGGTTTTGTCAGCTCGTCGATATGTCCGCTGGCCAGATGTTCGTTAGGGAAACCAATGCGGGCGCTGACACCGGTGGTATATTCTGTCAGCTGAATCAGGTGTTTCAGCTGAGAACCCCCACCAGTAAGGATAATACCACCATTCAGCATTTTGTTATCCATTCCGATCTGTTTGAGGTGATATACTACGAAATCGAGTATTTCACTCATACGTGCCTGGATGATATGTGCCAGGTTTTTAACGGAGATTTCTTTGGGGCTTTGTCCGCGTAAACCAGGGATGGTGATATAAGCATTGGATTTGGCTTCATCAGCGAGTGCATAACCAAACTGTACTTTCATCTGTTCGGCCTGGGTTTTCAGTACACCCAGTCCATTTTTGATATCGTTGGTAATATTTTCACCACCATAAGGAATAACTGCAGTGTGTTTGAGTATACCTTCGTAGAACACGGCCAGATCAGTGGTACCACCACCAATATCTACGATGGCAACGCCGGCTTCAAAGTCCATGTCGCACATAACAGCAGCTGCAGAAGCCAGTGGCTGCAATACGAGGTCACGTATTTTCAGACCGGACTTTTCCACACTACGGTTAATATTACGAATGGCGTTTTTATCGCCGGTGATAATATGGAAGTTTGCACCCACCTTCACCCCCGACATACCAATGGGGTAGGTGATATTCTGCAGACTGTCCACAATGTATTGCTGCGGGATCACATCGATGATCTGATCGCTCGCGGGGATAACTGTTTTATACTGATCATTTATCAGCTGATCAATATCTTTTTGGGATATTTCCGCATCGGTATCGTTACGAACGATATCGCCGCGGGTTTGCAAACTTTTAATATGATGTCCGGCAATGCCTACATATACTTCGTTAATCTCCAGGTTGGGGTTGGATGCATAACAATTTTCCAGGGCCTGCCTGATTGCTTTTATCGTTTGGTCGATGTTCAGCACCATACCGTGCTGCACACCAAACGATGTGGCTTTACCGAATCCCAGGATTTCCAGTTTCCCGAATTCATTCTTCCTTCCTGCTATGGCAGCAATCTTCGTAGTGCCTATGTCGAGACCTACAATGATGGGAGCTTCCTGATTCATGGCGTGTTTTGTTTTTTTGATGTGTTAACAGATTTATTCCCTGGTTTATACACTGCTTTAGGTTGTTGTTGCTTAGGCTGAGCAGCACGCGGTTTCTCTTTTTCTTTCTCTTTCACGGGTTCTCTCTTTTTCGGAGTTTCCTTGTGGTTTTCAGCTTTGGCATTTGTTTTTGGTGCAGGCTTCGTGGCGGGTTTCGGGGCCGCTACTGTTTCTGCAGGCTTGCTTGTCGCATGTGAGGAGGAGTCATCCTCTTCATATGCCGGTACTTCGTCCGCACTTTCTACCTTCACACTATCAGTAGCAATCACTGGTTGTAATGGTGGTACACCATTCTTCCGGGTGCATACTACCTGGTCTTCAAAGGCAATGTTGATGCGGGAATATTTATCCCAGCCAACTTTATTCAACCCTTCTTTATAAAAAGCCAGGAGCTTGGTAAATTTTTTCTCAATGTCCGTTCCATCTCCGAAAGCTATCACCTGATCGCCCAGCTGAGGGATGAACTCAAACTTCCGATCTGGTGTAATCATCAGCTGTTCTACCTGTGCCATCCAAAATGGATCATTTACGATGTAGGTACCCATTTCTACAATCTGGGCGGCGAGCAGACTATCAGTTTTCTGCAGCTTTTCCGCATCTGTAGGGAAGCCTGTGAATACCGGTACTTTGGCGGCATATCTGGTGGAAACAGGAATTTTTTCGCTGGCTCCATCCAGGTAGAAACTGTTGCCGGAAAATGTAAACACCCGGGCAACAGGATCACGTTGGGTAATTTTGATGTTCAGGTTATGCTGATTATCAAAATAGAGCTCTGAATTTTTGACCCAGGGATCTGTGTCGATCAGATTTTCCAACTGTTTGATATCTATTTCCCCGATAGCTTTTCCAACGGGATTGATAGATTTATCTTTCGTGATCAGTGATTTGATATCTTTCGCTTCAATAAAAAACTTGTCATCTTCTCCCTGAAACTTCACTATTATCTTCTTACACCTGCTTTCGTCTTTTATATTTTTAGCGGCTACCATCAGTACAATAAAGCCTCCCAGTGCCATTGCCCATAGGGAAATGGTAAGGACTCTTTTCAATATGACGGTAGTTTTAGACATTCAGTTTATTTACTAAAAGCAATTATTGTACAATTTGTTTAATCGGTTCTCTCAGCTGATCGATATCGCCTGCTCCTGCGGTTATCAGTAACGGGCTTTTATTGTCTTTCAGCCATTGCAGCACTTCGTCTTTCTGCATGATGGTCACCGGTGCTGTCATCTTTTCAGCTATCAGTTCGCTGGTTACACCTGGTATAGGTAACTCGCGGGCCGGATAGATCGGTAACAGGATAACTTCATCTGCCAGTGAAAGACTTGCTGCAAAGCCATCTACCAGGTCACGGGTGCGGCTAAACAGGTGCGGCTGAAAAATTACCGTTGTCTTTCTTCCCGGAAACAGTGCTTTGGCGCTGGTGATCAGGGCTTTCAGCTCCTCCGGATGGTGTGCATAATCATCTACATACACCTGATGATCATTCTTTACCACATATTCAAATCTGCGCTTGATACCTTTGAAACTGGCTACTGCCGCACGGATTTTATCTCCGTCGATTCCCAGTATATGCGCTACCGTTACTGCTGCTATGGCGTTTTCCACATTATGCATACCGCCGATATGGAGTTCCAGGTTTTCTATCATCCAGTCCTGTTCGATCACATCGAAGATATAGCCACCGTTCTTCATCTGAATATTTGCAGCGTATGCATTGGCTGCATTATTCTGTAAACTGTAGCGTAATTTCTTTCCGGCATACAGCTCACTATCGCGGTGAAGGCCGAAATGAGCAATCAGCGTGCCATTTGGTTTAATATTGTGTGTATATTGAATAAAAGCTTCTTCCATTGCCTCCGGAGTGCCATAAATATCCAGGTGGTCTGCATCCATGGCAGTCAGCACAGCGATATCAGGACTTAATTTCAGGAAACTGCGGTCATATTCGTCAGCTTCAATCACCGCCACCTGTTTATCACTGCTCCAGAAATTTTTATTATAGTTGACACTAATTCCGCCGAGGAATGCGTTACAACCATAACCACTGTCTTTCAGGATATGTGCAATCATGGTGGAGATGGTCGTTTTGCCGTGCGTGCCTGCCACTGTAATGGCAAACAGGGTACGGGTGATCTCCTGTAATACATCGCTGCGTTTAACCACTTCGTAGTTGTTGTCGCGGTACCAGTTCAGCTCTGTATGAGCCGCTGGTATGGCCGGCGTATATACGACGAGGTTAGCATCTTTGTCCAGCAGACTGATATCATCTGAGTAATGGATTTTCATACCTTCTTCCTCCAGCTGTTTTGTCAACGCTGTTGCTGTACGATCATAGCCGCTCACTTTTACGCCCTTTTCGTTGAAATAGCGGGCAATGGCACTCATGCCAATACCACCGATTCCGATGAAATACACGCTATGTATGTTATTCAAATCCATAATGTCCTATAACTCCTGATATATACGTGATATATCTATTTTACTTTTTTGTTAGATGAGAAAATTTTTCTCATTTATGCAGATGATTAAATAATTGCCAGTACCTGGTGGGCAATATCCATATCTGCATTCGGATGTGCCAGTGTGGCAATGTTTTGTTCCATTTGCTGCATCAGTGCCTTGTTTTGCAAAAGACTGAAGAGCACATTCGGCAATTCTGTTCTCACGGCATCATCTTTAATGATCAGTCCTGCCTTTTTATTCACCAGGTTCATGGCGTTGGAGGTCTGATGGTCTTCCGCTGCAAACGGATAAGGCACAAAGATGACAGGTTTCTTCACCACACATAACTCCGCAATCGCGAGGGCTCCGGCTCTTGACAGTACTACATCTGCTGCTTTGTAGGCAAAGTCCATGACATTGATGAACTCGTGCACTTTTATATGCGATGCATAAGGAGCGGCTGCTGTAACGGCCATCTGATGAAACGGTTTTCCCGTCTGCCAGATCAGCTGGATATCTTTCTCTACCAATGTTGCCAGCAAAGGCTGTAATGCTTCATTGATCGATTTAGCGCCTAAGCTACCACCCACGGCAAAGATCGTTTGTTTCTCAGGCGACAGGCCGAAATATTTCACCGCGTCTTCCCTTGTAACGGCCGACTGTGTAATGTTATTTCGTACGGGGTTGCCCGTTAGTATAATTTTGTCTGCCGGGAAGAACTTATCCATCCCATCATATGCCACGCAGATTTTCTTTGCTTTCTTACCCAGGATTTTATTGGATTTTCCGGCAAAGGAATTCTGTTCCTGTATCAGCGAAGGGATCCCCATTTTCTGTGCTGCTCTCAGGATAGGAAAGCTGGCATATCCGCCAACACCTACTACTGCATCCGGTTTGAACTGTTTAATTATCGCTTTTGCATGTCTTAAACTTTTCCAGATTTTGAAAGGCAGCAGGATATTTTTGAAGATATTGCTTCTGTTAAATCCGGCTATTTCCAGTCCTTCGATAGGGTAGCCTGCCTGTGGCACTTTCTCCATTTCCATCTTGCCTACGGCGCCTACGAAAAGGATATTGGTATCCGGTTGAATTTTTTTCAACGCATTGGCAATAGCAATGGCCGGGAAGATATGTCCTCCGGTACCACCACCTGCTATGATAATATTGCGTTGCATCTACTGTTTTTATATGGATGTTAAAATAATATTGTTAAGCTGCAGCTTCATTCTGTGCTGCCATTACTTTCTCTAATCTTTCTCTTTCTGCCTGTTTACCTTCCATTTCTTCCACATTTCTGGCTACGCTGAGGATAATTCCAATGGCCAGACTGGTGAAGATCACGGAAGATCCGCCCATACTTACCAGTGGTAATGTTACCCCTGTAACCGGGAAGAGGTGTACGTTTACCGCCATATTGGTCAGTGCCTGGATAACCAGTGTTATACTGAGTCCTACGGCGAGGAATGCCCCGAAGGCGTACGGGCATTTCCGGTAGATACGTATACTTCGCAATAGCAGCACCATATAGCAGGCCAGTATCAGGAAGGCGCCAAACAGGCCATATTCTTCTATGATGGTTGCATAGATATAATCAGAATAGGCGTGTGGCAGGAAGTTACGCTGTGTACTGTTGCCCGGACCTTTTCCCAGCATACCTCCGCCTGCGATGGCGATGTTGGCCTGCTGTACCTGGTAAGGCACTTCGGTATGGTCGTCGTTCATGAAACTGTCGATACGCTTGGACCATGTTTTAGCGCGCATTTCCATGCCTGGTAATTTGGCGATGAGGAACATCAGTCCGATCATCACCACACCTGCTGCGATCATGGCTCCCAGGAAGCGTAGCGGTACCCTGCCGATAAAGAACAGGATCATACAGCTGGCGCCTAAGAGCAGTGCGGTACTCATATTGGCCGGCATAATCAGTACGCAGATCACGCCTACCGGGATGATGATAGGTAGAAATCCTTTACGGAAATCATCTATCACATGTTGAGATCTTGATAACTGCCTGCTTACATACATGAAGAGGGCCAGTTTAGCCACATCCGATGTCTGGAAGGTCAGGTTGATGATGGGTAAATGAATCCATCTGCTGGCGTCGTTGATATGTGATCCGAATGCCAGCGTATATACCAGCAGCGGGATAGATATCAGGAAGCCTATCTGTGCCACCCTTGAGTAAATGGTATAATTTACCCGGTGTGCAAAATAGATGATCAGCAGGCCCATCACCAATACGGAGAGCTGTTTTACGAGGTAATACTCTGTATGTCCGCCCTTTTCACGATATGCCAGTGATCCTGTAGCGCTATATACGGCCAAAAGACTCACCAGCGACAGGAAGATCACTATCGTCCAGATGACTTTATCACCTTTTGTTCTATATAGCAGATTCGTCATATTTTTTACAGCAATGCTGTTTATTTCGTTTATTCGTTACTGTTACAATACCTTTTTACCCATTATAACTCTCTGACAGCATCTTTAAACTGCCGGCCCCTGTCTTCATAATTTTTGAAGAGGTCGAAGCTGGCGCATGCCGGGGAGAGTAGTACAACATCCCCTTTATCTGCCAGTTTGAGTGCGGTTACCACCGCTTCTTTCATGCTGGTGGTGCTCACCATTACCGGTGTATCATTGGATAAAGCGTCTTCAATGGGTTTATTATCTATGCCGAGGCAAACGATCGCTTTCACTTTTTCCTGTACCAGGCTACGGATGGCGCCATAGTCATTACCTTTATCAACACCACCCATGATCAGTACGATTGGTTTTTCGATGCTTTCCAGCGCAAACCATACAGAGTTTACATTGGTCGCCTTACTGTCATTGATGAAATCCACCCCTTTGACTGTGGCCACATATTCCATTCTATGTTCCAGGCTTTTGAAGGAAGTGAGGCTCTCACGGATCTTTTCCTTACGGATATCCATTGTTTTGCCTGCGATTCCTGCTGCCATGGAGTTATAGAGGTTATGTTTTCCTTTCAGCGCGAGATCGTAAATAGAAACTATAACCGGGTCTTCGTCTACCTTTATATGCAACTGGTCGTTGTCGACATAGCCGCCGTTCTTCAGTCGTTTCATAATGGTAAAAGGTATTGATGTTGAATAAATGGGTTGCTGAGCCAGATGTTGCGTGATCTCAGGATCGTCCATGCAATAGATGAATTTGTCTTCTATTGTCTGGTTCATGGTGATTCTGAATTTGGAGGCTACATAGTTTTCCATTTTGTACTCGTAGCGATCCAGGTGATCAGGCGTAATGTTCAGCAGGATGGCCACATCGGGTTTAAATTCCTTTATGTCATCCAGCTGAAAGCTGCTAACTTCAATCACATAATACTCCGCTGGTGCGGTGGCCACCTGGCGGGCATAGCTGATACCGATATTTCCTACCATGGCCACATTATAACCTGCGGTTTTGAAGATGTGGTAGGTAAGTGCGGTAGTCGTGCTTTTGCCGTTGCTGCCAGTGATGGCAATAATCTTTTTACCCTTCGAAAAACGGTAGGCCAGCTCAATCTCAGAGATTACAGGTACGCCTTGTTCACGTACCTTTTTCATCAGTTCCGTTTTTTCAGGGATGCCGGGGCTTTTAACGATTTCGTCTGCACCAAGAATGATATCCCAGGAATGATGTTCCTCTTCGAATGGAATGTGGTTTACCGCCAGTTCCTGCTTATAAATGTCTTTGATTTTGCTCCCGTCAGACACAAAAACTTCATATCCCTGCTGTTTTCCCAGCAAGGCTGCTCCGATTCCGCTTTCTCCGGCTCCTAATATGATGAGTTTATGTGCCATTTCGTTTAGTCTTCTACGTTATTTTTAATTGTTAATTGTTGTTTATCTCATTTTCAGTGTTGCAATAGCGAATACCACACACATGATGGTAACGATCCAGAAGCGCACTGATATTTTACTTTCGTGATACCCTAATTTCTGGTAGTGGTGGTGCAGCGGTGACATCTTCAGTAAACGTCTTCCTTCACCATATTTCTTTTTAGTGTATTTAAAGTAAGATACCTGTACCATTACAGATACCAGTTCTACCAGGAATACACCACAGAAGATCGGTATCAGCAGCTCTTTACGAACGATGAAAGCCAGCGAGGCGATAATACCACCGATGGCCAGTGAGCCCGTATCTCCCATAAATACCTGCGCCGGGTAAGCGTTATACCAAAGGAACCCGACACATGCCCCTACGAATGCCGCAATGAAAATAGACAGCTCGCCGAGGTTCGGTATATACATTACATTCAGGTATTCTGCAAACTGGATATTACCTGACACATAGGCAAAAACACCAAGTCCCACGCCTATAATACCTGATACCCCCGTTGCTAGCCCATCAAGTCCGTCCGTTAGGTTGGCGCCGTTTGACACTGCCGTTATAACGAAGATCACAATGAGTATATAGATAGCCCAGGTATATTTTTCAGCACCAGGGATCCAGGAGATCAGTTTTGCGTAATTGAACTCATGGTTCTTTACAAAAGGAATGGTGGTGATCGGCGTTTTAACATCTGCAAAGCGTTGACCGTCGCGGGTTACACGCTCAGGATGGTTTTTTACGCGTCTTTCATAAGGAGCAATTTTATTGGCGCCCATTACCTCACGACTTACCACCACATCATTATTGAAGTAAAGCGTACAGCCTACAATCAGGCCCAGACCAATCTGTCCGAGGATTTTAAACCTGCCTGCCAGTCCTTCTTTATTCTTTTTAAATACTTTGATATAGTCGTCCAGGAAGCCGATTAATCCCAGCCATACGGTGCTGATCAGCATCAACCAGATATAAACATTTGCCACCTGTGCAAATAAAAGCGTAGGAATTACAATGGCAGAAAGAATGATGAGGCCTCCCATGGTAGGAGTACCTTTTTTGGAATTCTCTCCCTGCAGGCCCAGTTCACGGATAGTTTCACCGATCTGTTTGCGTTGCAGGAGTCTGATAATACGTTTACCTAAAAGCAGGGATATCACCAGCGACAGCAACAGGGCCATCGTTACACGGAAGGTGATATACTGGAACATACCACCACCAATGATGCTGATGTTGAATTGTGATTTCAGGTAATTTAAAAAATAATATAACATATATAGTTTTAGTCGTACCTGTTATGCGTTGCCATTGACCGCACAACCGGTGGTATTAAGTCATTGAGTTATTAAAATTGCTATCAACCGCACGTTGTCTCTTTCCTTATTTTTCCAGTTGCTGCATCATTTCATGCAATACCTGTTTATCATCGAACGGGTGTTTCACGCCGTGGATTTCCTGGTATTTTTCGTGTCCTTTACCGGCAACGAGAATGATATCTTCTTTACCGGCAAGGGCGATTGCTGTTCTTATCGCTTCTTTTCTGTCTACGATAGACAATGCTTTTTTACGAAGATGAACAGGTATACCTGCCTGCATCTGTTCGATGATGGCATTGGGATCTTCAGAGCGCGGGTTATCGGAAGTAAGGATCACGCGATCTGAACTTTCCACTGCCACATCAGCCATGATAGGGCGTTTGGCGGTATCTCTGTCGCCTCCGCAGCCAACAACGGTAATCAGTTGTTCATTGCCTTTGCGCAGGTTTTTAATGGTAGCCAGTACATTTTTCAGTGCATCCGGCGTATGAGCATAATCAACAATAGCGATGATCTGGTCTTTGTCGGAGATGAAGTAGTCGAATCTGCCTTCAGCGCCACGGATATCACTAAGTGCCTGCAATACGTCTGATTTATCCTGTCCGAGTAATACTGCCGCGCCATATACGGCGAGCAGGTTGTAGGCATTGAATTCACCGATGAGGCGGAAATGAACTTCCGTGTCGTCGATCATCATGATTAATCCTGTCAGGTTGTTTTCCAGGATTTTGCCTTTGAAGTCGGCCAGTGTATGCAGACTATAAGTTGCCTTTTTTGCTTTGGTATTTTGCAGCATGACGTTACCTCTTTTATCATCGAGGTTGGTGAGTGCAAAAGCCGAAGCTGGCAGGTTATCAAAGAACGATTTCTTTACGCGGATGTATTCGTCGAAGGTTTTATGGTAGTCCAGGTGATCATGTGTGATATTGCTGAACAGTCCGCCGGCGAAATGTAATCCTGCGATACGTTGCTGATGTATAGCGTGTGAGCTTACTTCAATGAAAGCGTAGGCGCAACCTTCGTTTACCATCTGGGCCAGCAGTGCGTTGAGACTGATAGGATCAGGGGTGGTATGCGTAGAAGGTATAACGGTATCGCCTATCTGGTTTTGTACAGTAGACAGTAGACCGCAGTGGTAGCCCAGTTTTGTAAAGAGGCGGAATAAGAGGGTAGCGATGGTTGTTTTACCATTGGTACCTGTTACGCCTACCAGTTTCAGGTGTTGCGACGGGTTATCATAGAAGTGACCTGCTATGATACCGCTGGCTGCGGCGCTGTCTTTCACCTGTACATAGGTGATATTGTCTGCCATTGTTTCGGGCAGATCTTCACAGATGACAGCGGTGGCACCCTGGCTGATGGCTTTCCCGATGAATTGGTGTCCATCAACGTGGACGCCTTTAACAGCGATGAAGGCATCATTTTTTCCGATTGCTCTTGAGTCAATAGCCAGCGCGTTCACGGGAATGTCAGTATTTCCGTGAACGGCCTGAATGCTTACGTTGTATAATATGTCGCGCAGCGTCTTCATCTAGCTCAGTTCTATTACGATAGTTTGTTCTGTTCCGATTTTTGTTCCGCCGGGGAGTGATTGTGTTTTCACTTTTCCGGCACCTTTGATGACAACACGGAGGCCTGCATTTTCGAGCAGGTACAGTGCGTCTTTGAGTCCCATTCCGGTAACATCCGGTACAGCGCCTTTAGGTTGGGCTACTGTTTCGAAGTTTACCTTTTTATTTTCCACATTGGCGCTTACCCAGGTGTTTCGGGCGGGGGTACTGGCTGCGGGGAGCTGGAGTGCAGAGAGGATGGTGTTCCAGTCTGCTCCTTTTCCGTTTTTCATGGCGATGGTAGAATCCAGTTGCAGGGTTGCCTGCATAGGGGATTGTTTTTCAACGGCCATGGCGAAGAGGCGGTCGGCCACTTCTCTGAACACAGGACCCGCCACACTGGCTCCATAGAAGCGCAGCGCATGCGGTTTATTTTTAATTACTACTACACAAGTATACTGGGGATCATTTGCCGGGAAATAACCTGCGAATGAAGCCTGGTATATTTTATCAGCATAGCCCCGGCTGCCGTTGGCAACGAGGGCTGTACCTGTTTTTCCTGCGAAGGTGTAGTATTGGCTCTGCAGTTTTCTGGCAGTGCCGTTGGTGACTACACCTGCGAGCATTTGCCGGACCTGGGAGAGTGTGCTTTTGGAGCATATGCTGTCCAGTACGACTGTTGGCTCAAATTGTTTGACTACCTGTCCGTATTCCATGATGGAGTTGACGAGGTAGGGTTTCATCATTTTCCCGTTGTTGGCTACAGCGTTGTAGAGCATGCATGTTTGCAGCGGGCTGACGAGTACTTCATAACCGAAGGCCATCCATGGGAGGGTGGTATTGGACCAGGTTCTGGAGTTGGTGTTTTTGATCACCGGGTGTCCTTCCCCTATGAGGTCTATACCTGTAATCTGGTCGAGCTTTAGTTTTTTCAGGTGGCCGACGAAATTATTCGGTTGTTTAGAATAGAATTGAACGGCGAGTTTGGCCATACCTACATTTGAACTGAGTTCGAATGCGTGTTTAACAGTTACGTTTTGCGGACCTGGGTGAGGTTCGGAGTCGAAAACTGTTCTGCGGCCTACTTTCCATTTACCGCCGTCCATGTTTACCATGGTATTCATGGTGGCGAATTTATCTTCCAGCACAGAGATGACGGTGGCCAGTTTAAAAACGGATCCTGGTTCACCTACCTGCAGTGCGTAGTTCATATCTTCCCAATAGCTGCCATCGGTGGCCTTTCCGAGGTTGGCGATGGCTTTTATTTTTCCTGTTTTCACTTCCATGAGGATACAGGTACCGTGTTCCGCTTCGTTTTGTGTCATCATGTTCATGAGTGCGGTTTCCACGATATCCTGCATATTCACGTCGATGGTGGTAACGATATCCCGGCCGTTTTCCGGTTCGATATCGTATCCTTCAACAGGAACATAGGTACCGCCGGCTATTCGTCTCATGAGACGTTTACCGGTGACACCTTTGAGGTAATCGTCGTAGGTTCTTTCGAGGCCTACGCTTTGTGAGTTGGCACGTGCCAGTCCGATGGTTCTGTTGGCGAGTAATTTAAAGGGGTTGATACGTTTGCTTTTTGTTTCAGCGATCATACCACCTTTATTTTTCCCTAGCCTGAACATGGGGAATTGGCGCATTGCCTGGTATTGGTTGAACGGTACATCTCTTTTAAGGAGGAAGTAGCGGTCTTTTGATTTATAGCCTTCTTTCAGCAGGTTTTTATATTCTGCGTCGGAGCGGTCATTAAACATTTGCGAGAGGCAGAGGGAGAGGGAGTCCAGGTTTTCGCGGAATACTCTTCCTTGTTTGTCTCTGAGTCCGTCGGCTGCAAAATCTATTCTGATATCGAAATAGGGGATAGAAGTTGAAAGCATTCTACCTTCTTCAGAATAGATGGTACCTCTGTCTGCGTCGAGGGCTACGTAGCGGGTATGCAGGCTGTCTGCGATACTGCGCCAGTAGGCACCCTGAACGTTCTGGATGTAAAAGATCTTAGCCAGGATAGCGACGCCGAACAGCGCCATGCCTATCAGGCACAGATACACTCGCCACAATATGTCTTTTTTTACATCCACTTTTTTGTTGTTTTTCTCCCTCAGTTAGGTGGGGGAGAGATATAAGGTATGATACCTGATACTGGCGGTTTTATTGAGATGCTTGCCATAAAAGTTTTACCAGCATCCCCGTCCGCAGCAGTTAGCGGGCGGGCAGTATCAGGTATCAAGGTGTTAATCATTTTTCGTTATTATTTTTCAGTACAATTTTTCGAGGCGGGGAGCTAAGTTGTTTTAGTCCCAGCTGTTCTACAGATTTACTGACTTCACTCATTTTGCTTCTGAACATGAGCTCACTCTTCACGTTGATGTATTCCCACTTGAGCTCTTTAATTTCTTTACTGAGCTGGTTGATGCGTCTGATTCGTTTTTCTGCGAGGTGGCTGTTGGCGATATAAACCAGCGCCAGGGCGGCGAGGAACAGGATACGGGGCATGTTCTGTACCAACATGGTGTAGTTGATACGGAGCCGCCATTCTTTTTTAGGTTCCGATAAGGGTGATTCTTCCGTTATCGGTTCTTCCTGAATTTTGTCGATAATTTCTTCCTCTGCCACGCTATGCTTTTTTAGAATTACGAAATTGGACAGACAATGATGCCATCAATAATCAGCAAGCAAATCACGGTGAATAGGAATGATAGGATCTGAGCCGGAGGGCCGTGCTACAGGTTCTTTTCGGCTACGCGCAGTTTTGCGCTTCTTGATCTGCTGTTGACTTTCAGTTCTGCGTCGCTGGCTGTAACCGGTTTTTTAGTAATTAATTTGAACAATTTAGGGGGTGTTACCTTACCAAACGGATCATCCTGTGCTTCCTCGAAACTGCCAGATTTCATAAAGTTTTTAACCAGTCTGTCTTCCAGCGAGTGGAAGGTGATGATAGCGAGACGTCCGCCAGGTTTGAGTACTTCGGCCGATTGGGCCAGTAAATCTTTCAGTGCGCCCAGTTCATCATTAACGGCTATACGCAGGGCCTGGAAAACCTGGGCCAGATATTTCTGCGGATTACCTTTTACGATAGGCTGTATTACAGATTTGAACTCTGCAATAGTGCGCATGGGGTGTGTTTTTCTGTTCTTCACGATGGTCTGTGCCAGTGTTTTGGAGTTTGTTACTTCTCCATATTCCTGGAACATGAGATGTAGTTTGGCTTCGGACCAGGTTGCCAGCAGCTGGGCTGCCGTAAAATCTGTTCTGGTGTCCATTCGCATGTCCAGATCACCGTCGAATCGGATACTGAAACCTCTTTCAGCGGTGTCGAACTGATGTGATGAAACGCCGAGATCGGCCAGTACACCGTCAACAAGTTCTGCTTTATGTAACCTCAGGAATCGTTGCATATGCCTGAAGTTCTGTTGTACAAAAGTTACGCGGTCGTCTATAATTCTGTTACGATAGGCATCCTCATCCTGATCAAATACTATCAGTCTGCCGTTTGCGTTCAGTTTCTCCAGTATGGCTCTTGAATGTCCTCCGCCTCCAAACGTTGCGTCCACATATGTCCCTGACGGATTAATGTTCAGCCCTTCCGTTGTTTCCTGCAGCAGAACGGGTAAATGATATTGCTGTTCGCCCATATGCTACAGATTTAAATTGTGATGTTGTTGTCTCCCCCTCCCATAACCTGTTGTGCCAAATCACTGAAGGCTCCTGGTGAGAAATTTTCAAAGAACTCCTGGTATTTACCACTGTCCCATATCTCGATTTTATTGGTGGCCGCAGCCAGTACGATATCTTTATCCAGACTAGCGTAAGAAAGCAGGTTTTTCGGAATTAACAGCCTTCCTGCGCTATCCAGCTCCAATATAGTTGCCCCGTTAAGAAAATAGCGTCTGAACTCTCTTACCTTCGGATCAAAATCATTCAGTTTACCGATTCGCTCAAAAATGGGCTGCCATTCATTCATCGGATACAGGGACAAACATTTCTCAAACCCTCGGTTAATCACAAACTGTCCCCCGGCACTTTCATGTAGCTGCTTTTTGAATCCGGCAGGTAATAGAAAGCGCCCTTTTGCGTCCAGCGTTGCTTCGTATTCACCGAGAAAACCAGTCATACCATGGGGTAAAGTCCTTGAAATCCATTTTCTAACACAAAATAACACTTTTTCCCACTTTTTAACGAAAAAATGCTTACGAAATTTTATCCACAGGATTTAATCCATACAGAAACCGCGTTTGACAGGCTTTTGTGATTAGGAATGTGCATTAACTGTGCATATATGTGGATAATATGTTAATATTATCCTGGTGTGTGTTCGCAACAGGTGAATAGCGCCACAGACTTATACTTTCTCATTTTCAGCCCAGTGGGAATTTTTATTCTGATCCGGATTTATATGTTCTCGAATTTTATAATTTGTGCCCTCATCATCAACCTATTTTTATCATTCAAAAAAAATATTTGAAATATTTCAATTCTTTTATTATCAAATTATTATTTCCACCCCCTCCTTTTCATCCATCCGTCGATATAATCGGCTCTTTTGCAAAATTTTAACAGCATCGGAAATCTCTCTGCCTTACATTTACATTTAATTCTTAATTTTGCCACTCTTTTTATGCAGAAATTTTTATTGTACATTAGTGTCCTTACAATTGCTGTCGTATCATTCTCCTCCTGTAACAATGAGTTACGAAGGATAGAAAAAAGCAATAACTTTGAAAAGAAGCTGGCCTACGCCGATAAAATGTACCAGAAAAAAAAGTACAATACCGCGGCTACTCTATATGCTGACCTCATGCAGGTCTATAAAGGCACCGATAAATTCGAAGGACTCTACTACAATATGTCTTACTGCTCCTATTACGTGAAAGACTACGTTCAGGCAGCTTTTAACTTTAAAAACTACCTCGACCTCTTCCCGAATAGCCCCAGAGCTGTAGAAGTAGACTATATGCAGGCATACTGCTATTATAAACAGTCGCCCAAGGTGTCACTCGACCAGACAAACACCATGAAGGCCATAGCCGCCATGCAGACTTTTATCAATAACTACCCTACTTCTCCTAAAGTAGCTGAAGCTAACCTGGTTATTGAGCTCTGCCGCAGAAAACTCGAACTGAAAGAATTTAACGCAGCCGAACTCTATTATAACCTCGGTTACTTTAAAGCCGCCGGGATCGCCTTCAAAGGACTGATGCGCAACTACCCGGACTCCGATAAAAGCGATGGTTACAAAATAATGGCCATCAGAGCTTATTATCAATATGCCAAAAATAGCGTACCAGACAGGCAGAAAGAACGCTATGAGACTGTGCTCACCGAATATCTTGACTTCGCTGACCACTATCCAAATAGTAAACTGAAGCCTGAAGCCGAAAAATTTTATACCTTAGCGCAATCAAACATTAAAACTCTGGAAAATGAGCAAAATAAAGCGAAGTCTAACCAGTAGCCTTAATCCTTGGGTAGAAACTAAAAATACTACCGATATTAAGAACAGAACTGGTAATTTATATGAGTCTATTGCCGTGATAGCCAAACGCGCCAATCAGATCAATATTTCCGTGAAAGAGGAGCTCCATTCCAAACTGGAAGAGTTTGCAAGTCATACCGACAACCTCGAGGAAGTACACGAAAACAAAGAACAAATCGAAATTTCCCGTTTCTACGAAAGAATGGCAAATCCTGCTATTCAGGCAACGCAGGAATTCCTCGATAATAAAATTTATTTCCGCAAGAACGACGATGATCTGTTCTCCTAAGTCCCCGGCTCACTTTATTTTGTGAACACAGGCTTTTGCGAAAAATAAAATATTAATTTCATGGCGGCAGATATATTTCTGCCGCCTTTTTTTGCTTATATGTCAATGGACAATACAAAAATCCTCCAGGGAAAGAAAATCCTGCTCGGCGTGACCGGCAGCATTGCCGCCTATAAAGCCGCCACCATCGTGCGTCTTCTCGTTAAAGAAGGCGCTACTGTAAAGGTTGTCATGACGCCCGCAGCCGCGGAATTCATCACCCCGCTGACCCTGGCCACGCTATCCAAACATGAAGTACCGCTGAATATCAGTGACCATAACAGCTGGAATAACCACGTGGAATTAGGCCGCTGGGCGGATGTGATGCTCATCGCTCCCGCCTCCGCCAATACCATTTCCAAAATGGCCCACGGTGGCTGCGATAATCTCGTGCTGGCAGTTTATCTCTCCGCTACCTGCCCCGTTCTCTTCGCACCAGCCATGGACGAAGATATGTGGCGTCATCCTGCTACCAGGAATAATGTGGAAAAACTGATTTCCTATGGTAATATCCAGATCCCGGTAGCCGTCGGAGAACTGGCAAGCGGACTCTTCGGTGAAGGCCGCATGGCTGAACCGGAAGAAATCATTGCCTTCCTGCGCCACCATTTCAGTACCAAGGGCGCTCCAAAACCGCTCAGTGGTAAACTGGCCGTGGTGACTGCCGGCCCTACGATCGAACACATTGATCCTGTGCGTTATATCAGCAATCACTCCAGTGGTAAAATGGGCATCGCAGTGGCGGAAGCCCTCGCCGACGCCGGCGCCCAGGTGAAGCTCGTACTTGGTCCTACCAACCTCAGTACCAACCACCCAGGTATCGAAACGATCAAGATACAGTCTGCCGAAGAAATGTTCCGCGCTGTGATCGCTGCATACCCGCTTTCTGATATCGTTGTAGCCGCCGCCGCCGTGGCCGACTATCGCCCGGTCAACGCCGCTGACAAGAAAATCAAAAAAGGGGAAGAACATCTTAACATCCCCCTGGAAAAAACACATGATATTCTCCGTACCCTGGGAAATAACAAAGGTCCTCAGCAAATGCTGGTAGGATTCTCCCTGGAAACAAATAACGAAAAAGAATACGCCCTCAAGAAACTGAGAGAAAAACACCTGGACCTCATCGTCATGAACTCCCTGGCAGATGCCGGTGCAGGCTTTAACTATGATACCAACAAGGTGACCCTGTTTGACAGAAAAGGCCGTGAACGCAGCTTCCCGCTGAAATCCAAACAAGAGGTTGCCCGTGATATTGTTTCTGCCATAATTGAATTACAACATGCTTAAACGCTTATCTGTCCTGCTATTGCAGGTTTTTCTGCTCTGCCTCCCCCTCATGAAGGCACAGGCGCAGGAAATGCGCGCCAACATTACCGTTGTGGCCAACCAGATTACCGGGGTAGACAAAAAAGTTTTTACAACACTACAGGCGGCGCTGAAAGAATTCGTCAACAACCGCCGCTGGGCGGATGGTGCCTATACACCTGCAGAACGCATCGAATGTAATTTCATGCTCAACCTGACAGGGGAAGTGAGTCCGGGGGTATACCGCGGCACCCTTACTGTGCAGGCTACCCGCCCGGTTTATAACAGCAGCTATGTTACCAGTATCCTCAACTTACAGGATAACAACGTTGTATTCAGGTATACAGAGTTTCAGCCTCTGGATTTCAGCGATACCCGCGTGGTAGCCAATGATCCGCTGGCATCGAACCTCACTGCGATCATGGCTTATTATACTTATGTAATATTGGGATTGGATGCAGACTCCTTTTCTCCTCGTGGCGGCGATGCATTCTTTAAAAGGGCTTCCAATATCGTTAATAACGCCCCTGACGGAAAAGATGTATCCGGATGGAAGGCATTCGAAGGCCAGCGGAACCGCTACTGGCTTACAGATAACCTCCTGAACGTAAAATTCAGCAACTTCCATGATGTGATGTACCAATATCACCGCATGGGGCTGGACGTGATGTACGACGACGTTACCGCAGGCCGTGGCGTAGTGATGAACTGCATTAACCTGCTCTTTGCCATTTACCAGGATATCCCTAATTCCATGCTCATGCAAACCTTCTATTCTGCCAAAGCAGATGAAATTATGAAGATATTCTCCAAAGCCATGCCACCAGAGAAAGCCAGAGCCGCAGAAATGCTCGCAAAAATGGATATCCCTAATGCAGGAAGGTACCAGGCAATGAAGTAAAACCCGCCTGTTGCCTTATTATTTTATCAGCAAATGTTGATAGCTTTACGCTTTGGTTAACAGCTACCATCCATCAGCAACATGAATTATTTGAAGAAACTCAGTATAGCCGCCATTATGATCTCCGCCGCCGCCTGTGGTGATGCAGACCGCACACCAAAAGGTATTCTCGGCCCCGATGAAATGAAGGACATACTGGTGGACCTGAACATAGCAGAAGCCTACGGCAATAATATGCCGTATACCAATGCAGCGTCGTTTGATTCGTTAAGACAAGAAAAAATTAAGATCTATTCCAAACAGGTATTGGACCTGCACCATGTTAGTGTGAAGGAATTTTATACCAGCTATACCTGGTACGAAGATCATCCCGATCGCTTGAAAGCAGTGATGCAGCAGGTACAGGAAGATATTACAAAGAAGAAAAATAAAGCCCCTGAAATGGGAGACCAGAGCGCACCGTTGAAATTCAGGCTGCGTATCATCTTCCCATATGCAGAAAAACATCTGCTGGTATCCGACGGAACCGATACCATCAAGCCATTTATCAGACATCAGTCGAAATAAATATAAAACACCAAAACATGAACAAAGTAATCGCAAATGCAGATGAGGCTATTCAGGATATAGGAGATGGCGCAACGCTGATGCTGGGAGGGTTTGGTTTGTGTGGAATTCCTGAAAACTGTATCGCTGCACTGGTGAGAAAGGGCGTAAAAGAGCTGACCTGTATCTCCAATAATGCAGGTGTGGATGACTTCGGACTGGGGCTGCTGCTGAAAACCAGGCAGATCCGCAAGATGATGTCGTCCTATGTAGGCGAAAATGCAGAGTTTGAAAGACAGTTACTGGCCGGAGAACTGGAGGTAGACCTGATCCCGCAGGGAACCCTGGCCACGCGCATCCAGATGGCTGGTATGGGCATTCCCGCCTTCTTCACGCCAGCAGGCTATGGCACCGAAATCGCCGAAGGAAAAGAAACTAGAGAATTCAATGGTAAGCACTATCTCATGGAACTGGCACTGCCGGCGGATTTCGCCATAGTGAAAGCATGGAAGGGCGACACCATGGGTAATCTTGTATTCCGCAAAACTACCCGCAATTTCAGTACCTCCATGGCCAAAGCCGGTACCATCACCATTGCAGAAGTGGAGCATCTGGTACAACCAGGTGAGCTGGACCCCGACCAGATCCACGTTCCGGGAATCTACGTACATCGTATTTTCCAGGGAAATGATTATGAAAAAAGGATAGAACGCAAAACGGTAAAGATCTGATAACCGTATTCCACGTGTGAACTGTCCCCATCTGCTTATCTCAAAAATATTACTATGGCGCTTGATAAATATGGCATCGCCAAAAGAATAGCACAGGAACTGAAGGATGGCATGTATGTCAACCTGGGTATCGGTATTCCTACGCTTGTTTCCAATTATGTGCCCGCAGGCATTTCCATTATGCTGCAGTCCGAAAACGGTATGCTGGGCATGGGTCCTTATCCCGATGAAAAAGATATTGATGCCGACCTGATCAATGCAGGTAAAGAAACGGTGACCATCATTCCTGGCGGCAGCTTCTTCGATTCTGCTGAAAGCTTTGGAATGATACGTGCCGGAAAGGTAGACCTGACCGTACTTGGCGCCATGGAAGTTTCCGATAGCGGCGACATCGCCAACTGGAAAATTCCTGGTAAAATGGTGAAAGGTATGGGTGGCGCCATGGACCTGGTGGCATCTGCCAGAAACATTATCGTGGCCATGATGCACACCAATCCTAAGGGAGAAAGTAAGCTATTGCCTGCCTGTACACTGCCTTTGACCGGTGTCAGCTGTGTGCGTAAAGTAGTGACCGAATTAGCGGTATTGGACGTTACACCTGATGGCTTCCGCTTACTGGAACGTGCGCCTGGCGTGAGTGTGGAGGAGATTCAATCCAAGACTGCCGGCAGGCTGATCGTAGCAGGTGAGATCCCTGAAATGAAATTATAATTGCAGCTGCAGGAAATATCCTGTTGGTCATCTGTATAAAAAAACTGCGGAACATAGCAAGCCAATGCGTTTGGTAGCTATGTTCCGCAGTTTTTTATGCTTGATAAGTAGATAAACACTTATGTAGAAGATTTTAATTTCATATATATATTTACCATATTGCGCCCCACTATACCTAAACCTTCAATTTACCTATGAGGAGATTCTGTACAATCCTGTTAGCCTCAGGAGCACTGACGGCGCACGCACAAGACCTGCCTGGGTTCCGCACCAGTAATTACGCAGGCGTAAACAGCGTATTTGCCAACCCTGCAAATATTGCCGATTCAAAATACAGTTGGGATTTTAATCTTGCTGGCGTCAGCTCAGGCATCGCCAACAACCAGTTTAAATATCAGCTCAGTAATGTGGGTAAAGCCTTTGAAATGGATACTATCAAAAATCAATTCTTTAATAGAAATGGTGGTGCCAGCAAAGCATTGATTACCGGGCAAGTCAGCCTGCCTTCCGTTATGTTTGGCGTGAAGAAATTCAAATTTGCCATCTCCAACAGAGTCAGAGTGGTGGGCAATGTGAATGACATCGATGGTAAACTGGCCGGCAAAATTATCGATGGCTTTTCCGACGGAAAAGACCTGCCGTACACCATTGCTTCGGGCAACAAAATGCGCACAAGCGCGAATGTCTGGTATGAATTAAATATGTCTGCTGCCAGAGAAATATTCCAGATAGGACCACACTACCTGAAAGGAGGTTTAACACTGAAATTCCTTGCCGGCCTTGGAAATGGCAGCATGCAAGTAGATAATCTGCAAGGTACACTTGTAGCAGATGAAGCCAGACAGGATGCTGCATTGACAAATGCCAGCGGCCGTATCGGCACACATTTCTCCGGCTTTTCTTTATTTGACGGAAACAACAACAATGGAACATCCAGTCAGACAGCCAGTGGCTATGGATTTGACATAGGGTTTGTATATGAATACCGCAACGATATTACAAACGACTATAAATTCAGATTGGGGCTGGCCATTACTGATATTGGCAGCATGAAGTACACTGCCGATCCTTATCGTTCCGGTACATTCGATATCAACATTCCGGCTAACCAACGCTTTTATTTAAGCAACCTGAATGGTGTAAATATTGAAGACTATAAAAACAAACTGGAATCGTATCCACAATACTTCCAGCAGGCAAAAGACAAAGCGGATGAAACGTATAAGGTGAGCTTGCCAGGCATGTTAAACCTGGATGGTGATTATCATATCGAGCGTAATTTCTTTGTAAATGTAAGCGGACAGTTTTCATTGGCTACATTAAAGAAGAAAGCCTACAATTCACAGTATATTGGCGGCTTCAGCATTACGCCAAGATATGATGGCCGTATCTTCGGATTCTTCCTGCCGTTGAGTTATAATCAGATCTCTAAATTCAATGCAGGCGCGAGCTTCAGAGTGGGGCCACTATATGTTGGAAGTGGTACTGTTCTTTCTGCTTTGCTGGGTAGTTCCCGTCAGGTGGATGGCTTCGTGGGTATTCGTTTCGGAAGATTAGCACGTAAATAATTTTATAGAGATGCAGTATTTTTATTTAACAAAAATGCTGCATCTCTATGCCCTCAAATAGGAAATAAATGGGTAACTTAGAACTTGCTAAAAGAGTTTGAAGTGCAAGTCGGATACCTTTGTTATAACGGCAAAAACATACATGCCGGAGAGCCCATTTTTACAGCGGATAACCGTTCATTCCGCTATGGAGACGGTTGTTTTGAAACAGTGAAAGTTTACCAGCAGAACGTTATCCTGGCAGACTTACACTATGAAAGACTTATTGCTAGTCTTAATTTGCTTCACTTCGATATCCCGACAAATTTTACTAAAGAATTCTTTGTCTCTTCTATTGTTAATCTTTGTATAAAGAATTCCATGGACGGCCTGGTGCGGATACGGTTTGCTGTATTCCGCTCTGATGGCGGGTTGTATGATCCTGTTAATAATCTCCCCAACTATGTAATACAGGCCTGGGAACTTAGTACGTCGGTGTTGGAGCTCAACGAAAGCGGACTTATTACAGACATCTTCCCGGATGTTAGAAAGAGTGCTGATAAATTGTCCTGCATAAAATCCAATAACTGCCTGCCTTACGTAATGGCAGCGATGTATGCCCGTCAGCACCGCCTGAATGAGGCTATTCTGCTTAATCCGTATGGCCGTATTGCAGATAGTACCATCGCCAATGTTTTTGTCGTGCAGGATGATGAAATATTTACCCCGCCACTTACTGAAGGGCCTGTCTGCGGTGTGATGCGTAAGTACCTTTTACAGGCAGAACTACCGTTTAAGATCTCAGAAAAAATACTGGAAGTAGAAGACCTTGAGAATGCAGATGAAATATTTCTGACCAATGCCATCTATGGCATCAGGTGGGTCGGCACATTTAAAGACAGCAGTTATGGCAACGCCACAGCAGCGATCCTGCATGAAATATTACATGAAAACCTGCTCGGTATCTAATCTTCATAAACATATATTTCGTAAATAATAATCGCAGATTTTCGGATAGATGATCTGCTTTATCTTTTATTTATGTCTGCTGAAATCGTTAATATCTGCTGGTTCAGACGTGATCTTCGTTTGGAAGACCAGGCGGCGCTGTACCATGCTTTGAAATCGGGAAAGCCGGTATTGCCGGTATTTGTTTTTGATACAACAATACTGGATGATCTTTTTGATAAGGCCGACAGGCGTGTAACCTTTATCTATAAGGTGTTGCAGGATATGCAACAGGAGTTACGCAATTACGGTGCTAATATCGAAGTCTTTCATGGCACACCGGCAGCGGCATTTGAACATTGGACCCAAAAGTACAGTGTGGGCGCCGTATATACCACGCATGATTATGAACCTTATGCCAGGCAGCGTGATGCGGCTATAGCAAAGCAACTGGCGCTGAAAGGCATTGGATTTCTTCAGTATAAAGACCAGGTGATTTTGGAAAAGAATGAAGTGCTGAAAGATAACGGTGAGCCATATACGATATTTACTCCTTACAGCAGGAAATGGCAAAGTGTGATAACCCCTTTTCAGCTGAAGTCCTATCCTGTCAGGAAGTACATGCACCATCTGTTCAAAGCTGCTGCAAAGGATCTGCCCTCCCTGGCATCAATAGGCTTCAAGCCTGCTGCAGATCAGGATTTCCCGGGTAGCATTCCCGATAAACATATTCTCTCGAATTATGATAAAACCCGTGACTTCCCTGCTTTGCATGGGACTTCAAGGATGGGGGTGCATCTGCGCTTTGGTACTATCAGTATACGTAAACTGATGCGTACCGCCATGGAGTTGAACCATACCTATGTGAATGAGCTGGTATGGCGTGAGTTTTATCAGATGATACTGTGGCATTTTCCACAGGTCGTGCATAGCAGTTTTAAGCCGCAGTATGATAAGATCGCATGGCGGAATAATGAAGCAGAGTTTAAGCGCTGGTGCGAGGGGCAAACCGGCTATCCTATTGTAGATGCGGGTATGCGGGAACTCAATACTACTGGTTATATGCATAACCGTGTGCGCATGATTACGGCCAGTTTCCTGACAAAGCATCTGCTGATCGACTGGCGATGGGGAGAAGCGTATTTTGCACAGCAGTTGCTGGATTATGATCTGGCGGCCAATAATGGCGGCTGGCAGTGGGCAGCGGGAAGTGGCTGCGACGCGGCGCCTTATTTCAGGGTGTTTAATCCTACGTTGCAGACACAGAAATTCGATAAAGGTCTGCAATATATACGTAAGTGGGTGCCTGAGTTTGAGGAGCTGACGTATGTTCATCCGATGGTATCGCATGAAATGGCCAGGAAGCGGGCTTTGGAGGTATACGGCAAAGCATTGAAACCATAAAAAAAATGCCTGATGTTATCGCATCAGGCATTTTTAATTTTATAGGCAGATGATCAGCGTTTTGTTTTTTCAGCGGCCGTCATCAGTGCATTAACAGCGGCGTGGCCTTCCTGGCCGAGGTCCAGGCTGAATTTGTTTACATAGAGATCAATGTGCTGACGCATTACTGATTCGTCCATTTCCTGGGCGTGAGAAGTAACGTAAGATGATAGCTCGGGGTACTTACTGAAGGAATACTGTAAGCTGCTGTGGATAAGTTTATCCAATTCGGCGCGTTTTTCTGCGGGGATATCTTTTTTTATGAAGATGCCACCGAGTGGGATGGGATTACCGGTAGTTCTTTCCCAGTATTCGCCCATGTCCATGAGTTTTTTCAGGCCTTTCAGCTGGTAGGTGAAACGGTTTTCGTGGATGATGACACCGGCATCTACGTCGCCGTTCAGTACGGCATTTTCGATTTCAGAGAAGACCATAATTTTTTTGTTTTTGGCTTCAGGGAAAGCGACGGAGAAGAGGAGGTTGGCGGTGGTGTTTTCTCCCGGAATGGCGATTGTTTTGTTTTTGATCTCATCCAGGGGGATGTCTTCACGGGCGATGAGCAGTGGTCCGCAGCCGCGGCCCAGGGCGCTGCCGCTGTTGAGCAGCTCGTACTGGTCTTTTACCTTGAGGTATACGGCGAAGCTGAGTTTTGTAACGTCCAGTTTGCCTTGAATAGCCCAGTTATTAAGTGTTTCCACATCTTCCAGGTTGGTGTCGAACGTAAATCCTTTTGTATCGATTTTATTATTCACCATTGCGTCGAAGATAAAGGTATCGTTCGGGCAGGGTGAAAATCCGAGCGTCAGGTGCATATTAAAAGTTTTTTGTTGCTAAGGAATAGTGATGGGAGAGCTGCTGGATGGTATTGGTGAGCTCTTCGTTCAGGTTTTTTACGGCCTGCGGGATTTGCCACTTGCTTTTATCCCTGATTTCCACGTAGTTAGATATGCTTCTAAGCTGAATGAAAGGGATATTTTCCTGTAGGCAGGCGTAGTGGAAAGCGGCACCTTCCATACTTTCGACTTCGGGCTGATATTTGGCTTCGAGTCGGGCGATGGTAGGGGCGCTGCCGCTGACCAGGTTGACGGAAATACCGTTTGCCAGGGGGAGGTTTTGTTGCAGGGGCCAGCACTTGAAGTCATTTACCAGGCTAATGCCGGTAAAAGGGTGCTGAGAGGCCTGCCAGAGCTGTATATCAAATAAATCTTTAAATTGATCATTATCCTCTGCGCCAAGGTCGGCGAGGTGTTCTTTTTCTATGGCTACAACGGTGCCCAGGGGCCAGTCGTGGCGGAAAGTACCACCGATACCTGCCTGAATGGCCACATGCGGGCTATGTAGGGAAAGATATTTACCCAGGCTAAAGGCGGTATGCATCATCCCGATTCCGGCGATCAGCACGTCAATTTCAATATCAGATAATCGGTATTTATGATTTGAAACTTGTTGACTATTATGTTCCAGGAAGTGGATAAAGGGTTGAATTTCCAGACTGGTAGCCGCTGTAACCAATATTTTCATACGATAAAAGTACGTCAAAAATGGATGTCCGAAGTGTAAAACAATTGACAAGAAATTGTTGAAATTGGATACACTCGCATAATAGTGGTAAATTTGCGCAAAATTTATTTGCAATAATGATCTATTTAACGCGAGTAGAGAACTTTAATGCAGCGCATAAGTTGTCTAACCCGAACTGGAGTGCAGAAAAGAACGAAGAGGTTTTTGGTAAATGCGCTAATGCAAACTGGCATGGGCATAACTATGAACTGCATGTAACTATAAAAGGTAATCCTGATCCTGAAACAGGTTTTGTGTTTAATGCTAAAACATTAGGCGTAATTATCAGGGATGCTGTTATTGAGAAGATCGATCACCGAAATCTTAATATGGACGTGGATTTCATGGCAGGCAAGTTTACTTCTGCCGAAAATCTGGCTATTGCTATCTGGGACCAGCTGGCACAGCATCTTCCGGAGGAAGTACAACTCCATTGTATTAAGCTGTATGAAACCCCACGCATCTACGTGGAGTATTACGGCGGCAAATAATACATGGGTGTATACCTGGTAACCGCATACCTCAAGGCTAAGACTGGTTATTTTCGAATTAAAATAAATAAGGATGGCGTATAATAAGATTGAAAGTTACGACGAGAAGATCACTGCTGATCTTATGGCGAATTACAAACAATGCCTGGAATTGTTGGGAGAGGATTCGGAGAGAGAAGGCTTGGTAAAAACGCCGGAACGTATGGCCAAGGCTATGCAATTCCTTACTCAGGGCTATCAGCTGGACGCAAAGGCTATCCTGAACGGTGCTAAGTTTACAGAGGCTTACAGTGAGATGGTAATCGTGAAAGATATAGAGCTGTATTCTATGTGTGAGCATCATATGCTGCCGTTTTTCGGGAAAGCACACGTAGCCTATATTCCTAACGGCTATATTACAGGATTGAGTAAGCTGGCCCGCGTGGTAGATGTATTTGCCCGCAGGTTACAGGTGCAGGAGCGCCTTACCCACCAGATCCTGGATGCTATCCAGGAAACACTGGAGCCAGAGGGTGTAGCTGTTGTGATTGAAGCACAACATATGTGTATGATGATGCGCGGGGTACAAAAACAGAATTCCGTTACCACAACTTCCGCTTTCAGCGGCCAGTTTGCTGACGGTACCACCCGTGCCGAATTCCTCAAACTTATTGGCAGATAGGCTGTTAGTCTACTGCATAACCTGATTTGGTAAATGAACGCCGTTGCCGGCGTTCATTTTATTTTTATGGCAACCTGTTTTTCCCTTTATTTGCACTCTGTTTCAAAATCAATATTTACTAATTTCTATTAGTTATATTAATAATTAATAGATTGTATATTTGATTTATTTTTTATTTGATATCAACAACCTAACAATAACCAAAATGAAGCATGCTTACGTATTCCCCGGACAGGGTTCTCAGTTTCCGGGTATGGGCAAAAACCTGTATGAAACCAATGCCAAAGCAAAGGACCTGTTCGAGAAAGCGAATGAAATCTTAGGATTCCGTATTTCCGACATCATGTTTTCCGGAACAGAGGAAGACCTGAAGCAGACGAAAGTAACCCAGCCGGCGGTGTTTCTGCATGCGGTAATTGGTTTTCTCTGTACAGAGCATGGTCAGCCGGATATGGTAGCGGGTCACTCTCTGGGTGAGTTTTCTGCCCTGGTAGCTAACGGTACCCTCTCTTTCGAGGAAGCGCTGAAACTGGTTGCTGTGCGTGCGAACGCTATGCAGAAAGCCTGTGAAATGCAGCCTGGAACTATGGCGGCAGTACTGGCACTGGACGACGCCAAAGTAGAAGAAATTTGTGCTGCTGTAACCGCCGAAACCGGCGAAGTAGTGGTAGCTGCTAACTATAACTGTCCTGGCCAGCTGGTAATTTCCGGCACTGTAAAAGGTATTGAAATTGCCTGTGAGCGTATGAAAGCTGCCGGTGCAAAAAGAGCGCTGGTACTGCCTGTAGGTGGTGCTTTCCACTCTCCGCTGATGGCGCCTGCCAAAGACGAACTGAAAGCTGCTATCGAAACAGCCACCTTCAACACACCTGCTTGCCCGGTTTACCAGAACGTAGCTGCTGCTGCTGTTACTGAACCTGCTCAGATCAAACAAAACCTGATCGATCAGCTGACAGGTGCCGTAAGATGGACACAATCCGTTCAGGCTATGGTAGCTGATGGTGCGGGTGAATTCACCGAAGTAGGCCCTGGTAAAGTATTACAGGGACTGGTTCAGAAAATTCACAAAGAAGCTGTGGTAAACGGCATCGAGAATAAATAAATGAACGACCGTTCAATAAAAAAGGCCACTACGCTTAGCGTAGTGGCCTTTTTCTATTTAAAACAGTTATATATCGGCTACCATTTCGTACTGGGATAACCAGTTGACCATGCCGGCATTTTCAAAAAAGAGGCTGATCTCCGGGAAATCGTCGTCTACGTTGAGTGCTGTGATAGCGGTACTGCTCAGTGCTTCAGTAGCATGTTTCAGCAGTGCACTGCCGATACCCTGGCGTCTGTAGTCCGGTGCCACACTGATATTTCGGATACGCCTGCTATTTTTATTGATCGCGAGATATCCGACAACCTTACCATCTTTCCTGGCCTCCCACGTAATAACGCTGGCTTCCCTTTTTATACATTGCGGGCGATTACTCCATGCAGGCTCCATATCCATGAAACCGGCGAGCATCAACCAATCGGGAGAAGGGTTATGCACAATCTCTATCTCAGGTAAACTACGGGTAATTTGTACATCTCCCTTGTAACTATGTAACAAACGGGTTTGGGTAAATCCGCTGCCTTTATAGGCATTGATGGCCTTCTGGTTGGTGCTGATTACTTCCAGGATAATCTGCAGAATGCCTTCCTGCTGGTAGATGGGAATGAAAGATTCATACATCTGCTGTACCAGCCGCTGGCCTCTGTAGGCGGGTATAACACCGGTACCTCCGTTGTAGAGAATGAGCGGATTTTCTAGGCTGTCTGTCCCGTGTAAAATAAAGCCACATAGTTCACTACCGTTGAAAGCGCCGATGGAGAAATTACGCTGCAGGTTTTCTGCAGCCATTTTTTCTTCCAGCATGCTGGGTGTAAGGTGCAGCGGCACTAGGTAGTCGCTGAAAGCCAGATTAAAGGTATCCGTAATCTTTTCCGTTGATTCCAGCCGGAGATCGTGGAAGTCATGGAGAAATGTCATGATGAATATTAGATATGGTCAATATTAATAATCAAATCTCATATACAGCAGCGGAATTATATGAGCGGAAAAACTATTTCATTTCTATGCTCACATTTATCCATTCCGGGTCGAATTTAGCCTGGAATTTTTTATAGAAATTAATCGCTGGTTCATTCCATTCCAGTACCTGGAAAGTGATGCCGCAGAACTGTTTCTCCCTGGCTTCCTCAAACAGTTGCTCAAACAGTAGCTGACCTACCTGGCGGCCTCTCCATTTTTCAGTTACGATAATATCTTCGAGGTAGAGGCGTGACCCTTTCCAGGTAGAATACCTTACGTAATATAATGCAAATCCAACGATGAATTCTTTGTCGTCCTCCATTACTGTTGCAACAAATGCCTTCCATACAGGATTGCTTCCAAAACCTGCTTCTTCAAAGTGTTCGAGGGTTACGGTTACTTCTTCCGGCGCTTTTTCATATTCCGCCAGCTCTCTGATCAATTCCAATAAACGTGGACAATCTTCTTTTCGTGCAACCCTTACCGTAATTTTTTCCATATGTAAATCTGTTATAATAAATTAACTGCTATTTGCGGCGTTGCGGTCCGGTCCCATACCGGTTCAATTTTTATGAATCCTGCTGTCACTACATGTTTCCGGGGAAATATACATTTGTTCCCGATGTGCACCTCTTGCAAAATAATTAAAAAATACTGTTGGAAGAGGATTCGGGTTAGAGGAAAGATGATGTAGGAGAGAGGAAGATGTAGAAATTACTGGTACAAAATTGCTAAACAATATTTTATTTTGTTGGAATTTCCGGAAGATACAAAAAGATTAAAATGAAAGATATCCTCGAAAGATATACCGCTTACAATGTATGGGCCAACAAGCGCGTTTGTACAGTATTGCAGAAGCTGACGGAGGAGCAGGCAATACAGGAGCTGGGAGGAAGTTTTGGGAATATGCGGGACACGGTATTGCATATATGGAATGCCGAAGCAGTGTGGCTGCAGCGATTGCAGCTGGTAGAGAAGCCGGTGGAGCCCGGGGGGACATATCCGGGAAGTTTTTCCGCCGGTTGTGACCAGTGGCAGAAGACCTCCGTTATGCTGGAGTCGTGGGTGAAGGCAGCAACGCCGGCCAGGCTGGGACATGTGGTCGCCTTTACCAGGCAAAAAAGCGACCATTACAAGATGAAAGCCGAAGACATCCTGATGCATGCTTGCAACCACAGCTCTTTTCACCGGGGGCAGCTGGTATCTATGCTAAGGCAGCTGGGGGTTACAAAAATCCCGTCGCTGGACTTCAGCACATTTACTACAAGGAAATAGCCCGATTTTAATATTCATTGTATTATTTTTACATATTCTTGATCAGACAAATAACCACTTTATGAACGCGGCTTCTTTTTATTCGCAGGCACCAAGGCATTTAGTAGCAGTAGATTGCATCATTTTCGGATTTGATGAAGGTAAGCTGAAACTGCTGGTGATCAAGCGTAAAGTGGCGCCAATGGCGGGCGAATGGTCGCTGGTTGGCGGTTTTGTGCAGGAAGACGAAGGTACCAATGATGCTGCGGCCAGGGTATTGAAGATGACCACCGGCTTAGATGATATTTATATGGACCAGCTGCACTGCTATGGCGACGTATCCCGCGATACCGGCGCCCGCGTGATCTCTGTGGCCTATTATGCACTTATCAGGATCAAGGATCATGATAAGCCGCTGGCCCAGGAGCACGGAGCACACTGGCTGGAACTGGAACATATGCCGGAGCTGATATTTGATCATAAGAAGATGATTGAAGATGCGCTGGTAAAACTGCGCGACAATGCCCAGTTTCACCCGATAGGCTTTGAGCTGCTGCCAGAGAAATTTACCCTTTCACAACTCAGAAGCTTATACGAAGAAATTTACGGCCGCACACTGGATAAACGTAATTTCCGTAAGAAAATACTCTCGCTGGATGTCATGGAAAAACTGGAAGAGAAAGATAAAACCTCTTCCAAGAAAGGCGCGCATCTTTACAGGTTTGATCCTGATAAATATGAGCTGCTGAAGCGTAAAGGCCTGGTGTTTGAGATCTGATGCGTTGTTCATTCTGTTCATTACTTCTTTCCAGCTGTTCATTTTCTGCGAACAGTGCCATTGCATCGTTATTAGGAGTTTTTTGACTATTTTCAGTTATGCAATTGCATGTGCATGATTCGATTTTATCCATATCTCAGGAATTTTCTGTTATTGCTTGTCTTGTTATTACTGCTGAAGGACCTGCGGGGCCAGCAGCCGGTAATTGCAGGGGTAAAGGCTGAACTGGAAACGACAACGGATAGTATAGCGTATGTTGATATATTAAACCGGCTGGCTACACTTTATCAGGCCTGTCAGCTGGACAGCTGTGGCGTATATGCTGATGAAGCTGTAAAAGTAGCTTCCAGGCAGCATTATACAGCCGGACTAACAGTCGCATTGCGTAATATGGGTAGTTTCTATGCCTTCAAACCCAACCGCTACCTCTCTTATCTTTTTTACAACGAAAGTCTGCTCTCCGCCCGTGAATCCGGTGATTCGGCCAGTGTGGCCCTCAACCTGATGAACATCGGTATATACCAGAACTACCTGGGCTATATGGCACAGGGCAAGGCAATGATGGATACTGCCATGGCCAGGGGCCAGGCATTGAAAAACGACTCCATTTATGGCTTGCTGCTGGCAAATTACTACGTAATCCATGCGGCAGATACCACTCCGGAAGCCAGGAAACAGGCTGCCGAAGCCCTGCACCAGGCTGCTATTACTGCCATGCGGTATAATAACCAGCGGGAAATATTGTATACCAGGCTATTACAGGCAAATGAACAAGTGCAGCTGGGAAAAGTGAAAGAGAGCATGGCCATGCTACAGGAAACCTTACAGAACGCAGAAGAACAAGGATTGTATTACCTGTGCTTATATGGGGCCATACAGCTGGCAGGTTATAAATCAGCATTTCATCAGGCTGATAGTATGACTTATTTCCGTAAGGGGCTCGACTATGCTATAAAAGGCGGATACCTGGGGCTGATGAAGCCAACCGTGATGAAGTTGTATGAACACAGCGAAAAAGCGGGAGATCATGCCGCTGCAAATTACTATACTGGTTTACTGGCCCGGATACTCAATCAGGAAGAAGAGGTAAAAACGGCTGGTACCAGCATTTTCATGGATATTTCTGCCAACGACCATAAGCTGGATTCCATGAAGCTGCAGCATATGTATCAGCGTAGCGTACTGGAAAAAAAGAGTACTGAAACGATCTACTGGCGCTATCTTTCTATCTTTTTGCTGGTAGTGTTATTGTTGCTCTCTTCCTTACTGCTGCATCTTTTTCAGGCCTACAGGATGAGTCGTAGTAACGCGCGGCGACTGGCTTTCCTGCAAAAAGAACTGAACGCCAGAACGGAGCAGCTGCGAATAAATGATGATTTCAAAAATAAGCTGATCTCGCTGATAGCGCATGACTTCAGGAGTCCTTTGAATAATATTGTAAGTATCAGCAGCTTTGTAGAAGAAGATACGATTTCCCTGGAAGACGCCACTGGTATGATTGTGAAGGTAGACGCCCGTGCAAAAAATACATTACAGGTTTTTGATGGTATTCTCCGGTGGATGCATACTCAACTCTCTGGTTTTACCTATCAGCCGGAACCTTTTGTAGTAAAGGATATGGTGGCGATAACCGCAGAAACCCTGCAGCCCATACTGGCGGAAAAGCAGCTGCAAGTGGTTATTTCTCCGGATGCTGATGCCGCAGTGATGGCAGATTATGAAATGCTGCAATTTGTGAACAGGAACCTGTTGCACAACGCCACTAAATTTTCGGAGAAAGGGCAGGCAATAACCGTGACGGTTACACGTAATAAAACGATGGTGACAGTAGCTTTTTCTGATGAGGGTACTGGCATCGATCCGGCAGTATTGCCTGGATTGTTTTCGGTAGGCCAGACCATGACTGCCAAGGGACGTAAAGGTAAAGGGGCAGGAATCGCGTTGATCATCTGCAAAGATTTTATAGAAAAAATGAATGGTGAAATATGGGCAGAGAACAATCCGGTGAAAGGAGCGACGTTCTGCTATAGTTTACCGGCTGCTAAAACGGAAGCATGATAAGGAGGATCGCATATATCATATTGTTGGTATCGGGCTGTTGTTTTGGCAGCTGGATGCCGGCGTATGCCTATGATACCCCCGCAGATTCACTCTATCAACGTTTGCAGCATTGTATTGCTATGGGTGATGAAGCTGATGCCGCGGCAACCAGGCAGGAGATATACCTGCTGGCCCATCAGGATAATTCCAGGCTGGACAGCATTGATTACCTGGAGTTTTTGCTGAAAGCCCGGGCAGGGCAGGCGTTGGCCATGAAGAATAAATTGCAGCAGGAGAAAATCCAGGAGAAAGTACAGGAAAAGAAAAATACGCAATTGCTGACAGCGGGTCTGATAGTAGTAGCCGTGTTGCTGCTGGTATTACTGTTGAGCAGGTATTATAATTTCAGAAAGGCCCGTCGTCAGGAAAAAGAACTGGCAAAAGGATATGCTGCCATTTCTGAGAAAAATGCCGAGCTGAAGGCTACAGACGAGTTTAAGAATAAGCTGATTTCCATTATAGCCAATGATTTCCGGGAACCATTATTACATATTACCACTGTTGCCGGAGAGTTGAAGAGTGGGGAGATGAGTAAAGCGGAGATGCTGGAGGCGATGCGCCAGATTGGGGCTTCGTCGCAAAAGACCCTTGAGGTGTTTGATAATGTATTAAGATGGATTAAGCTACAGTTGTCAGGCTATGAGTATTCGCCGGTGACTTGCTGGCTACAGGAGCAGGTGCAGGCGGCGGAGATAGGGTTGGATATGAGCATACGGGAGCATCATCTGTCGGTGGTAGACCGTATTCCGGATACGATGGTGGTAGAGGCTGATATGGAGATATTGCAGTTTATCCTGCGGCATATGTTGCTGGCAGCGATAAAGCATGCGGTGCCTGATAGTTTGCTGATATTGGATGCCTGGCCTGATGAGGAGCGGGTACGTACCTCCCTGGCGATAGATGCCGGTGCCAATGCGGTGGATGTATCGGAGGGGGTATTTGCGTGGCAACGGGATACTTACGCACTGGGGATGGCGGTGAGTCGTGATTTTGCGGTAAGAATGGGGGGAGATATAGTAGTAGAAGTAAGTGCGGACAGATATCTCACTATTTCCCTGGTATTAAAACAGGGAAGGGGCACTATTGTACCCCTTCTGTCTTAGTATCAAACATTTTCCGGTAAAACCGAATTAAATTTTATCTCCGTCGTACGCCCATTTGATATAGGAGGAGCCCCAGGTGAAGCCACCACCAAATGCTGCGAGGATCAGGTTATCGCCTTTTTTCAGTTGTTTTTCGTAATCCCAGAGGCAGAGCGGAATAGTACCGGCGGTAGTATTTCCGTAGCGTTGGATATTCATCATTACTTTTTCTTCCGGCAGGTTGATATAGGAAGAAGTAGCGTTGATGATACGTTGGTTTGCCTGGTGAGGCACGAGCCATGCGATGTTGTCCGCGGTGAGGTTGTTGCGTTTCATCACGTCTCCGGCTGCTTCAGCCATGTTGGAAACTGCGTATTTGAATACCATTTTACCTTCCTGGTACACATAGTGTTCGCGGTTGGTAACGGTTTCGATACTTGCAGGTTTCACGGAGCCACCAGCTTTCATGTGGAGGTATTCGCGGCCATGACCATCACTTTTCAGGATGCTGTCGATGAGGCCATAACCTTCTGTATTAGGTTCCAGCAGTACACCACCGGCGCCATCACCGAAGATGATGCAGGTAGTTCTGTCGGTATAGTCAATGATAGAGCTCATTTTATCGGCGCCGATGACCATTACTTTTGAGTAACGACCACTTTCGATGAAGCGGGCACCAGTATCGAGTGCATAGAGGAATCCTGAGCAGGCGGCGCTGATATCGAAGCCGAAAGCGTTTACGGCACCAATTTTATCAGTTACCACATTGGCAGTAGCCGGGAAGGTCATATCCGGGGTAACTGTGGCCACAATCAGCAAATCGATATCGGCAGGTGAAATGCCTCTCTTTTTGCAGATCTCGAGTGCTACAGGCACGCACAAGTCAGAGGTACCTTTCCCTTCCCCTTTCAGAATTCTTCTTTCGGAGATACCGGTACGGGTTAATATCCACTCATCAGTTGTATCGACTAATTTCTCCAGCTCCTTATTCGAAAGAACATAGTCGGGAACATAGCCACCCACCGCTGTAATCGCGGCCGTAATTTTATTCATATGAACTAAATATGTGTTTAAATCGAGGCGTAAAAATACGACATAAACGAATATTTCCTAAAAAAGTCGCATATGAGCCCTTTAAAGGCATTTGACAATACGTTAAAAGTTAGCATCTTTGCCGGTATTCGGGGAAATGAGAATTATTATTTTTTCCCAAGTTTCATTAACTTACTGAACCTTTACCTTGTATGATCGCTTATTTGAATGGAAAACTGGCTTATAAATCTCCTGCGCTTGTACACCTCGATGTGAATGGAGTTGGTTATGAAGTCCAGATAAGTTTGAATACATATTCCCGTATTCAGGGACTGGAGTCCTGTAAATTGTTAACTTATCTGCATATTAAAGAAGATGCCCATACCATGTATGGCTTCTTTGAAGAATCGGAGAGAAGCCTTTTTTTGCTGTTAATCAGCGTTTCGGGTATCGGCGCGAGCACCGCCAGAATGATGTTATCTTCTCTTCAACCGGAAGATATTACCCGTGCGATTATGATGGAAAACGAGAAAATGCTCGAAAGCGTTAAGGGTATAGGCGCCAAAACAGCGAAACGGGTTATCCTGGAACTCAAGGATAAAGTGAAAAAAGGAAAAGATCATCCTATACATTTATCTCTGCCTGCAGACAATACTATTCAAGAAGATGCGTTAAATGCACTGGTAACTTTGGGAATTGCCAAAAACATGGCGGAATCGGCAATCACGAGAGTTATGAAAAATGAACCACTATTGCAAAATCTCGAAGAGCTGATAAAGAAGGCTCTGAAGAGTTTATAATTTACGTTACCTCTATAAAAACCTATTTTTCTTGGCAAATAAGAAGTACTTTGGTGTATTTGCAGTAATAGGAATTGTATCTTTTATCATTGTTGACACTGCCGCCAGGGACCGTTCAGGGAGAATGTATTTGTCCGCAGATGTAAACGAACACCAGGTGCCGGCAGCGGATTCCTCTCCTGCCCAAGCAGCCCCGGATACAACCAATAAGAAAGATACCTTGAAATATCCCTTGCAGGACAGACGTGGGCCCAGTATGACTGATCCATCGTCCCGTAATGCTATGGACCTTAAAGATCCTGCGAATATCAACAAATCAGTTGACTATGACCCTGTTACGAAACAGTATACTGTTACCGAAAAAATTGGTAACCAATACTATCGTAACCCTACCTATATGAGTTTCGATGAATTCTGGAAGATGCAATCGGCTCAAAGTGAACAGGATTACTGGCAAAAACGCGCCAGTACCCTGGGTAACCTCAATCAGAAAGGCAATGGCCCTAAAATGATTCAGGGAAATAACCTCTTCGACAGAATTTTCGGTGGCAGCCAGGTGGATATCAAACCACAGGGAAGCCTCGACCTGACTTTCGGCTACCAGGGCCAGAATATCAAAAACCCGGTACTCGTTGAACAAGCCCGCAAAAACGGAGGATTTAACTTCGATATGGGCATCAACATGAACGTTACCGGTAAAATCGGAGATAAACTCAAAATCATCACCAACTATAATACCCAGTCTGCATTTGATTATGAAAATCAGATCAAACTGGAATATACCGGGTATGCTGATGAAATTATCAAGAAAATAGAAGCAGGTAACGTAAGCTTCCCCCTCCGCAGCTCACTCATCTCAGGGGTGCAGTCGCTTTTCGGGGTGAAAACACAACTGCAATTCGGACGTCTGACAGTAACCAGCGTTTTATCTAACCAGAAATCTCAAAAACAAAACCTCCAGCTGAAAGGAGGTACCATGGTCCAGGATTATAATATCCGGGCAGACGAATATGAAGACAACAGGCACTTCCTGTTGTCGCAGTTTTTTAAGGATACCTTCAACTATGCCATGCAAAAACTGCCCATTATTCAGTCGCTCGTGAATATTTCCAGACTGGAGGTATGGGTCACCAATAAAACCGGTGCCACCACCCAGACACGCGACATCGTCGGGCTGATGGACCTTGGTGAGTACAAACCGTACAACAATACCATTTCTGTACTGACATCGTCGCACCTCCCGGATAACGGGGTCAATGACCTCTACCCGCGGTTGATAAGCAACTCCGCCAACAGGGCCACGGGAACGGTCGTCAGCCAGTTACTATCGCTAGGCATACAGCCCGTCTCGGAATACGAAAAAACATTTGCACGAAAACTCGACTCAACCGAATATACTTACAATAAGCAATTAGGCTTTATATCCCTTAACCAGCAATTACAACCAGACGAAGTCCTTGCAGTAGCATTCCAATATACATACAACGGTAAAACGTATAAAGTAGGGGAATTTTCCCAGGATGTTCCACCGGATCAGAATAACAGCGCCAATCAGCCTGTACTCTTCCTGAAACTCCTGAAAGCTACTTCCGCCCGCCCGGTGCTCCCTATCTGGAAACTGATGATGAAAAACATCTACAATACCGGAGGATATGCACTGAATAAGGAAGACTTCAAAATGGATGTTTATTATAAAGATCCTGGTGCCGAAGGACGACCGCCAAGTGATAAAAGATATATTCCAGATGCCAAAGGCTCCTATGCAGGCGCTCCTATCATCTCTATTCTCAACCTCGACCGACTCAATAACCAGCTGGATCCCCAGCCGGATGGTGTGTTCGACTACGTAGAAGGCTATACGATCAATTCTATGAATGGCCGTATCATGTTCCCTATGCTGGAACCCTTCAATGGTGGCCTGAAACCTGCCTTCGGTGGTGATGTAACATTGGAAAAACAATACCTCTTCGGGATACTTTACGACTCCATTAAAGTGGTGGCACAACAGTTCCCGCAACTCAACAGGTATGTGATCAGAGGTTCCTATAAATCAGCAAGTACATCAGAAATCAGCCTGGCACCCAACATCCCGCCAGGATCTGTAACAGTTACGGCTGGTGGACAAATGCTCCGCGAAAACGTTGACTACATCATTGATTATAACCTGGGCCGACTGAAAATCATCAACAGTGGCGTGCTCAGCTCCGGTGTTCCGATCAACGTACAATATGAAAATAACTCGTTATTCGGGCAGCAGGTACGTAACTATTTCGGTACACGACTCGATTACCTGGTGAATGATAAACTTAGCTTCGGTAGTACCCTCGTGCGTATGAGCGAAAGACCTTACTACCAGAAAGTCAATTATGGCGATGATCCTATCAAAAATACCATGGTGGGCTTCGACGTAAACTATAACTCAGAGTGGAAAGGACTGACGAAGTTCCTGAATAAACTCCCGAACTTCCATAGTACCGCTCCTTCCAATATCCTATTCACCGGTGAGGTAGCCCGCCTGTTCCCTGGTCATAATAAACTGATCAACGCTGCCGGCAGTAAACAAGGTACGGCCTACATCGACGACTTCGAAGGTGTGAAAAGCGACTACGATCTGAAATTCCCTGCTACCAACTGGGCACTGGCATCTACGCCTAAAGGCGCTACCAATGCAGGTGGACAGGTACTGTTCCCGGAAGCGGAATTGAATAACGTGCTCGACTATGGTAAAAACAGGTCTAAACTGGCCTGGTATATCATCGAACCAACATTACAAATACCAAATTCTCCTAACCTGCCTGCCGGTATTGATAAAGATGCCCAGTCAGATCCACGTGTGCGCCTGGTATATCAAAGCGAAGTATTTGCGAATAAGTCTACCGACTTTGGTCAGGCACAGCTGAGTACCCTCGATCTTGCCTATTATCCGAAAGACCGCGGTCCGTACAACTTTACCAGCAGCCCGCTTTCTATAGACAGAACCGGAAAACTGAATAATCCGCAGTCAAGATGGGGTGGTATCATGCGTGCGATTGATAACAGTGACTTCGAGACATCCAATATTGAGTATATCGAGTTCTGGATACAGGATCCATTTGGTGCATCTACCAACCCTGCTGGTGGTCAGCTGTATTTCAACCTGGGTAACGTTTCTGAGGATATCCTGAAAGATGGTAAGAAGTTCTTCGAAAACGGGTTACCTAATCCTTCAGAAACCGCGAAGCTCGACTCGTCTAACTGGGGCCGTATTCCTAAGTTCCAGCAACAGATAACACAGGCCTTCGATAACGACCCTGCTATCCGCGCCTTCCAGGACGTTGGTTATGATGGTCTGCAATCTGCAGATGAACAGCTGTTCTTCAAAAAATACCTGGATACCATCGATATGAACTTCGGCGCCAGCTCTCCGCTGGGGGCTGCAGCACATGCCGATCCATCTAACGATAACTATAAACACTACCGCGATTATAGCAATACGAGTATTCTTGGACGTTATAAAAACTATAGCAACCCTGAAGGTAACTCACCTGCTTCTTCCGGAAATTCTACCTATTCATCTGCTGCTACCAATATCCCTGAGTCAGAAGATCTGAACCATGATAATACGCTGAACGAAACGGAAGAATACTTCCAGTACCGTATCGATCTGAAACCGAGCAGCATGGTGATTGGCCAGAACTTCCTGGTAGATAAGATCCCGGCAAAAGTGAAACTGCAGAACGGTAAAGACACGGTGGAAAACTGGTACCAGTTTAAGGTGCCTATTAACCAGTTCGACAGCAAAGTGGGTTCTATCCCTGACTTTAAGTCCATCCGCTTTATGCGTATGTTCCTGACCGGATGGTCTGATTCTGTGGTGCTGCGTTTCGGTAAACTGGCGCTGGTACGTAGCCAGTGGCGTAAATATGATTATGAACTGAAAGCCGGTGATCCTGTTCCTTTGGATAACAGCACCACTTTCAATCAGTCTGCCGTAAATATTGAAGAAAACTCCAGCCGCTTACCAATTAACTATGTGTTGCCGGAAGGAGTGGTTCGTCAGAATACTATATCTACCAATAATACTACCCTGCAACTGAATGAGCAGTCGTTATCGTTACAGGTATGTAACCTGAAGGATGGCGATACGAGGGCGGTGTATAAGACGCTGAATATGGACCTGCGCCAGTATAAGCGTTTGCAGATGTATATACACGCAGAGGCTGCAGGCAACTCTCAGTTGAAAACCGGGGATATCCAGGCCGTTATCCGTGTAGGTAGCGACTTTGTAAGTAACTATTACGAATATCGTATACCGTTGACCGTTACAGATCCGAATGTTACCGGTGGTCGTACAGATCCTAAACTCATCTGGCCGGAAGCCAATAACCTGGATCTCCTGATGAGTGAATGGACCAAGCTGAAACAGCAACGTAACATGTGTGACTCCTGTAGTCCGCTGTTGCCGTTCCCGCTGAACCCGGTACCGGATGCTGCAGGTAACTACCTGACAGTAGTTGGTAACCCTAGTTTGGGCGATGCACGTACCATGATGATTGGTATCGTCAATCCAAAGAATGATGGTATGACGAAGTGTGCGGAAGTATGGCTGGATGAATTGCGCCTGGCCGACTTCGATGAGAAAGGTGGTTATGCTGCATTAGGCCGTATGGACATACAATTGGCGGATCTGGGTACGATATCTGTCTCGGGAAATATGCACACGGCAGGGTTCGGAAATATTGACCAGCGAGTCAATGAGCGTTTCAGGGATAACTTCCTGCAGTATGATGCTGCTGCCAATCTTGATCTGGGTAAGTTGTTGCCTAAACGGGCGGCTATGTCTATACCGGTATATGCGGGTTATTCACAGTCGGCAAGTAATCCGGAATATGATCCTTATGATCTTGATATCAAGCTGAAAGACAAGCTCGACCTTGCCCGTAATAAACGGGAGCGGGATTCCATACGTAAGAATGCACAGGACTTCACGTCCATCACGAGTCTGAACTTTACCAACGTCCGTAAGTTGAACACCAGGAAAGGGAAGCACCATTTATGGGATGTGGAAAACTTTGACGTGAGCTATTCTTTCTCACAGATAAACAATCATAACCCGCTGATTCAGAGTAATGTGCTCACCAAACATCGTGGGGGACTAGGTTATAACTTTACCGGAGAAGCACATTATATAGAACCGTTTAAGCGGATGATCCGGTCTAAGTCGCACTGGTTCGACCTGATAAAGGATTTCAACTTCAACTATATGCCGAGCATCCTGAGTTTCCGTGCGGATATCTCCAGGCAGTTTGGAGCTACGCGTGTGCGTAACGTAGGAGGTGATGTGAAATACCAGTTGCCGGAAACGTATAACAAGTACTTTACTTTCGATCGTTACTATACCCTTAAATGGGACCTGAGCAGAAGTATCAATGTGGAATTCAATGCGGTAAACCGTGCCCGTATCGATGAACCGGATGGCCGTATCAATACCGCCGAGAAAAAGGATACCATGTGGAATAACTTCTGGAAAGGTGGCCGTACCACAACGTATATGCATAATGCCAACATTACATATACCTTGCCTACATCTAAGTTCCCGGCACTCAGCTGGACGAAGGTGGCCCTCAACTACGGTACGGAATACCACTGGAACGGTGCTTCCATGCTGGCGTTGTACCTGGGTAATGCTATCGAGAATACCTATAATAAAACCATCAACGCAGAGCTGAACTTTACGGAACTGTACAATAAGTCGAAGTTCCTGCGGGCAATCAATAGCAGACCAAGAAATAATAACAGTAATAATAACCAGAAGCCAGGTACTAAGGATCCGAAAGGAGCACCAACTATTAACCAGAGCAATAGTGCAGATGAGATTTCACCATTTGTAAAAGGTGCGTTCAAAGTGCTGACGATGATGAAACGTGTCAACTTCAGCTACAATGAAAACGCGGGTACTATGTTACCAGGTTACCTGGACAGTACGAAGGTATTGGGTATGAACTGGGCTTCTATGGCGCCAGGGCTGGGCTTCGTATTTGGTAAGCAGCCAGACAGGGCCTGGATGGACAATTTTGCGAAGAAAGGGCTTATCACTCCGGACCAGCAGATGAATATCCAGTTCCAGCAGCAATATACCCAGCGTTGGCAATTGCAGGCGCAACTGGAACCATTCTCAGACCTGCGTATCGATCTGAATATGACGAAGTCATTTACCAAAAACCATACAGAACTGTTTAAAGTGGTAGATGATACTTCCGGATTCCAGCACCTGAGTCCTTATGATGCCGGTGGTTTTGAGATTACCTACATCGCGGTGAAAACGATGTTCGGCCATATCAATACAGCCGATGGTATTTCTGAGACCTTCCGCAATTTCGAGGCTTACCGTAATATTATCTCCAATAGATTAGGTGCGGCGAACCCTTATAACGACCAATCGGGTATTCCATATTATGATCCTAAAGATCCGACCTACCGTTATGGTTATACGAGGTATGCACAGGATGTGCTTATTCCGGCGTTTATGGCTGCCTATACGGGTAAGAGTCCGGAAACGATCGGACTGCTGAAACAGGGTAATGATAATGTGAAGAGCAATCCTTTCAGCAACTACATTCCAAAACCAAACTGGGCATTGACCTATACTGGTTTGAGCAGGTTGGAGCCGTTCAAGAACTTCCTGACCAACTTCACGCTGACGCATAAGTATACCGGAACGCTGAGTATGAGTTCCTTCAATACATCGATGTATTACGAAGATCCGCGTCTGGCAGGTTATCCAGCCTTCCGCGATACTATCTCCGGTAACTATTATCCGTACTTCCTGGTGCCAAACCTGACCATGACGGAAGCCTTTGTGCCGCTGATAGGTATAGATATGACCTTCAAAAGCACGCTGAATGCCCGTTTCGAGTTCAGGAAATCGCGTAGTCTGAGTCTTAGTCTGATCGATTACCAGCTCACAGAGCTTCGGTCTACAGAGATCGTCATTGGTGGTGGCTACCGTATCAGGGGGGTAACCTTACCGTTTGCTGTCAATAAAAATGGTAACAAGAAGTTGCAGAATGACCTTAACCTTCGACTGGACCTCAGTTTCAGGGATGATAAAACCGTGAATAACCGTTTGGACGCAGACCTTGTGATTCCGACCAGTGGCCAGAAGGTAATTGGTATCGCACCATCTATCGACTATGTGGTCAACAACCGTCTGAACCTGCGTTTCTTCTATGATCGCAGACAAACGATACCGGCTATATCATCTGCCTACCCGATCACAAATACCAGGGGAGGTATTACCTTCCGGTTTGTGTTGAGCCAGTAGTGATAAAAATGCTTTTTACAGAACCGGTCTCTACTTGGTAGAGACCGGTTTTTTTATGCGTATACTGTACTTTTATCGGCCCTGAAAAAACTATATCTTACTGCAAAATTCCCGTTATGAAGAAAATGCTCGCGACCTTTGCCCTCCTGTTTATTTTAGGGAAAGCCTTTAGTGATGTCCGTTTACCCGCGTTGCTGGCCAGTGATATGGTGCTGCAGCAAAAATCAGCCGTCTCTCTCTGGGGCTGGGCTTCTCCAGGCGAAACAGTGTATATAACCACCTCCTGGGATAATCATACCGATTCCGTCATGGCTACCAGCGAGGCCATGTGGAAGCTAAAGGTGAATACACCTGCTGCCGGCGGCCCTTATACAATTACGTTTCGTGGCGCCAATACCATCAAACTGGAAAATATCCTGATCGGTGAAGTATGGGTATGTAGCGGCCAGTCGAATATGGAATGGAGCAGCAATCAGAACCTGCCGCAGATGATGGAAGAACTTCCGAAGAGCGCTAACAGCAATATCCGTTTATTCAGGGTAGACAGAATAACTTCTGCCACCCCGCAGGACGATGTGCCTGCCACCTGGAAGGTATGCGGTCCTGAGTCGCTGAAAGGTTTCAGTGCAGTTGGTTATTTCTTTGCGAAAAAATTACAGCAGCAGCTGAATATCCCCGTAGGTATTATCAGCGCTGCATGGGGCGGTACACCGGCAGAAGTATGGACGCCGGCTCCACTGGTAACTTCAAATCCTGAACTGAAAGCCGCTGCTGAAAAAATAGAGCACAGCATGTGGTGGACCGTTACGCCGGGAGCGGCCTATAACGCTATGATATATCCACTGACCAATTACAATATCGCCGGTGCTATCTGGTACCAGGGAGAAAGCAATACCAAAACAGCTGCCACCTATGCACAGTTGCTCGATACCATGGTGACCTCCTGGAGAAGTAAGTGGAACAATGATTTTCCGTTCTATCTGGTGCAGATTGCGCCTTATCATTACGATAAGCAAAATATAGGTGCACTGTTGCGTGAACAACAAACAAATGCCCTGCAAATTAAAAATACGGGCATGGTCGTAATTACTGACCTGGTCGATAATGTAAAGGATATTCATCCAAAGAATAAAATAGACGTAGCGGCCAGATTAGCTAACATGGCGCTTTCAGAAACATATCACCAAAGTGTGGGCGAAGTATGGAGCCCGATGTTTAAGAACATGGAGATCAGCAAAGATAAAGCAGTGCTGTATTTTGATAATGCGAAGAATGGTTTTGTTATTCATAATGGTACCAAAGCCAGTGATTTTATGATTGCGGGAGAGGATAAGAATTTTTATCCTGCAGATGTTAAACTGGAGAAAGATAAAATCATCGTAAGCAGTAAGCAGGTGAAAGTACCTGTTGCAGTAAGGTTTGGTTTTAGTAATATGGCAACGCCGAATGTGTTTAGTAAGGATGGCTTACCGGTGGCGCCGTTCAGGACAGACAACTGGCCGGTGCCGACTCCTGCGGAGACAGAATAGTTTAATTTAAAAATATATGTAATAAAAAACAAGAGCGTGTACCGGAAGGAGATCGGGGTGGTAGCCCCCGCGCGCAGCGCGGAACCAAAACAACCGATACTGAAGGTATCGGTTGCAAAAATATAATACCGATAAAATTTACTTCTGTTACACGCTTTTTATGCCGATTACAATATATCTTTGCTGCGGTTTGAAATATATCGTCGTCATATTGGTGTTTGCGGGAATTTTACTGGAGAATTGCAGTAAGAGCCTGATAGTAATGCAATACTGGGCTAACCAGGTATTCATTGCACAAAACCTTTGCGAAAACAAGAGCAGACCGGAGATGCATTGTAATGGTAAATGTCATCTCAGAAAAGAATTAGAGAAAGATACACAGCAGGAAAAAAACAACAGTGGTAAAGAAAGTTACGAAGTAATGTTTGTCAATGAATTACAAACATTCACACAGATACCACCTGTTGCAGCTGTTATCAAACATACTGTATTTTATAACGATCCATATCTCCCAACCCCCGTATTTGCTATATTTCACCCGCCTCAGTGGTATAGCTGCTAATTACTTTCCTTATATATTTTCCTGATTAACCAATCTGATTGCCGGCTTGTGCAATCGACTATTTATTGTATCACATGAGACAATGTTTACTCATCATTGCCTGCATGGCTGCACTGACGTGCCATGCACAGCAGTGGCATGGGCGTATTGCTGATAAGCAGACGCACGAGGCACTTCCGGGTGCTGTTGTTAGTATCCTCCATAATAATAAAGGCTGTACTGCCAACGCGCAGGGCCATTTTGAACTGAATATCGCTGCAACTGATTCTGTACTGATTTCCTGTATGGGATATGTTACCAGGCAATTACCTGCAACCACTGTACAAAATGCCTCAATTATATACCTGGAGCCGCGTGCGGCCAATCTGAATGAAGTCATCGTATCGGGGTCCAGAGATAAACAATTGCGTACGGATGCACCCATCGCGATCAGTACAATTACCCCCCAGGAATTGAAAGAAGCCAAAGCTACCACACTGGACAAAGTGCTTAATAAAGTAAGCGGTGTATATATGGTAGACCTGGGCAATGAACAGCATACCATGGCAATCCGCCAGCCTATTGGTTATAAGAGCTTGTTCCTCTATCTGGAAGATGGTATTCCCATCAGAACAGTGGGCGATTTTAACCACAATGCACTGATAGAAATCAATATGGCAGCGCTGAGAAATATTGAAGTGATCCGCGGACCAGCATCTTCTTTATATGGTAGCGAAGCAGTTGGTGGTGCGGTTAATTTTATTACGATGTCGCCAACACTGGCGCCTACCGTGAAAGTGCAGGCAGAGATGAGCAACTGGGGCTATAAACGCACCGACTTCAGCGCTAGCGGTACCAGTGGTAAATGGGGGGCAGCAGTATCAGGTTATTATGCAAATCAGTCCAACGGATATATGGACCATAGCGATTTTCATAAGCTGGGATTGAGTTTTAAAACGGTTTACCAGCCGAATACAACCACCCGATGGACCAATGCTGCCACCATCATTAATTATAATACCGACCAGGTGGGCGGCCTTGACAGTGCACATTTCTACAGTAAAGATTACAGTAACTTCCAGACATTCACCTATCGTGATGTGCAGGCATTACGCATCAGAAGTACGTTGGATAAAGACTGGAACGCTACCAACAGTACCTCTTTTACCGCGTTTTATAGGCATAGTACCATCGGACAGAATCCATTCTATGCCATTAAGTCTACCTCTAATCCACTGAAGGCCAATGGCCAGATTAATAGCGACGCCTTTCATAGTTATGGGGTTATTGTACAGCATAAAAAGAAATTCGACTGGAAAAACGCCGCGCTGATAGGCGGTCTGAGCGCAGATTTCAGCCCGGCAACCTATCATGCCGGATATATTACTATCGATAAAAATGCAGCAGGATATTATACTAATTATCAGAATACCGATTCCGTGCTGACAGATTATAAGGTAGGACTCCTGAATACTGCTGCCTATGCACAGTTTGAAATGTCGCCGATAGAAAATATGCGACTGGTAGCCGCTGTAAGGTATGACCGTATGGATTATGATTTTGTCAATCATCTTACCCCATCTGCCTATACCGGAGCACCCAGCGAGAAAAATAATTTCAATGCCCTGACGCCAAAAGTAGGCCTTACCTATAATCTTGGCCATAATCGCGGATTGTATGCCAACTATAGCAGGGGATTTGCACCACCGAATATTTCTGATCTGTACCAGGGAGTGAAAGTGCCGGTGCTGCAACAGGCAACGTATAATAACTATGAATTAGGCGGCTGGTTTGGGTTTGATCACGATAAAGGTTATATAGACCTTAGCGTATATGAGATGAAAGGTACCAACGAAATTGTGAGTGTGCAGCAGCCGGATGGTAGTTATGAAAACAGGAATACAGGCGCTACGACGCATCGTGGTATCGAGTGGAACGTAAAGTATACACCGCTGAAAAGCATCTATATCAGGACCAGCGGCACCTTTGCACTTCATACCTTCGACGCATATACGGAGAACGGGAAAACGTACGATAATAACCGTATGAATGGTGCACCGAAGTGGATCACCAATAGTGAAATTACCTGGAAACCTGCTGTGCTGCGTGGTTTCAGACTTGGCGGTGAATGGCAGCATATCGGCAGTTATTTCATGAATGCGGCAAATACTGCCAGCTATGGAGGTTATGATTTGTTTAATATCCGCGCAGGTTACGGTTATAAATCCTTTGAATGCTGGATCAACTGCATGAATGTGGGCGACAGATTATACGCTACCACCGCAGAGAAATCGGCATATGGCGTTACTTACAGAGTAGGACCTCGTCAGACATTTAATTTTGGCATTGCTTATACATTTACCGGTAAAAAATAGTGAGATGAAAAAATGGTATTTATCAGGTCTGGTGGTGCTGATGATCGCTTGTGGCAATCAGCGTAAAGAAGAAAGCAGGGTATTGTCGCACGCTGGTGTAGATGCCTCCTGCCCTTATGTTACGAATGATAGCAAAGGAAATACAGTGATCAGCTGGGTAGAGAAAGACAGTACCGGAGATAATGGAAAAATGTTTTATGCCGTTTCTAACGGAAATGAATATACGTTTTCTGATCCGGTAGTTATTCCTTCAACAGCAGGTGTTTTTCCGCATGATGAAAATCTGCCTAAGCTGTTGTTCAAACCTGATGGAACAATCATTGCATTATTTGGTGTAGAGCAGCATGATGCCAGGAATAAGTATGCCGGTAAAGTATTGTATACACAGTCTTTTGACGGTGGAAAAAGCTGGGAGGCGCCGGTGGCGCTGGTTACAGATACAGCAGGTTATGATCAGCGATATTTTGACATGGCTTTATTGCCCAATGGAGAAGCTGCTGCCATCTGGCTGGACAACAGGAAGAACACTAACGCAGAGGGATCTACGTTGTATTTTTCCACTACGCATGGGAAGGAGGGTTTTCAGGATGCAAAGCCGGTGGTGGAAACAGTTTGCCAGTGTTGCCGGACGAAATTGTATGTCGATAAGTCTACTAGTAATATTCATATTGTTTATAGAGATATTATCAATGATTCTATCCGTGATATGGTGCACCAGGTTTCTGCTGATGGAGGGAAAACCTTTTCTGAACCGGTACGTATCAGCGCAGATAACTGGGTGGTGAACGGGTGTCCGCATACGGGCCCGACACTGGCAGCCAATGCAAGCGGTCTGCATTTTGCCTGGTTTACCATGGGGCATGGCAAAGGTGTATTTTATTGTCATTCCACAGATAACGGTAAGACCTATACGCAGAAGGAGTCGTTAAGCAATGTGGCAATGGCCAAACACCCGCAGCTGATTAGCGCGGCAGATGGAGATATTCATATTGTATGGGATGAACCGGTAAAAGTAGGAGACGATTATAACAGCAGGATAGGCTATGTGAGAAAATCTCCCGAAGGGAAAACGATAGCAGACAGCCGGATTACATCAGATAGTAGTTATGCTAACTTTCCGGTGTTAGGAACCCTTAACAAAGAAGTGCTGGTAGCTTATAAACAGCGGCTTGGCGCGCATAGTGTGGTGATGTATAAGGTATTATAAAAAATAAAAGGTCCCGACTTAGCCGGGACCTTTTTAATACTTTGAGTGTACAACAAATACTCAGCTGTAGCCAAAGGAAAAACCCTTTTGTCCAGCCCAGTCCTTCCTGGTTACCCATCGGCCATAGTTGCCTTTCTGGGAATTACCGAAGTAGAAGCGCCATTGATCTTTCCACCTTGGATAGTATAGGCGCAGCAAATACATAGTTAGAAATGTAAGCATAGGGATATGGTTTTCACAATAATTAACGGATAGTCAAGTTTAGGCACGGGTAACTTACATTTTCTACAACAAATAACACCGCAGAAGATATAAGTATTTTCAAATATAGAATTTCATATTTAATCGTTGTATGACACTTATGTGTTAATTTTTGTCTATGTAATAAGCATTTGCCTGTTGAAGCGGCGTCAGTACGAGGTCGTTGATACAAACATGCGCTGGCAGGGAGGAGCAGTAGTAGACAACATCTGCTACGTCCTGGGCACTTAACGGGATGAAACCATCATACACGGCTTTGGCTTTATCTTCATCACCTTTGAAGCGTACCAGGGAGAATTCTGTTTCTGCGGCACCCGGGTGAATAGCGGTAACTTTGATACGGTAAGGCAGCAGATCGATACGCATACCTTGTGAAATAGCATCTACAGCAGCTTTGGTAGCACAGTAAACGTTGCCTTTGGCATATACATGTTTGGCGGCAGTAGAGCCGATGTTGATGATATGTCCTTTGGTACGGGAACGCATCCATGGTATTACCACCCTGGAAACATACAGGAGCCCTTTGACGTTGGTATCAATCATATTGTTCCAGTCATCCACACTGCCTTCGTCGATGGTGCTTAAACCTGCAGCCAGGCCTGCATTGTTGATAAGTATATCTATTGCTTTCCATTCTTCCGGGATATTTCCCAGCACCTCAAACACCTGTTTTTCGTCTCTTACATCAAATTGAAGTGGCAGTACGTTGGTGCCATATTCCTGTGCAAGCTGTGTTTGTAATTCTTCCAGTCTTTCTTTTCTGCGACCAGTGATGATAACATCATAACCTTTTGATGCGAACGTGATAGCACAGGCCTTACCAAACCCGGCTGTAGCGCCTGTAACAAGTACAATACCCATGAGCAATAAATTTTAAGATAAGCTTGAGGATACAAAAGTAATGCAAAATATACAGCCTCACCGGATGAGTGTGACGGTGCCTTTCTGCTGAATATTTTTCCCGTCAACGTCTGTCGCATCCAGTATCCAGATGTAGGTATCCACAGGTGCAGGTTGTCCGCCTACATTACCATCCCAGCCGGTTTTGAAGTCTGTGCTGGCGTAGAGTTCCTGTCCCCAGCGGTTGTAAATCCTGAAGTACTTATAAGTGACCATGCCCACGGGAATAAACCTGAACCGGTCATTTACGCCATCGCCGTTAGGGGAGAAGGCATTGGGTACATATATATCGGGACCTGCCATAAATTTCACACTGACAGAATCGTAGCCAACGCAGCCCTGTGCATTGGAGACCTGCAGATAGTAGGTGGTATCAGCATAGGAGCTCAATATAGGATTGGCTACATTGGGGTCGCTGAGTCCAATTGCCGGCGACCATTTATAGAAATCGCCACCACTTCCCTGCATGGTAAAAGGTTTCCCTTTAATCAGGATGGTGTCGTTGCCGGCAAAGGGTGTCACAGCATATATCCTTATCTGCTTTGAAACAGAGCCTTCACATCCTGTAGATGTGGCCAGGTCCAGCGTTACCACATAAGTAGAAGCTACCGGGAATACGTATGTTGTATTAGGGCCGCTTTGCGGCAGCAGTTTGGTAGTGTCGATGGTCCATTTACGGCTGGTGATTTCGCCATATTCGTAGGTAGAAAGGTCTTCAAATTTTATCTGATCTCCCTTACAGAAGCCGGTACTGGTAAAATCCATCCTCAGGCCCGGGTAATTCCTGACTTCTGCGGTTGTGCTGTCTGAACACGCAAGCGTAGGATTAACGACCAGCTTCACTTTATAAACACCGGTATCAGGATAGGTATGGTTAAAAACAGTTTTGCTGTAAGTAAGTGTATCAGTACCATCGCCGAATGTCCAGTAGTAAGAAGCAGTAAATCCGGCGTTACTGGCGTTGGACATAGGTATCGTAAAGCCAGGATCTTCTGAGCAGTTTTTCAGGGAAGATGGAATACTGGCGACTATTTTGGTGGTGCAGTCAAATATGGTCATCAGGATATCCTTGCTATGGGTACCCAGGAATTTTTTCGTTACCCTGTCGTACTCACTCACACATACCGTAACAACGTATTTACCGGGCCTGTCTGGGGTACAGGTAATCATTCCCTGGTTATCGATGGACATGGCCGGGTTGCCACCCATCGGATTACTTCCATTGTATGGCGCAATATAGTGTACGGTACTATTATATGGTGGTGGCGTGTTTTCGTTTCTTTCGCTGGTGCCGGAACCATCTGTCAGTGCGTTACAGAGGCTGTAGGTCAGACTATCCCCATCTTCATCATAAGCTGCGTAACTCACTTTAAACGGCATCGCGTTACAGATAACGATGGCGGTATCTTTATTAAAGTAGGCGCTATTGTTATTGGGTCTGGTTTCTGTACCAGGGATAACGGTAAAGTAGGTAGATCCTTCATGTTCGGAGTCGAGGATATTGGCGAGTTTTTCTCCACGACAACAGCGTTGTGAAGAAACATAATATCCGCCGGCGACAGGAGGAAGTTCAATGGTAGCCTGGTAGAAAGCGACTTCCAGGTGTTGTGCCTGCGGGGCCAGGCAAGGATTTTTTAATGTATCTATCAGTGGTTTGACAGATGTAATATAGAGATAGATAGAGCTGAGTACACGTGTGCCATTGGCTGAATAAACGTTTGCCACCGATGGGTTCTCAAACTGGTCTATACAGCCCTGGCGGTCGCCGCAGGTGAAATCAGCGTCGCGGTAAAGTTTGAGTGTAATCTGATAACGGTAGCGGAGGTTATCTGCACTCATTCCTATCGTCCTGTAATATATTTCGCCACCAATGATGTGGTAAGCAGCTGCATCGAGGTATAACAAACAGCAGCTAAGTACCAAAAAAATGACTCTCTTCATATGGGGGGTACTGCTCTATTAATTTAACAAAAAACAGGCAGTTCCGGTTCATTTGAATGTCATTATCGTACTAGCGTCACCGTTCCTTTCTCGCTGATGGTATTTTGATTAATGTCGAGACCTTCCACGATCCAGACGTATGTTCCGACCGCAGCAGGGGCACCGTTTACTGTCCCATCCCAGCCTTTCAAATATGCTGTAGATGAATACATTAGCTTACCCCACCTGTCGTATACACGGAAATAGTTCATTTTGACAATGCCAACAGGCAGCGGTCTGAAAATATCATTTAATCCGTCGCCGTTGGGAGAGAAAGCATTAGGTATATAAATATCCGGCCCTGCGATGAATCTTACGAGAATATCATCAGTGCCACTGCAGCCTTCCTGCGTATAGGCTGTTACGGTATATCGTATGTCTTTATTATTGGTGGTAGTGGGGTCAGGAATGTTGAGATTATTCAAACCGGTGGAAGGTGTCCAGGTATATCTTATACCACCGGTGGCATGTAACTGGAATGGCTGTCCCAGGATAACGATGGTATCATTTCCTGCGAAAGCCTTTACCGGTGGCACTACATCTACTTTTGCCGTTGCCGTCGTGGCCTTAGGGCATCCCAGTGTATCCGTTACCTTTACTGTAAACAGGGTGGTATCTGTAGGTTTGGCCCATGTGATGGCCGCTTTCGGACTATCAATATAAAAGCTCGGCGTCCATCGGTAGTAGGCGCCACCACCAGCCCTCAGTAAAACCCTTGAGCCGCTGCAGATGCTCGTATCCGGTACAGCCGTGGCCTTGGGCGGATCTACCACTTTAAACGTGACAGTATCCTTTGTAGAACAGGTTCCTAATTCCGCCAGCAGTTCATATTTATGCGTTGGAGGAGGTGGTGTTACGGAAATGGATAAGCCTTTTCCAATTACTGTATTATTGCCGAGGTCCTGCCAGGTATACTGGTAAGCACCATCTGTAATACCATATAAGGTTATTTCATCACCTGTGCAGACCGTACTGTCCACCATGGTGGTTACCATCAGGGTATCTCTTCTATCAATAAAAACAGACTTTGTATTGGTACACTGCTGGTCGTCGGTGAAGGTAACGGTATAGGTGGTGTCCTTTGGCGGAAAGATAGTTGGAGTGGGTGTATTTGGATTTATAATATTATAATCATCCGGTTTCCAGGAGAAAGTCCCCCGGGAAGGGCTTGTAGCCCATAACTGGAGCCGGTCTTTTGCACAGTACAAGGTATCGGCGGTGGCAAAAACCGGTGGTTTGTCATATAAGGTGATGCTGGCTGTATCATATTGCTCACAGCCATTCGTTGTACGATTGTACATAATTACCTGGTAGGTGCCAGGTGCTTTATACTGGAAGGTCGGATTGGCTTTATTGGAGGTGTCCCCGGGCACGCCGGTACCGAAATCCCATTTGTAATAGGCGAATATCCCTACATCAGTGGTACTTTTATCTGTAAATGTAACAGGTCGTTGTGCACAGCTGCCGTCGTAACTGAAGTCGGTTATTAATTTCGGAAAAACGTATACATCTGTGGTGGCACTGTCGCCACAGCTGCTTGCTTTATCTACCCAGAGTTTAGCCTTGTATAGTCCCTGTTTGGTGTAGGTATGCGGATAAGGGTCGGTGCTGTTAGTGACATAGAGCGGGGTACCGTCGCCAAAATCCCAGGTATATGTTTTTCCCAGTGTGCTGTAATTGAGGAAGGTAATCGTATAGCCTTTACAGTCGGAGTATTTATCTGGCATTGCAGCAACCACCTGTTTCATGCAGGTAGTTACATTAATATGAAAATCCTTTCTCAGCGTACCTATGAGCACACCGCTCCGGTATTCATTTACGCAAACGGTCACTACATATTTGCCTGGATTGGGTGCAATGCCGGAGATAATTCCTGTATTGGGATCGATCGTTACATTAGGCCCTAGTGGCGATGAGCCGGAATAGGGAGAAACGTATTGCACAAAATCATATGGTGGTGCTACCGCGGGGGCAGGGATTCCAACGCGGCCATCTGTGGTAGATCCACCCTTGTAGGCATCGCAGAAAGAATAATGGAGCTCATCTTTATCAGGATCTGTGGCGGAGAAATCGTAGGTGAATTTTTTATCTGCACAAACCAGTGTTGCTTCTTCTTTATTGAAAACAGGACTGGAATTACCAAGTTTGCCGTTGTTGGTGCCTGGCAGCTCCGTAAAATAAGTGGCGCCTGTACCATAGTTGTTGGGTGACCCTGCAATGGGGTCAGATATAATATTTACCATGAAATTATCACGACAGCAGCTCTGAAAGGCAACGGTATAGCCGTTATTGTTTACAGGTACAGTAACATCTGTTTCGAAGGATGCTACCTGAAAGCATACCGGTGGAGGGTTCACAATACATGGATCAAACTGTGTCAGGTTTTTCTCCTGAAAATGGCTGCTATCTACCTGGATCTTTCTGAAGGCCTGATTATTGTCTTTATTAAAAACCATCAGGTAAACGGTGCGGGGCATTTCCGCGATATTACTTCCATGATCACAAACACGGTATAACCGCATGGTTACATGATAGGTGTAATCGCCATTCGCTTCTTTTTGCAGGAATTTGTAATAGACTTGTCCTCCTATTATATGCTTTGCATGCACGGCAACCGTGCTGCACATCACACATATGAGGATGAACAGGAGTTTTTTCACAACAAGAAAATGTTTGTCCGGCTTTAAAGTGGGTTAAAGCTGGCAGAATGAAACAAATTGGTTCAGTAACAAATTACTGGCCTCAATTTTTTCCCACATGCCCATATGGCCAACATCTTCAAAGATATAAACGCTGGAGGTTTTAGGGAGCATCACCTGCTGTATTACATTGGCAGGAGATACCGCGTTATCATCTTTCCCAATCACAAACAGCACGGGAGTTGTAACTGAAGACAATAATCCGGTAAGATCGGGTCTGTTCATCATTGCATTGGTGTATGCAATCATTGATTCGGCTGGACACTTTGCACACATAGTGATGCAATCTTCCACCAGTTTTGGTTGACGATTTTTTGTTGCCGGGCTAAACAGATTAGGGATTGTTTGCCTGGTAAATAACTCACCGCCATATTGCCCGATAAAGGCAACAGACTTCTTTCGCGTCTCTTTCTTTTCCTCAGCGTCAGCCGCAGCTGTAGAATGAAAAAGCCCCAGTCCTTTCATCACTTCAGGGTGCTGTTGCAGCAATGCCATTGCTACATAGCCTCCCATCGAATGACCGATAACTACCGCTTCTTTTATATTTTCTGCTAACAGTATCGAATATACGTAATCTGCCATGGCAGCAATGGTAAGCCCCTCTGTAAGTGTGGATTTACCTGTTCCTGGCAGATCCGGTATTAAGAGGCGAAAATTCGCGCTGAGCGAGTCCCGTTGTGGGTTCCAAACACTACTGTCTTCTGAAAAACCGTGGATTAAAACTACTGTCGGGCCTTGTCCTACGTCCTGGTAGTTGCCATTTCCGTTATTGATTGTTTTCCACATTGGCCCCTGGAATAAATCGTGAAAAAATAGCATGTACCAGTAACAAGATACAAAATATTATTGCTCCCCGCGAAATCAGATCCCCATTTTTTACATAGAACGTAATATCATGTCTGGATGTTACATCTCCTTTAATAACTGCTTCTTCCCAATAGGGTTGCGGCTGATAGATATTTCCTGCAGGGTCTACGAAGGCAGAGATACCGGTATTGGCACTTCGTGCGATCCACCTCCTGGTTTCGATGGCGCGTATCCTTGCATATTGCATATGCTGGCGATGTCCTTCCGTATTACCCCACCAGCCGTCATTAGTAATGATAACCAATAAGTTTGCATTATCTCTGCAGTGACTGGCTACATAATTACTAAACACAGATTCGTAGCAGATCGTAGGGAATACATTGATATTAGCCGCCGGGTTGGTCAGTAACTCCACACCAGGTGTACGGCCATAACTTCCTGATATACCGCCCATATCCAGCGCAACGCTCTTCATAAAAGCCATATATTTTACATATGGGATCAGTTCCACACCAGGTACCAGCTCATATTTATGATATACCTGAATGGCGGTGGAAGTATCTATCTGTATCGCACTGTTAAACACATCCCAACGGATACCATCGCTGGTGGTCCTGGCGATTTCCGGGATTTCGTCTGTGCTGGAATATCTTTTGGTGGTGACAGCGCCGCTGATGATTTTCGCTTGAGGGAATTTGCGGAGAAACTCTCTGATAGCGATTATTTCCGGTGTGAAATTGAGTTCACGTTCATCGGCGCCCATTGGAAACAGTGCGGTTTCAGGCCATACAATATAACGGGTATTGCTATCCGTTTTCTGTGCGGTGAGCCGAAGTAATTTTTCCACCTGCTGCATGCTGTTGCCGCCGGCAAATTTTTCATCATAGGGGTCTATGTTAGGCTGTACAATGACTACCCCTACTTTTTCTGCCGGATTATCAGGTACTGGTTTTATAAATTGGGAGATGATAACCGGGAAGATGATCATCAGCAATGGTTTCCAGCTGAGCTTAGTAATGATTTCCTTCCAGGAATAATCGTATACGCGTGCCCGTTTCCAGGCGCTGTAAACAAGTATGTTGGATAGCAGTACCCAGAGTGTGCCGCCGCTGGCGCCGGTAAACTCGTACCACTGTATCCATCCGGGATGCAGGGCGAAGGCATTGCCTAACACCAGCCATGGCCAGCTAAGTTCCCAGGTTTGATGGATGTATTCGAAAGTCAGCCAGAAAACGATCAGCGCAAAGTAAGTACCGATTTCGGGTAGCCTTTTGCGGCTGCTTTTATATCCCATAAAAGGGATGGTCATCAGAAATGCATTGAAGCTATTGGCAAACATACCACTGGCAGGAACCGGCGTATTACCCACCCACCAGGTACTGCCCACATTCCATATGAGGAAGGCCAGGAAAACAAGTCTGAAATAGGCAGCTCTGTGTTTAACTTTTTCTGTTAAATAAAGCAAAGGGGTAAAAGCGATGAATATCAGTGGCGTAAATGGCATAGTAGGCCATGAAAGCCATAAAATAATCCCGGTGATAATGCTGATTAGTATGCTGCGGAGCTTCATTGTATATCAAAATAGACGGCAACGAAGATAAGCGCGTCTTACCGTAAAACAAAAAGGGGGGATCCGCGGCAATCATCTATCTGACTATATAAAAATACTTAATGTCAAATGTTGTAACTTTTTATGCGCTCAGGCGTCCTTGATTCATAACAGAAAATTAAAAACCTTATGGAACCTAATAATACGCCCGGTACACTGCATGACCTGAAAGTCAATATTAAACTGAAACTCTCTGCCATGTGGGCGGTAGTGATGTTTTGCTACATCTATGGCGACGTTTTCTCCCTGTTTGTGCCCTCCCGCCTGAAAGGACTCCTGGCAGGTGAATCCGGCGTGGGCCCAACTACACCGGGTAAACTGGTAATGTTTACGGCAGTGGTGCTACTCCCTGCTTTGATGGTATTACTTTCCCTGCTGCTCAAAGCTACTGTTAACAAATGGCTGAATATTATAATGGGTGTGGTTTACACGGCTATCATGATATTAACGGTACTATCTTCCCTGGATCCATGGTGGGTGTTCTATACTATATTGGGTGTAGTGGAGATTTTGCTCACGATAACCATTGTTATTACTGCTGCCAGATGGCCTAAGCATTAATAAAAAGCCCGTCTCTACTCAGTAGAGACGGGCAACTGTATTTATCTTTTAACTGATAACAGGAATTACCTGCTATAGTTAGGCGCTTCTTTAGTGATTACCACATCATGCGGGTGGTTTTCTTTTACAGTAGCAGCAGTGATTTTTACGAACTGTGCAGACTGTAATGATTTCACGTCTTTAGAACCAGTCAGACCCATACCGGCACGCAGACCGCCTATGAATTGCTGTATAACTTCAGACAGATAACCTTTGTAAGGTACGCGGCCTACGATACCTTCCGGTACCAGTTTCTTGATATCATCTTCATCCTGGAAGTAACGGTCTTTACTACCTTCCTGCATAGCTTCGATAGAACCCATACCACGGTAGGATTTGAATTTACGTCCTTCGTAGATGATGGTTTCTCCAGGGCTTTCTTCCACACCTGCGAAGATGGAACCAGCCATGATACAGGAAGCACCTGCAGCAATAGCCTTCACCATATCACCGGTATAACGGATACCACCATCGGCGATTACCGGGATACCTTGTTTTTTCAGTGCTTCAGCAGCATCCATTACGGCAGACAGCTGAGGGAAACCTGCACCGGTTACGATACGGGTAGTACAGATAGAGCCAGGGCCCACACCTACTTTCACCGCATCAGCGCCAGCAGCAGCGAGTGCCAGTGCACCTTCTGCAGTAGCAACGTTACCTGCGATTACCTGTAATTTAGGGAAAGTCTTTTTCAGTTTTTTCAGGGTGTTGATAACTGCAATGGAGTGACCATGTGAGCTATCCAGACAAACAACGTCCACACCTACATTGATCAGTGCCTGTGCGCGGTCAAGTACATCCGGGGTGATACCCAGTGCAGCACCTACCAGCAAGCGACCGAATTCGTCTTTTACTGCATTAGGGTAGCTGGTCAGCTGGAGGATATCACGGTAAGTGATCAGGCCCACCAGTCTGCCCTGTTTGTTGACTACAGGCAGCTTTTCAATTTTGTATTGCTGGAGAATTTTCTCTGCTTTTTTCAGGTCTGTACCTTCAGGAGCAGTGATCAGCTTTTCGCTGGTCATCACTTCTTGTACCAGACGCTTTTTATTCTTTTCGAAACGCAGGTCTCTGTTGGTTAAGATACCTACGAGTTTATTGGAGTCGTCTACGATTGGAATACCACCGATGCCGTTTTCTTTCATGAGTCTTAAAGCTTCACCGATGGTGGCATCCGCTTTTAAGGTAACAGGGTCCATAATCAGACCGCTTTCGCTACGCTTAACACGACGCACCATTTCAGCTTGTCTTTCAATACTCATGTTTTTGTGGAGAATACCAATTCCACCCTCTCTCGCCAGGGCGATAGCCAGATTGGCTTCAGTAACAGTATCCATAGCGGCAGATACCATTGGTAAATTGAGCCGTATGGTTTTTGTTAATTGCGTAGAGATATTTACATCTTTCGGATGAGTGTCTGAGTAAGCCGGAACGAGGAGTACATCATCAAATGTCAGTCCGTCAGCTACAAATTTGGGTTTCGATTTTCCCGCAGGCATGATGCAACTATTTGTCAGTTAAAAAATAATTGCACGCAAATCTACGCCTATTTACGCAATAAATAAAATTTCAACGTTAATGATGTGTGAATAACCCATATCATGACTATTAGCTGACAGGTTCATATAGTTGACCTGGCAGACATTTAATCAGGCATTGCATTTCCAGGTTAAATACGGCTGTTGCCACCTGGCTACCGCTAAGTTTGCTGTGAATATATAATTCCTCCAGGTGCAGTCTCGATTTGCCCTCAAATAAGGCCATGATTTGCTGTTCTTCGGCTGACAAACTCGTGAATAATGAAGGCTGTAAGGAACGGATGCCTTTATTTACGGGCTTATTCCAGCCCATGGTATCTAAAATATCGCTTGCAGCAGTAGCGAGCATGGCCTTGTTCTGCTGGATGAGACTGTTACATCCTGCCGCGTGCCATTCATTAATACGGCCAGGCACGCAGAATACATCGCGGTTATAGCCATTAGCCAGTTCGGCAGTGATAAGGGAACCTCCTTTTATGCCGCTTTCAATCACGATGGTGGCGTCGCATAAGCCAGCCACTATCCGGTTTCTACGGGGGAAATTCTGCCTGTCGGGCAGGGTACCGCACCTGTAATCGGTCAGTAAGCCGCCCTTGAGGGCCATTTCCCTGGCCGTATCCTGGTGCACGGAAGGATAAATTCTGTCCAGCCCATGTGCCAAAACCCCGACGGTGGGCTGTTCTGCTGCCAATGCTGCCCTATGGGCAATGATATCAATGCCGTAAGCCAGCCCGCTGACGATTATCACACCTGCCGCACATAAATCATTGACTATCTGCCCGCAAACCTGTACCCCATAAGGGGATGGCTGCCGCGTGCCTATTACATTCACCATCCGGTGGCCGTTTAAGTCTGCCTTGCCTTTGTAATACAGCATTGCCGGTGCATCGTAGCAGTGTTTTAGCCTGCCGGGATAGCTGCTGTCCTGAATCCACAACGGCTGTATATCGTAATCACTGAGAAAGGAGATTTCTTTTTCTATGGAGGTAAAATCGCTGAATTTGCGGATAGCATTGGCTTTGATGCTGCCAATATGTGCTGTTTTCTCCAGCTGCCAGGAGCGTGCCCGGAAGATGGCCGCGGCACTGTCGAAATGCTCCAGGAGCTTACGGATGCTTACATCGCCCAGCATAGGTACCTGGGTTAATGCAATCCTGTACATTAATTCATCGGGCATAACAAACAATATTATCTTATTAAATTACAATTTATCAACGGTAATTATTTGTTCTCCGGGTGATTTATTTTTGCAGCATTAAACAGATATATTATGATGATGAAAAGGATTTTGGGTGTTTTACTGCTGGCCGGTATGGCGGCATGTAAGTCTGTTCAGCCTGTTGTAACTCCTCCTGCTGTACAGAGCACCAAACTGATCCCGCATGGTGCTGCCTGGGCAGCACTCTGGCAACAGCAATCCGGAGAATACAAGGCGCTGTGTCTGCAGGCTTATCAGCTGGCGGCATTAAGACTCGATCAATACCTGGCTAAGGGCGGTGCGAAGCCCCTGGCAGTAGTAACAGATATCGACGAAACTGTACTGGATAACAGTCCTTATTCTGTTCATCAGGCACTGAACGACCGTGGATATGATGAGAAAAGCTGGGCAGAGTGGACCGCCAAAGCCGCCGCAGATACTGTTCCCGGTGCACCGAACTTCTTTAAATACGCTGCCTCCAAAGGTGTGCAGGTGTTTTATATCACCAACCGTGCGGAGTCTGAACGTGCTGCTACCCTGAAGAACCTGCAGCGTTATAATTTTCCATTTGCAGACGATCAGCACCTGATGCTGAAAACAACAACTTCCGGCAAGGAAGCCCGCCGTCAGCAAGTGTTACAGCAATATGATATTGTGATGTTGTTTGGTGATAACCTGAGCGACTTCTCCAATATTTTTGATAAGAAGCCTTATGAAGAGCGCAATGCTGCTGCCCTGAAATCAAGTGCTGAATTTGGTTCCAGGTTTATTGTACTGCCAAATCCAATGTATGGCGACTGGGAAGGTGCCATCTATAATTTCCAGTATAAACTGACAGATCACCAGAAAGACTCTATTATGCAGTCTGTGTTGAAAAATTACTAGTATTCTTTTCAAGATAAAAGGAAGCCTACGGAGAATTAATTTTCCGTAGGCTTTTTTATCCCCACTCATGGCAGCTCTTTTTTGTTAAAGGTTGAAAGTAAGCAGATTAGTTGCCCCAGAAATTGTTTTCCTGCTGCTCGTCTGCCGTGAAGATTTTTACAGCTGTAATTTTTCCTTCTGCTACTGTATATACATCTATATTTTGCACATTCAGCTGCTGACCCTCCCGATTCGCTTTCCAGGTAAGGGTTGCAGCTACATCATCCCCATTTACGGCATAAGAATGTACTGCATCGAGTGCAAATGTTTGTTCAGAAATGGCGAACATACCACTGGCCATTGCCAGGACATCCTCCACTGAATTTTTAATGCCCGAAAACCTGTTATTGCCTGGCTGTTCCCATTTTACATTTGGATGTAACAGGCCAGCAACAGTATCGAAATCAAGTTTTTGTACGGCAGCAAGAAAGTTGGTAACTACGGCTAATGAAGTGTTTTTCATGTTTTGTTATTTTTTGTGTTGTTAAATTTGATATAGCAAAACTACATTTCAATAACCCCTATGTACTTACCATAAGACGACAATCATTTACCATTTTGCGACAAGTTTATGTTTTGCCCAAAATCTCTTTTTATATTTAGATGATGAAGAATCTGGTCCAGCTAATCCTCGCATACGCGGCGCTTCGAAATATAGATACTGCACAGTTGTGTAAGCAGTCGTATATAGATATGAAACTATTAAAGAAGAAGGATGCTCCGGCTGCTACAGCTGCACAGCTGCATAACCTATGGAGCAACGCTGCGCACCTGTGCGGCGACCCGCTTTTTGGATTACATTTTGGCGAATCATTGCGCACCACTGCACTGGGAATTGTTGGTAACATTATTGAAACCAGTGCTAATGTTGGAGAAGCACTTACCCATTCGGCGGCATTGGTACATCTCATCACCGACCAGTGCAGGATGGAAATTGTGCCGGGAAAAGGCACTTTTAAAGTCCGGCTGCTCCCTACAAAAAACACAGGTGTGAACCCATTAATGGAAGTATTGCTGGTGGTAGTCATTCATGAACTGGACGGACTGCTACTCACCAAAATTACACCTAAAGCAGTAGTGCTGCCCTACAAAACTGAAAACCCGGCTGAATATGAACGGGTGTTTCGGTGTCGTGTTGGCAAATCAACTGGTGAATATAGCCTCACCTTCTCTCAACAATATTGGGAAGAACCTATCCTTACTGCCAATTATGAGTTGCAGGAAATGCTGCTAAAACAAACCTCCCATCTCACCATCATCAATAAAAACAATCAACAGCTGGCTACCCGTATTCAGCATTACCTGCTTGCCAACGCTTATCTGGGAGTGGCGCCGCTGAACGATATTGCGGCCAATTTTAACATGAGCCCCAGAACATTACAACGACAATTAAAAGAAGAAGGTTATTCTTATCAGCGTATAGCCGACAACGTTAAACGTTCACTGGCGGAGCATTATATTACTGCCGGGAATTTTGCATTAAAAGATATTTCGTGGATGCTGGGATATAATGAACTCAGTGCTTTCAGCAGAGCGTTCAAAAAGTGGACTGGGGTATCGCCCGAAAATTTCAATTAAAAAACGAGTCCCTCACTAATTGTGAAGGACTCGTTCTGAAAGTATAATATCTTCTTCACTATAAGCTAACCACTTTAAATACTGTTCTTCTGTTCTCCGCTCTTCCTTCTTCCGTATCATTGGAAGCGACCGGCTGCGATTTGCCAAATCCTTTGCTGCTCAGTCTTTCCGCCGGAATGCCTTTGGATACCAGGTAGTCAACAACTGCTTTTGCGCGGTTCTCTGACAACACCTTATTATCCTTGTCACTACCTATGTTATCGGTATGTCCGTCTATCTCGATTTTCAGTGTCGGGTTATCATTCAGTAATCGCACCAGTCTGTCCAATTCGAGCATAGAAGCCGGTTTCAGGACATACTGTTTGGTATCAAAAAATATATTGTGCAATACAATACTGGCATTGGCGGCCAGTGGCTGCAGCGGTATATTTTTCTCGAATGGTTGTCCCGGATTATGTTCTTTTAGTGAGAAATTATCTGAGTAGAAGAGATAACCTTTTTTGCCGACATGGAATGCATAGTCTTTGCCGGTAGGCAGTGGTGCCAGGAAATTACCATTTTCATCTGTTTCAAATCTGGCTACCTGCGTACCTCCCTGGAGGTCTATCACATCAACACTGGCTGGTAACCGCTGCTGGGTAGTACTATCATAAACAAATCCTTTCACATAAAGGGTTTGCAAAGGTCTTGCTTCAGGATAGAGTTCAAAGCTGTAGATATCCAGGGAACCTTTACCGTCGGCCCTGTCTGAGGCAAAGTAGGCGGTAGTGCCGGCTGCATCTACTACTAATGAACCCTCTTCATCAATGGTATTGATGGGATAGCCCAGGTTTACGGCTGGTCCCCAGGAGCCATCGGGTTGTTTCCTGGAATAGAAGATATCTAGTCCGCCGTAGCCGGGAAGGCCTTCAGAAGCGAAATACAGCGTTTGTCCATCTGCATGGATAAAAGGAGTAGTTTCTCTTCCTTTGGTGTTGATATTGGGCCCCAGGTTTTCAGGATTGCTCCATTTGCCGTTTGGCAGGAGGTGACTTACAAATATATCTGAGCCATTGGTGGGCGTTTCGCGGGCAAAGTAGAGCGTCTGGTTATCGGCAGATAAGGAAGGTTGCGATTCCCAATCCCGTGTATTTACCGGTGCGCCCAGGTTTTCAGGTTTTGTCCACCCGTTTTTTGTTTTTCTGGAGATATAGAGATCACAACTACCTTTTCCTTCCGGGAATTCACAACCGGTATACAACAGGATGGTACCGTCCTGTGAGATATGTTGAGCGCCTTCGTTGAAACTGGTATTGATAGGTGCGCCCATGTCCTGGGAAGGGCCCCAGGTATTGTTCTGCCGCTGGCTGATGTAGAAATCTTCATTATTGCCATTTACTCTTCGTGTATAGATCAGTGTTTTACTGTCTATGGTAAGAGAAGGGAAATATTCCGGGTCTTTACTGTTGATATTATCTCCCAGGTTATTTGGTTGGAAAGGATGATTTTTGTTTTTATCGTTGACTGCAAATGTGTAGTTGGCTTTGAGTTTCTCTGCCAGTCTGCTACTCACTTTGGCGCCGGCGATATACTGATTGATCATTTGCAGGGCGCCGTTGAAGTCGCCGGTACCTGCCAGTGCGCGGCTGTAGGGCACCATAATCTGCCGAAGGCTGCTACTGTCCAGCTGTTTGAATTTGCTGAAAGTATTCACGGCTTCTTTATAATCTTTGAGTTCTATATAGCACATTCCCAGCTGTCCGTAGGCATCCAGGTAATTGGGAGCGATGTTGATGGCCTCTTTCAGGAAGGGTACGGCGTCAGCGGTATGGTATACGCTGATGGCAGCCTGTGCTTTATCAAAGCTTGCCCTGGCCTTTTTGGGCGCATTTTCTGACGTAACCACCTGTGCATGGAGTTGCATGGTGAAGCATATCGCCAGTAATGGAAGGATAGTTTTTTTCATAGTAATAATACAACGCTTAAAGGTAAGGAAACGTATGTAGCTGTAAGCTATCGGTAACAAACAAAAATGGCATCCGAAGATGCCATTTTCAAAAATTGTATGCAATACCGGTTAAGGTACATTGATATACTTGTGTATCTGTAGCGATAGCTGCCACTGGGGATTATCTTTAATATAATCGATGATCAGCGGCGTCATTTCGGCACTTTTGCTCCATTCCGGTGCCAGGTATAGCTTACAGCTTTTACCTACCATGGCGGCATGCTTTTCAGCCCAGGCGAAATCGCTTTTGTTGAAGATAACCACTTTGAGTTCGCTGGCAGCCTTGCAGACTTCCGGCAGTGGTGCCTTGAACTTTTTAGGAGAAAGCGTGATCCAGTCCCAGCTGCCACTGAGCGGAGAGGAGCCGGAAGTTTCAATATGTGTATTAAAACCCTTTTTATGGAGTGCTTTCGTGAGTGCATCGAGCTGGTGGAGCAGCGGTTCTCCACCGGTCACTACGGCAATACGGCCTGGGTAATTTGCAGCCTCATCCACCACATTATCTATGGATAATTGCGGGTGTTTATCTGCGTCCCAGCTATCTTTTACGTCGCACCAGTGGCATCCCACGTCACAGCCGCCAAGACGGATGAAATAGGCTGCCTTGCCCTGATGGAAGCCTTCACCCTGAATCGTGTAAAAGCGCTCCATCACCGGTAAGGTGGCGGTTATATTTAAAGTATTTACTGACATTGTGATTCTATCCCTACAAAGGTCCGGAAAATATTCCAGTGCCTTTTTTAATTCATACTACCTCTGAGGCCTATGCAGGCGTGATAGGTATTTTTCAGCAGCGCGGCGATGGTCATCGGACCTACGCCTCCTGGTACCGGCGTGATGTAGCTGCATTTAGGTGCTACTTCATCAAATTTAACGTCACCGATCAGGCGGAAACCGCTTTTCTTGGTGGCATCTTCAACACGGTTGATTCCCACATCCACAATAACAGCGCCTTCTTTCACCATATCAGCGGTTACGAAGTTAGGCTTGCCGATAGCGGCAACAATGATATCGGCCTGACGGCAGATTTCTGCGAGATTATGTGTATGAGAGTGGGTCAGCGTGACGGTGCAGTTGCCCGGATTGGTATTGCGGCTCAGCAGTATGCTGATAGGCGTACCTACGATATGGCTGCGGCCGATCACTACTGCATGTTTACCTTTTGTAGGCACATTGTAGTGTTCCAGCATCAGCATGATACCATATGGAGTAGCCGGAATAAAAGCAGGCAGACCACTTACCATTTTACCTACGTTCATAGGATGGAAGCCATCTACATCCTTGCTTGGATCAATCGTATTGATGACGAGTTCTTCGCTGATATGCTTTGGTAAAGGCAGCTGTACCAGGATACCATCGATATCCGGATTTTCGTTGAGCAGGGTGATCTGGTCCAGCAGGTGCTTTTCAGAAATCTGTTCATCGAAACGCAGGAGGGTAGAGTTATATCCGCATTCTGCACATGACTTTACTTTGGAAGCAACGTAGGTTTCGCTCGCAGGATTGTTACCAACCAGGATGGCAGCCAGGTGAGGGACCTTTTTGCCAGCGGCCTTTAATTCAGCCACTGAAGCGGCTAATTGGGCTTTGATAGCCTCAGAAACAAGTTTACCGTCTAAAATTTGCATGTGCAAAGTTACATTTTTATTTATTCCCGCAAGTGGTTCAGGGGATAATGAGCGGCCAATGGCTGCTCATTATCCCCTGAAAAGCAGCAAAATTTGGCAGCGAAGCTGCCAGATTTTGCTGCGGAAAAAGCCATGCAGGCATCTTCCTGAAACAAAAAAAGGAGCCGAAAGGCTCCTCTAGTAAGTTATTGCTGGTCCTGCAAAACAGATCCCCGGGAACCCGGAAACCTGTTTTGCCTGCAATGAGTGTTAACTCCTGCGAACCGTTGGATTGTAGTGGAAATTATAAGGCAAACAAAGACGGTATCAGTTAGCAAAAGGTCAGAAATATATCCTCTGAGGTGTTTTTGCTATCTTATTGATCACAATATATCTAAATTTTTGGAGCTGCATCAAGAATTTCTTTGTCAGCGGCTCCGGCGTATTGTTCGAAATTGCGGATAAACTGTCCGGCAAGGTTGGCAGCCTTCGCATCGTAGGCAGTTTTGTCGCTCCAGGTATTACGTGGATCGAGAATATCTGCCGGTACATTCGGACATGTTTCAGGGATGGCCAGGCCAAAAACCGGTGTTGAACGGTATTTAACGCTCTCCAGCTTTCCATCAATGGCAGCAGCGATCATCGCACGGGTATAAGCCAGCTTGATACGGCTACCAGTGCCATAAGGGCCGCCAGTCCATCCGGTGTTGATTAACCAGACATTAACTTCGTTTTTACGCATTTTCTCTCCCAGCATCTGTGCATACTGTGCAGGATGCAGCGGCAGGAAAGGCGCTCCAAAGCAGGCGCTGAAGGTAGACTTAGGCTCAGTTACACCGGCTTCTGTACCCGCCACTTTAGCGGTATAGCCGGAAATGAACTGGTACATGGCCTGTCCTGGCGTCAGTTTAGAGATAGGCGGTAAAACACCATATGCGTCTGCCGTCAGGAAGAAAATATTCTTAGGAACTGCTCCTATTGAAGGTTCCAGCGCATTTGGAATATATGTCAGCGGATAGGAAACACGGGTATTTTCCGTGATGCTCTTATCTGCATAATTCACTTTGTTGGTACCCGGGAAGAAGGTAATATTCTCCAGTAAAGCCCCCGGACGCACAGCCTGGAAGATTTCCGGCTCTTTTTCCGCGCTCAGGTCTATACATTTTGCATAACAGCCACCTTCGAAATTGAAAACGCTGTCGTTTGTCCAGCCGTGTTCGTCATCACCGATGAGTTTGCGGGCAGGATCCGCGCTGAGGGTAGTTTTACCGGTGCCGCTCAGTCCGAAGAAAATGGCAGTATCGCCTTTACTTCCCTGGTTGGCAGAGCAGTGCATGCTCAGCACTTTTTTATCGTGCGGTAAAATATAGTTCAGTACGGTGAAAATGCCTTTCTTGATTTCGCCGGTATAGGCAGTTCCGCCGATCAGGATTACTTTCTTTGTAAAGCTCACTATCGCAAAGTTGTGCTGACGTGTGCCGTCACAAGTTGCATCCGCCATAAAGCCCGGTGCCTGAATAACAGTCCAGTCTTCAGGCATCTGCTCCAGTTCTTCCTCAGAAGGACGGAGGAACATATTGTAGGCAAACAGGTTAGACCATGGATATTCCGTGATCACTTTTACGCCGATGCGATAAGCAGGATCAGCACAGGCAATGCAGTCACGTACCCATACCTCTTTTCCGGCAAAATAGGCAGTAACTTTCTGGTACAAACGGTCGAAACACTCAGTAGTAAACGGAATATTGAAATTATTCCAGTTTACGGTGTTGGCAGTGATGTCATCCTTTACAATGAATTTATCGTTGGGAGAACGGCCGGTAAATTCACCGGTGTTCACAGCTAGTGCGCCAGTATCGGATAAAACACCCTGGTTCCTCTCTACTGTTTGCTGTACCAGTTTCTCCGGAGAGAGCTGGTAATATACGGCAGAAGCGTTCTCTATGCCCAGTCCCCGTAAGTCAGCAACAGGATTCCTTACGCTACTCATTTGCATAAAAGCAAGATTGTTTTGGTGTAAAAGCAAAACTAGGCAATTTTTGATTTCATCAAATTTGTTGCTTGTAAAGCCCTTAAAATTTAGAAAAATCTAGCGATATAAGAAGGAATTTTGCGATATCTTCAAAATGTATGAAAATACCTTATAGGTTATCAAAGGTATTTTGTGTGAATAAAACATTAAGTAATAACACATAAGTATTATTGCTGAATACGCATTTTTTTCCTTCTAAACGCCAGCCTCAGTTATACTTTACACATCCCTGCTATTATTATAAACACATTTTTATTTAAGTGGTTTTATATTTTTTCATAGGTTTGAATCCTCATTTGAAAATTAGAGATATGAAGAATCTGCCTTTGGATCCGCAGCTGTTTATAAAGAACCGCCAGCGCTTTGTGGCTAAAATGAAGCCACAGTCTATCGCCATTATCAACTCCAATGATGAACTGCCCACTAATGGCGACGCATTGTTTAAGTTCAAGCAGAACTCAGACCTGTACTGGCTCACAGGGATTGACCAGGAAGATACCATGGTTGTTTTATACCCGGATAATCCTGATCCTAAATTCCGTGAAGTACTTGTGCTCGTACGTCCTAATGAGCTGAAAGAAAAGTGGGATGGTCACCGCCTGAGAAAAGAGGAAGCTACGGCTATCTCCGGTATGACTACCATCGTGTGGTTGGATGCACTGGATGCATTATTGCAGCAGTGGGTGCATGAAGCAACAAATGTCTACCTGAACACCAACGAAAATAACCGTAAATCCAACTACGTTCCTGTTCGCGATTACCGCTATGCGGCAGAAATGAAGGAACGTTATCCTTTACACAGTTTCCTGCGTGCAGCCACTATCTTCAAGGAACTGCGTTCTGTAAAAACACCGGAGGAAATCAAAGTACTGGACGTTGCCATGGAAATCACCAACAAGGCTTTCCGTCGCATCCTGAAATTTATCAAACCTGGTGTATGGGAACATGAAATTCAGGCAGAAATCCTGCATGAATTCCTGCGTAACCGCTCTGCTGGTGAAGCTTATGGCTCGATTATCGCCTCCGGCGACCGTGCCCGTACCCTGCACTATGTTTTCAATAACCAGGAATGTAAAGATGGTGAACTGATCCTCATGGACTTCGGTGCTGAATATGGCGGTTACAATGCCGATCTGACCCGTACCGTACCGGTAAATGGTAAGTTTACACCACGTCAGCGCGAGGTATACAACGCTTGTCTGCACCTGCACCACTACGCTGTTTCTATTCTGAAACCGGGCATTACACTGGCTAAATACCATGAAATGATGGGTGAAGAGGCTGGAAGAGAATTTGTAAAACTGGGTATTCTTACTGAAGATGATATTAAAAATCAGGACCCTGAAAATCCTGCTTACCGCAAATATCTCTACCATGGTATTTCTCACCACCTTGGCGTAGACGTACATGACCTGGCGCCTTCCTTCCACCAGCCAATCCCTGATGGATGTGTACTGACAGTAGAACCGGGTATTTACATCGAACAGGAAAAAATGGGTATCCGTATCGAAAATAACTACTGGATCACTTCCAAAGGTAATATCGATCTGATGAAAAATATCCCGATCACCGCTGATGAAATTGAAGCTTTAATGAAATAAATTTATAGCCCCTCGCAAACAGTGAGGGGCCTTTTTTCAACTAATCCATCAAATGCGACAAATACCCAATATTATTACCCTATGTAATCTCTTTTGCGGTGCCCTGGCTATTATCTGCGTGCTCCATGCACCGGAATACAAAGCCGATTTTAACGGTACCGACTATACGATAGTAACACCGGAGCCTGTTTACTGGGCTTCTGCATTGGTGGTACTCGCTGCAATCTTCGATTTCTTCGATGGTATGACGGCCCGCCTGCTTCGTGTACAATCCCCTATGGGCAAAGAATTGGATAGTCTTGCAGATGTGGTGACCTTTGGCGTAGTGCCTGGCATGATGCTGTACAGATTGCTGCGCAGCGCTTATTTCCAGCAGCCCGATGTATTTGACGTATCTGTGGTAAACCTGGCTCCGGCCTTACTGGTGCCTTGCTTTGCGGCTTACCGCCTTGCTAAGTTCAACCTGGATACCCGTCAGTCAGAAAACTTCATCGGTGTACCTACCCCGGCGGTAGGCCTGCTGGTAGCCTCTTTCCCGCTGATTGTCCTGTACAATCCCTACAACCTCGGGCACTGGTTCCAGAATATCTGGGTGCTCTACGCTATTATCGCGGTACTTTGCTACCTCATGGTGGCAGAAATACCTATGCTCAGCCTGAAAATCAAGAGCAAATCACTGAAAGCCAACTGGACAAGACTGCTGCTGGTAGTACTGGCAGCGATAAGCATTCCTTTACTGGGTTTTGCCTCCGTACCTTTCATATTCATCTGTTATGTAATTTTATCGCTGTTTTTCCCGCCAATGTCTGCCGAAAAAAATCCGGAACAGGCCTGAAATAGCAGCCAGGAAAGGGATTATCTCTAATAACTCACTGCAAATCTGTAACTACGAGTTCATAATTCGTAAATTTTGATGTAGGTTTGCGGCAAAATTTAAAGCACAATGACTTTTACTGCACATATCAATGTGATGCCACTGAAAGAATTATTGGACCCGCAAGGAAAAGCGGTAATGGGTGGCCTTAAAAACCTCGGTATGAACCAGGTTCATGATGTACGTATCGGCAAGCACATTACCCTCCAAATCGAGGCTGGCAGCAAAGAAGAGGCACAGCAGATCGCTGAAAATGCCTGCCAGAAGCTGTTGGCTAACCAGGTAATGGAATACTTTGAAGTACACATTCAATAAATAATCCCGAATTACGAATTAGGATATAATTGCAATTTGTAATTCTACAACTCCTAATTCGTAATTCGTTATTACATGAAACTGATCATCGTTCCTTCTCCTATCGGAAACCTTGCCGATATTACCTATCGGGCTATTAAAGTACTGGAAGAAGCAGACCTGATACTGGCTGAAGATACCCGCACCTCCAGCGTGCTGCTCCGGCACTATAACATCAATAAGCCCATTACTCCTTATCATCAGCACAACGAACATAAAATAGCACAACACCTTGTAGAACAGCTACAGGCGGGTAAATCCATGGCGCTGCTCACGGATGCCGGTACTCCTGGTGTTTCTGATCCCGGTTTCCTGCTGGTACGCGAATGTATCCGCCACGGTGTGCCGGTAGAATGCCTGCCAGGCGCCACTGCTTTCGTTCCTGCCCTGGTAAACAGCGGTATCCCTATGAACCGCTTCATCTTTGAAGGGTTCCTTCCCCTGAAAAAAGGCCGCCATACCCTCTTTACACAACTGGCCACCGAAGAAAGAGCTATCGTATTCTACGAGTCGCCCATGCGGCTGGTACGTACCCTGGAAGACCTGGTACAATACTTCGGCCCCGACCGCCAGTGCAGCGTTAGCCGCGAACTCACCAAGATGTTCGAGGAAAATAAACGAGGCACGCTCCGCGAAGTAGCCGACTATTTCAAGGAAAAAGGCGTCAAAGGAGAAATCGTGGTGGTAGTGCAGGGCGCCGAATAATTTTCTTTTCTATTGCTGACATAAGGTTGTCACCTGCCAGTTGTTGATTTGCTGTAAATTCATCGTTCATGCCCGAAAATGACATCGCAAAACTCCGGCTGCTGGCCCAGCAGATTACCCAACATCGTCTGAAATCTCCGCAGGCACTGGTTTCCCATATGGGCGCCATCCAGGCCCAGGATTATAATGCCGGCAAATATGCCGTCGGCCTGCGCGTGCCCGGCACTACCCTGAAAAGCGTGGAAAAAGCCATCAATAAAGGTGAAATCATGCGTACCTGGGTGTTCCGCGGTACCCTGCACATAGTAACGGCGACGGATATACGCTGGATGACAGCACTTGTCAAAGACCGCATTTTCCGCAGAATGAGGTCCGTAGAAAAGCCACTGGGCATTGATGAAAACAAATACCACAGCACCATATATCCCTTACTGCAAAAGGAATTGAAAGGCGGTAAGCAGTTGATGCGCACGGAAATTGCAGCCCTGCTTGAGGCACACAAAATTCCCGAAGCTTACTTACGCTACCTGCTTTTACGGGGCTCCCTGGAAGGAATCCTCTGCCACGGCCCTATGAAGGGGAAACAATATACGTTTACCCTCCTGGATGAATGGGTGCCAGATAATACCATCATCTCCCCGGATGAAATACCCGGCCTGCTGGCACAGAAATACTTTCTCAGTCATGGCCCCGCCACAGTAGCAGATTTTATGACCTGGGGAGGTATTACCCCAAAAGAAGCCCATACTGGCCTGGAAGCGGCGAAGCCGCTACTCAGCAGCATCGTGGTGAATAACACGCATTACTGGTACGCTAAAGACCTGGACAGTAGCCGTCATAAATTCCCGGAGTCCTTGCTATTACCGGCTTTCGACGAATATTACGTCGCCTATAAGGATCGCAGCCATGTGCTCGACAGCGCGCATACCCGAAAGGTGCTGACAACCAATGGCATCTTCTTTCCGATAATGGTGCAGAAAGGCCAGATTACCGGCACCTGGAAAAGGAATGTGGACAAAACAGGCGTATCTCTTGTATATCAACCTTTTAAGCCACTGAAAAAGCCCGAATTACAGTCTTTTGCCGCCTCGGCAGAAGCATACGCGGCCTATCTGCAACAACCACTCAGCAGTATCACCGTAATCTGACCGCTTATATAAACTTGTCTACCTCCCTTTGTCCTAAATGATTATTTTCGCGGTCTGAACAAAATCTAACAGCATGAAGCACCCGGTTCTCGGAGGTTGCATTGCCATTGCATTGATGGCAGGCAGCTGGTTACAATCAAATGCACAGTCGGATCGCTGGCAGCAACGCGTGAAGTACAAAATGGACGTGAATGTAGACGCGCCAGCAAATAAATTTACTGGTAAACAACATCTCGAATATTATAATAACTCTCCGGATACACTGAAAAAAGTATTCTATCACCTCTACTGGAATGCATTTCAGCCTGGTAGTATGATGGACGTTCGTTCCCGCGAACTGGGAAAAGTCGTTATCGGCAAAACCAAAGATGGTAAAGAGGTATATGATTGGGATAACCGTGTACGCGATCGTATCTCCAAGCTGAAACCTGATGAAATCGGCTACCAGAAAGTATTGTCGCTGAAGCATAACGGTAAGCCACAAAACTATAAAGTAGTAGAGACCATCCTCGAAGTGGTACTGGATGAGCCTGTTGCGCCGCATTCAACCACTACCTTCGATATGGAATTCGAAGCACAGGTGCCTGTTCAAATCCGCCGCAGCGGCCGTAACAACTCCGAAGGTGTGGACTTCTCCATGGCACAGTGGTACCCTAAAATGTGTGAATACGATTACGAAGGCTGGCATCCTACGCCTTACATCGCACGTGAATTCTACGGTGTATGGGGCGACTATGATGTTACCATCAACATGGATAAAAAATATGTAATTGCTGCTACCGGTTACCTGCAGAACCCTGAGCAAATTGGCCATGGGTACGAAACTGCCGGTATGAAAGTGAAACGTCCTGAAGGTAAAAACCTCAGCTGGCATTTCGTGGCGCCAAACGTGCACGACTTCGTTTGGGCAGCAGATCCTGATTACAGGCATATCACACAACAGGTAGACGGCTTCACCGCTCACTTCTTCTTTATTCCTAACGACACTACAAATGTTACCTGGCCTGCGCTGGCAAAACGTATTCCTAACGCTTACGCCTATATTAAAGCGCACTATGGTGCTTATCCTTACAAACAATATTCCTTTATCCAGGGCGGCGATGGCGGTATGGAATACCCAATGGCCACGCTGATCATGGGTAATGGTACTGCCACCGGACTTTACGGCGTTGCCATGCACGAGTGGATGCACAGCTGGTACCAGGGAATGCTGGCTACCAACGAAAGCCTGTATCCATGGATGGACGAAGGTTTCACTACCTTCGGTGAAGAACATGTGATCTACGCCACTACCGACAGTCTGAAAGGCAAATGGCCAATGGAAGATACCTACAAAGGTTATTTCCGCCTTGCTGCCAGCCCGTTTGAAGAAAACGCCATGACGCATTCCGATCATTACAACACCAACTACGGCTATAGCAACAACGCTTACCGCAAAGGTGCTATATTCCTGGAGCAGCTGGGTTATATCATCGGTGACCAGGTGCGCGACAGTGGCCTTATCAGCTACTATAACGAATGGCGCTTCAAACATCCGAATGCAAACGACTTCGTTCGTGTGATGGAAAAGCAAAGCGGTATTCAGCTGGATTGGTACAAGCAATATTTTATCCAGTCCACCAAACATATCGATTATGGTATCGACAGCATCATTCCTAAAGGCAATAAAACCACTGTGCGCCTGCGTCGTGTGGGACAAATGCCGATGCCGGTCGACTTCCTGGTGATTGATAAGAACGGTAACAAAACCATGTACTATATCCCGCTGACACTGATGTTTGGTGAAAAACCAAATGAAGATCCATCTGTGAAACGTGTGGTGAAAGATGGCTGGTACTGGACTAATCCAACTTACGACCTGGAAATCGATGTACCATACACGAACCTGAAATCTATAGAAATCGATCCTAGCCAGCGTATGGCTGATGTGGACAGATCAAATAACAAGGCAGTAGCAGAATAATTGTTGCTGCTGCATTTTAGAGGGCCGGCTAAAAGTTTGGGTAGTGATACCTGAATTTTTAGCCGGTTTTTTTATGGAAAAAGGGTAGCGGCTTTTTTGACACCTGCTTCCAGCATGATACGCATGTCACCAGGTACATAGTCGAGGCCGCCCGGGCCTCCATCCAGTGGCTGATCGGGCCTTATCATATGGATATTTACCTTTTGCCTGCCGGCAAAGGGATTATCCGGTGTGTCAAAAAATGAGGCGATGTCTTGTTCTTTCAGGCCGGCATTTTTCATGTTTGATTTGATGGTATGGAGATAATCCAGTGTTTGATTATATAGTATAGGAAGATGGGGCTGTGTATTGTCGGCCGCCAGCCTGTCGGCGGTATGTTCAAGCATGTCCAGTACGTTGCGGTATTCGAAGCCGGTGGTGGGCATTTGGGAGGGTGTATGGAGGATGACATAGATATCCGTGGCACCGTGGTCGATGGCCAGTTGAATAGAGGTATTGTTGATGGCGCCTGCGTCGGTGTATTGGTGTTCTCCGATGAGCATTGGCGCCATGAAAACAGGCATGCTGTAGGCCGCCATTACGGCGTTGCGGAGGGTGGAGGGGTCATTGATGGGATGCAGGTCGTAATGCTTGCCAGCGGCTTGCAGGTTATTGGTAAAGTAGGTAGTACGGCCTGTCTGCATATTATTGCAGCCGATAAACAGGCTTTTATCGGAAGAAATGAGTTTATTGGAGCGGCTGTCGGTGAGGATACTCCCGATTTTTAATTGCAGGGGAGTGGCATTATAGAGCGAATTATTATTCACAAATCTGTCAAGAATATTACCGGTGGCGATGATATCCTGGGTTTTATTGCCTGTGAATATTTTTTCGAGTATTTCCAGTTCACCCAGTACCGCCATGGTTGCGATAAGCGCGCCGGAACTGGTGCCGCAGCACATATCGAACTGTAGCACGGGATGCATACAGGAAAGTTGTTTCAGGATACCTACGGCAAAGGCGCCTCTGGAGCCGCCGCCGTTGATCACCAACGCTTTTTTGGTCATAGACTGCAATTTTCCCCCGATTACCCTTCAACACAAGCCGTAACGAAGCATGGGGTTGATTTATGGGTTTTGATACCGTATACCAGGGTAACAACATTGACTTATGGATATACGGAATCCGGAAATATGCAGATGAAGACAAAAGCGGTTGTCTAGAAAATCATTTGCTGTAGCTGGTTTTCCCAGTTCTGGCTGTGAGATTCCTGGTCCTGTAATTTTTCCAGGTGGTGCTGGTTATGGTAAGCGGTGAAATACAGCATTTCCCGTATGGTTAATTTACCCAGAATAGGGTGGGGAAGGCGGTATTTATCCAGGTCATTCTCAGACCAGTCTTTCAGCCTGTCTTCCAGCTTATTTTTCTGATTGATGAAGCTTTGGACGAGGGGGAAGCGTTGGGCATTATAGATAACGCCTGGCTGGTAAGGAATGGTAGCGGTGGCACCATCGGCTAATTTCTGCTGATAGTGGCTCACCATCATGTCGTAAGAGCGGGATGGCTGTTGGGCTAAACCGAAGTAACGAAGGGCAAATCTGGGGAATCCCAGGGCGTTACAAACAGGCCTCACTGATTTGGTGAGGTGGTCCAGCTGTTGGCCAGCCGACCATTTACCATAAGGTGATGCTGTAAAACGATGATCTGGCAACGTATTTACATAATCGATGAAACCATCGAAACTTTTGTTGAGAAGAGACTGAATCTCATGCTGGTTCAGGTACATAGGAAATCCGTTTTAAAGGGTGCGAAATAAACACAAAACCTGGCGCCTTTTTGAGAATATACCCGGGACTTTGCAATGTCTCTGAAGTTACACCAGTTTTTTAAACCAACCAACATATTTAATATTTAAATATGTAATGTTTTTTGAGGGAAAATTCACTTTTGGGGAGAATGGATGTAAAATTTCTTACTTATTTAGAATAAGAATAATGATTGGGTAGATTTCCGTTATTTTTCCTGTGTTTTTTTTACAATACAATATTAGTTATTAGTCAGGAAAGCCCTTTCTTTTGCGAATTAGAAATCGCTTAGAAAGGGCTTAAAAAACGTTAACAATGTTAATGGTTAAGGCTGCTGCGGAGGTACTTCTTCTGAAGGCTTTTCTTCGTCCCAGAAGCGGCTAAAACGCTCGAATCTTTCGGAGCCGCCACAGCGGTTACGCAGTTTTTCTTTGAATTGCGCCTGTTCTTCCGGGCTCATATGCTCCCATTTATTGCGGATTTTTGCCCGCCAGTCGCGCTGTGAATGGCCACCACCGAAGCCTTTACCATTACTATGCCAGCCAAACAGCAGCTTTCCAAGCAGCAATAAGCCAAAGGCCTGCCAGAAGCTGATAGTCGGGCCATGAAACAGTTCAGGGATTAACCAGTTCCAAAGTGTCATGGTCAGGAACACCACTGCTGTTACAAAGGCCAGTCCGCAGAGAATCATCAGTGCGATTTTCCCTTTGGATTTATTTCTGAAACTTCCCATATCTTCCAATAAGTTTAATTAATTGTCTAAAATTTCCCGATACAGTTCTCCCAATCTCTCTCGTAGAAAGAGCACAGCATAGCGTTTCCGGGAAAGCAGCGTATTCACACTGACACCTGTTTCCGCACTCATCTCTTTAAAGGACTTGCCTAATATCTCATGGCCGATAAATACATCTTTCTGATCCCGCGGCAGATCATCGATAGCGGCAGAAATGGCCTCAGACATAATCTTCTTCATCATGGGCGTGTCGGCCTCCATAGAGGTGTCGGCGAGCAATTCCGGTAAAAAGAGCACTTCTTCTCCTTCTATCTCCTTCGTGTATTCTGCAAAAGGTGTTTCTTTCTTCTTCCTGAACCAGTCCGTTATTCTGTTGCGGGCAACGGAAAATAGCCACCCGGTGATAGAATCCACCTGGCTGCCCAGGCGTAAATATTCTGTAAACTGGTAAAGTACGTCTTGTAAAATATCCTCTGCATCAGACACATTGCTTACCCGCTGACGGATAAAGTGGAGCAAGCGCTTGCTCTCCTGCTTTACCGCAGCCTGTATACGCTCGTTTTGCTCTTGGGCCATAACTGTGTTTGATAGGAGCAACTGTTTCATCTTACTATTGAAGACGAACCAGTATCCAGGATATTTTAAAATATCAACCGCTTTTCAACTTTTATCTCCATCTTCTATGGAAAAAAAAAGCAACTATTTCCAGTACAAACTTCACTATCAAATATACATCTTTGTTATATTATCTGATAACCCGCTGAATATGAGCATTTTTCAGGCAGCTATAGGTCAATTTAGATTTTTTGGGACATTACTATTAATGTTAATACAATGACACCGGCATCTTTTGTATTCAGCATACGCCTCAACGACAACATAGCTGTTCTTACATACTGCTTGATAGACTCCTCCGAAACATTCAATTGTAAAGCAGCCTCCTGGTAAGACAGCCCCTGTATCTTACAAAGCACAAAGGCTTTCTTCTTTTGCTTGGGTAACAACTCAATGGCTTCGTTTAATTTCTTCAACTTTATATTGGAAGCAAAATCCGTTTCATAAGGCGCACCTGCATCCTGGGCAGGCAGTTCCAGCAAGTCAGGATATACTGATTCATTGATTGCCTGCAGGTGTATTTCCTTCTTTAAATGCGTCATTGACTTGTTATAGCTGACCGTAAACAACCATTTGGCAATATGCCCCATATCCTGAAAACGCTGACGCTTTTCCCAGAATGCGACAAATGTTTCCTGCAGCAAATCCTCCGCTAAATATTTATCCGAAACAAACTTTTTAATGTTGGCAAATACCGCCGGATAATACCTGTTGAATATCTTCCGGAATGCCTGTGGATCATTCACTTTTAATTGTTGTAGTATTTCATTGTCCGGATCCTGCATAGCAATCGTTTGGTGCGGTGGAAAATCAGTTGGTAAAAGGGAACGTAAAATTACTCTGTCAGAAAAGAATAAAGATTGAGAAAATAATTAAGAATGCGTTAAGTATTTCGTTTATCCAGTGTTAACAATTCGTTAACATGCAAAACGTATCGTTTAGGCATACACGTGAGATTTTACTATTGTATGCAAGGAAATATCTCAAAAGAATTATTGCTTCAGATAGCGGCTTCCCATCAACATGATGCAAGGCTTAGAAAAGAAGCTCTGGAAAAGCTACTGGAAGACGAAACTGCCCTACAGCAGGAATTGTACGACTCATTCGTGCAACAGATTACTGATGATGATACCGCCGTGGACAAGGATAAAGAGAGAATTGGTGAACTGCTCCTGTTGAAAATCAATGAAGATATTAACAACACAAAAGCTACAGCTACAACCGGCAGATATAGAAAACTATTGATCAGGTATGCTGCCGCAGCGGCCATATTACTCGCTGTTATTTATGGCAGCGCCATCTATCTGCAAAAAAGTAATAACACGCCAACAGGTGCCCTGGCACAACATGATAAAAATACCATTGCTCCTTCCGCCCAACTGGATACAGTGCGCAATGACGGCAATAATATACAGGTCTTTTTATTGCCTGATAGCTCTACTGTATCTCTTTTCCCTAAATCTCAAATCATCTATAACAACAACCTTTACATGAAAAAAGACAGGGCCCTGGCGCTGTCTGGTAAAGCAATATTTGATGTACATCATCTTAGCGGTAAGCAGCTTCCATTTTTTGTAGATGCCGGCGGGATCCGCATCCTGGATGTCAGCACAGTTTTTAGCGTAGAATACACCAATGGCAAAGTCATCTCACAACTGATAAAAGGTAAAATAATTATCCAGTCCCTGACCGGCACTTTTAAAGATATAGCACTGGATCAACCACAGCAGCAATTCAATTTTGATGAACAAAAACAACAATTTCAACTGACGGATAATACCACGACAACACCAGCAACACCAGGCAGCGGCATTGTTGAATCGGATAATATGCTAGCCTTCAGCAACGTGCCTTTGCAGGAGGTGATGGAAAAAATCGGTCAGCAGCACGGATTTAAAATAAGCTGTAGCAACGCAGAGAAAATGAATCAACTATTTACAGGCACTTTCTCCAATGAAGAAAACATTCAACTGATCATGAAAAAGCTGGCCCTTTCCACTGGCATGAAATATAAAATAAAGGGAAAAACGATCACCACGAATTAGAAGAAAGAAATCAAATGAAATTGATGGGAACACTACTCCCGTCAGGATAAATATTGTCAAAAATGAACAAGAATGTACAAGGCAAAAATTAAATCACTTTGGATGGCAGTACTGCTGCTGGGATTAGGTATAATGCAGCAGTCGTTATACGCACAAAATCGTCCTGCAAACAATGTCATCCTGAAAGGGCTGGTCACCGATGTAGGAGGCAAGTATCTTCAGGATGTTGCTGTAAGCGTTTTAGATTTGAATGGAAGAGCCGTGGCAACAGGCTTTACAGACACATTGGGTGTTTTTCTTATTCAGGGCTTACGACAGGATTCAATGTACAATGTGGTTTTCTCCCTGATCGGTTATAAACCCGTGAAAGTAGAGAAAGTACTTGCTAAAAACAATGTGGCTTCGTTGTTGGTGCAATTGCCTGCCAACGAGGCTTTGCAGAAGCTGAATGAAGTAGTGGTGGTCGCATATGGTAATCAGAAAAAAGACAACATCATTCAGGCGGTTACTTCTGTTAACAAAGAAATAGTTACCGCTCCTGTTTCCAAAATTTCCAGCAGCCTGGCCGGTAAGGTAGCCGGCGTTATTGCGGTACAACGTACCGGTGAACCTGGCGCTGGTTCTACATTCTGGATAAGAGGTATCAGTACCATGACGAATGCATCTCCGCTTGTGCTGGTAGATGGTATAGAAAGAAACATGGACCTGGTAGACCCGGAAGACATAGACCAGATCTCTGTTTTGAAAGATGCTTCCGCTACTTCTATCTATGGTGTAAAAGGTGCCAACGGCGTAATTCTCATCACTACAAGAACCGGTAAACCCGGCCCTATCACCATTTCAGCAAAAGTAGAAAATGGTATTCTTACGCCCACCAAAATCCCTAAGATGATCAATGCTTCGCAGTTTGCTAATATGTACAACGAAGCAGTAGGATTTTCCTATTATCCACAGGAAGCATTGGATAAATATAAGTCTGGCAAAGACCCGGACCTATACCCCAATGTTGATTGGATAAAGACGATCTATAAAGACTATACGAATAATCAGCGCATCGTTGTGGATATCAATGGTGGTACGCAACAGGCCCGGTATTATGTTTCCGGTACGGCATACAGTGAGAAAGGTTTGTATAATATCGATAACCTGAAATCCTATAATACCGCGAATTATTACAGAAGATATACCTTCAGGTCCAATCTCGATATTCAGCTGTTTAAACATACTACGTTTAACATCAACCTGAACACTGCCTTCGAAAGAAAGAATGATCCCGGCAGCAGCAACAGCACTATCTGGGATTATGCGATACGCACATCACCCAATTCTTTTCCTACAGTTTATTCTAATGGCAAAATGCCCGGACCTGGCTCCAATCAGGGATGGAATCCCTATGCGTTGTTGACACAGTCAGGGTATGTACAGCAGTTCTGGTTCAATGGCCAGTCGCTGTTTGGTATCACGCAGGATTTAAGTCCGCTGACCAAAGGATTGAGCTTTAATATACAGGCATCTTTCGACGCACAGAATTACACAAAGAACAGCAGAACAAGGCAGGTGGATGAATGGCTGGCTACCGGAAGAGATGAGGACGGAAACCTTATCATGAACCAGAAACTTCCTGGAGAGCAGTCGTTGAAGTATGCAGAGTCCAACAACGGTATGAGAAGGTTCTATGTACTGAGTTCTATCAACTACAGCAGAACATTTGCGAAGCATCGTGTAGATGGACTTGTATTATTCCAGCAATCAGAACTTTTTAATATCGGCGTATCTACTTCCGATGATGCATTGCCTTATAAAAATCAGGGTATTGCAGGTAGATTTAACTACGCGTATAACGGTAAATATCTGGTGGAAGGCTCTTTCGGATACAATGGTTCTGAGAACTTCGCGCCAGGTCACCGGTTTGGACTTTTCCCTGCCCTGGCGCTGGGATGGCATGTATCCAATGAACAGTTTTTTACAGGATTAAAAGAGGTGGTAAGCAACCTGAAATTAAGAGGCTCCTACGGTAAAGTAGGTAGCGATAATATTGGTGGCGACCGGCGCTTTGCCTATATCGGAACGATTGGTTCCGGCACCACACAAACAGGCATGGGTACTGCTGCTTCCAATCAGAATACCATCTACATTAAAGACTGGGCAAATCCCAACGTAGGCTGGGAAACCGCTTTGAAACTGGATGTAGGGGCTGAAATGACTTTCTTCAGAAAACTCGATTTTAAATTTGATTATTTTAAAGAAAACAGAAGCGGAATATTTTTACAGCGCGCTTCTATTCCAAACTATGCCGGTGTAGTAAATTCTCCTTATGTCAATATAGGAGAGATGAGAAATTCCGGTGTTGAATTTTCCCTGCAGTACAACCAGAAAATCGGCGAAGTATCGCTGTCCGGACTGGGTAACTTTACCTTTGCACGCAACATCATCCTGAATAAAGATGAACCTACCTACGACCAGCAATATTTATACAGCACCGGTCAGGCGCGTTACCAGTCATTTGGTTATGTGGCGGCAGGTATTTTCCAGAGTCAGGCGGAGATTGATGCATGGCCTAAACAGGAAGTAGGCGCTACACCGAAACCCGGTGATATCAAATACCTGGACCTCAATGGCGATGGTGTTGTTAACTATTACGATCGTAAACCTATCGGCTATACGAATATTCCCGAAATCGTGTATGGATTTGGCATCTCTTCAAAATGGAGAAACTGGGATTTATCTTTCTTCTTCCAGGGAAATTCGCATGTAAATTTCCTGTATAATTCAGAACAGGTAGTTCCTTTCTCTAATTCCAATATGAACCAGAACGGCATATTTGCAGATGTGTACGGCAACTATTGGAAGCCTGATCATACAGATGCAAAGTATCCGCGTATCGCAGGTTCTTCCAACTCAAACAACAATGTCGCCTCTACTTTCTGGATGGCTGATGGTTCCTATCTCAGACTGAAAAATATTGAATTTGGCTATACTTTCTCTAAAGCGCTGTTAACACGCCTGCATCTCAAAAATACCAGGATTTACTTTTCAGGCGTGAATATCCTGACGATCTCCAAGTTTAAACTCTGGGACCCGGACTTACAGGTGAATGGATCTGTTTTCCCTCCCAATAAGACTTTTAGCATAGGGATCAGCACAAATATCAACTAATAGTTTAAACGATTTTGAGATGAAAATAAAGCTATATATACTTTCTTTCCTGGTGTTATCGATTTGCAGCTGTGAGAAATACCTGGACAGACAATCAGATGATGCGCTAACAGAAGCCGACTTATTCAAAACGGAGGCAAACACACTGGCCTCGCTGATGAATACCTACACTTATATGCCTTATGAGGCGGAAACCAATGGGATGAACCACCCATTTAATATTTCCTCAGATGAAGGCTCCAGTGCTTACCCGTCGAGGGGCTTTGCATATATCAATCAGGATCTGTGGACAACCTCTGCAAATAATTATTACGATCAGACGTATACACCGTCCTATAAAGGCATCCGGGCAGCCAATTATTTTATGTTGCATGTAAATGAATCACCTATTACGGATGATCAGAAGAAAATTTACTACAATGAAGCCAGGTTCCTGAGAGCATACTATTATTTTCTTTTAATGAGATCCTACGGCCCGGTAATTCTGATAGGCAATAATCCGGTAGACTTTACCTCCGATAACCTTTCTAAGGTTGACAGAGCGCCATGGGATTCCTGTCTGAACTATGTTGTTTCAGAACTGGATGCTGTTGCTGGAAATCTTCCTGACAACTGGGGTGCAAGTTTTTCCGGCAGAGCCACCAAAGGTGCTGCCATGGCTGTAAAAGCCCGACTGATGTTATATGCGGCAAGGCCCTTGTTTAACGGTTGTAAATTATATAGCAGTATGACCAATAAATTCGGTCAGCATCTTTTTCCTGCGGCACCGGATATGAATAAATGGCAGGAGGCAGCCGCTGCAAGCAAAGCTATCATTGATCTGAACAAGTACAAACTGGTAGGACAGGATGAATCGGCTGCTAATAACTATAACGCATATACGTATTTAAAGAATCTGTTCCTTACCAGAACAGTGAGCAATAGCGAGTTTATTTTTACGGAAGAAGTATCTGCCTATGGAGAACGCAGAAACACTGTACCACAAACGGCTGGCGGCTATGGTGGAGTAGGCGCTACACAAAAAATGGTAGACGGTTTTGCCATGAGTAACGGCAGATATCCGATTACGGGCTATACCAATAATGGCGCTACTCCCATCATTGATAAGAGCTCCGGGTATACTGAAACAGGCTTCACCACTATAACGCACCCGGTTTTAGGAAAAGCGGTGAATGTTTCCACCATGTATCAGAACAGGGACCCCAGATTTTATATGGATATCTTCTGGAGCGGGCTTCCATGGATAGATGCCGGCGGAGCCAGAACCATCGCTGAAGTACAGTATAACCTGAATGGTAACTCCGGCCCGGGAACAAGTAATAACTATCCGCCTACGGGATACACACCTTTTAAATTCATTGACCTGTCTATCAAATATGGAATAGATGACTGGGGAACTTTATCTTATCCGCTTTTCAGGTATGCAGAAGTTTTGCTCAACTATGTAGAGGCATTGAATGAATATGATCCGAACAACGCGGATATCATTACCTACCTCAATCTTATCCGCAGGAGAGCAGGCATACCAGGGATAGAAGTCGCCTATCCTGAAGCAGTAGGTAACCAGGTACTGATGCGGGAGCTTATCCGCAAGGAACGCTTTGTAGAGTTATGCTTCGAAAATCAGCGCTATTTTGATACCAGGACCTGGATGACTGCACCTGTTGAAAACAGTGGCCCTGTCTACGGCCTCAATGTCTGGAATACGGATGACAAAGTAAACGGCCCCTACTGGCAGCGTACTGTAGTTAAGCTGGAAGCCGGATTTAACGGCGTGAGAGTGTTTACTCCAAGATGCTACCTGTTCCCATTCAAAGACTATGAGATTGTAACAGCCAGGCTGACACAAAACTATGGCTGGTGATCTTTCTAAATAAAATACTATGAGCAAGAAACTAAAATATATTCTATTTCTCGTTATACTCACTATTGGTGCGGCTTGTGAAAAGTCGCACATAGATGATTACATCCCGCCGGCAGTGGTGAACCTGACGAAATTCGGCATAGAGAATATTCAGCTGTATACTTTTGATAGTTTGTATGTAGATACCATATATGCGACCAATGCGGGTAAGGATATCGCAGGAAATACAGATATTTCATTTGCACCGGATGCTTCGTATGTAGATAGTCTGAACCTCGCTGCTGGCGCTACTTACGCCTTGCTGCCGGAACAGTGCTACTCGCTGGATGTTAACAACGGCACTATCAATAGCGCCAACAGAACCCTGACATTCCCCGTGAAGCTCAGGCCCCGTTTGATAGATGCGTTAGATAAAAAAGTGAGTTATGTTTTGCCGCTGAAGATTGTCAGCAAATTACCTGGTCAGTTAGGTCCCAATAAACGGATCGTTATCCAGCCGGTAATCGGGCAGGCATTTATCAATTTAAGCGATACCGGCGTAACGGAGATCGTGGCCAGTACTGCCGGCGATTCTATCAAATATGCGTTACAGGTAAATATCAGTTTCGTTAATTCCCAGGATAAGAGTCATTTTTCCATCAGCAGCGGCGCGCCGGTATTAACGATGTATAATACAGCCAGAAATACAATGCTGCAAGCCCTTCCTGAAGACGCTTACAAATTGAGTTACGATTCAGTAATGCCGAAGGGCGCATCTGCGGCAACCTTAAATTTTGTTATCAATAAAAGTAAAATGCCTAAAGGCGTTTATTCGGTGGCGCTGAAGCTTAATTCCGGCAGTTTCGGAGACGGTCAGATATTCCCGCAGTATAGTTCGTATAAGGTGATACGTATCATCAATAATACGGATACGGCCAGGAATGCCCGTACAGGCTGGGCTATCACGGATTATGATTCCTATTCAGGCGCGGGTTACGAGCCGGTTAAGATCATGGATAATGATTTTAATACTTACTGGCAGTGTGCATATAATTCCAGCCAGGTAGGAAGAGTGACCTTACCATATACGATTGTGGTGGATATGGGCAAGCTGACGAATGTCAATGGTTTTGAGCTGTGGCGCCGGCCAGGCACCTATGTGACCGATCTGAGAGGCGGCTATTTTGAGGTGTCGGCAGATAACGTTAACTGGAAAACAGCTACTGCGTTTGATTGCGGCACTACCAACAAATCTGCCGGACCGTTTTATTTTTATTGTGAAACAACCAATGCCAGGTATATCAGGATACACCTGACTTCTTCCAATAGGTCCAATATTGCCAATATTGCAGAATTTTTTACTGTGAAGTAGGAAGATAAACCGGGTATAAATAAGAAACCGGTTGGTAGATATGGGATCTGCCAACCGGTTTTCATTTGGGAAGCTGCTGGTTTAGCTCTTCACCATGATAATATATTTCTCTTTGAAGCTTTCTTCCGGGAAGATGTCATAGATATCTATCTTTTTTGGTCTCAGGCCACTTTCAGAGATTTCCTGGGCGAGGTCGCCGCCTTTCAGGCATATCAGTCCTTTTTCGAACTGTTTGCCGGGAACAGTGGACTTCTTCATAATATTCCTGCTCCAGCGCCATAAGTCGCCCAGCGGGGCTACGGCGCGGGAAACCACGATATCGAATTTGCGGTTCTTGATTTCTTCAACACGGGAATGGGCAGTGGTAACGTTTTTAAGTCCCAGTTCAGCGGCCACACCTTCTACCACCTTGATCTTTTTACCGATGGAGTCTACCAGGTGGAATTGTACTTCAGGAAAGAATATTGCCAGCGGAATACCAGGAAAGCCGCCGCCGGTACCGAGATCGATGATCTGGGTGCCAGGTGCAAAATCAGCCACGGCTGCAATACTCAGTGAATGTAATACATGTCGCTCGTATAAGGAATCGATGTCTTTTCTTGAAATGACATTGATTTTCTCATTCCATTCGGTATACAATCCTTTAAGCGCTTCAAACTGCTCAGTTTGTTTTGGCGTGAAGTCGCTGAAATACTTTAAAATAATCTCCATGCTGCAAAAATAAACTTATTCGGCAATGAATAAGCTTACCAACGGTTTTTGGATTTTATAAGTAAAGCAGGTGTAAAGATGATATAATAGAATAACATGAAGATATCCAGGAAGAGGCTGAATTTGAACAGGTCTCTCTCATCCAGTTTGCGCATGGCGGCAAACATAATAACAGATTGTACCAGCAGCTTAAACCCGAATATACCCAGGGCATACCACAAAATTGGTGGCGGGAAGAATAAGGCCAGGATAAAGGCCGGATAGAAAAGGAAATGCGTCATGGAAAACAGTCCCAATACGAACTTATGGGCAAAACGGTAATGTTTGCCGGTCGTCATGTGACGGGTTTTCTGGCGGAACCAGCTGCTCCAGCTGCTTTTGGCTTCTGAGTAGGTAAAGGCTTTTTTGTCGATTACCACGCCCACGTTTTTACGGTTGGCGGCTGTATTCACAAACAGGTCGTCGTCGCCGCCAGCGAGGTGCTGGTGACTGGTAAACCCTTTATGACGGTAGAAAAGTTCTTTTTTATAGGCAAGATTACGGCCCACGCCCATATAAGGCATGCCGCTCATCGCAAAGCCCAGGTGCTGTAAGGCACTGAAGAAAGTTTCGTAGCGGATCACTTTATTGAGGAAGCCCGGCTTTTTATTATAGGCGCCATAGCCCAGTACGATCTCCTTGTTTTCCGTGAAGCCCTGGCTCATCAGCGACAGCCAGTAGGTACTCCCTGGTTTACAGTCGGCATCGGTGAGCAGGATATTTTCAAAAGCTGCCCCACGGAGCCCCATAGATAATGGGAACTTCTTGCCGGGAATGAACTTCGCCGGCTGTTTGATCTCTATGGTTCTGTAATGTGGATAACCCGGTTCTATTGACTGGAGATAGTAACGGCTGTCGTCTTCGGAGTTGTCATTTACCACAATCACCTCATATTCAGGCTTCAGGTGGTCATGATAACGTTGTTGCAATACGCCTGGGAGGTTTCGCTGAAGGTTCAGCTCCTCGTCCTTGGCACAGATAATAACCGAAAACTGCCCCGCCGGTGGCTGGTCAGTGTCGAATTTCCGACGATAGAATGCCACCCTTGAAAAGATGAACAGGTAATAGCATATCTGAATTCCTGCTATAGCAGCAAAGAAGTATAAGGCAATTTCACCAAGGTTGTCAAGCATAATAGCAGCAAAAATATATTTTTTTTAATATCTGTAAAAAGATAATAGATTAAGTTATCCCCAACTATTATGATTTCCTTAATTCGCAATTCGGATTTCAAATCGGTATCTTTGCACGCTGAAATGAAATCTCGTGAATTTTGAACTGATTACTACAGATACTGGCAGCAAGGCCAGAGCAGGTAAAATTACTACTGCACACGGAGAAATAGAAACACCGATTTTTATGCCGGTAGGTACCGTAGGCAGCGTGAAAGCCGTTACACAGGAACAACTCCGCGAAGCCGTTCAGGCACAGATTATCCTGGGTAATACTTATCATCTGTACCTGCGTCCGGGATTGGAAGTACTTTCCAAAGCCGGCGGACTTCATAAATTCAATGGTTGGGACAGACCAATCCTGACCGATAGCGGCGGTTACCAGGTGTTTTCCCTGGCTGCCAACCGTAAAATCAAGGAAGAAGGAGTTGTTTTTCAATCACATATAGACGGTTCCCGTCACCTGTTTACGCCTGAAAATGTAATGGATATCCAGCGTACCATCGGTGCGGATATTATTATGGCCTTCGACGAATGTCCGCCATACCCTTCCGAATACCGCTACGCACGTAAGTCGATGGACTTAACCCATCGCTGGCTGGACCGCTGTATCCAGCGCCTGGCAGATACCATGCCTGCATACGGCCACGAACAAACGCTCTTCCCTATCGTACAGGGTAGTACCTATAAAGACCTCCGTAAAGCATCGGCTGAATACATCGCCTCCCGCGGTGCAGCTGGTAATGCCATCGGCGGACTCAGCGTTGGGGAGCCGGAAGAAGATATGTACGAAATGTGTGAACTCGTATGCGATATCCTGCCGGTAGAGAAACCAAGGTACCTGATGGGTGTTGGTACCCCATGGAATATCCTGGAAAATATTTCCCTCGGTGTGGATATGTTCGACTGTGTAATGCCAACCCGTAATGGTCGTAACGGTATGTTATTTACCTGGAATGGCGTTATCAACATCAGAAATAAGAAATGGGCAGATGATTTCACGCCAATCGATGCCAACAGCGAATGTTTTGCTACCAAAGACTATTCAAAAGCCTATATCCGTCACCTTTTTGTGGCCGGTGAAATTTTAGGCATGACACTGGCTAGTATTCATAACCTGGCGTTTTACCTGGAACTGGTGAAAGAAGCCCGTAAACAAATACTTGCAGGCACTTTCAGCACATGGAAACCTAAAATGATCAGTCAGTTAAAAACCCGTTTATAATACCAGCAAATCAACAAATAATCCAATAAACTAATATCTTTGGGTTCATGCCGAAATTCCTGACTAAAATAGACTGGTATATATTACGTAAGCTGATAGGTACCTTTATTTATTCACTGGCGATCTTCCTGCTGATCTCCGTGGTGATCGACATTACGGAGAAGGTAGATGATTTCATGAGAAATCACCTGTCGCTACGGGAAATTGTTGTTGATTATTACTTCGGTTTTATTCCGCATATCCTGGCATTGTTGTTCCCGCTGTTCATCTTCCTGTCGGTAATTTTCTTTACCTCCAAGATGGCGTATCGCTCGGAAATCATTGCCATACTGAGTGCCGGTGTGAGCTTCCGCAGGTTCCTGCGCCCTTACTGGGTAGGAGCTTTCCTGTTTGGTGGCATCCTCTGGCTGGCCAACTTCTGGGTAGTACCTAATGCCAACCGTATCAGAACAGCCTTCGAAAATAAGTACCTGCACAGCCATGATAACCAGAACTCACAGTTCGACCGAAGTACCCGTATCGATAGCTTTACCTACGTTACCTTTGGTACCTACGACCCGAACTACTATAATGGCTCCACTTTCATATTACAGAAAATCCATGGCCAGGAAATCAATTACCGGCTGCGTGCAGACAGGGTTAGTTACGATTCTACCGCCAAAAAATGGCGGCTGGACTATGTAACCATCCGTACCATGAATGGCCTGCATGAAAACTGGAGGAGTCTGCAGGATACCATGATCCAGATTCCGCTGGTTCCTAAGGACCTGGTAGAAGAAAAGAACATGCATGAAGCAATGACTACGCCTGAGCTGCGCCGCTATATCAAGCGGGAAGCCATTCGCGGGGCAGAGGGGCTGAATACTTACTGGGTGGAGTATTATCGCCGTACCGCCGCCGCCGCCGCCGTGGTGATCCTGACGCTCATCGGAGGTATTATTGCTGCCAAGAAAGTACGTGGTGGTAGTGGTTTGCACCTCGCGCTGGGTATTGTAATCAGTGCCAGTTATATTATTGCCTTGCAGTTTGCCACGGTGTTTTCCGTAAAAGCCGACCTGGACCCGCTGGTAGCAGTGTGGATACCGAATTTTGCATTCGGTGGACTGGCCTTGTGGCTTTACAAGCGGGCACCTAAATGATGACTTGTATTTTTACAACATATTCTTCTTTTTTAAAATGGGCCTCTTCAACAGAGGCCCATTTTTTTTAATATTTTTTAGAGAGATGATGATCATCTGCCTGACATATACCAACAGATGGCAGGTATCTGCCTAACCTGGTTTTATAATAAAAGCCAGCTGATTCCGGTTATTTACACAGATCATTCCAACTGTTAAAAACGCAATAAATAATACTGATTCTTTCAATATTTTCAATTCATTCTGAAAAAATTTACAATTCTTTAAAATTTAAAACAGTAGTTTTATTTAGATGATATAATTGTTTGAATTGTAGTTATTTATACGTAATTTTTAACATGGAAGTCATGGCCGGTTTGCGCACTTTTTTGTTGTTAATTTGCCATTAATAATGCCAAAAGGGTACTAACTTCGTTAACAAATCATTACTTTTGACAATTGATCGATTTTGTCTCATTATATAAACAATAGCAGTAAAATGGGGAACATAAAAGAAAAGTTTAAGGTTAAGGCGGATGAACTGAACGCTGAAGTAAAAGACCTGTTGAAGAACCATGGCAACACAAAAGTGGGCGATGTTACAGTAGCACAGGTTTACCAGGGTATGCGTGGTATTACCGGACTGGTTACTGAAACCTCTCTCCTCGACGCGAATGAGGGTATTCGTTTCCGTGGATATTCCATCCCGGAACTGAGAGAAAAATTACCAAAAGTGAAAGGTGGCCAGGAGCCATTACCAGAAGGTTTATTTTACCTGATGCTGATAGGCGAATTGCCTACAGAAGAGGATGTACAGGATTTATCAGCTACGCTGGGTCGTCGTTCCCATGTGCCTAACCACGTGTTTGACGCCATCGAAGCTTTACCTATATCTACACACCCAATGACCATGTTTACCGTTGGTATCATGGCACTGCAAACAGAATCTTCTTTCGCTAAAGCATACGGAGAAGGTATCAATAAAAAAGATTACTGGAGCTATACATTTGAAGATACACTGAACCTGATCGCACGTCTGCCACGTATTGCTGCATATATCTATCGCCGCAAATACAAGAATAACGATCATATTCAGCCAAACGGTATGCTGGACTGGGCTGGTAACTTCGCACACATGCTGGGTTACTCAGACGAGGCTTTCCGTGAACTGATGCGTTTGTACATGGTAATCCACGCGGACCACGAAGGTGGTAACGTAAGTGCACACACCACTCACCTGGTAGGTTCTGCACTGAGCGATGCCTACCTGTCTTTCGCAGCGGGTATGAACGGTCTGGCAGGTCCTTTACACGGCCTGGCTAACCAGGAAGTGATCAAATGGATCCTGGATATGCGCGAAGAACTGGGTGGTGGTATGCCAACCAAAGAAGAAATCGCTGCATATGTTCGCAAAACATTATCAGAAGGTAAAGTGGTGCCAGGTTACGGTCACGCCGTACTGCGTAAAACTGACCCTCGCTTCACCGCTCAGATGGAGTTTGCAAAAACTCACCTGCCTAACGATGAACTCGTGAAAATCGTTTGGATGGTATACGAAACTGTACCTCCAATCCTGCAGGACCTGGGCAAAGTGAAAAACCCTTGGCCTAACGTAGATGCGCATTCCGGAGCTTTACTGCTTCACTATGGCATGGCAGAATACGAATTCTACACCGTGCTGTTTGGCGTTTCACGTGCACTCGGCGTACTGGCTTCTCTCTGCTGGGATCGCGCACTGGGCCTGTCTATCGAAAGACCTAAATCCGTTACAACTGAATGGATGAAACTCTTCGTAGAAGGAAAAGTAGATGATGCTGAATAATTAAGTGTAATAATTGTTTTTTATAGAGAAGAGGGCAGGTGGTATTTTTACCACTTGCCTTTTTTATTTTTGTGTTTTAAAATAAACAGCTTATTTCCACCATTACAACCATATTATCCAATCCGATAGAATACCTGAAAGGTGTTGGCCCGCAACGGGGTGAACTCCTGCGTAAGGAAATCAACATTCATACCTTCAAGGATTTACTCGAGTATTTTCCTTTCAGGTATGTCGATAAAACCCGTATTGATAAAATCAGTGATATCAGCGGGTATGAAGATTTTGTGCAGATAAGAGGACGTATCATCCGGATGGAGGTCATGGGGGAAAACAGGGGGAAACGACTGGTAGCCACCTTTAAGGACGAAACAGGTATCATTGAACTGGTATGGTTTCAGGGATGGCAATGGATGCAGAAGTCGCTCAGAGAGAATGTAGCTTACCTGGTATATGGCCGTGTGTCGGCCTTCAATGGCAATATACAGATCGCACACCCTGAACTGGACTTGCTGACAGAGGAAATAGCCACCGGAAAACAATTCCTGGAACCCGTTTACTACACCACCGAAAAATTAAAAGCAAGGGGACTAACGGCAAAGGCTATAGGAAAACTGACAAAAAACCTGCTGGAACAATTATCTCCACAGGAAATCAGAGAAAATATACCACAGGAAATCCTCCACCAGTACCGCCTCATGCCACGCTCCCTGGCCTATTTTAAAATACATATGCCAGGCGGCGAAGAAGAAGCTAAACAAGCCCAGCGCCGCCTGAAATTCGAAGAACTGTTTATCGCGCAGATACGCATCTGCCGCCTGAAAATAAAGCGACAGAAACTTTCTCACGGATATGTTTTCGGCGCAGTAGGAGAACATTTCAATGACTTCTACAACAATCATCTGCCTTTTTCCCTTACAGGTGCACAAAAACGTGTACTGAAAGAGATCCGCCAGGATACTATGCATGGCAGGCAGATGAACCGCCTCCTGCAAGGGGATGTAGGTAGCGGAAAAACAATGGTAGCCCTGCTCACCGCCCTGCTGGCCATCGATAATGGCTTCCAGGCCTGCCTGATGGCACCTACCGAAATCCTTTCCCAGCAGCATTTTAAAGGATTGTCCGAACTCCTGGAAAATATGCCGGTACGCGTAGCCCTGCTAACGGGCAGCATTAAGGGAAAAGCCAGGAAGCAAATACTGGCCGATGTGAAAGAGGGAAATATCCACCTGCTGGTAGGAACACATGCCCTGCTGGAAAAAGAAGTAGATTTTAAAAACCTGGGGATGGCCATCATCGATGAGCAGCACCGTTTTGGTGTGGCCCAGCGCGCACGCCTGTGGGAAAAAAATTCCATCCCGCCGCATGTACTCGTTATGACGGCAACGCCTATCCCGAGAACCCTGGCCATGACCATCTACGGCGATCTGGACGTATCGGTTATCGACGAAATGCCGCCAGGCCGTAAACCTATTACCACCGTACATAAAACAGAGTTCCAGCGCCCGCAGGTAATGGACTTTATAAAAGAAGAAGTGAAAAAAGGCCGCCAGGCCTATATCGTATATCCGTTGATAGAAGATTCAGAAAAAATGGATTACGAAAACCTGATGAAAGGCTACGAAGAAGTGAAAGCCTTTTTTCCAGAACCGCAATACTATATCAGTATGGTACATGGCCGGCAACCGGCAGACATGCGCGAAACAAATATGCAACGATTTGTTTCCGGCGATACCAACATTATGGTGGCTACTACTGTTATTGAAGTAGGCGTGAACGTACCCAATGCTTCCGTAATGGTCATTGAAAGTACTGAACGCTTCGGACTTTCCCAGCTGCACCAGCTGAGAGGCCGCGTAGGAAGGGGCGCTGAACAGTCATTCTGTGTACTCATGACAGGAAACAAAGTGAGTAAAGACTCCAAAGAACGTATTAACGTGATGGTGCAAACGAATAATGGCTTTATTATCTCCGAAAAAGATATGGAACTCCGTGGCCCGGGAGATATTGAAGGAACCCGGCAATCCGGTATCCTCGACTTTAAACTGGCAGATATCCTTGCAGACAAACCCATTTTAGACGCCGCCCGCAATAGTGCTGAAAAACTCCTGCAGCAAGACATGGATCTCCAGTTACCCGAAAACCAGGGTTTGAGAGAATTTTTGGCCTCACAACGAAGTAAAACGGTCTGGAGCAAAATTTCCTGACCACTTTTAACGTTTATTATTTATCCAAGTCAAAGAATTCAGTATAGTCTTCACCGTACGACAGGACAGTAAACTTATAAGTTGTTGTTTTTGAAAGCGTAACAATTGTGCAAGTTGGTGCGTTTAATTATAGTATATTAGTTTTTTCAGATAATAAAAAAATCTTATCCCGTTGAAATTTACCCTCCCGATCGGATTTGTTGGAATGATTATCCTTATGATGTGTACCGCTTCACTGCGGGCGCAGCAAACAGCTAATTACACCCCGCTTAAGTTTGCGGAGAATAAAGGTCAATGGAACCATGCTGTTATCTACAAAACTGATCTAGACGCCGCCGCCATTTTTCTCCGTAAAACTGGCTTTACTTTCAATCTGCAAAGCCCGGAAGATCTTGATAAAGTAAATCAATATATTCACGGACACGTACATCGCAATGATACCCTCTGGGTGCAGAACCGCGCCTTTGTCAACGGTACACAGGTGAACAACCCCGCCAAGGTAGATCCGCCACTTACCCAGATGCCTCCCGTAAGAAATCATGCCTACGAGGTAAACTTCGTAAATGCCAATCCCGATGTAATGCTGGAACCTGAAAAGAAACAGGATGCCTACAGTAACTACTTCATTGGTAATGACGAGAGCAAATGGGCCACCCATGTGCAATCCTACCTCGGTATCAACTACAGAAACATCTACAAAAATATTGATGCACATGTATATTCTGAAGCCTCTAAACTGAAGTATGACATGGTCATCAATCCTGGTGGAAACCCGGATGATATACAGTTGCAGTATGATGGTGTTAATTCCATTGAACTGAAGAAAGGCCAGCTCATCATTCATACTTCTGTTGGCGATGTGGTAGAGCAACTGCCGTACGCTTACCAGTATATTAATGAAGAACGTGTACCCGTTAAGGTTAGTTATAAACTAAGTAACAATAAAGTCAGCTTTAAGATATCCGGCACCTATAATACCGCTTATCCGCTGATCATAGATCCGACATATGTATTTTCCACTGTATCCGGCTCCCGCGCTGATAACTGGGGCTTCACAGCCACCTATGATGCGGAAGGATATTTTTATGGAGGCGGTATCGTGTTCGGGCAGGACTTCCCTGTTACCACCGGCGCCTACCAGACATCCTTCGGTGGTGGCCAGATAGATATCGGTATTCAGAAATTTACGCCTGATGGTACACAGCTGGTATACGGCACCTTCGTTGGTGGTGGAGATATTGAACAGCCACATAGTCTGTTTGTCAATAAAAACAATCAGCTGGTAATTTCAGGTAGAACAAGATCATCCAACTACCCTGGAAAACGTGTTGGTCCTGGTGGAAGCTGGGATATTGCAGTAACGATGCTCACTGCCGCCGGCGATAAAATTGTGGGTTCACTGATTATAGGTGGTGCTTCAGATGATGGTGTTAATATCCGTGACCAGCGCGCAGGTGGTGCAAACACTACGCTGCGTAACTATGGCGATGATGCACGTAGTGAAGTCGTAGTAGATAATGCCGGTTATATCTATGTGGCCAGCTGTACAAAGTCTACAGATTTTCCTGTTACTGCTGGTGTTTTTCAGACTGCTTTAGCAGGTAAACAGGATGGTGTGGTGATGAAAATTAATCCGCTGTGTCAGGATGTTGTATGGGCCAGCTTCCTGGGAGGTACCAGCGAAGATGCAGCCTTTGTAATTGCACTGAATGATCTTCAATCATTATACGTTGCCGGTGGTACTGCCAGTACGGATTTTCCGATAAAGGGCTCTCCGGTGTATGCAGGTACCTACACGGGTGGCTCCTGCGACGGCTTTATCGCACACATAAAAAGTGACGGAACCCAGCTGATACAGAGCACGTATGTAGGTTCTACAGATGGTGCTGCAGACCAGGTTTATGGTGTACAGCTGGATGGTAACGGGTATGTATATGTGATGGGTACTACGGAAGGTATCTGGCCAGTAAAACAAGCCCCTGGCACCAGTACTTTTTATAATCAGAACTCGCAGCAGTTTATCATGAAATTGCAGCCAAACCTTTCCGATGTGGTGTATTCCACCACTTTCGGTAAAAACCGCTCCCTGGGCATGAAGCCGGCTATCAGTCCGGTGGCTTTCCTGGTAGACAGATGTGAAAACGTATATGTATCCGGATGGGGAGGAGGTATCAACCCTGCAGAAGGTTACCCTAATACTGGTACCGGTGGGCTTCCGCTGAAAAACGCATTGCAGGGTATTACCGATGGTATGGACTTTTACTTTTTTGTATTAAAGAAAGATGCCACCGATATCCTGTTTGGTAGCTACTTTGGTGGCTCTGGTCTGTATGAACACGTAGATGGCGGTACCAGCCGCTTCGATAAAAACGGTATCATCTATCAGGGTATCTGTGCATGGTGTAATACTTCAGGTGGTCCTTCCAAACCTAAATACCCAACTTCGCCAGGTGCTTATTCCAGCACGCCGCCGCGTAGCTGTAACTTTGGTGCACTGAAGATTGCCTTCAATCTCGATGGTGTAAAAGCTGGTATCAAAACACTGGAAAGAAAAAATAATTACTGTATCCCTGATCCTGTTACTTTTATTGATACCACGCAGGTATATGTGGCAACCTCCACCTACCAGTGGCGGTTTGGCGATGGTTCACCTGATGTGGTTGGTTTGGCAAAGGATACCGTGACACATGCATTTACCGCCTCAGGTACTTATACTGTCAGGCTGATCAAAACAGATAACAGCACCTGTAATGGAGCAGATACTGCATATATTCAGATCAAAGCCGGTACCAACAAGGCGATCCTTGATCTGGAAGCTGTGCGTATAAAGCCACCATGCGATTTGTTGAAATATGAGTTCAGGAATAACTCTACGCCTACCAATGGTTTCCGTGACAGCTCATTTATCTTTGACCTGGGAGATGGTACGCCGCCGATGTATATGCTGGTGAATGGTACCATTCCGCCGCGTTTCCCTTATGCACATCAATATACGGCGCCTGGTCTCTACAATGTGAAGCTGACGCTGGTAGATACCAGTTTCTGTAATGCTCCGCAAACAGAGGTGATTCCATTGCGTGTAGCCGTAAACGTTACAGCCGCATTTACTAATCCTGATACTGTTTGTGTAGGGTCAACCGTAACCTTCAATAATACCTCCCTGGGTGGAACATCATTTAAATGGACATTTGGGGATGATAACAGTACCAGCACGGATATTTATCCTACACACAAGTTTAACTCAACGGGTGTGTTTGATGTGAAGCTGGTAGCGGTAGATCCGAATACCTGCAATATAACGGACAGTATCACCAAGAAGGTATTGGTGGCGCCGGAGCCGGTGTCAGACTTTGATTTTTCGCCGTTAAAACCGATAGAAAATACGCCGGTTGCCTTTAGGAATAATAGTTCAGGCGCAACCTCCTATTTGTGGAATTTCGGGGATGGAGATACAACCTCTGTTATGAATCCGTCGCATCAGTATAATACGACCGGTTCGTTTACGGTATGTTTAACAGCATATAATCCTGAAGGGTGTACAAATACAACCTGTAAAGATGTGAGTTCTATTGTGGTACCGCTGTTTGATGTGCCAAATGCATTTTCACCAAATAATGATGGTATTAACGACATATTCCAGGTGAAGGCTTTTGGTGTGAGCAAATTCGATCTGAAAATCTATAGTCGCTGGGGCAAGCTGTTGTTTGAAACAACAGACTGGCGTAAGGGCTGGGATGGAAGGTTCAATGGCGCTGCCATGCCGATGGATGCTTATGCATATGTGCTTAGTTTAGAATTCACGGATGGAACCAAAGGTAACCGTTCAGGAAGTGTAACCTTGTTAAGATGATGACCCATGAAGCAGCTTGTTAAATTCACGGCAGGTATTATCCTGTTGTTAACCACCAGTAGCGGTTTTGCGCAGGACCTGCACTTTTCGCAGTTCTTCAATTCTCCGCTTACTACCAACCCTGCCAATACAGGGTTTATCCCCGATGGCAACTATCGGGTGGGCATCAATTACAGGGACCAATGGTCATCGATTCCGGTGCCTTATAAAACGATGTCTGCATTTGGTGATGCACAGTTATTCCGCGACCAGCTTACTTATGGATGGGTGGGCATAGGTGCAGTTATCCTCCGTGATGTGGCTGGTGCAGGTGATCTCTCCTCTACAAAAGGTTATGCTTCAATAGCTTATCATCAGTTGTTAGGGAATAGTAGTTTGTTGTCGCTGGGTTTTAATGCCGGTTCTGCCAACAAAAGAGTGGACGTTACCAAACTGGTTTTCGGTGACCAGTGGAATGGTAAGTTCTTTGATGCCCAGGTGCCTACTGCAGAGCCGATAGCCTCCAGCAGCACTAACTATTTCGATTTACACGTGGGTATGAATTATGCGTATTTCCCTACAGATGATATTTACGTCAATGTAGGGGCAGCTGTACAACACGTGAACCAGCCCCGGGAAACTTTTTATAATGGCGACAACCAGGTTCCCCGCAGGTATATTGGTTTCCTGAATGCAAGTATTAAAATGAGTGATAAAGTAATCCTGAATCCGGGGGCTTACTATACCAGGCAGGCACATACCTCGCAAACCATGCTGGGGCTGAATGCCGCTTATAACCTGTCGGGAGATGGGAATCAGCAGGCATATGGTGGTATTTATTATCGCACAAATGATGCTGTTATGGCTATGGTTGGTTACCAGCTAAGCAACCTGAAATTCATGTTCAGCTATGATGTTACCACCTCTTCCTTATCTGCTGCCAATAGTAGCAGAGGGGCTTACGAAATAGGTATCATCTACACCGGATTATACAAGAACAGAGGGTTTTCAGACGCGATCAGATCTACCTTCTGTCCATCTTTTTAAATCTTTACAACCGTATTATACAGAAACCTGCTTATTGATTACTTTTGTTACATGACCACATTGAACAAGGTAACTGCCGCTCATATTGCGGCCTTACGGGAAATAACGGGAGAGAAATATGTGCTGGTAGACGAAGAAAGTCTGGACCGTTATGCACAGGATGAAACGGAAGATTTACATTTTCTGCCGGAAGTTGTTGTAAAGCCGGATAGTACAGCGCAGGTAAGCAAAATTATGCAGCTTTGTCAGCGTGAATTACTGCCGGTTACCCCACGCGGAGGCGGAACAGGCCTTAGTGGTGGCGCTCTGCCACAGTTTGGAGGTGTTCTTATCTCCATGGAACGATTCAACAGAATTCTTGAAATCGACGAAAGAAACTTACAGGTAACGACCGAACCGGGAGTTATCACAGAAATATTACAGAATACAGTAAAGGAAAAAGGACTGTTTTATCCACCGGATCCAAGCAGTCGTGGTACCTGTTTCATTGGTGGCAACATCGCTGAAAACTCAGGTGGTCCGAAGGCTGTTAAATATGGTGTGGTAAAGGATTATGTGCTGAACCTGGAAATGGTATTACCTTCCGGCGAAGTCATCTGGACAGGCGCTAATGTGTTAAAAAATGCGACGGGCTATAATCTTACACAGCTGGTGGTTGGCAGTGAAGGTACCCTTGGCATCGTTACAAAAATAGTTTTAAGGCTCATTCCATTGCCTAAGCATGACCTGCTGATGCTGGTACCATTCCGTTCTGCGGAGAGTGCCTGCGCTGCTGTTAGTGCTATTTTCCGTGCAGGCTTTACGCCAAGTGCCATGGAGTTTATGGAAAGGGATGCACTGGACTGGGTTTCTCAATATGTGCAGGGTAGTACCGTGAAAATTGAGGACGATATTCAGGCACACCTGCTCATTGAAGTAGATGGTAACTACCCGGAAGTGCTGATGCAGGAAATGGAAGGCATCGCAGGTGTAGTAGAAGGGTTTGATATCGGGGAGATATTGTTTGCAGAAGATTCCACCCAGAAGGATGAACTCTGGAAGCTTCGCCGTCGTGTGGCAGAAGCGGTAAAAGCGAATTCTATCTATAAAGAAGAAGATACGGTTGTGCCAAGAGCGGAACTGCCGGTATTACTGAAAGGTGTGAAAGATATCGGTGCAAAATATGGCTTTCATTCTGTTTGCTATGGTCATGCCGGTGATGGTAATCTCCATGTGAATATTATTCGTGGCAACCTGACGGAAGAACAGTGGAATGGCACGCTCACCGCAGGTATCAGAGAGATTTTTCAACTGGTGAAAAGCCTGAATGGTACTATCTCCGGAGAGCATGGTATTGGTCTGGTACAGAAAAGCTATATGGATATCATCTTTGATGCAACTTCCATGAACATTATGAAGCAAATAAAACAGATATTTGATCCTAACAATATCCTCAACAGAGGTAAAATATTTGACTGTTAAAAATCGACATATGAAAAAGCTGTTGCTTTGTATACTCCTGATTAGCGGATTCCAGATGGCGCATGCGCAGTTTTATAAAACTGATACTACCAGCAGGCCACCACAGACACAACAACCTAAGACCTTTGACCCTTCCAGGCTGGTATTTGGTGGTTCGTTGGGAATGGTGTTCGGAGACTATACCAATATTGATATTTCACCACTGGTAGGTTATCGGTTTAATAACTATATAGCGGCTGGTGTGAATATCAACGCACAGTACGGTAATATTAAATACCGCGATTTTTATGGAACTACCACTTCCCGTGATCAGTATACAATTTTCGGTGGTGGTGTCTGGGGACGTGTATACCCGATTCCAATGCTGTTTATACATGTACAGCCGGAGTATAACTCTGTTTCGCAGAAAACAACTAATTACTTTGATATGAATGGTAACCCTAAAACAACCACCTATACTTCCAACTACGCGGTGCCAAGCCTCTTGATGGGCGCAGGTTACACGCAGGCGGTAGGCGGCAGGGTAGGTGTCAGTTTTGCAATCATGTATGATGTATTGCAGGATGGCCGCTCACCTTATCAGAATAACCTGATATACAGAGCTGGTGTTGGTCTTGGGTTTTAATTATTGTATTTAAAATATTTTTGATGCCTGTCTTTACGCTGTAGAGGCAGGCATCGTTTTTTGTCCGGGGTCTTGATGCTGGCCGAAGGCCAGCATCAAGACCCCGGATCGTGCCCCCGCCAAAGGCGGGGGCACGATCCGGGGAAAAGGGCATAAGTTGGTGAATGATTTAATCATCTTCCCATATTAACCTCATGTTAATTGTTTATAAAGACTAAACTTTATTTTACCCATTGTGTTATCTTTGCCGCATAAATAAGTGAACAGATGAGTATACAGTTAGCTGTTTTTGATATTGCAGGAACCACGCTGCACGATGAATCCAATGTTGCACAGGTATTACAGTCAGCCGTTAAGACAGCCGGCGTAGATGTTACGATCGCTGAAGTAAATGAGGTAATGGGATACGCTAAACCCTTTGCTATACGTTATTTACTGAAACAGAAGCACCATCCGCGTGCGGAAGATGCTGCCCTGATAGATGAACTGCATCAGTACTTCGTGACCGGCATGAAAAATTATTATGCCACTAATCCGGGGGTACGTGAAAAAGACGGTGTTTCCGGTGTATTCGAAGCTTTACGTGCTAAAGGCATTAAAGTGGCGCTGGACACAGGTTTCGATAAAGATATTACAGCTGTGATCCTGGAACGTACAGGCTGGCTAAACAACGGCCTCGTGGATGCTGTGATGACCAGCGATCTGGTTGCACATGGCCGTCCTTATCCGTATATGATCTATCGTATCATGGAGCAGCTGGAAATAGCCAGTGTGGCTAATGTTGCTAAAGTGGGAGATACCATTTCCGACCTGGAAGAAGGAACCAATGCTGGCTGCAAAATTGTTGCCGGTGTAACAACGGGCGCTTATTCCAAAGCAGATCTGGAAAAAGGTCCTCACACGCACCTGATCGCATCTCTGGACGAATTACTTTCAATTTTCTAATCTTTTCAGATATAACCCATGCAACAACAACAGGCGGATGTAGCGGTAATAGGCGCGGGCATCGTAGGACTTGCCATGTCATATAAACTGGCTAAGCAGGGAAAAAAAGTAGTATTATTCGAGCGTAATAGCAGAGCTATCAGCGCATCCATACGTAATTTCGGACTGGTATGGCCTATCGGACAAACTGCCGGAAAAATGTATAACAGGGCAATGCACAGCAGAAGTGTCTGGAAAGAACTGGCGGCCGCTACAGGCCTTCAATGCCAGGAAACCGGTTCTCTGCACCTGGTATACGAAAAAGATGAACTGGCAGTACTGGAAGAATTTACCGGCGCTGCTGCACAGAATGGTTACGCATGTGAGCTGATTACTCCGGCTAATATTGGTAAATATACACAGGCTGTAAAAACAGAAGGCTTACTCGGCGCCATGTACAGCAACACTGAAATGACGGTAAACCCACGCCAGGCCAGTGCTACCATCGCTGCATACCTCCAGGAACAAATGGGTGTAACCACGCGTTTCAGCACTGCGGTGAATGCCATCAACATGCCTTATATCGAAACAAAGGATGAAAAATGGAAAGTAGACCAGGTGTATGTTTGTAGTGGAGCAGACTTTGAAACCCTTTACCCTGCTATATTTGCTGATACCTATCTTACCAAATGCAAACTGCAGATGATGCGTACTGTTCCGCAGCCAGGCAACTGGCAACTGGGCCCGGCCCTTTGTGCAGGACTCACGCTTTTGCACTATGCTGCATTCAATAGCTGTAAAACGCTGGATGCCCTGAAACGTAGAATAGAAGCAGAAATGCCGGAATATGTGAAATGGGGTGTTCACCTGCTGATCTCTCAGAATGGCGATGGTGAACTCACCATCGGCGATTCTCACGAATACGGCCCGGATTTCGATCCGTTTGATAAATCCTTTATCAATGACCTGATCGTGAAATATATGCATACCTTCCTCCAGGCGCCTGACCTCACCATTAAGGAGTCATGGCACGGTATCTATCCTAAACTGAAGAATGGTAATACGGACCTGGTAATGTCTCCTGAGCCAGGTGTAATGATTGTAAATGGTTTAGGTGGTGCAGGTATGACCTTGTCTTTTGGTCTTGCCGAAGAAATTGTGAGCGGGACTTATAAATAATCTCCTTACGAACTATTTCTGCCAGTAATATGAAATGTCTTGTAGTGCGTGCTGTCTGCGCATTGCAGGACATTTCTGTCTTAACCTATACTTAGTGTATATACGAAAAACATAAATTAGGTTATTGCATAAATAAGCAATAATTTAAAGGCTATTAACCGTTATGAAAGTCGCCTGACGCAACGATAGCAGGTCCTGCTAGATTCGTCATTCAACAAGCCAGCTTTAGTAAACGTTTCTGCAGCATTGTATAAAATACGGTGCTGCACGTTCATAACGTGTTAAATGGAAAGCAGGTTTCTTTTGAGTTACCTGCTTTTTTCTTTTCCCTCAGTTACATTGTAATGGCCCACCTTATATATTTTCGTTAAGGGTTTGGGGGTGCCTTCGGCACCCTCAAACCCTTAACAGTTTTTCGATGCCGGAGGCATCGAAAAACTGTTAAGGCATAAACCGCGACTGCCAGGAGAGTCAAAAAAATTCCCTAAATTGGTCTCAAGCATAAACGCATATCACATGAATGATAGTTTAAAGAATTTAAAAGAAAGAGATTGGACGGAAACAAGAGCTCATTCAAGTTGGCAAATCTTCAAAATCATGGCGGAATTCGTGGATGGTTTTGAATCCCTGGCTAAGATAGGTCCCTGCATATCAATATTTGGATCCGCCCGTACCCAACCGGGTAACCGTTACTACGACCTCGCTGAAGAAATCGCAGCACGACTCGCAGAAGAAGGCTTCGGTATTATTACCGGCGGCGGTCCCGGTGTCATGGAAGCTGCCAACAAAGGCGCCCAGCGCGCCCGTGGTAAATCGGTAGGTGCCAACATCACCCTGCCCCACGAGCAGTACCCTAACCCCTATATCGACAACGACAAACGCCTCAACTTCGATTATTTCTTCGTAAGAAAGGTGATGTTTACCAAATACTCACAGGGCTTTGTAATGATGCCTGGTGGCTTCGGTACCATGGATGAATTCTTTGAAGTGGCTACGCTTATCCAGACAAAAAAGATGGAAGAAACGCCCATGGTACTCGTAGGAAAAGAATACTGGAGCGGCCTGCTGGACTGGGTAAAGAATGTGATGCTCGAAAAAGAACATAACATCAATGCACCAGACCTCGACCTGCTGAAACTCTTCGATACCGCCGATGAAGTGGTGGAGTATTTCAGGGTTTTCTATACTACCAACAAGCTAAGACCGAATTTCTAATATTCTACCGTATTTTGACAACGCCACTGGGCCGCATAAAAACCGACCCTGTGGCGTTTACTATTTATAAGGTCTTTTCTTTAGCTTTGCAGAAATTTTATATATGGAGCTGATACCGGAAGCAGTGGAGCAATTTTCAGAGAAGTATACCACACCAGAGAGTGAGCAGTTATACAAACTACATCGGGAAACCTATCTGAAAGTAGAATTGCCACACATGCTTAGTGGCCAGGTACAGGGCCAGTTCCTGAGTATGGTAAGCCATATGATCCGCCCCATGCGGATTTTGGAACTAGGTACCTATACAGGGTACTCAGCCATCTGTCTGGCGCAGGGTTTGCAGCCCGGAGGTCTATTACATACGGTAGATATCAACGAAGAACTGGAAACACTCTGCCAGAAATACTGGGAGGCTACCGGAACAGCCGATAAAATTAAAATGCATATAGGCAAGGCCGCAGCGATTATTGAGTCACTCGATGAAGTATTCGACCTTGTATTTATCGATGCAGACAAAGCTGGTTACGAACATTACTATGATCAGGTATGGGACAAATTAAGGCCGGGAGGTTTCATCCTCGCCGATAATGTACTGTACCACGGTCAGGTACTACTGCCGGAAAGTGAACGTGGAAGCCAGGCAAAAGCCATGGTACGATTTTGTGAGAAAGTGCTGGCAGACGACCGCGCAGAACAAGTACTGCTAACTATCCGTGATGGTGTTCTCCTGATCAGGAAGAAATAACCATCTCCATGAACAACGCCCATTAAATTTAAAATACATGCAAGTAAGAAAATTCTTGTTGGTGGTCAGTTTTCTTATTGGCGCCACTGTGCAGCTACACGCACAGAAGATCACAACGCAGCAGTATATTGAAACGTACAAACAACTGGCCATCGATGAACAACGTCGTACAGGCGTTCCCGCAGCTATCACGCTGGCACAGGGAGTAGTGGAAACGCAATCTGGCAATGGCGCACTCTGCCAGCAATCCAATAACCACTTCGGTATTAAATGTAAAAATACCTGGACCGGTAAAACCATCAAATACGACGATGACGCCGCCCAGGAATGTTTCCGTGTATACGAAACCGCGAGAGAGTCCTATAAAGACCACTCCGACTTCCTGCGAAGCAACCCACGATACGCCTTCCTCTTCCAGTTCGACGGTGAAGACTATAAATCCTGGGCTTTCGGTCTGAAACAAGCCGGATATGCGACCAATAAAACCTATCCGCAACAATTAATCAAAGTAATTGAAGACAATAACCTGCAACGCTTTTCGCTGATTGCACTGGGTAAATTATCGCCGGAAGCCTCCGAAGCCAGCTCCATCGGCGAAGGAATGGCCAATAACGGCACTGTGGTAAACCCCAAACCCAGACCTGTTACCGGTGGTTCTTCCAATAAACATAATCAATCCAGCAAACCGGTTGCGGGCAACTACCCTAAAGGGATTTTCGAAATCAACGGCCGTAAAGCCGTATTTGCGAAGGCTGGTACCAGCCTCATCCAACTCGCAGATCAACGCGATATGCGCCTGAGCAAACTGGTACGCTTCAATGACCTGCCGAGTGATGCGCCACTGAAAAAAGATATGATCATCTTTCTACAGAAAAAAGCTAAAAAAGGCGGTTCCGAATTCCATACCGTTGCTAAAGGTGAGTCATTACTGGACGTAGCACAGGCTGAAGGTATTCAGCTCAAATGGCTGCGCCGCCGTAATAAACTGCATGAAGGCGATCAGCCTGCTGCAGGTCAGAAACTGGCCCTGACAGGCTTCTCCTCCAATATGCCTGCCCTGGCAAAAAACAGCCGTGAGGAAGAAGAAGATGAGGAGGAAGAAATAGCTTATCAGCCGCCTGTTAAAACACCGGCTAAAACACCAGCCTCCCAGCAAAATAACTCGCAGACAGGTGGGATACCTGTTGCCATGATAGAAGATCTGAAGAAAAACGGAGATGTGACTGTTTCTAACGGTAACAGCTCTGCTCCCGCCACCACACCGGCTGTAACACCTGCCCAGCCACCTGCTAAGGCTACCATGCCTGCTCCGTCGCCGTCAAAACCGGCAACACCTGCTCCTGTAGCCAGCACACCTGCTCCTGCCCCGGTAAAAACTACCGGCGGCAGCACCCAATACCACGATGTACAGCCGAAAGAAACGCTGTACGGTATCGCTAGAATGTACAACAAATCTGTAACCCAGTTACAGGAATGGAATAATTTGCAGGGCTTCGATATAAAAATCGGCCAGCGCCTGCTTGTGGGAAAATAAAGCTCACATCTTTTTGAGCTTTTAATTGTTAAAACTGGAAATGAAGTAGTATTTATGTCGGTAATCACAGTGCATGACAAACAGTTTCAACCCTATATTGGTGCAGATGAACTGCAGCAACGTATAAGGGAAATGGCCGCTAAAATCAATGAAGATCTTAAAGGCGAACGCCCTTTGTTTATTGCTATCCTCAATGGTTCTTTTATGTTCGCTGCTGATATGTTTAAATATATCAACATCGACGCAGAGATCTCTTTTATTAAACTGGCTTCCTACAAAGGAACCAAATCAACAGGAAATGTAGTACAGGCAATTGGTCTGGATGAAGACCTCTTCAACCGTACCGTCGTTATCCTGGAAGATATTGTGGATACCGGTAAAACACTCAGCCAGTTCCTTCCGCAGCTGGAACACCAGCAACCTAAAAAATTACTGGTAGCCTCCCTGCTTACTAAACCGGAAGCGATGGTGCATCCTATCAAAATCGATTATCTCGGCTTCTCCGTACCAAATAAATTTCTCCTGGGATATGGACTCGACTATGATGGTCTGGGCCGTAACCTGCCGGAAATTTATCAGCTCGTAGGACAGGAATAATCACGGTATATGATTGGAAAGCCTGATTTTGTGCAGAGAAAATGCATGAAATCAGGCTTTTTTGCTTGTTTTTTGAATTTTTGAGCGGCTAAGGAACATAACAGTCATGGATATATCAGTTTAAATGACTAATTTGTTTCATGCGAAAGTTGCTTTTGCTACTGATACTGTACTGTTGTACTGCTAACGCCCAAACTACCTGGACCAGCGGCGCCGTGGAAGATAGTCTCACCCACAAACCTATTGCTGGTGTATCCGTCTGCGTTATGAACGATACCACCTGCGTGGTAACGAACAGTGCCGGATTATTTCGCATTCAGCTAACCAAACCATTGGTTCAAATCCGTCTTGAAATACCCGGATATCTTCCTAAAACAATATTTGTAAAACAGGACGACCGCCCGCTGATAACGCTCCTGCCTGCACGAAAAGCCATGGATCCTATTGCCCTGGCTAAAGCCAGGGCGAAACTCTCCCGCAACAGTAATCCTAACTATAGTAACTCCGGTATGGGCATCCATACTTTCTATAATGAAACCTATGGTGCTACCTACGAGAATAAATTCCAGCGCGCCGGCGCGATACCTGCTTCCAACTTTGCAGTGGATGTAGACAGGGCTTCCTACAGCAATGTTCGCAGATTCCTGCGCCAGAAGGAAAAGGTGCCTACCGATGCGGTCAGGATTGAGGAAATGGTGAATTATTTCCAATATACCTACCCGTTACCTGGCGCCGGGCAAACGATCGGATTGATGGGGCAGTTTACCAGCTGCCCATGGGAGCCGATGCACCGCCTGCTGCAAATCGTGATCCGCGCTACTTCTATTCCGCTGGATAGTCTGCCCCCCAGTAACCTGGTGTTTCTGATCGATGCTTCCGGCTCTATGGATGCTCCCAACAAATTGCCTTTATTACAGGCGGCATTCCGCGTGCTGGTAAATAACCTGCGCCCTATAGACCGCGTGGCTATCGTGGCATATGCCAGCGAACCACAGGTGGTGCTGGCATCTACCTTTGGTGATCAGAAAGAGAAAATTCTTGCGGCCATCGATAACCTGAATGCCAATGGCGCTACAGCGGGAGAGGCAGCGGTTAAACTGGCCTATCAGATAGCGGAACAACACTTCATCAGCAATGGAAATAACCGGGTTATATTGGCCACCGACGGGGATTTTAATGTAGGTAGATCTACCGATGAGGAAATGGAACAACTGGTTACCAAAGAAAAAGAAAGTGGTGTTTTATTGACCTGCCTGGGCGTGGGCATGAAGAACTATAAAGATTCCAAACTAAAGATCATGGCCGCCAAAGGCAATGGTAATTTTGCGTATATAGATGATCTGGAGGAAGCCACCAAGATTTTTGCCCGGGAGTTTGGAAGTACGTTGTTTACTGTGGCCCGTGATGTCAGGGCGGAGGTACATTTCAACCCTGCTATTGTAAAGGCTTACCGGCTGATAGGTTATGAAAACAAGGTGCTTCCAACGGATAATAGTCTGCCGGACTCCGTTGCTGGTGGTATTGTGGGGAGTGGCCATTGTGCGGTGGCGTTATATGAGATATTGCCGGTGGATAGTTTAAGCGATCATCCTGATGCTATGCTGGCCAGTATTAAGGTCACTTATCGCCGGCCACAGGAGGCTACTTTACATGAGCTGGAGGTGAGTCTTGCCGATCGTTGTATTCCGTTTGGTGAGGCGTCTGTGGATCATCGCTTTGCTGCATCAGTAGCTTTGTTTGGTATGATCCTGCGTAATTCTTCCTACCGTGGGTGTGGTAATATGGAAATGGTGGAGAATATTGCGAAGAAGTCGCTGGGGCCTGATAAAAGTGGCTACCGGAAAGAGTTTCTGAAGCTGGTAAAGCTGGCGGAGAAGTCTAAATAAAAAAGGGGCGTTGAAGCCCCTGTGTATCGTTATTTGATGATCTTATAACATTTGCGGATCATTTTCTGCTGGAAGTCGAACGGTAATGTTTGTGCCGTAATATCCTTGATAGTACTGGCTTCGATCTGATCATTCTCCATGATAAATCTCCTGTAATTATTACTGAAGTAGATGGTGCCGCCTTTTTTAGTGGCCAGCAGTACTTTGTTCAGCATCATGACGTGATCGCGCTGTACGTCCAGGAACTCCTTCATACGCTTGCTGTTGGAGAAGGTAGGAGGGTCCATGATCACGAGATCATAGGTGTTGAGTTTGAGTGTGTCCAGGTATTGCAATACGTCGGCATGGATGAATTCATGCTTTGCCGGGTCGATATCGTTCAGTCTGAAGTTCTCTTCTGCCCAGCTTAAGTAGGTTTTGGAGAGATCTACAGATGTTACCTGGGATGCGCCGCCAGCGGCTGCATATACGGAGAAAGAGCCGGTATAGCAGAATAGGTTGAGCACTTTTTTATCCTGGGCTTCTTCTCTGACCATACTGCGGGTAATGCGGTGGTCGAGGAAGAGACCGGTGTCCAGGTAGTCGGAGAGGTTCACTTTGAATTTGAGTCCGGCTTCATGGGCAGTCATTTCTTCACTTTCCAGGCTGAGTTTTTCGTACTGGCCTTTACGGCTTTCCTTGCGCTGTCGTTGTTTCACCCATACTTTGGAAGGGGCGACATCCAGTATTCTGGCGATCAGTTCCAGGCATGAGTCGAGCCATGCTTCGTGCGCATCTTCGTCCATACCATGTTTGCGATGATATTCCGCGATGTATACGTGGTCTTCATAGACTTCTATACTAAAAGGAAATTCGGGAATGTCATCATCATATACGCGGTAGCAGGTGATGTTTTGGCGTCTGGCGATTTTGGAGATATGCCGGAAAACTTTCGTCAGCCGGTTCTCGAACATCTGGAGCTTGTTATCCATAATTAAAAGATAAAGCTGAATACGGTGAAGAAGTGGATTCTGTCACGGTATTCAGCCTGAATCAATATCGATGTTTCTTCCGGGTTTAGTTTCCGGGAGAGTCGTGTGTGTTAGCTAAAAATATCTCTGACTTTTTCGAAGAAGCCTTTATCTGATTTTTCCGGATTAGGTTTGAAGTTATCGGAAGAATGCAGTTTTTCCAGCATATCTTTTTCGTCGTTGGTCAGGTGTTGTGGTGTCCATACGTTTACGTGGATCAGCTGATCGCCGCGGTCGTATGAGTTGATGCTTGGGAAACCTTTGCCTTTGAGGCGGAAGATTTTACCACTTTGTGTACCTGCAGGTATTTTGATTTTCGCTTTACCGTCGATGGTTGGTACTTCGAGGGAAGTTCCGAAGACAGCGTCGGTGAAGGAAATGTGCAGGTCGTAGGCTACGTTGAGGCCATCTCTGTGCAGTTCAGGATGTGGTTCCTCTTCGATGAGGATGAGGAGATCACCAGGGGCGCCGCCTCTTTCGCCGGCGTTACCTTTGCCGCTCATGGAGAGCTGCATACCTTCCTGTACACCTGCCGGGATGTCGATGCTAACGGTTTCTTCACCGTACATGCGACCTTCGCCTTTACAGTGGTTACATTTGCTGGTAATGATCTGGCCTTCGCCGTGGCAGTTCGGACAGGTGGTAACTGTCTGCATCTGACCGAGGAAGGTGTTGGTTACTTTTCTTACCTGACCGGAACCTCCACAGGAGTTACAGGTCTGGAAGGAGTTTTTATCTTTTGCGCCTAATCCGCCGCAATGCTGGCAGGAAACGTATTTTTTAACTTTGATTTTTTTGTTGGCGCCTTTGGCGATTTCTTCGTAGGTGAGTTTGATTTTCACACGAAGATTGGAGCCACGGGTACCGCGACCACGGCGGCCACCGCCACCCTGGCCTCTTCCGCCGCCTCCACCAAAGAAGCTACCGAAAATATCGTCGCCAAAAATGTCACCGAAGTTGGAGAATATGTCGTCCATATTCATACCACCACCGTTAAATCCACCACCGCCGCGGCCATTCATGCCGGCGTGTCCGAAGCGATCATATTGTGCCCGTTTATCCGGATCGCTTAATATTTCATATGCTTCGGCGGCTTCTTTAAACTTCTCTTCCGCCTCCTTGTTGTTGGGGTTGCGGTCAGGGTGATACTGCATGGCTACTTTACGGTAAGCCTTTTTGATCTCATCCTGTGTCGCAGATTTAGTTACAACAAGTATTTCGTAATAATCTCTCTTGGTAGACATTATATAAAAACCTTATAACCCCGCTGCTGGCGGGGTTTTTTCTGTTATAAAAATTTTATTTCTGTCATTTGTCAGCATAGTCCGGCTGTTGCAATGTCATGCCACAACGTCACTATTTACCTACCACCACCTTAGCGTGACGAATCAGCTTGTCGTTCAGGTAGTAGCCTTTCTGTAATACGTCCAGCACTTTACCGGCGAGGTCCGGGGTAGGGGCAGGGATTTCAGTAATGGCATCGTGCAGGTCTGGATTAAACTCCTGGTGCATGGCATCCATTTCTGTCAGGCCTTTGGATAACAGGGATGATTTTAACTTATTGAAAACCATCATGGAACCATCTTTTACAGAAGCCAGGTCAGTAGCTGTTTCCATTTGTTTGGAAGCTCTTTCGCTATCATCCAGTATATCGAGCAAAGATACAATTACGTCTTTGCCGGCAGTTTGCATTAATTCTAATTTCTCTTTGGCTGTACGTCTGCGGAAATTGTCGAACTCTGCCTGCAGGCGCAGGTATTTATCGCGCAGGTCTGCAATTTCCTGGTCTTTCTTAGCCAACTCACCAGATTCATCCAACTCATTATTCATATGCGAAGTTCCACTCATATTCTCATCAGTGTTACCATCCGGCATGCCTTTCTCATTTTCGGTTTTGTTGATTTCCTCTTGATGCATGTCTTTTTCTTTTTCTGTCATAATTGTAATGATTGTCTGCAAAGATAAGCAGACAATTACTTTGCCAAGCGACCATTTGGCGACAAATTGACACGGAATTACTTATTTGATTACAGGGTGCTGCCTATTTCTTACCTTTGCACCTCGAATTGCGATAAATGACAAAAGTATTTTTAAAGAAAAGTATACAAAACAGGGTTTTGCTGGGTCATCCCTGGGTGTTTGGTAATGAAGTGAATGAAATCGACGGGCCGGTAGATGCTGGTGATACCGTGGATGTCTATACTCATAAAGGCACCTTTGTTGGCCGTGGTTACATCAATCCGCAGTCCCAGATCCTGGTTCGCCTGCTCACCCGCGATAAGCGCGAAGAGATCAACGATGAATTCTTTTATCGCAGGCTGCTGAAGTGCTGGGAATACCGTAAAAAGATCGGTTATGTGGAAAACTGCCGTCTGGTATTTGGTGAGGCCGATGAAATGCCTGCCCTGATCATCGATAAATTCAATGACTACCTCGTTATCCAGACGCTGGCGCTGGGTATGGAAAAATGGAAAGGTGCCATCGTAGATGCGCTGAACAGGATTTTCAGTCCTAAAGGCATCTATGAAAGAAACGATGTGCCTGTTCGTGAGCTGGAAGGCATGCAGCAACAGAAAGGCTTCCTCTCTGCTCCGTTCGATACCAACGTCATCATCAATGAAAACGGTCTGAAATTCCATGTCGACATTGAAAATGGCCAGAAAACAGGCTATTTCCTTGATCAGCAGGATAACCGCCGCGCCATCCAGCATATCGTGAAAGGTGCCGACGTACTGGAAGCATTCTGCTATACCGGTACTTTCTCCTGCCATGCCGGCTATTATGGCGCTAAAAGCGTAATGGGCCTCGATATCTCCGAGCATGCCGTTAACACCGCACGTCGTAATGCCCAGCTGAACAACCTCCAGGATATATGTAAGTTCCAGGCAGTGAATGCTTTTGATCAGCTGAAAACATGGACCAAAGAAGAAAAGAAATTTGATGTTGTTATACTGGATCCACCGGCATTTACCAAAAGCCGTGAGAATATCCAGAAAGCAATTACTGGTTATAAAGAGATCAACCTGCGTGGTATGAAGTTGCTGAAACCAGGTGGATTCCTGGTAACGGCTTCCTGTACCAACCTGGTACCGCCAAGCCTGTTCCTGGAAATCATCGATATGGCCGCCAAAGACGCCAGAAAAAAACTGCGTCAGGTGACCTTCCAGACCCAGGCGCAAGACCACCCGATCCTCTGGAATATCGAGAATACAACATATCTCAAGTTCCTGATCGTGGAAGTACAGTAGATATAGATCTGCGGTAGCTCACCGTTCATTTTATTGAAAGCAGTCTCTATTTTGCAGAGGCTGCTTTTTTTGTTCCTCTTTCGCTTATAATAGTTAGGATGCCTGATTGTATGGCTGCCTGAAATGACAAAAAAAAGCCGGCCCTACCAAGTAGAGCCGGCTATAATATCTTCAGATAAAATTATCTTTATTTTACTACGTTGAATTTTCCTGATTCTACCAGGTTACCGCGCTGATCTCTCAACTGGTAAATGTATAGTCCACTATAGTAGTTAGACAGATTTACGCTGGTACGTACCCCTATACCTTTCAGCTGATCTATTTTTTTACCAAGGAAATTGTACACAATAAGATCATATGGTTGTTCGTTATTATGTAGCTGTGTAATTTCGAAGTTAACGATGTTAGTAGCAGGGTTAGGGTATAGTTTTACAATTTTACTACCCCCGTCCGTTGCCGGTTGGGATTTGTCGTTTTGAGCTCTGACCGCAAAGGTACAGAGGCAAAAAAACAGGGTAAATAAGAGGGTAGAGGATTTTAACATAGTCTTATAAAGATAAAAATTTATTCAAATATTTCCTAATTTTTGATTGTTAAATCACACAAGAAACCTGTGCACTTTTCCCTATAAATTTAACAAATACAACGCCATTTTGTTATATTTTTTGCTCTTTTTATGTAAAATTTAACGGTTTATTGAGCAATATTTTGTAATGCTTTGACATACAATATTTTTGATCGTCTAAAATCTTGGGCAATTCACACTTTCCAACGTACTGTTCCGACTGTTCAGGAAGCCTTTAAACACCAACGATATCTCAAATCCCCCGAAACTCTGACTAGCCGTTCTCAGCTGTGAGATATTGGTATCATAGGACATACCCAGCTCATACTTATCCATATCGAGCTTTACCGTCGGGATAATGGCATCGTTCCATCTCAGGAAGAGGCCGCCGGAAATGCTTTTTGTGGATTCAAGTCCACGGTCCATGAGGGCATACCGTAGCATACCGCCGCCAATATACTCAGAGTAGGTTCCCTGGTGCAACTGGTTATATTCTGCAATCACCTTTACCCGCTCATCCACCGGAATGGAGATACCGGCATTGAACGTCAGTTTGGGCTGGAGCAGGATCGTTTTATCGGCATAAAAGGACACTTTGGCACCCTGAAAATGGTAATAGCCCACCCCCAGGTAATAATTCACATCTTCCCGGATTACACTGTTATAACTCAGCCCGAAACCGGCATCCAGGTAGCCATAGCCCTTGAGGGCCAGCTTACCTTCCTCGCCGGTAGGCATGGTAGGGTCGAACCGGCCACCGGTATACTGGTTGTCGAATGTCATGTTGCCGGGGTCGAACTGGCGCTGTACATAACCGCCCATAAAACCCAAAGCAAGAAAACTTGTCTTGTCGGCATTCAGCGATTTATGGTAGTTGATGGCGGGGAATACCTGTGTCGACTGCAGCTTCGACGTTCCTGCCCTGTCGTAGGTAAACTGCAGGCCGGTGGTAAGGTAATCATTCCCCTGACCTACCGGAAATTTGATCTCACCACTGAGCGTACCTGTCTGGTAGGCGGTGGTGACATTATTCCATTGGTTACGGTATACGGCCTGTACCCGCACATCTCCATTGAAAATACCTATCAGCGCAGGGTTGCGGAGTATAGGCGTTTCATAGAACTGCGACAGGTGGATGTCTTGCGCAACCAGTGCCGGTGTAATTAACACGCTTGCCGTAAACAGTAATATGCCGTATAAGTATTTCATAAATTATCTGACTAAGGTGACGTTGCCTTTTAATTGCATGAATTCATTGGTATCGCAGTAGGCTTCAATGAAATAGATGTAAACATCCGCGGATTGCGGCTTTCCTTTAAACATCCCATCCCAGCCCTTGGAAATATCATCGGTATTGAATTGCTCACGGTGATATACTTCCTGGCCCCAGCGGTTAAAAATCCTGAATGATTTCACAAAGCTGATTCCCTTGCCGCGTGGATAGAATATATCATTTACGCCATCGCCATTAGGACTAAAGGTGTTAGGGATGAAGATGGCATCACTTTTACAAACCAGGTCTATACTCACGATATCGCTTTTAGAGCAGCCAAAAGCATTGGTGCCGGTAACGCTGTATGTCATGGGCTTACGGATCGCCGCACTGACAGCCGGACAGGTCGTACAATCCAGATAATCCGTGGGCGACCATTGCCATTTGACTACATCTATGGAACCTGTAGCGATGAGGCGTACCACAGAACCTACCGGAACCTCCTGATCTTTGCCCGCTTCCACACTGGGAACGGGTTTTACAGACAGCTTCACGGATACCGGTGCGCTATAGGGACACATCGGATCGTTGGTGCCGGTAACCTGATAGGTGATATCTGCTACCGGTGTACTCACCGGGTCTGCAATTTTATTGTTGGTAAGACCATCCACGGGTGTCCAGTTGTAATAGGTGGCGCCAGTGGCCTGCAGTTTGGCAGAGCTGCCATAGCAGACATTCATGTTCGGCGTTACCGTCAGCGAAACTTTTGGTACTACCGAAATATCAGTAGAATCGTACACCGTACAGCCGTAAGCGTTAGTAGCCAGTGCTTTATAGCGGGTATTGACTACCGGCGATGCTGTTGGCGTAGTGCAATAGGTACAGCTGAGGTTATCCGTAACGAGCCATTGCACGTTGCCATCGGTAATGGCGTTGAGCGTAGTACCGCTGCCTTCGCAGATCTTAGCCTGTGTCGAAGATACTTTAATGAATGGCGATGGGTTGATGGTAATGGACCTCGTGATAGAATCCATGCAATTTCTCGCATCGGTAATTACCAGTTTCACGGTGTAATCACCAGAGGCGGAATAATTGGTAGCCGGTGGTGTTTGTGCCGTGGAGGCAAGACCATTGCCAAGATCCCATCGCCAGTTGGTCAGTGGTGTATTCGGTGAGGTGGCAGATGTATTTTTTAAGTTTACAGGCTGGCCTGCACATGCGCCGCCAGTAATTGCAAAATCTGCCACAGGGGCCAGTATGCGGATGTTGCCTACTTTGGTAACAACATCAGTACAATACATGGCATCTTTATAATTAATAATCAGTTTATCGTCGAAATTACCGCTGACAGGGAAGGTTTTCTCATAGCTCTGCTGGGTGGTGGTAGCACTGGAGCCATCCCCGAACTGCCAGGTATAGCTGGCAACCAGTTCCTGTGGTATGTTCAGCACCTCATAGGTGGCTTTGCTTCCCCGGCAGATGGCACTAACCCCTGCGGTGAAGTCGGGCAGGAAATAGTAAACTGTCTGAAAGCTGCTATGGCTGCAGGCGCCGTTGTTGTCTTTCACCGTCAGGCGCACCGTGTATTTTCCGGTAACGGAATACTGGTGTGTGGTATTTTGGGTGGTTTCTAACGGGCTGTTATCGCCAAAGTCCCACTCATAGGTACTTGTAGCGGTAGTATTGGTAGAGGTATTGGTAAAGGTAAAGGCAGTTCTGTTTGTACATGACCTGGAGGCAGAAAAGGAAGATACAGGCCCGGTGATGGTTACGGGCATAGATACCGGGCTGGTATAACAGCCATTGCTGCCTGCTTTCAGCTGAATGGTCAGGTTGCCGGAAGCAAGGAAATTATGTTTCAGGTCGTAGGCGGTGGTGTCCAGCGTGGAGCCGTCGCCAAAGTCCCAGAAGTAGTTTCCGGCATATTTGGCATCAGCCAGTACGCGTACGGGTTCTCCTACGCAGGCAGTTGTTGGTGATACCGTGAAACTCACGCCGGATGGTGGATTGCCGGTATGTATCTGTTTGGGAAAAGCTTTCGTTACGGTGCAGCCACTGTTGGTGGTCATGGTAACGGTTATATCGTAGGTGCCTGTTTGGGCGTAGGTATGATTAATAGTAGCATTACCTGCCTGAATGGTGCCGTCACCGAAGTTCCAGGTGTATCCTGAAACGGGGTCTGTGGCGGGATTGGTAGCAGTAGCGGAAAATGCGGCGGTATAAGGTACACATCCACCTGTTGGACTGGTTACAGCAACATCAGGAATGGAGATATTGATGTATTCAGATTTTACCAGCTTTTGTGTACAGCCGGTACTGTTAGTAACGGTAAGGGTTACACTGAATTTACCTGCTTTGCCATAGGCATGTGTAATGGTGCTGGTGGTAGATTGTACCGGCGCAGAGCCATCTCCGAAATCCCAGGTGCGGTATTGGGCGCCCGGTGTTACATCGGTGAAAGTGGCGGTATATAGTTTACAGCTCTGAGTAATATTCGCGTTAAAATCTACCGCAGGTATATCTCCCACAGTTATCTGTCTGTAATAGGTGCTTTCTCCGTTATAGTATTTGGCAGTAAGCGTTATTGTTTTTTGTCCTCCGGTGGTATAGGTAACGGATGGATTGGCGTCATGGGAGCTGCGTCCGTCGCCAAAATCCCAGGTATACATTACCGGGGTACCTGTCGTTGTGTTTTGTAAGGTGAAGGTTACAGGAGCACAAAGGGAAGCTGGGGAGGCTGTATAGTTGAAGCCCGCTTGCTGTGCCAGCACTTTCCCACCTGTTAATATGATTAACAGTAACAACAATGTCTTTAAACATCTTGCCGGATGGTATTTCATAGGTTGCAGCGGTTTTTCATAGAAATCAGCACACAAATTAACTAAAAAAACAATAAATACACTATTTTATCTATATAATACAGGAATTCAATTATTTATCTATTTAAATATTGATTATCTTAACAAAGTAATGTTTCCTTTCAGCAGGCCATCGCCGCCTTTATCGCAGATAACTTCTGCAAAATAGACGTAGACATCCGGGGTAAGTACTTGTCCTTTGAAGGTACCGTCCCAACCTTTCGAGATATCATCCGGGTTGAAATTGTATCGTTCAAACAGCAGTTGTCCCCAGCGGTTAAAGATCTTAAATGACCTTACTTCCTTCACCCCTCTTCCCCGGATATAGAAAATATCATTGACACCGTCTCTGTTTGGAGAGAAGGTATTGGGAATGAAGATATTGGCGTTATCGCAGAGCAGTTTGATACTGACATCGTCGGTACTCTTACAACCATATTGGTTGGTCACTTCTACGAAATAGGTCACATCATTTTTAGGTGTTGCCGTAGGGTTCAGGCAGGTATAGCAGCTGAGGTCGGCCTGTGGCGTCCAGCGTACCTGCGTGATATCTTCACTACCGGTAACTGCCAGCGGTAAAATGGAGCCGGTAGAGGCGGTAAGGTCGGGGCCCGCATTTACTATTGGTGTTGGATTTACGGTAACGTGCGACGTGGCTTTTACTTCGAAGCAATTGAATTTATCAAATCCACTCACTACATAATCAGTGCTGATTTCAGGTTTTACCAAAGGGTTGGGAATGCTGGTATTACTGAGTCCTGGCGCTGGCGCCCACTGGTAACGGTATGCGCCGGATGCCTGCAGGAAGGTACCGGTACCGTGGCAGATAGCGTAATTACTGGTGGTTACCGTAAATGGTTGCGTTACTGTAAAATGTACCGATTTTGTATTCGTACAGCCGTAAGGGTTAGTAGCGACAACCGTATAGGTCGTATCAATATCTGGTGTAATCTGTGGTGTTTTGCTGCTGGCGTTATCAATGTTATAGTTGGTCCAGGTCACTGTCGCATCGGCATCGGTATTGGCCATCAGTAGTATCGGGTTACCACGGCAGATATTGATCTGGTCAGGCGTTGGTGCCAGCGACGGAGATACGTGCACGTTAATCTGGCTCAGGGCAGTGCTGGGGCAGCTGCCATCTTCATTGGTAATCGTCAGGCTGACAGGAATGATACCACCGGTATTGGCAACGAAGCTGATAGGGGCCGTTGTATTGTTGTTGATATCCGGCGCAATATTCCATAACCATTTTGCATTCGGAACACCGGCGGTTTCGCTACCTGTGATGGTAGCAGTTGCATACTGGCAGATATCCGGGATAGTGCTGACATTGGCTTTGGGCTGTGTAGGAATCGTCAGGTTTTTTTGTTTTTCAGCTGTACAGCCATAAGCACTGACAACCGTCAGTTTCACAGTGCTGGCGCCGGGAGTCGGATAATTGAATACGCCGTTTCTGTTGATACTGTTGTTATTTGGAAGTCCGCTACGTCCGAAATCCCAGCTGCTGCTGTATGGTAATGCGAGCGAATCTTCTGTAAGCGAATTTGATTTATTCAGGAATATCACCTGTCCGCCGCCACAGGCAGCGCTATTGTCGATGTCAAAATCTGCGACTGCTTTATCTACAATGAGTCTGTCTGTTGAAGTTGCCGGTACTGCGCAGCCTTTATCATCGGTGAGTATCACGCGTGGATAGAAGATACCTTTGGTCGTGTAGGTATGGTTTGGAGAAACTGGTACTGTAGTTTTTTCTACAACACCGTCATCAAAATCCCAGGCATAACTTACGGTTTTGGTGGCAACAGCTGACATCTGCATGTCCAGTGGCGCACAGCCCTGGTTAGGCGTGAAGCTCATGGTGCCATCAGGGCCATCCACCTTCATTGTTTGGGTGGTGGTACTGCTACATCCGCCGCTGGTATATACGGTGAGTACAATATTGTAAGTGCCTGCTTTCGTATAGTTATGACCGTCAGGGTTGTCGTTGGCAGTAAAGGAGCCATCTCCGAAATCCCATTTGGTGGTAGCGAAATCAGTACTGTTATTGGTAAATACTACTTTGGCTGGCGGACAAGGGGCCAACGTTGCCGGCATGCTGAAATCTGCTTTAGGATCTGGTACACGCAGCTTTTGAGTGGCAGTATCCGTACAGCCGTTTGCTGTAGTGGTGATTAGTTTTACGGTATAGCTGCCGGCGGCTGCATAGCCTTTAACAGGGTTGGCATCTGTACTGCTGGTACCATCTCCAAAGTCCCACTGGAAGCTGTTGGCATTGGTGGAAGCATTGTAGTACTGGTAATCCTGGTTGAGGCAGGGTTCTTCTGTTGCCAGTACAAAATCTGCCTTGTGGGTGTCCAGTATATAGTTCTGTACCGCCATGACGGTACAGTTGTTTTTGTCAGTAACGTTAAGGGTTACCTGGTAGTAACCATCGTTAACGTATTGATGTGTAGTATTTGCCGGACCAGTGGTTTTGGTCTCTTCGGCGCTGTAGTCGCCGAAGTTCCACACCCATTTTGTGAGCTGGTTACCACTGTTGACAGTGCTCAGATCTGTAAAGGTAATATCCTCATCCCGGCAGGGTTTTCCAGTTATCTGGAATTTAGGAATGGCGCCATTGATGGTAATATTTTCAATATTTGATTTACGCAAACAGCCATTCTGATCTGTAGCCACCACCTGTACCTGGTATTGGCCAGGTGTGCTGTAAGTATGTGTGTAATTGGTGTTCCAGGCAGAGTACCCGTCAATCGCTCCGTCTCCCCAATAGATGGCAAATTGCTGTTCCAGCGCAGGGTCAGTGATGCTGACATTTACAGAATAGTCCGTGCCTACACATACCGCTGCGTTAGCACTCTTAATGACAGGAAGTTGTGTGACTATATAAACTCTGTCTTTGTAGGTATTGTCACAAACACCATTGTTTATAGACAGTGTAACATCGTATATCCCTTGCTGGGCATAGGTATGGGAAGGGTTAGGATCTGTGCTGAGTGGTGTTTTATCGCCGAAATCCCAGGAATAATTTTTAGGCAGCGACGGATCATTTCCCCATCTGGAATTATCAGTAAACTGTCTGAATAAATTATTATCGCAATCTACTGTAGTAGCCCATTCTGCAATAGGTGGATTGATGCTGATATAATCAACTTTGGTAAGCTCGTTCTGACAACCGTAATTAAACACTGTCAGGGTGATAGTCTGCATCCCGAAGTTGTGGAATGTATGGGAAGGGTTTTCTTCTGAAGAGAAGGTAGATCCAGGGTTCCGTGGATCGTCCTGATCGGTCACGAACTGCCACAGCCATCTTTGTCCCGGAGGTGTTGACTTGTTGGTAAACTGTATCGGATCTTTTGCACAGGATACCAGTGGTGTACCAACAAAATCTACCACAGGTTTGAATCCCGACTGGATCATCGTGGTGGTGGTGACTTTACAGCCATTGAGCGTGGTCCCTGTTAAAGTAACGGTATGGTAGCCTTCTGTGGTAAAGGTATGAAGGGCAGATGTACCCACAGCTGTGCCACCGTCTCCGAAGTCCCAGGTGAAGTTAATAAAAGGTTCTTCCGGTGTAGTGCTGCTGATAGCCGTAAATTTTACATCTAAAGGAATGCAGCCTTCTATTTGGTCTGGCTGAATGGTGAGTCCTGGTAAGGAGTAGTCAGCGCTGACAGTGTTGGTGACGCTACATCCTTCCGCTGACGTGGCAGTCAGCGTTACCGGATAATTTTTATTCTGCGTAAAGGTATGTGTTGGATTTTGTAACGTAGAAGTGGTGCCATCACCGAAGTTCCACAGCCAGGTAGCGGCATTGCTGTTTTGCGTTGTAAACTGCGTAGTTACAGGCATAGCGCATTGTTTGGCTGGATTGGCAACACCAAGATCTGTTGGTAACGGATTAAGTGTTACCGGTACAGAGATCACATCTGTACAGCCATCCAGTGTAACCGATAACGTTACCATTGACCCCTGATAATTAATTCTTTTTACCGCATTATCAGTGCGTTGAACGGTGCCGTCATCAAAGGTCCAGATGGAAGAGGTAGGTGTAGGTTGGGTGGTGTTGGTGAAAACTACATCTTCACCCAGACAGGCGTGGTATTCGAAAGCCGCTTTGAGTCCACCTACGGTGATATAGTTTTTTTTAGTGGTGGCAGCCTGGCAGGAGCCGTTGAAGGCTTTCAGCGAAACCGTGTAGCTACCAGCTTTTGTATAGGTATGCTGGGGAGATGAACCCGTAGTACCATCACCGTAGTCGTAGGTATAGGTATAGACTTTGTTAGGATCTCTGGTAGTATTGATAAAAGTAACGTCGAAAGGAGTGGTACAGCTACCTGTTTTTACTGCGGTGAACGTAGGTTCATCAGCGGCTCTGACAGTAACTGCTATGGGTGAACTGTTGCTGCGGCAGCCCCAGTTGTTGGTAACAATGGTGCCGACGTTGTAGGTGCCTTCATAATCAAATTTGTGGCTGATTGTCCCGCCCTGTGTCCCATCTGCGAAGGTGCCATCGCCGAAATCCCAGGAAATATTTTTGATCGTACCATCAGGTGTACTGCTATTGTCAGTAAAAGAAAGTGTACCATGCTGGCATACATCTGTAACTGTTCCGGTGGCAATAGCGGTGGGATTATCGTGTACAACAATGTCCAGTGTTTTTTCGATAGTGCCTGTAGGATATACAGCCGTTACCTTTACATGGTAAGTTTTCGGAACGCTGTATGTTTTTTGGGGAGTCAGGTTATCTTTGACTGTAGCGCCCTGGTCGAAGTCCCACACGATGCTGGTATATCCAGGATCGGCGGTAGCGGAAAAGCTCACGAGCATAGGTGAACATCCACTGGTATTATCTGCTTTTATGCTCACATTCTGTGCATATATCTTGCTGATACTTAACATCAGAATGACACAAATAGCAATGATTTTTCTATAGGTATAGGTAAGGTTATTCATGGCATAGGTACCCTATATAGGGTCTGGTTCATATATATAATAATCTATAAAAATAGTATTTAAATTATAACATCGGCCTATAATTTGATCGGTATAATATTAGATTTCTCTGAAATTTAATGTTAGCAGTTAAATTACCTATATTAGCCAGATGCAGTTATTAGATGGAAATTATTGGAACGAGCGTTATCAACATCATCAAACCCAATGGGATATGGGGATGGTATCTCCCCCGCTGAAAGCCTATGCAGATCAACTGACCAACAAAGCTACGCGTATACTCATTCCCGGAGGCGGCAACAGCTATGAGGCCGGATATCTCTGGGAACAAGGATTTACAAATATTACCGTACTCGATATTGCAGCTGCTGTTACTGATCAGCTGAAGGAGCGTTTTGCCGCTACCGGTATCCGTGTACTGGAAGGCGATTTCTTTGCACACCACGAAACCTATGAACTCGTACTGGAACAAACATTCTTCTGCGCGTTGGACCCGTTACTGCGGATTGATTATGTGCAGCATATGAGTGAAATGATCGTTTCTGGCGGAAAACTGACAGGTGTTTTGTTTAACAGAACGTTTTCGCATGATGGTCCTCCTTTTGGAGGAAATGTGACGGAATATAAAGAGTTGTTTTCGCAGGATTTTGAATTGAAAGTCATGGAAGATTGCTATAACTCACATCCGGCAAGGCAGGGGAGCGAAGTGTTTATTAATTTTGTGCGTAAATAAGTGAAGATGATTTGTTTTATTAATTTTATCTCGAAATATAGCTTATGAAGAAGATATTTATTGCGGTTGCTATCCTGTGTGCAGGTTTTGCTGTAAAAGCACAGGACAAAGAAGATGCAACTGCCTTTGCCAAAGATATTAAGCAAAGCGGCGTACAGGTTTTTGATGTAAGAACAGCCGCAGAATATAAAACCGGACATTTGCCAAACGCTTTACAGGCCGACTTTACACAGAAATCAGAATTCTATGAAAGAGCGAAATACCTGGACAAGCAAAAGCCGGTGTATGTTTATTGTCTGGGTGGTGGCCGTAGTGCCGGCGCTGCCAAATGGATGCGTGAAAATGGCTTTACTAAAGTAGTGGAGCTGGAAGGGGGCATCAATGCCTGGAAACAGAGCGGTCTGCCGGTAGATGATGCAGCGGTGAAAGCGCCACAACTGACGATGGATAACTACAACCAGCAGGTAAAAGTAAAAGGCTGGGTGTTGACAGACGTAGGCGCAGCGTGGTGTCCGCCTTGCCGCCAGATGGAGCCGGTGTTAAAAGACCTGTTGTCCAAGCGAAAAGATGTGAAACTGGTAAAAGTGGATGGCGGTAATGATACCGATGTAATGAAAGCTATTAATGCCACAACATTGCCAACGTTTATCGTTTATAAAGACGGCGTGGAACAGAGCCGATTTACAGGTGTAACCAGCAAGGATAACCTGGATGCGATGCTGAAATAAATTATTGCTATAAAAAAGGAAGGGTGTCTCTGTTTTGCGGAGACACCCTTCCTTTTTTATTTCAGGAACTTGTTAGTAGCGTAGTCAAGGAAATAGCTGAACTGTAGCGGTTTTCCGGTAATCTTCTCACATAGTTCATTGGAAGTGTAGAACCTTCCGAATGGATGTACATTTGTTCGCAGCCATTCCAGCAGCGAATGATATTGGCCGGAAGCGATGTCTGTGGCCAGCTCCGGTACCTGTTTCTGTGCGGCGGCAAAGAACTGTGCTGCATAGAAGCTACCGAGTGAATAGGTCGGGAAGTAGCCGAAGCTGCCGTGCGACCAGTGGATATCCTGCAATACGCCCTGTGCATCATCCGGCACATCTACGTGCAGGTATTGACGGTAGTATTCGTTCCAGGTGTGGTTCAGGTCTTTGGTGCTGATGCTGCCGTCTATCAGGCCTTTTTCTATCTCATAGCGGATCATGATATGAAAGTGATAGGTCAGTTCATCAGATTCTGTTCTGATCAGTGATGGCTGAACATGGTTGATGGCGTGATAGAATTCATCCAGGGAGACGTCGCTGAGGTTTTCGCTGAACAGCTGCTGTACCTTAGGGTACTGGAACTTCCAGAAGTCAAGGCTTCTGCCCACGTTGTTTTCCCAAAGGCGTGATTGAGACTCATGGATACCCAGGCTGGCAGCTTCTCCGCAGGGGAGGCCGTATTGTTCTGTGGGGAGCCCCTGTTCATAGAGTGCGTGGCCGCCTTCGTGGATACAGCTCCAGGTCATGTTGCTGAAATCATTTTCATCGATGCGGGTGGTCACGCGTACATCCAGCGGGTTGAAGCTGGTAGTGAAAGGGTGTTCGGAAATATCCTGGCGGCCGGCTTTCATATCGTACCCCATTTCTTTGAGGATATCGATGCCCAGTTTCCACTGTTTGTCTTTGTTGTAGCTGCGGTGGAGGAAGTCGCGGCGAACAGCGGGTTGCTGTGCTATTTTATCCAGTACCGGTGATAGGGCAGACTTTACTTCCGTGAAGATGGTATCGAGCATGGAAGTATTGGCGCCTTTCTCGTATTCATTGAGGAGGGCGTTGTATGGGTGGTCTTCGTAGCCGAGGATGTCCGCTTCTTTCCTTTTCAGTTCTACCATGCGGGTAAGTGTCGGTGCAAAGAGCTGGTAGTCATTGGCTTTGCGGGCTTTGATCCATGCGTGATAGGCCTGATTGGTAGCTTCAGAGATTTCCGCTACCAGGGCGGCCGGGTATTTTTTGTTTTTATCGTAATCTTCGATGGAGAGCAGAATATTTTTTTGTTGAACCGCGTTGAGTTCAGTGTTGTTTTGGAGTTGATGCAGCAGTGTGCCGAGGTCGTCAGCGGTAAATAGTTCGTGTGCGATAGAGCTGAGGGTGGTAATTTGCTGACCACGGAAGGCGGCGCCTTTTTCTGGGAGATAGGTTTCCTGGTCCCAGCCCAATACGGCGATTGCGTTCCTTACATCTGCAATTTTTTGCATCTTTAGTTTATAATCGGCATATTGTTCTGCTGTAGATTTGCTTCCTGGCATAACTGATATTTTTTTGCAAAAGTAAGTTATGAGCAGAAGAACCATTAATTTTTAGCTTTATGAAGATAAAAGAGATTATCCAGGCGATTGAGCAGTATGCTCCTTTACAGTACCAGGAGAGTTATGACAATGCCGGGCTTATTTTCGGGGATGCCTCCAGGGAGGTAACAAATGTGCTTTTGACGCTGGATGCCACCGAGGAAGTAATAGATGAGGCCATTGCAAAGGGATGTAACCTGGTAGTGGCGCATCATCCTATTGTTTTTGGCGGGCTGAAGAAGATCAATGGGAGTAATTATGTGGAGCGGGTGGCTATCAAGGCGATCAAGCATGATGTGGCGGTATATGCGGCGCATACCAACCTGGATAATGTGCGGAATGGCGTATGTGCGGAAATGGCTGCCAGGCTGGGTTTAACGAACTGTAAGGTATTACAGCCTAAAAAGGGGCTGCTGAAGAAGCTGTACACCTTTGTGCCGGCAGCAGATGCCGAAAAGGTCAGGAAGGCGCTTTTTGAGGCCGGCGCGGGGCATATTGGCAATTACAGCGAGTGTAGTTACAATGGCGAGGGGCAGGGCACCTTTAAGGCAGGCGAGGGAGCGGACCCTTACGTTGGAAAGGTGGGTGAGCGACATTTTGAGGCCGAAACGAAATTGGAAGTGATTTTTCCGTTATATTTGGAAGGTCGTGTGATACAGGCGTTGCTGGGTAGTCATCCTTATGAAGAGGTGGCCTATGACATTGTAACGTTGGATAATATGTACCAGGAAGTAGGTTCGGGGCTGGTGGGAGAGTTGCCGGAGGCACAGGATGAGATGGCTTTTCTGCAGCTGGTAAAGGAGCGTTTTGGTACAGGTTGTGTGAAATACACGGCTTTGAGGGGTAAGTCGGTGAAAAAGATTGCGTTATGTGGTGGTGCGGGCAGTTTTCTGTTAAAGCGGGCCATAGGGGCAGGTGCCGATGTGTATATCTCCTCAGATTTCAAATATCATGAATTTTTTGATGCTGATAATCAAATAGTTATCGCAGATATAGGACATTTTGAGAGTGAGCAATTTACAGTGGAATTATTTTATCATATATTGACCGAAAAATTCCGTAATTTTGCGCCTCTTAAATCTACGATTAAAACAAACCCGGTAAATTATTTATAATACATGGCTACCGTAAAAGAATACTCCGTTGAAGAAAAATTAGCGTCTGTACTCAGATTGCAAAAGATTGATTCCAAGCTGGATGAGATCCAGGTGCTGAAAGGGGAGTTGCCGATTGAGGTGAAAGATCTGGAAGATGAAATCGAAGGATTGAACACCCGCCAGGCACACATTGAGAATGAGATCAAGGGTATCCAGGATTTCGTTGCCAATAAAAAAGCGGCGATTAAGGAAGCTGAAGCGCTGATCAAGAAATATGAGAAGCAGCAGGACAATGTGAAGAACAACCGTGAGTTTGAGGCTATCACTAAGGAAGTAGAGATGCAGAATCTCGAAATCAAATTAGCGGAAAAGCACATCAAGGATGCTAATGAAGAGGTGAAAGATAAGAGCCGCGTCCTGGAAAGCGCTAAAAGAGCGATCGGTGATAAAGAGGCGAATCTGAAACATAAGAAAGGCGAGCTGGAGAAAATCATTGCAGAAACAGATAAAGAAGAGAAAGAATTTGAAAAGGAAAGTGAAGCTGCCCGTGAAAAGGTAGATCCACGTTTACTGGCTGCTTATGAGAAGATCCGCAAAAACTATCGTAATGGTCTGGCAGTGGTTACCATTGTCCGTGATTCCTGCGGTGGTTGCTTCAATGCCATTCCTCCTCAGCGTCAGGCTGAAATCCGCCAGCACAAAAAGATTATAGTTTGTGAGCATTGCGGCCGTATCCTCGTGGATAACGATCTGGATGCTACCATCACTATCTAAGAAATAGCTAGGTTTACTTTTTTAGCGATCAGGAATTTGTTCCTGGTCGCTTTTTTTTGCTGTTGTTGCGTCCATCGAAAGCCCTGCGCGTATATCATCTCCCCGGAAAAAAATAACGCTAATAAAATTAGCGTCATATTACTAAAAATATTAGTTTTGCTGCGAACGCTTTCCGGGGGCTGGATAAGAAGCGTGTAACCACGCACCTTACTATAGTGGTATCCATGAAAATTCCGAATAGCCGGATAGGTAGTCTGGCAGCCATTTCGGGTTATTTTTCATTTACCGTTCAGCTCCGCAGATACTTTGCGTAATAGTTCTTTTTATTTGTGGCAGGAAATTGGATGCAATGAGGCAACTTTAGGAATTGTATTTTGTTTGATTGGTTTTAAGGAACTTTGACGTATGCGTATTGTTGTTTCATTACTCTTGGTACTCAGTATAGGCTTAAACGTTAGTGCCGGGCAAAAGGTCTACGACTTTAACAGCCGGTGTGAGCAAGCCTATGATGCTATCATGCAGCTCAGGATAAATGAAGGGAAAGCTTTGCTGGAAGAAGAAAAGAAAGATAACCCGGATAACCTGATTCCCTATTTTCTGGATGATTATGCAGATTTCTTCCCACTGTTTTTTAATGAAGACCCTGCTGAATACGCTAACAAGCGTGGCAGCAGAAGTTTCAGGCTCGATAAAATGGATGAAGGTCCGGAAGATTCTCCCTACTACCTGTATACACAGGCAGTTATTAAGTTTCACTGGGCACTCATCAAAGTAAAGTTCAATGAAAAGTGGGATGCCACCTGGGAAGTCAGGAAAGCATACATGATGCTGAAAGACAACCAGCGCAAGTTTCCGAACTTCGTACCCAACCGCTTGCTGCTGGGGTCGATGCAAACCGTTTTCGGGACCATCCCGGATGGATATAAGTGGATTACCAATATCCTGGGCATGAAAGGCAGTATTAAAGAGGGAATGAACAATGTGAATGCCTTTATAGACAGCAACGCGCCAGAGGCCAGACTGCTGCGGGAAGAATCCTACTATTACTATTGCTACCTGACCTTATTCGTGGTAAATAAACCGGAAGATACCTGGACTTTTTTACAACGTAAACAACTGGATACTAAGAATAATTACCTCTTTGCCCTCATGGTGGCCAACCTGGCGCTTAACAACCAGAAAGCCGCCACCGGGATCAAGGTATTGCAGGAAAGAAATGAAGGGAGTGAGTATGCAGATATCCAGTATTATAACTACGTATATGGTTTGCTGAAACTGACACGGTTAGATACAGACGCACATGTTTACCTGGAGAGATTTATCAATAATTTCAAAGGGAAGTTTTACCTGAAAGAATGCCTGCAAAGGCTTAGCTGGTTTTACTACATGGAAGGTAACCAGACCGCTGCCAATAAATACCGGCAGATGATCTTCAATAAGGGCGGACTGGAAACAGATGCCGACAAACAGGCCCTGAAAGAGGCCGAAAGCGGTAAATGGCCCAATCCATTCCTGCTGAAAGTACGATTGTTAAGTGATGGCGGTTATTTTAATGAGGCACTTAAACTGATCCTCACCAAAAAATCGACCGACTTTACCGATATATCCGAAAAACTGGAATATGCGTACAGGCTTGGCCGTATCTACGACGAAACCGGCCAGGACGATAAAGCCATCCAGATGTACGACGCCACCGTGAAAGTAGGGGCCAACAGGCCGGAATACTACGCCGCAAGGGCTTCGCTGCAAATGGGATATATCTACGAAAAAAGAAATGATAAGGCCAAAGCCATGCAATGCTACCAGCAATGTATGACCATGAAAGGCCATGATTATAAAAACTCCCTGGATGCAAGGGCTAAAGCAGGAATACAGCGTGTGAGCGGATCCTGATCCGGGAGTGCAGGTCGGAATAATTTATCACCTGACAGATAAGTTTTATCAACGTTTTCAGATAGATTATCCCGACTTTTACAGCGCATTTTTTATTATCCTGACTTATGTTACAGCGATTAATTATTAAGAATTACGCCATCATCGATCACCTGGAAGTTGATTTCTCAGGTAACCTGAATGTGATTACCGGTGAAACCGGTGCAGGTAAATCTATCCTGCTCGGAGCGCTCTCCCTGATACTGGGCGAAAGAGCGGATCCTGGTGTGCTGTTCAATAAGGCCGATAAATGTGTCGTGGAAGGTATCTTCCTGGTAAAAAACGGCCAGATATCCGCTTTCCTCCAGGAACATGAACTGGACCTGGAAGATCAGCTGATCATACGCCGCGAAATCAGTGCCGCCGGCAAATCCAGGGCCTTCGTCAACGATACCCCTGTCAATATCTCCCAGCTCCATGAACTCGCACAATACCTGGTAGACCTGCACCAGCAGTTTGATACCCTGGAACTCGGCAACGCCGACTTCCAGCGCGAAGTAATTGACGCATTAGCCAAACCTGCACAGCTGACAGCCTATCAGCAGCTGTTTACACAATACCTGCAGGTACAAAAAAGATATAAAGAACTCTTCGACAACAGAGACAATGCCAATAAAGAGCTGGACTATAATAAGTTCCTCCTCGATGAGCTGACAGAAGCCGATTTCAAGGAAAATGAAATCGAAGACCTCGACGCCGAACTACAGGTGCTCAGTCATGCCGAAGAAATCAAGAATACACTCAGTAAAGTATATTTTCAGCTGAAGGAAGATGAACAACCTATCCTTCAGACCCTGAAGCAGATACAGTCTTCCCTGATGACCATTTCCTCCTTCCATAAGGATGTACCGGCCGTAGCAGAAAGAATGCAATCGCTCTATGTAGAGCTGCAGGACATCACCGGTGATATCGACCGCCTCGGCGATCAGGTACAGTACGATGGCAACAGGATTGAGCAGGTAAACGAGCGTATGGCGATGGGCTATCGCTTCTTTAAAAAACACGGGGTGCAAACCACTGCCGAACTGCTGGAAATTAAAGCCACACTGGAACAGAAAGTAAGTAGTGTGCTCAATCTGGACGAGGAACTGGCACAACTGGAGCAGGAACAATCCAACCTCCGCCTGCAGCTGGAACAAATGGCAGAAAATATCTCTGCTACCAGGAAAGAAGCTGCTGCGCCTTTTGAGAAGAGAGTCAACGAATTGCTGGCACAGGTAGGGATGCCTAATGCCCGCATGAAAGTAGAGATTGTTCAGGGAGAACTGAATGCTTACGGCCATGATACGATAGACCTGTTGTTTGATGCCAATAAGAGCAATCATTTTGCGCCTGTGGGTAAAGTAGCCTCCGGTGGTGAGTTGAGCCGTATCATGCTTTGCGTGAAATCCCTGGTGGCGAAGTCGGTACATCTGCCTACCCTGATATTTGACGAAATCGATACCGGTATTTCCGGAGAAGCGGCGAAACAGGTAGGAGTTATCCTGAAAGACCTGGCCAGAGAACACCAGATTATCTGTATTACACACCAGCCACAAATTGCCGGAAAAGCCGACGCACATTACTTTGTATATAAAGATGCTGCTGCCGAGAAAGTGACTACCAGCGTGCGTTTGCTGTCGCTGGAAGAACGTATCAACAAGATCGCACAAATGCTCAGCGGAGAAAAGCCAACTGCGGCTGCCCTTGAAAATGCAAGGGAAATGGTACGTTAAAAACTCAAATAGCTTTTTTCAACTATAACGACTATTTTTGCCGAAATTAATTTTTGACCAAATGGCTCATAACTTATTAAAAGGGAAGAAAGGTATCATCTTCGGTGCATTAGATGAAAAGTCTATTGCCTGGAGAACTGCACTCCGTTGTGTGGAAGAAGGCGCTGAAATTGTGCTTACCAACGCTCCTATTGCCCTCCGTATGGGTGAAATCAAAAAGCTGGCTGAAACCTGTAATGCACCGGTTATTCCTGCTGATGTAACCAATATGGATGATCTGAACAACCTGTTTACTAAATCCATGGAGCATTTTGGCGGTAAGATCGATTTCGTACTGCACTCTGTGGCCATGGGTATGAACATTCGTAAAGGAAAAGCATACACCGACCTGGACTACGATTTTAACCACAAAACATTTGATATTTCTGCTATGTCTTTACACCGTGTATTGCAAACAGCTTACAAGCTGGATGCATTAAACGAGTGGGCTTCTGTAATCGCGTTATCTTATATCGCTGCAGAACGCGTATTCCCTGACTATGGCGAAATGGCTGATGCTAAAGCATTACTGCAGTCTATTGCACGCAGCTTCGGTTACCACTACGGTGTTGCCAAGAAAGTACGTGTAAACACTATATCACAGTCTCCGGTGAAAACAACAGCCGGTAGCGGTGTACAGGGCTTTGATGGCTTCCTGGCATACGCAGAAGATATGAGCCCGCTGGGTAACGCTTCTGCTGACCAGTGCGCTGATTATGCAGTGACCCTGTTCTCAGACCTGACCAAAATGGTTACCATGCAGAACCTCTACCATGATGGTGGTTTCTCTAACACTGGTGTTTCTGCCGGCGTTATCAAAGCAATGGAAAAATAGTAATTCTATACTGACCAGATATTCAAAAGGCCGTCTCTACTCAGTAGAGACGGCCTTCTTATTTATCAGCATGTTACTACATGCCTTGATAGTTATACGTTAAAAACAAAACAGCCATCTCTACTAAGTAGAGACGGCTGCAATACTTTTAATAGGACACTCAGTATCCTATGAAACAACGGATTAGCTGGTTAATACTCGTCTTCGTTGAAGAAGAAGTCGTCCTGAGACGGATAATCGGACCAGATATCCTCAATACCTTCATAAATTTCTCCCTCATCTTCCAGCTCCTGCAAGTTCTCAATCACTTCAATCGGTGCACCGGAGCGGATTGCGTAGTCAATGAGTTCGTCTTTCGTAGCTGGCCATGGAGCATCCTCCAGGTATGAAGCTAATTCTAATGTCCAGTACATCTTATTAAAATTTTTACTTTTCTAATTTTTTGGCAAAAGTATTATTTAATTTGAAATAAACAACTTTTACTATTTTATTCGTAAATAACTTTTCTTTGGGTTATGCTAACCGCTCGCAATGTCACCAAAAATTATTCCAACTTACCAATATTGAAGGGAGTTGATATCACTGTCAGTAAAGGAGAGATAGTGACCATTGTCGGTTCTTCCGGAGCCGGCAAAAGCACGCTGCTGCATATCCTCGGAACGCTTGATACGCCTACTTCCGGCGAGATTATGCTCAACGGTGTGGACCTGACAGCGCTGAAAGGGAATGCCCTCGCAGATTTCAGGAACCGACATATTGGCTTCATCTTCCAGTTTCACCACCTCCTGCCGGAATTCAATGCCCTGGAGAATGTTTGTATTCCTGGCTTTATTTCCGGTCAGCCCAGAAGCCAGGTACAGGAAAAAGCCGCTTTCCTGCTGCAAACGCTCGGCCTTGGCAGTCGCCTGGACCATAAACCCGGCGCCCTTTCCGGTGGTGAACAACAACGTGTAGCCGTTGCCCGCGCACTGATCAATAACCCGGACGTCGTTATGGCAGATGAACCTACCGGTAACCTCGACTCTCATAATGCCAGGGAACTACATAACCTCTTCTTTGAGCTTCGCAGTAAATTCAATCAGACCTTTATCATCGTTACCCACAACGAAGAGCTGGCGCCGCTGAGCGACAGACAGCTGATCATGAAGGATGGCAGAATTATTCAGACCCTGCAACACAATGAAGGCCTGATTTCGTAATGGAATTCCCCCAACATAAATATTTTGGAATGGCATCTTTTTACAGATGCCATTTTTATTTTATCCACCGTATATGTCAATTCCTGCGCTGAATGTTCTGCAATGTGCGTCCACAACGTCTTTCACGCGCGGAGAATAACCACCTCCCATTACTACGGCCACCGGTATATCATGCTGCTTCAATGCGCCGAATACCAGCCTGTCGCGTTCAAGGCAGCCCTCAGGTGTAATTTTCAGCTTACCCAGCTTATCTGTCTCCAGGATATCTACACCAGATAAATAAAATACAATATCAGGGCGCACCTTGTTTATTAAAACTGGTAAAGCTGCTTTCAGTTGCTGAAGGTAATCCCCGTCGGTGATGCCATCCGGCAGGGGAAGATCCCAGTCGGAGCGCTCTTTATGAAAAGGATAGTTATGCGCACCATGCATACTGAATGTATACACGCGCTCGTTGTTTTCAAATATGGCAGCAGTGCCGTTTCCCTGATGCACGTCCAGGTCTATCACCAGTGCCTGGCGGATTTTCCGTTGGTCCAGCAGATAGTTGGCAGCCACGCCTATGTCATTGAGCAAACAAAAGCCTTCGCCTCTGTCGGCAAAGGCATGGTGCGTACCGCCAGCTACATTGAATCCAAGGCCGCTTTCCAGCGCATGCAGGGAAATATCTATCGTACCTTGTGCAATGGTAATCTCGCGCAGCGTAAGCAAAGGAGATTGTACAAACCCGATACTCCGCTGTTCTTTATAGGATAATCCCTGATCGCGCAGTTTCTCCCAATATTCCCTTGTATGTGTAAGCAGTATAACGTTTTCCGCTACAGGCTCCGGGGCAAAGATGTCTTTCTGACCAATCACCCCTTCCCGCAGCAGCTGCTCAGGAATCAGTTCGTATTTGATCATCGGAAACCGATGGTCTGGTGGTAGCGGATGTATATAAACTTCGTGAAATGCGATCTTCATAACCTGTCTGTTATTATTGCGCTCTGACAATAGCATTGCCGGCAATGACAAATACCGGTTCATCTGGCTCTGCGGCCAGACTTGCCAGGCCGGTAAACTCCCCGAATGCAGGCAGGATACCACAATGGCGCCCGAAATAGAAACAGGGCAACCGTAGCCGCTGCCGGGCAGGGCCGGCCATCACAAAGCCCGGATGCAGGTGCCCGGAAAACGTATAGGTATAACCGTTGTGTTCCTCACAAGGTTCGTGAATGAAATGTATATCGTTGATGGTCAGCTGGTCGGTAGTGTGGATATCCAGTGTGGTATAGACTTCAGCAGGCATAATGTCATGATTCCCGACTACCAGGTGGAAACGTACATTGGCAAATTGTTGCCGCCATAACCGGAAGTAATCGACTTCGCGGTTTTCGTGGCTATGGAACATATCGCCGACAATAATAATCTGAGCGGGATTGAGCTTTGTAATCAGCCGTTGCAGCCGGAAGAGGTCTTCCGTTACAATGCCTGCCGGTACTGCGATACCTGCCTTCCTGAAATGAGTGGCTTTGCCCAGGTGAAGGTCTGATACGATAAGTGCCTGTTCTTCTTCCCAGAAAATGGCCCGCTCAGGCAATAAATGCCAGTGTTGCGACCGATATTTAAATACTTCCCCTGTCACGCCGTCTGCTTTTTAAAATAAGGCTGCAAATTATCAAATTCCTATCCGTTTGCAGCGATCATTTTTTTGATACGGTCTTCCAGTCTTTCGCTGGTCATGGTATCACGCAGGCTATCTACTTTTATCGGGAAACAGAAAGGCGTAAGATGCTGTGGATGGGTGACAATAATCTTGCTGACAGCAATACGATCAAGGGTTTCCCTTAGCCTGGCTTCTTCCATCTGATAGAAAAATGCTTCATTGAAAGCCTGGCGCAGCAACAGATTGTCAGGGTCGTAATCCTTGAAAACGTTGAAGATAAGGGAGCTGGAGGCCTGCAAATGCCTGTTGGCTTTCCCTTTGCCCGGGTATCCGGTGAATATCAGTCCGGCGATAACCGCAATATCACGGAATTTACGGCGGGCCATTTCTGTAGAGTTCACGCTGGCCTGTAGTTCTTCGTTCAGATTTTCTGCAGATAGCAGCACTTTGGCATTTTCCACGGTAACAGGTATGGGCTGGTCGGAGAGGAGCTCGAAGCCATAGTCGTTCATAGCCATGGAAAAGGTAATGGGTTGTGTTCTGCTGATACGATAGGCCAGCAGTGCGGCCATTACTTCATGTACCAGCCGCCCTTCGAAAGGATATACAAAGAGGTGATAGCCATCTTCCGTAACGATATGCTCTATCAGCAGTTCATCATCTTTGGGTACATGGGAGAGATCTTCCTGTAGTTTGAACAGCGGACGTAATGCCAGCAGTTCCGGGTCTTTGGCCCTTCTGGTAAGGGCTTCGTTGAATTTCTGCCGCAGCATTTTTCCCAGGTTGCTGGATAATGGGATGCGGCCTCCCTGCCAGCTGGGCACAATGGTTTTTTTAGAAGTAGACTTACGCACCAGTGCCGTCATGTCTTTCGTCATTACAAATTCGAGGTTGCGTCCTGCCAGCGTAAAGGAGTCGCCGGGTTGCAGCCGGGATATAAACCCTTCTTCTATCACGCCCACGTACCCGCCAGTCATAAATTTCACTTTCATCATCACATCGCTGACGATGGTGCCTATATGCAAACGGTGGCGCATGGCCAGCATGCGGCTGGTACAACGGAAGAAATTCCCGTGTCTTTCCATCTTCTTAAACTCATCATAGCTGAAGAGTGCTTCTCCGCCGGTGGTGAGGAAAGCCAGTATCCACTGCCATTCTTCCGGGGTGATGTGCTGGTAGCAGAAGGTATTTTTTACTTCTTCCCAGATGTCGGTGGAATGGAAACCGTCAGAAACGGCCAGGGTCATAAGGTATTGTAACAATACGTCCCATGCCTGCAGGATGGGCATACGGCTTTCAATGAGTTCTTCTTCCATAGCGGCTTTCAGGGCAGATGCCTCTACGAGTTCCAGCGCATGGGTGGGAAGAAAGAATATTTTGGAGATGGCATTGGGCTGGTGGCCGCTACGACCGGCTCTTTGCAGGAAGCGGGCCACGCCTTTAGGGCTTCCCACCTGGATGACGGTGTCTACCGGGCGGAAGTCGACGCCTAAATCCAGGCTGGCAGTACATACAACTATTTTGAGTATACCATTGTGCAGGGCTTCTTCCACCCATATACGCAGTTCCAGGTCAATAGAGCCATGGTGAAGGGCGATAGCTCCTGCCAGGTCGGGGCATTCTTTCAGTAGTGCCTGGTACCAGATTTCGGCCTGGGAGCGTGTATTTGTAAACAGGAGGGTGGTCTGGCTCTCCTGAATGATCGGAATGGCCTGTTTTAGCATCTTTAAGCCCAGATGTCCGGCCCAGGGGTAATTCTGTATCTCTTCAGGAATAACGCTCTTTAAAGCGATGTTTTTCTTCAATTTTGCCCGGATGATGATACCATCGTTATGAAAAGGGCCCAGGAGTACCTCCATCGCCTCATCGAGGTTACCAATGGTGGCGGAGATACCCCAGACTTTCAGCGGAGGCCGGTCTTCCTGGAGTGTAAGTCCTTTCAGGCGGGACAGGCCGAGTTCCACCATGACACCTCTTTTGGTGCCTATCAGCTCGTGCCATTCATCGGCCACAACAGTCTGGAGGTTTTTAAAGTGGGAAGGATAATCCCGCTGAGCCAGCAGGATGTGGAGGCTTTCCGGTGTTATCAGCAGGATTTCCGGCATTTGTTTTTTCTGTGCAGCACGGGTAGCCAGGGAGGTGTCGCCGCTGCGGATACCTACCTGCCAGGGAATATTCAGTTCTTCCAGTACCTCCGTCATGGCACGGGCAATATCTTTGGCGAGCGCGCGCAGTGGTGTTATCCACATCAGCTGCAGGCCATTCTTCTTTTTTTTCTGGTAATCTTTAGGGTGGGCATCTATCCAGGCTATCAGCACGGCCAGGTAGAGCGAAAATGTTTTACCAAAGCCGGTAGGGGCATTCACCAGGCCCGATTTCCCTTTCAGATAAGCGTCCCAGGCATCCTCCTGGAACTCGAATGGTTGTAGCTCCTTTGCTGCCAGCCAGTCGGTGATAATTTGTTTTCCTTTCATGCACAATCTCCTTACCCGGTTATCGGATAAAATTAAGACACTATTTTTGCATCATGCTCGCTAAATTTTTCAGGTTAACAGAAAACCAGACCACCGTTAGAAAGGAGGTATTGGCAGGACTTACCACTTTTTCTACCATGGCCTATATACTGGCGGTAAACCCCAGTATTTTATCGCAGACAGGCATGGACTTCAACGCCCTTATCACCGCTACGGCGCTGGCAGCAGCTATTGGTACGCTGGTGATGGCTTTTTATGCCCGGCTGCCTATTGGCGTGGCGCCAGGTATGGGTCTTAATGCTTTCTTTGCCTATACGATCGTGGCCTCGCTGGGGTATAGCTGGCAGTTTGCACTGACAGCGGTATTCCTGGAGGGAATTATTTTTATTTTTCTGTCGATGTTCAAAATACGGGAAGCGATTATCCACAGCATTCCCGGCAACCTGAAACATGCTATCAGTGTGGGGATTGGCTTGCTGATCGCATTGATAGGTATGGCCAATGCGGGTATCATCGAAACAGGCATGCATCATGTGGGTGATGGCAAACTGGCAGGTGTAGTGCTGAAGATGGGGGATCTTACTTCTGCGGGGCCGCTGCTGGCACTGATCGGCGTTATTGTCAGTGCCGTGCTGATGTACAAAGGGGTGAATGCTGCCTTGCTGATAGGTATTATGGCCGCCACCATTGCCGGTATTCCGCTGGGCGTTACGCATCTGCCTGAGCATGGACACCTGGTAGGGTTGCCGCCTTCTATCGCGCCCATCGCATTTAAGATGCAATTCGATAAAATTTTTTCCATGGATATGGTGATGATATTATTCACCTTGCTGATGGTAAACCTTTTTGATACGGTAGGCACCCTGATCGGGCTTTGCAATAAGGCCGGGCTGCTGGATGCCAATGGCCGTATTCCCCGCGCCAAACAGGCGCTGATGGCGGATGCAGTAGGCACTACCGCGGCGGGACTCCTGGGAACCAGCGTAGTAACAGCTTATGTGGAAAGTGCCAGTGGCATTGCTGCCGGTGGTAAAACCGGACTCACCGCCCTGACGGTTGCCGTGATGTTCCTGCTGTCGCTCTTTTTTGCACCGGTATTTGCGATGATTCCACAGGCTGCCACCGCGCCGGCGTTGATTATTGTGGGTATGCTGATGATGGGAGCAGTGACAAAAATCGATTTTAATGATGTGACCGAAGCACTGCCGGCATTCCTGGCCATCGTCATGATGCCTTACTCCTACAGCATTGCAGAAGGTATCGTGTTTGGTATGTTGTCGTATGTATTGCTGAAAGTACTGACCGGCCAGCACAAACAGATTAGTCCGGTCATGTATGTACTGGCGATTCTCTTTATCGTAACGTTCTTTGTAAAATAAGTTATTCTGTCAGCGTAACAGCTTTGGTTGTCACTTCAAGGGTGTGTACCATATTGCATTTGATGGCATAGTTGTTACGCTGATGCCCTATCGGGAAATCGAAACATACCGGATAGCTATAATTTTTCACCCTGTCCAGTACCATGCTCTGCACGGTTCTGCCAAATTCTTCTCCCGGATCATCAGGCCGGATATAGTTAAACCCACCGAGTATAAGGCCTGCAAGGTTTTTTAGCTTACCTGATCTTTCCAGCGTACCCAGCATTCTGTCGATGTTATAGAGATATTCACTTACTTCTTCCAGGAATAATATTTTCCCGTCTGTAAAGAGTTCAGACTGGGTACCGTTCATACTTTGGATGACGGCAAGGTTTCCACCTACCACTATACCTGTGGCTTTGCCAGGGCGATTTGCCATTTGGGTGGTGCCGGTATAGCTCATCTTTTTACCGGTAAGTGCATTGTAAATAGAGGTGATGCTATCCTGTACAACGGGATCGGCTGTACGAAAATTATCCGGAAAGCTGTTGGTCATCTTGCTATGGAGCGATGCCGTGTTCAATTTACTGTTGACCTGACAATGAAAAGCTGTGATATCACTGAATCCTATGATCCATTTAGGGTGTTGTACAAACTTGTCGTAATTCAGTTTGTCCAGCAGCCTTGCAGAGCCGTATCCTCCTCTGGCACAGAGGATGGCCTTGATCTCAGGATTATCGAGCATTTCCTGGAAGTCGGCGGTGCGCTGCTGGTCTGTACCACCGAAGGTGAAGTCACGCAGCCCAACGGTGCTGCCTATACGAACTTTAAAGCCCCAGCTTTCGATAATACGCAGGGAGGCATCGAGGTCGGGACGGGGGCAGTAGCCGGCGGGGCAGGTGATCCCGATGGTATCACCGGGTTTCAGGTAAGGCGGAACAACAGGCTGGTTGCCGGTGGTACCAGGAATGCCAGCGATAGCGTTGACCCCCGGTATTACTGCACCGGCAGCCAGCAGAGAGGATAGAAAATGCTTACGGTTCATAGATTTAAAGTAAGCATTTTTATGATATTACTGCTGCACCATCTGACGTACGGACCAATGACCAAAATAACGGCCTTCTTTTATCTCAATAATATCGATGATGGTGAGTTCCATTGGCTCACCGATTTTATTGGCGCCCAGTAGCGGGGCTTTCAGTATGCCGGTAAAGGTTTTGTAGGTCACTACTTTATTACCTTCCGCGATCATGTCATGAATAGTCAGGGAAATGTTTCCGATGTTGGGAAACGCATACTGAATAAAGGTTTTGAGCGAATCTTTATCACGGGAAAAACCCGGAGGTGCGGTGTGGTTGGTAAAGTCGTCGCGCACAATTTCGTCCAGCGCTTCCATGTTTACTTTTACCAGGCATTCTTCGTTGAATCTCCTAACGATAGCTTTGTTGTTTTCTAATGTGGATGACATAACAGATTATTTATCTGCAAAGCTAGTGGACGTGGAAAGGTTGGAATAACGGGAAAGGCTCAGATGATAGCATTTTTAGAACGGAGTGCCTGCGGGGTTTCTCCATATTGTTGTTTGAACAGGGAGATAAAGTGTGGTGTATGCTCATAGCCGCATTCCAGGCTGATCTCCGCTATCTGTAATGGGGAGTTAAACAGCAGGTTGCGGGCGTGTAACATGCGCTGGGTGGTAATCCATTTACGTGGGGATGTACCAAAATGTTGCTGGAAATCACGCTTAAAGGCGGCGAGACTTCTGTTAGATAACCTGGCCAGTTCTGGCAGGGTGAGAGGTTCGAAAATATGGCGGCGTACAACCCATTCAATTTCAGGAGGTTGTAACGTGCTGATCGCTTGCAGAAAAGTGGCGACAGTCTGCTGCTGAGGGGTTTCCATCAGTAACAGGAACAGCTCAAATTTTTTCAGTGATAATATGGAAGAAAGATGGTCTGGTGGAGATTGAAAATAGCGAAGGTATGTTTCGCGGAAATCATCCAGGTAGCTAGTGAGGGGAATTACCAGGTGTTGTGCTGTACTGGCTGTTACTCCCGAAAAAAGATGGTGGTATTTGTGGGTAAATCTGCTTACATCTTCATCTGAAAAATATATCAGCAGACTTTTAAAATCCGTACCATCTTCCACGATATCAGATAATATATGAAAACCTCTGCGGAGCAGGAATACAGAACCGGCTTCCACGCGAACAGAAGCCGTTTCCGTGTGTAATATTTTATAGCCGTTGATAACGAAGATGAGCAGGTTTTCTTTCAGGAATATGCGTCGCTTTTCCGCCATACGCCGCTGTTTGAGCATGGCGTAGTGTACATCGGCCTTGAGAATTTGCTGACCGGGGAAGTCTTGCGGAAATTTTAGCAGCATATTAATAAACTACCTGGTGGGTGGCTTTGATAACAGAGATTACAAAGATGCTTTGTGTATGGCTCAGGTTATCCAGTTCGCCGAGTTTATTCACATAAAATTCGCGGTATTCATCCATGTCCTTTACCTGTACTTTAATCATAAAGTCGAACTCCCCGGAGATATTGAGGCATTCCGTGATTTCAGGGAAGTTGAGGATTTCCTGGATGAATTTTTTACCGTATTTTTTATTGTGTTCCTTTAAGGTGATGTAGCATAATACGGTCAGGCCTTTACCGATCAGCCGTGGGTCTACGATGGCAGCATATTGTTTGATGATGCCTGCCTGTTCCATTTTGCGTATACGTTCATACACAGGGGTGGTGCTGAGATTCAGCTGTGCAGCGATGTCGCGCATCGTCATTTTTGCATCCTGTTGAAGTAATTTAAGGATATTCATATCCTTTTCATCCAGTACCAATTGTGTTTCCACGATATATGCTGTTTATTGAGGATCTTCTCCTCTTTTTTGGAAAAAAAATCTCCATAAAGATATCAAATTAGTGTTTTATTCCAAAATATTTATAATAAAACTATTGATGTTCTAAAATCTTAAGTTTGCGTCCCAACTTTAAAAACGATTATGCAGCAACGGATAATTCTGACGATCGCTTGTCTGGCGGTATTTTTTGAGACCCTGGATGCCTCTGTATTGAATATGGCCATTCCCAGTATGGAAGGCTATTTCAGGTTCAGTGCGGATGCTATCCAGTGGGTGCAGACCGTTTATATTTTGTTTTACGGCGGATTTGTATTGCTGGGTGGCCGCCTGGCGGACATAAAGGGCCGCAGGAATATTTATATGGTGGGCGCAGGATTATTCGGGCTGGCCTCTTTTGCCTGTGGCTGTGCACAAACTTTTAGCTGGCTGCTGGCATTCCGTGCCCTCCAGGGTATCGGTGTTGCCTTCGCCATCCCTGCTGCCATTGCGATCATCATTAATACTTTTCCTGAGCCGGCGGCCAGGAACAGGGCCATGGGCATTTTCGGAGCCATGGCGGGTACAGGCTTCGCAGCAGGACTGGCTACCGGCGGACTCATCACTTCTTACTGGGGCTGGCAGTGGGTTTTCTTTATCAATGTGCCGGTAATTATGCTGGCAGTGTTTTTTGCCTGGAAATTTATTCCGGCAGACAAAAAAGAAAAGCAGCAACATAAGGAAGACCTTTCCGGTGGACTGATACTCACAGTGCTGATGCTGGCGGCTGCCTGGATCATTCATTCCCTTGGCAGCATAACAACGGCACCTGTTCAGTTTGCGGCAACAGTTGCCGGCTTTTTGTTACTGGGCTTTTATTTTGTCCGTAAAGAGCAATCACATACATCGCCATTAATAGATTTTAAACTACTTCGTTTGCCCGGCGCCGTTACTGGAAATCTGGGGGCATTGCTTACTGGCGCTGCTTTTGGAAGCTACCTGTTTTTGCTGACACTCTATCTGCAACAACATTTATTATTAAATCCTGCACAGGCAGGAATGTTACTGCTGCCTTTCAGTATTATGTCCGGTTTGTTCAGCAAGTTCCTACTACCGCTACTGTTCAGGCGTATTGGCGTAATCAGTGTAGGCGTGATCGGTAACATTTTTATGGTGTCCGGGTTTATACTTTTTATTATCAGCTATCTTGGAGTGCTGCCTTTGCCAGTCATTGTTGCGGCCATTTTTTGCACCAATACGGTGGGTATATCGATGATTTTCCCGAGTATGACCATACTGGGCGTGGAGTCGGCGCCGCCATCGCAGCAGGGGCTTGCCTCCGGCATTAACGGAACCGCCAATTCATTTGGCGGCGGATTGGGCCTTTCTCTGACGGGCCTGGTTATGCAACAGGCGGTGGTAATGCAGTATGATATGCATATTGCGGCGCTGTCGGTGCTGATAGGAATAGAAATAATAGCGATTATACAGATCAGCCGGTATCAACGTAAAACAAAGCGTCAGTTATCGTTATAAACTTAGTACTTCGTAAAGCGTTTCTGCGTTACCTTTGCACTTTCTGAACTACTAAGATTATGAGTCAATTTCCGCATATACATCTACCATTAAATGCAAAAATCACGTTTACCGCTAATCCTGTAAACGTCCTTCCATTGCCTGATGGCGAGTTTCTGCTGAACTTTGCCAGTCAGCCCCTGATAACGCATCTGGACAGTAAACTGCAAATCATTTCGGAACGGTTATTACCTATTCAGTCTGCAAAATATGTGAGCACTAAAATGTCTGCCTCCAGTGATGGTAAACGTATTGCCATCGCGGGTATGAATGATATCCGTATCATAGACAACGACCTGAATGTATTGCATACGATAGAACATGAACCATGGGGTTATTTCCTTGGTTCTGCTGTTTATTTTGGTGCAGATAATAAAACCATCATGTATGTAATACCGGTGGGAGATGATGAGCAGGATGAACTGCAGATCATTGATGCACATACTTTTGAACTGCTGGCGTCTTATCCGCTGAATGGCAAGCAGGAATATGCGTATACCTTCCATGCCTGTCCTGATAAAGGGAGAGTGATGCTGGAAGCGAGTGCCGGACAGGAAGAATGTGAATTGACAGAAATATCTTATAATAATGGTGTAATAACCGTGCGTGAACTGCCTCAGTGTGCGGACCACATCTTCGGTAATTTTTCACCTTCAGGAAAGGAGTTTGTAACAGCGCCACATTACGACGGGCCGCTGATGGTATTTGATTATCCGGCAGTTAGCGCGGTGGCGGAACAGACCCAGGATGCGATATTCGACGGCAGCGCAGATTACCCGGCAGAAGAACCGGATTCACTGAACTATAGCGCGTTTTTTATTGATGATAAGAAGATGCTGGTGTATACTGTCTTTGGTCGCTTGTTGCTTATAGACAGAGCATCCATGCAGGTAGAAGCAGAAGTGATGCCGGAAGGTATTGAATTTACTGCGTATGATTATAATGGTAATCCTACAAAAAGTAAAGAGAAGATTGTTGATTATAGCAGTAATGTGATTAACATTATGATCGTACATAATCAGCTGTTGCTGACTACCAGCGACGGTGAATTGAGATCTTATAACTTACCATTGTAATCTTCAACCCGCGCGTAGCGCGGGTTGAAGATTACAGCAACAAAAAAAGCGATCGCCAAGGCGATCGCTTTTTTTGTTGCTGACGGGTAAAGCTGTTAATTCTTTACCGCATTCATTTTAATATCTGTAGAATCACCTTTCTGGATGATATAGATGTTTTTGTTTTCGAAGTAGGAAGGTGTGGTTTCACCATCTTTCACATATACCGGCTGGAAGTCGAATTGTGAAATAACTTTCGGAGCATCATTTACTTCGGCGTTGAAGTAAACGCCGTTCTGTTTCATGAGGCGGATAAAGAAGTAGGTCATATCGAATCCTTTATAAGCCATGTCAGAAGGGCGTGCGCGGTATGTTCTGCGGAAGTAGTCGCTTACATAACGGCTATAGTAATCTGTTTTGTCGTTGTAGTAGGGAGAGGAATAATAGATCTGCAGACCTTTAAATTCCGGCTCTTTGAATTTGAATACATCCCAGGTAGGCATACCATAAACCTGCATCGGATAGGTGGCGGAATTGGCGCTGAGCTTGCGCAGGATAGCTTTGGAGCCATTTTCATCCAGGGCTGTTACAACGATGACGTTGGTACGGTCGGTAAGCAGGTATTTAGACAGTTCTTCCGGTGTAGTGGCGTCGGTCCAGACAACTTCGCGAATCCTTGATTTTTTAGGATTGGTAGATTTGTCGTAGGCCGCTTTGAAATCTGCGCCCATGCGGGATTCGAAGGCCGAATTTCTGCGGAGCAGGATAATGTTTTTGTTGGCAAATGCCTGCTGGATATAATCCTGAATAGCTTCACAGTGTGTTTTGAGGGTACTGTTGCTGATAAACAGGAAAGGATTATCGGTGATGCCGCCATCATTCGGATAGGTGGCGGAGATAAAGTTAATTTCTTTATTGCGGGAGAAGTCGCTGAGTTCTTTCAGGTCAGGATTGGTAACAGAAGCGATGATAAGGTCAGTGGCATCCAGTACTTTGCTGTTGATCAGGTTGGGGATGCTTTGTTTGCCTTTGCTGTCGTAAACGGTTACACGGAGGTTATATCCTTGTGCCTGAAGGGTATCCAGTGCCAGCTGGGCGCCTTCGTAAAATTCTAGTCCTGGCAATACATAGCGTGGCATGGTACGGCCTGGAATATCTGTGGAGCCTGCGAAAACAGAATCGAGGAACAATGGGGTGAAAATGGCAACGTTGTAGGTGCTTCTTTTAACATCTCTGGCGAAAGCCGGAACATTAAAAGGGATTTTTTTATCCACTTTTGGTGGTTCAGGTTTTTTCTCGACAGGTTTGTTGGTGGTAACGTTTGCCGGGTTGGAAGTTTTGGAAACGGCTTTTTTAGAAGAAGAGCAGGCGCTGAATGCGACCGCTATGGCCATTCCGGCAAACAGGTGTTTTATAGAAAAAGACAGGTTCATAACAATTGGCAGTTTGTGCTGTGACATAAAATTTAACAACCGACCGGCAGCTACTGCATAAGTTGTGCCGATCGGTTATTGTTGGTTCCTTTTGCCCGTTATTCCCACTCGATAGTAGCAGGTGGCTTGGAACTGATATCATAAACAACGCGGTTAATACCTTTAACGCGGTTGATTATATCGTTCGACATTTTTGCCAGGAATTCGTACGGAAGATGTGCCCAGTCGGCGGTCATACCATCTACGGAGGTTACAGCGCGGAGCGCTACAGTAAACTCGTAGGTACGTTCGTCGCCCATAACACCTACGCTTTGTACCGGGAGGAGGATGGTACCTGCCTGCCATACTTTGTCGTAGAGGCCAGCTTCACGCAGTCCGTCGATATAGATAGCATCTGCCTGCTGGAGCATATCTACTTTTTCAGGAGTGATAGCGCCGAGGATACGGATAGCCAGGCCCGGACCAGGGAAAGGATGGCGTGCCAGGAAGATGTCGCTGATACCGATTTCGCGGCCTACACGGCGTACCTCGTCTTTGAAGAGGAAGCGAAGTGGTTCTACCAGCTGCATATTCATTTTTTCAGGAAGGCCACCTACGTTGTGGTGTGATTTGATGGTAACTGAAGGACCGTTAACAGAAACGGATTCGATTACATCCGGGTAGATGGTTCCTTGTCCGAGGAAGGAAATATCTTTCAGTTCGGCAGCTTCGTGCTGGAATACCTCGATAAAGAGGCGGCCGATGATCTTACGTTTCTTTTCAGGATCGGAAACGCCGTCCAGCTGACCGTAGAAAAGTTCTTTTGCGTTGATACCTTTCACGTTGAGGCCCATATGTTTATAGGACTCGAGTACGGTTTCATATTCGTCTTTGCGGAGCAAACCATTGTCTACGAAGATGCAGAACAGGTTTTTACCGATGGCTTTGTGGATCAGTTCAGCTGCTACGGTACTATCTACGCCACCGCTGAGGGCCATTACCACACGTTTGTCGCCTACCTGTTCCTTAATTTTGGCGATGGTTTCCTGAACGAATTGAGCAGGAGTCCAGTCCTGGGTGCAACCACAAACATGCAGCAGGAAGTTACGGATGATCTGTTTTCCTTCCAGGGAGTGGGTTACTTCCGGGTGGAATTGCAGGCCGTAGATAGGGTTAGCCGCTACGGAAGTGCTTTTGAAGGCAGCAACCGGGATATTTTCGGTGGTAGCGATTATTTCGAAGCTTTCAGGGATGCGTTTGATGGTGTCGGAGTGACTCATCCAAACCTGGCTTTTCCCGGAGATATCATATAATAACTTTTCCTCTTTGTCGTTGTGCTCCATAAAGGCGCGGCCGTATTCACGGATGTTGGATTTAGCCACATCGCCACCGAAGTTTTTGGCCATCAGCTGGGCGCCGTAGCAAACGCCGAGTACCGGTACTTTTGCTGCCATGGCTGCAATATCAACGGTAGGTGCATTCGGATCATTTACGGAAAACGGACTACCGGATAATATAATTCCTTTGATGGACTCGTCCCAGGCAATTGGCTGGAGACATGGTTTAATTTCGCAATAAACATTCAGTTCGCGTATGCTGCGTGCAATCAGCTGTGTATACTGAGAACCGAAATCGAGGATAAGTATCTTTTCTGTCATGGTGGTGCAAAGATAAAGTCATTCCGGTAAATTCAGATTTTGAAATTCCAAATTCCGAAATCTGCCGTATCTTCCGGTATTAATATACCCTTTATGAGAAAAAATATAAGCTGGTACTTTAGCTTCCTAACCCTTGCCACTGTTACGTTTTTAACTTCCTGCAATCAATTTGGTAGAACCGTCAAAGGAAACGGTCAGGTGATCACAGAAAATCGTCCGGTGGCTCCTTTTAAGGCCATCCGCGTAGAAGCAGGAATGAATGTTTTTATTAAACAGGGCCCTACACAGTCGGCCACCATTGATGCGGAAAGTAATATTATGCCCCTGATAGAGCTGGTACCAGACGGTGATCAGTTGATAATCAGGCTGAAAAACAAACTGAGTGCGCGGACACATAATAAATTCGATATACATATCTCTACCGAAGAATTGAGTAAGGTAGCCGTTGCCGGTAGTGGAGATATTGAGCTGGACGGGCAATTCACGTCTAAAGATGCCATCGAAGTGAAGATTGGCGGAGCGGGTAGCATTTCCGGACAGCTGGATGCACCTAAAGTGACAGCAGCTATTGCAGGTGCCGGTGATATCAAACTGACCGGCCAGACCCGCGATTTGAGCGTAAGTATCGGTGGTGCAGGTAATTTCGTTGGTGATAACCTGCTTTCTGAAAATGCAGAAGTAAAAATTGCAGGTAGCGGCGATGCAAAAGTGCATGCGAGCGTTTCCCTGAAAGCAAAAATTGCAGGTTCCGGAGATATTGCCTACAAGGGCTCTCCTCAGGTATCCTCTTCTATAGCGGGTTCGGGCTCTGTTAAGAAAATTGATTAAAAATATTTACAAAATTTTAACAAATTTCTTATCATAAAAAGTCTGATTCTTAGTTATTTAGATTGGTAAAAAACTAAAGTCCTTTAGTCCAGGTACTGCATCAAATATGTAAGCCGATTGGTGCAGTATCTGGCTGGGGCACAAGCCACCAACTATCTATCTCCTGCTTACTACCCCATATAAATTCCCTGCCTTTTGAGGTTGCCTTTGTATCAAATTATTATTAAATCATATAATTCAATCTATCTTTTTTGTAAGTTTACAGCTTCAAAAGCTTGAACCTCCTGTTTCTTTATGAATGTAAAACCGAAGGTCCTGGTCGTATACTATACTCAAACCGGACAACTTAGAAGGATTGTTGATCATGTGCTGGCGCCCCTGGAAGGGAAAGTGGATGTTACCTATGAGCAACTGGTACCAGTAGAGCCTTTTGTATTTCCCTGGAAGAAAGAGACTTTTTACGACACCATGCCGGAAACGGTACTGGGAAGACCTCGTGGTATTCAGCCGCTGAAAGTGGATGTTAACGCGCATTTCGACCTGGTATTGCTGGCGTATCAGCCCTGGTTCCTGTCCCCATCACAGCCAACGGCAGCCTTCCTCCAGAGCGGTGATGCTGCGAAGCTCCTGAAGGGAAAAACCGTGGTAACCCTCGTTGGTGGCCGTAATATGTGGCTCAATGCCCAGGAAACGGTAAAACAGCATCTTGATAAGGCAGGTGCCAAACTGGCCGGAAATATTGTACTTGTTGATAAATCCCCTAACCTGGTTTCCCTGGTAACTGTTTTGCGCTGGTTGTTTAAAGGTAAAAAAGAAGCCTCCCGATTCCTGCCACAGGGTGGTGTTCAGGAAAATGAAATCATTACCAGCAAGCGTTTTGCAGGCCCGCTGGGCAAGGCATTGGAGTCGGCAGACTGGCAGCCGCTGCAAGGTGAATTACTGGCCATGGATGCCGTAGAACTGATTCCTGACCTTATTTTGCTTGAAGACCGTGGTATCAAAGCCTTCCGCTACTGGGCAAAATTCATTAGCGCCAAAGGTGGCCCCGGTGAAGCCTCCCGCAAACCAAGGGTTTCCATGTACCGTTCCCTGCTGATCCCTGGAATCATCGTACTGTCGCCGGTTACGATCATTTCATCCCTTATAAAGAAAAACCTGAAAAAGGCGGAATTACAACGAAAAGTAGACTACTACAAAGGCGTCTCCCTGCGCAATTAATCAAATAAATGCAGATCTGGCTATATCATCTGCATACCATATAACCCTTTTCGGGTAATGGCGTAATAATTGTAATTCAGATTAGAATTTTATATTTACGCTCTATAATTTGTGTACAAATCAAAGCATGTTTCATTGTGATGTTTGCTAAGGTTTTGTAACTAACCTTAATCAGATCGAATTTTTTTCAAATGAAGGAAGTATATATTACCAGGCTTTCCAAATTTTTGCCAAACAAGCCTGTCGAAAATGAAGAAATGGAAAGCATCCTCGGAATGGTGGACGGAAAGCCTTCCCGTATGCGTTTGAAGATTTTGGGTAATAACAAGATCAAAACAAGATACTACTCACTGGACCAGGACGGAAAATCTACGCATTCCAATGCCGAAATGACTGCTGAGGCAGTAAAAGCACTGTTTGACGAGAAAAATCCAATCAGCGACTTACAACTGCTGGCCTGTGGTACTACTTCTCCTGATCAGCTCCTGCCAAACCATGCCGCTATGGTGCATGGTTTGCTGAAATGCCAGCCCGTTGAACTTATTGCTGCCACCGGCGCCTGCGCTGCTGGTATGCAAGCCTTCAAGTATGCCTGGATGTCTATCCGCTGTGGAAACACTTCCAACGCAGTTAGTACCGGCTCTGAAAAATTCTCCGCCTGGATGCTGGCCGAAAAATTCCAGCCGGAAGCTGATAAACAAAACCTCCTGGCACAAAATGGCTTCATCGCCTTTGAAAAAGACTTCCTCCGCTGGATGCTCTCCGATGGCGCCAGCGCTGCATATTTCTCTGATAAGCCTAATGAAGATGGTATCTCCCTCCGTGTAGACTGGGTGGAAATTGCTTCTTATGCGCATGAGCTGGAAACCTGCATGTATGCTGGTTCCGTGAAAAACGAAGATGGTTCTACCAAAGGATGGATCGATATGACTCCTGACGAGTGGGCAGAACACAGTGTTTTCTCCTTTAAGCAGGATACCCGATTACTCGGAAAAAATATTGTTCCTTCCGGTGCTGTCATGTGGAAACAAATGGTAGAACGTTATGGCATCAACCTCGACGAAATCGACTGGTTCCTGCCTCACCTGTCTTCCGAATTTTTCCGCTTGAAAATTGATGAGGAAATCACCCGTATCGGCGTGCCTATCCCATTGGAAAAATGGTTCACCAACCTGGCCAATGTAGGTAACGTAGGTACCGCATCTCCTTACCTGATGCTGGAAGAACTGATGAATACCGGCCAACTGAAAAAAGGCCAGAAAATTGTGATGATGGTTCCGGAAAGCGCGCGCTTCTCCTATGCCTATGCCGGTATTACTGTTGTATAATAATCACCCTTAAAAACTGCTGACATGAAAAAAGATGAGGTGCCTCAGGATGGCGATAACCTGCATGAAGGTACTTTCAAACAGATTATGTATGCGGTGGATAACGCAGGAAATTACGTCCAGGTGCAAAGTGCAGGGTGGGAGCCCGAAAACGTAGCCCTGGGACAAGCCTGGGAAGAAGTGCATGAAAGAGTAAACACTGCCAGAAACCGCGTATTGGCCGGAGAAATCAGTCCGATCGCTTATTACATGGAAAAAAATATCATGGACCTGGCATTGCTGGCAAACTATGTCGGCAAATTCCAATGGCAGGTGAAAAGACATATGAAACCTGCTGTCTTTAAACGACTGAGTCCCCAAATGCTGCAACGTTACGCGGATGCCTTCAAAATCAGTGTGACAGCGCTTCAGCAGATTAAATAATTCAACAGTATAATTATCAGACGGAGTTTCGTACAACCGGAACTCCGTTTGATAATTATAGCGACATAATTCAACTATGAGCGATATTCATTTCCATCACACCCAGACAGCGCATTGCGAAAGTGGCGTTATCTCCAACCTTCTGGGCCACCATGGCTTGCAAATCAGTGAGCCCATGGCCTTTGGTATCGGAGCAGGCCTGTTTTTCGGACACCTGCCGTTTGTAAAGGTGAATGGCGTGCCAGGAACTACCTACAGGATCTGGCCGGGAGCAATTTTTCAGCGGGTATGTGACCGCCTCGGCATTAAAATGCAGGTTGAAAAATTCAACTCCGTGGAAAAAGGAATGACAGCACTGGACAATACCCTGGCAGCAGGAAGTCCGGCAGGAATGCTCTCCAGCGTATACTACCTGACTTATTTCCCGGAATCTTACCGTTTCCACTTCAACGCACATAACCTGGTGGTATACGGAAAAGAAAACGGACAATACCTGGTCAGTGACCCGGTGATGGACACGGTAACGGCTATATCCCCGGAAGCATTGGCACAGGCCCGCTTTGCAAAAGGATTTCCGGCGCCTAAAGGAAAAATGTATTATCCCGTTAGTGTTCCCAAAGAGGTCTCTTTAGAAAAACCGATTATCGCAGGTATCAAACAAACCTGTCACTATATGCTGAAAGTACCTATTCCTATGTTTGGAGTAGATGGTATCCGTTTTTTAGCAAAAAGAATAAAAAAATACCCTGAAAAGCTGGACCCTCGCCGGGCCGGACTCTACCTGGGCAACGTTATCCGTATGCAGGAAGAAATTGGCACCGGTGGTGCTGGTTTCCGCTTTATCTATGCTGCATTTCTACAGGAAGCATCAGAAAAACTCAATAAACCGGAGTTGTCTGTGCTGGCAGGTGAGCTGACCCAGATCGGTGACCTGTGGCGTAATTTCGCCTTTTCCGCCGGCAGGGTGTGTAAAAGTCGTAGTGCCGATAACGTTTCCTATGGCGACCTGAGTGAAATGCTTTTCCGTAACGCCGCCGCTGAAGAAGCTTTCTTCCGTAAGCTCAGCAAGGTGTTTTAATTGAGTGATATGGCTGCTATTGATGTAAAAGAATTGTACAAAACCTATAAAGGAGCGGACGAACCTACATTAAAAGGACTCTCCTTTTCTTTCAGGGAAGGCAGTATAGCCGGGTTACTGGGGCCTAACGGCGCCGGTAAAACGACGACGATCTCCATTCTCTGCGGGCTTGTACGGGGCGACAGTGGCAATGTGCTGATAAACGGCCTTCACCAGGATGGCGGCCATCGTGAGGCCATCAAGCGTCTCGTAGGTATTGTGCCACAGCGTATTGCATTGTACCCGCAACTGAGCGCCCTGGAAAATCTGACTTACTTCGGCAATCTTTACGGCTTTAAAGGCAACACATTAAAGACAAAAATTCTTGACCTGCTCGAGCGGTTCGGACTGGAAAAGAGTGTCAATAAAGAAATTTATAAATATTCAGGCGGAATGAAGCGGAGGGCGAATATCATCGCTGCCATCCTTCATCAGCCTGCATTATTGGTGCTGGACGAACCTACAGCTGGCGTAGATGTTCAGTCCAGAAGCGTTATACTCCAGTTTCTGCGCGATTACAACAGCCAGGGCAATAGTATCCTCTATACGTCCCACCTGCTGGAAGAAGCACAGTCTCTTTGCGATGATGTAGTCATCATGGACGAAGGACGCAAAGTTATACAAGGCAACCCTGAAGACCTGATAGCGGCACTGCCCGACTGTCAGAACCTGGAGGATGTTTTCCTGCATTATACAGGATATGCTTTGAGAGATTAATTTTTATACGGGAATTCCGATATGTTACGGTTACTGGCAACTATAAGAAAAGAATGGCAACTATTGAGGCGCGATAAAACAGGACTAACGTTACTGTTTGTCATGCCGGTGATATTGATTACCGTAATGGCACTGATCCAGGATGCGCCTTTTAAGGATTACCAGGAAGTAAAATTTGACATTCTTACGGTTGATAATGATCATGGAAAGTTAGGAAGATATATACGCGAAGGCCTGGAAAGCAGTGGTCAGTTCCGCATCATCGACTCAGTTGATGGCAAAGCACTGGACGTTGCCTCGGCGCGCCAGCTGGTAAACGACGGTACCTATAAGATAAGTATTATCATTCCTGCCGGCGCTACCGGATCTATCGTTAGCAATGCCAATAAGATCGTTAATGATATCTCCAACAGGATGGGCATGTCGGTTTCCCTGCCTGTAAAGAAAGGGAACGATTCCCTGAATGTTATTATCTATTTTGATCCTGCTGCCAAGAAAGCCTTTAAAGGGGCTATTCATCAGGCTATTGATAACTTCCTGACACAGGTAGAAACAGATATGTTGCTGGGACGTATCAAACAGGAATTGCGCCGAAAGGATTCTACTGCCACCGCTGAAAATGATACGATGGCCATCCGCCTGCAGGCGGTTGGACTGAAAGAAGAAGCGACTGGCAACGGTAAGGGAATTGATGTGATTTCCAATTCCGTACAGCATAATGTGCCCGCCTGGAGTATTTTCGCCATGTTCTTTATCGTTATTCCTATTGCCGGTAATATGATCCGGGAGCGGGAAGATGGTAGTTTGCTGAGAATGAAGCTGATACCAGGTTCTTACCTGGAGATACTGACAGGCAAGATGTTCTTTTTTGTAGGCATCTGTGTAATACAATTTTATTGTATGATGCTGGTAGGTATGTATATAATGCCATTGCTGGATCTGCCTAAACTGACAATGGGCCGGGATGCAGGCGCTACTTTCCTGGTAGCGGCCGCTATAGGATTGGCAGCCACATCCTATGGTATCCTGATTGGCACAGTATTTAAGACACCTAACCAGGCCTTGAATTTCGGGGCTATTTCCATCGTTATTCTTTCTGCCATAGGCGGTATATGGATACCATTGGAAATCATGCCGGAAAAGATGCAAATAGTTGGGCATTTGTCGCCACTTAGCTGGGGACTGGATGCTATCAATGATATATATTTAAGGAATGGCAACATCGCCTATGTTTGGAAGAATATATTAAGACTTGTGTTCACCGGGTTCTTTATGCTGGCTTTAGCCGGTTATGTTGAAAAACGGAGAATGAGCTGATAAATATTTTCAAAACAGTACTAAAACTGTATTTTTACCACTTAACAAGGCTTTACGCTGTTGCCAGAACGACAGCTGATAAACCTACAACATTATGGAAGAATTAAAACAGAAACTGAAAGAACAGATTATTGAAGCATTGAATCTGCAAGACACCAAACCTGCTGATATCGATGATAATGCCCCATTATTTGGCGACGGTCTGGGCCTTGACAGCATCGACTCACTGGAACTGATGGTATTGCTGGAAAGACAATATGGCATCAAGGTGGAAGATCCCCGCGAAGGCCGTAAAATTCTCCAGTCTGTTCAATCTATGGCAGAATTTATCCAATCCAAACAACAACCCGCTTAAGTAAATTATCGCATGGCGGAAAGAGTGTTTATTACAGGGATGGGGATGATCACCGCCATAGGTGATAATGTAGCCGGAAATTTTCAAAGCCTTCATCAACAAAAGACGGGCCTGGGTTTTACCGACTATATTGATACTATTTACAAAGCTGTACTGCCAACAGGAGAGGTAAAGCACGATGATGCTGCTTTATTTCAAATGGCTGGAATTCCTGTACAAAAGGGATATACACGCACCACCTTACTGGGGCTGATTGCGATAAAGGAAGCATTAAGGCAAGCCGGCATCAGTAATGTGAAGGATGTGCCTACCGGCTTTATTAATGCCAGCACAGTAGGTGGCATGTGTGACACGGAGAAGGTTTATTTCGATCTCATTAATCCGGAAAAGGAAGGTGATTTCATTCAAAGTATTGATACACTTGACTGTGCGGATTGTACACAGCGTATAGCCGATAGGGTTGGTATAACAGAACATATTGCCACTATTAGTACAGCATGTTCTTCTTCTGCCAATGCCTTAATGTTTGGCGCCAGAATGATTAAGCATGGTTTGTACCAGCGGATGATCTGTGGTGGAACAGAAGCACTGACGAGGTTTACTCTCAATGGCTTCAATTCCCTGAAGAATGTGGATAAGCAGTTTTGCCGGCCATTCGATAACCAGCGTACCGGCCTCAATCTCGGAGAAGGCGCTGCGTACCTGGTGCTGGAAAGCGAGTCATTCGCGAAAGCTAACAACAGTACTATTCTGGCGGAGCTGAGTGGATTCTGCAATACGAACGAAGCCTTTCACCCTACTTCCCCATCGCCGGAAGGAGATGGCGCCTATGCCGCCATGAAACAGGCGTTGGAGATGAGTGGCAGAACCCTGGAAGACGTGCAATATATCAATGTACATGGTACTGCCACGCTGAATAATGATATTTCAGAAGGACGTGCACTGGAGCGGCTTTTCGGAACAGCAGTTCCGCCGTTCAGTTCCACGAAACCCTTTACAGGCCATACACTGGCGGCAGCCGGTGCTATTGAAGCCATCTATGCCATACTAGCAATACAAAACGGGATCATCTTCCCCAATCTCAATTTTACAGAGAAAATGGAAGAGCTGCAGATTGAACCGGTTACCCAGCTGCAGGAAGGAGTCCTGATTAAAAATGTAATTTCAAATTCTTTTGGCTTCGGAGGAAACAATGCCTCCCTGGTACTCAGCAAATATGAAGGTTAAGTGTTATATTCAAGGAATGGCTGCAATATCTCCCCAGCATACATTTGATGGAGATTTTATTGACGCGCCGTTAGTGCAGACGGATAGCAACCGATTTGTATGTCTGGAACCAGACTATAAGCCATTTGTTCCCGGTAACAGCTTACGTCGTATGACGCGGGTACTGAAAATGGGACTGACCACCGCCTTGAAATGTCTGTCGGAAAGCGGAGTGGAAACCCCCGGCCCTATTGTAACCGGCACCGGCAAAGGCAGCCTACAGGATACCGAAAAATTTATAAAAGAGATAGAGCAGTATAAAGAGACTGCGCTCAATCCAACCCCGTTTATTCAGTCTACCTACAATTCCGTAAACGGCCTGATAGCCTTACAGCAGAAAGGTACCGACTACAATAATACTTTTGTACACAGAGGTTTTTCCTTTGAAAATGCCCTGATCGATAGCATGATGTTATTGAATGAAGGGTATACACATACGCTCACCGGCGCTTTTGAAGAGATGACGCCGGAGCATTTTTTCATTAAAAGCCGTATCGGCCACTGGCGTACATCCCCTGTAAACAGCAGTGCCATATACGATGAATATCTTCCCGGAACGATATCCGGAGAAGGCAGTACATTTTTCGTTTTGGGCAATGCGCCTACCGCAAAATCGCTGGCAGCAGTAAGTGCCTGTAAGCTATTGTATAAACCTTCCCTGGAGCGACTTTCAGCAACCCTACAGGAACTGGGCGCCGATGCAGACCTGATCCTTAGCGGTACCAACGGCGATATTAATCATGAAGATTATTATACCGTATTAAATGAGGTACTTCCTCAACCAGGACTGCCTTTCAAACATCTCTGCGGAGAGTATGAAACTGCCGGAGCGTTTGCGCTATGGCTGGCGGCAGCATTGTTGAAGAATGGAACAGTACCGGCACAGCTTTTCCCTATGATTCCTTCTCTACCGGCAGATTTTAAGAAAATATTGATTTATAATCATTATTTCGGTGAGCAACATAGTGTGATGGTGGTGGAGAGGGTGTAAATCCTCTTATTATCTATGATGACATTTCCCCTTATTGTATTGGCAGTGTTGACAACCAACATTTTGGGTTTATATTTCCGGCAGCTTTATGTAAAAAAACATTGGATAAAGCGATTGACCGCTGCTGGGTTCCATGTCCTTTCCATTGCATCCACCTTACGAAGATTTCCACTCGATAATGATATGTTCCAGCTGTCAATCAGGGTGGGTGTCAGTTCTTATCCTTTTACCTCTTTTTATGCTGTTAAGGTACAGGTAAATGAGGGTGAGCCTTTTTTTATTATGGCTGCTGTAAGAGACTACTGGTATAAGTTTGAGGTAGTTTACAAAGATAGGGCGTTACCCAAAGTCTAAATTATCCGGTATGAATTATACTGAATTTATTGAGTCAAATTGTGCTTTTTGACGTAGGTTTGAATTTATTCTCCGCATAATTTGCGGAGAATAAGCCCGTTATTCTCCGCAAATAATTATTTTTTAGGTAGATATTATCTCACTCTATACACCGGATACCTCAGATAATCCGGTTCGGCGTAAGGCGACTGCATAAATACCCAGCGTAACTGGGCTGATGCGTTGTTAGCGAAGGCTGTATCTGTTGCTTTCTTTTCTGCCAGGGCTTTTTGCACATCCGGGTGCTGTTTCAGCCACTCGTAGCCGGTGTCTTCAAACACATAAGGGCTGTAACCTTCCTTCTGGCCCAGGATGCCGTCGAAGAAATTCCAGGCAAAGTAGGAGTCGCCGGCGGTTGGCTCCAGTGTTTCGATGAGGAAGCGGTTAGCTACCTGGTTCATCGGGATATAGTAATCCCCTTTGCGGAAATGCATGGAATCCTTGGTGGTAGTCACTTTTACATCCGTATGAAGGAAGTGTTTCTCGAAAGGTTTGTTGTAGGATTTGTAGTCGGCAATATGGTAGACTTCTACCAGGATAGTCGTATCCCGGGAGAGGCGCTGCATGGAAACATTATTATTTTTCAGCAGGTCGATCACCGGCCACCAGCCTTGCGGGATGATATAGGCGGTAGGTTTTTCCACATAATTGCCGGCATTAAAGTAGTTGTAGAACTTCACCTGGCGCTCGTAAGGTTTGGTGCGGTCGTAGTAGAGGCGTGGCAGTCCGCTGATATCGCTGGGTTTATGCCCGGCGGTAAACCCTTTGAAGGTGATCATGCTGTACCTGGACATATCAGCGTTCCATTCCAGCGGGAATTTTTGTTGGGTAAGCACTGCTTTTTTGGTGGCGGCGCGGAGGTCGCGGATGGTGGTGCTGTTGTCGGAGGTGAATTTAATGAAGCATTCCATCAGGGCGTAGGTAGCTTTTACGCGTTGTGGATAAGGCTTCAGCATATGAGTTTCCGGAACAAAGCCGAAGGAGTGGAACAGGGTGGAATAGCCAGAGGAGTAGCGGGGAGAATCGTTGAATTCTACCCAGCCGCTGTCAGGTGTTTCGCCGAAGTGGTTTACATATGGCACCAGGTCGTAGCCTTTTTCTTTCATTAAATGGTAGAGTCCGGGTGTGAATTGTTGCTGCATGAATTCACCCATCGGGCCGCCCAGTTTATCGTGCTGGGTGGGCAATAATGTCATGATATGTTGATAATCAGCGCCGTTGCTTACGTGGTTATCGATAAATACGTCGGGATCTGTGAGGTGATAGATTTGGGCGAAACTGCGGGCATTTTTAGAATCATTTTTAATAAAATCGCGGTTTAAGTCGAGATTTTGGCCATTTCCGCGGGAGCCGAAGGCATCGGGGCCGTTCTGGTCTACGCGGTAGAATTCGCTACGGTTGAGTGCGCCGCCAATATTATAAACAGGAATTACGGCGAGAATGATATTGTCGGGGAGATGGGTTTTTCCCTGGGCGATGTCGCGGAGGAGCATCATGGATGCGTCGATACCGTCGGGTTCGCCAGGGTGGATACCATTATTGATGAGGATGATACGTTTATTTTTCTTCCGGAGGCTGGAGAAGTTAAAGTCTTTGGATGGGCTGTAGATGACCAGGTGTAGTGGATGTCCGGCATCGGTGGGGCCCATTTCCATGATTTTTATCTGTGGGAACTTTTTGGCGAGTGCCTGGTAGTATTGGATGACTTCGGGGTAGGTGGCGGTTTCGTTGCCGTTTGTTTTTTCGTAGCGTGTCTGGAGGTCCTGGCTATTGGAGATAAGTGGTAATAGGGCGGTGAAAATGGCTAGAAGCAGGACTTTTCTACCTGAAATGCGAAAAAATGCGGGGGAGTCTCCGCATATACTATAATTATTTCTCATATAACTGGATTAAAAAAACAAAAAGCCCTTCCCTTGAGAGGAAGAGCTATAAATATTGTTACTGAAGCAATTAAGCCAGAGAAGCTACCTTCTTAGCCAGCTTGCTTTTCAGATTTGCAGCTTTGTTTTTGTGGATAACGTTACGTTTAGCCAATTTGTCGATCATAGAAGCTACATCTGACAATTCTTTCTCCGCTGCCGCTTTCTCAGTAATCGCTTTCAGGTCACGGATGGCATTACGGGTAGTTTTACCGTAGTAACGGTTACGTTCATTACGTTTTTTGCTCTGACGTACGTCTTTTTTCGTTGCTTTATGGTTTGCCATTTTTCAAATTTCAAGTTTCGGACGGCAAAGGTAATACTTTTTCTAATAAAGTACAAAATAAAATTCCCCTACCGATAAAGGTGCAAATATAAGTGATTGATCGGTATCTTCTACATAATAAATCTGCTTATTATTTTATAATTTTTTACATACTCTGTAATGAAAAACGAGCGATATTTGCATTCCCATACATTGTATAATGTGGGAAATCTACCTATATGATGATGGGAATCAACAGAAAAGTATTTGAACTGAAGATCAGCAAAACTCGTTGTAAATGAAGGACTTCTCATTTGTCACCAACTCGCATCCTGCATACATAGAATCTTTATATCAGGATTTCCGCAAAGACCCTAATTCCGTAGACCCAGAATGGGTAAAATTTTTTGAAGGGTTTGATTTTGCAGTATCCAACGCTAATGGTAAGGCGGGACCCGCTGCACCGGCAGTTGCAGGAGGAGGGACACCGGTGACCAACGACCAGCTGGTAAAAGAGTTTGGTGTATATCGCCTTATCCAGGCATATCGCAAAAAAGCCCATCTGATCGCCAAAACCAATCCAATTCGCGAAAGAAAAGACAGAAAAGCCGGCCTCGAAATCACCAATTTCGATCTGAGCGATGCTGACCTGAAGACGGAGTTCTTTGCAGGTAGCTTCCTTGGCCTCGGCAAAGCCACGTTAGAGAATATTCTGGCATTCCTGAATAAGATCTACGCTGGTTCAGTAGGTATTCAATATACCTATATTAATGACCGTGATAAAGCTAAATGGCTCGAGAAAGAGTATGAAGCAGCCATGAGCACACCGTTATCACTGGAAAAACGTCGTCGTATCCTGATGAAACTGAATCAGGGTGTGATCTTCGAAAAATTCTTACACACTAAATATATAGGACAGAAACGTTTCGGTCTGGAAGGTGGCGAATCTACCATTCCTGCACTGGATGCTATGATCAGCGAGGCTGTTGAATATGGTGTACAGGAGTCTGTGATCGGTATGGCACACCGTGGCCGTCTGAACGTACTGGCTAATATCCTTGGTAAAACCTACGAACAGATCTTCAATGAATTTGAAGGGCTGGCGGTTCCGGACATGACCATGGGTAGCGGCGACGTGAAATATCACCTTGGGTTCCGTTCTCAGGTGGAGACAGCCTATGGCAAACAGGTAAACCTGCAGCTGATGCCTAACCCATCCCACCTGGAAGTGGTTGATCCGATTGTGATCGGATTCTCCCGTTCCAAAGCGGATGTTATTTATAACAGCGACTACGATAAGATCCTGCCTATCCTCATCCATGGTGATGCGGCTTTAGCAGGTCAGGGTATCGTTTATGAAGTGGCACAGATGAGCAAACTGAAAGGTTACTACACAGGTGGTACCATTCACTTTGTGATTAATAACCAGATTGGTTTCACCACTGACTTTGATGATGCACGTTCTTCCGACTACTGTACCAGCGTTGCATCTATCGTGCAGGCGCCGGTATTCCACGTAAACGGCGACGATGCAGAAGCGGTAGTAAAAGTATCTCAGCTGGCAGCCCGTTACCGTCAGGAGTTTAATGAAGATGTATATATTGATATGGTTTGTTACCGTAAACACGGTCACAACGAAGGTGATGAGCCTAAGTTTACACAACCTAGCTTATATGCACTGATCGACAAGCATCAGAACCCACGCGAGGTATATACTCAGTTCCTGCTGCAGAACGGCGAAGCCGATGCACAGACGCTGGCAAAAGAAATGGAAAAAGGATTCTGGGATGAGCTGCAGGCGCGTCTGGATGAGGTTAAACAACATCCGCTGCCTTATGTGAACCAGAAACCGGAAGAATGGTGGCAGGCATTGCGTAAGGCAACGCCGCAGGATTTTGACCAGTCGCCGGTAACAGCTATCAACGAAGATGAATTCAAACGTCTTTTTGATGGCCTGATGAAATGGCCTTCAGACTTTGTTCCTTTACGTAAGGTGAGCAAACTGCTGCAGGATAAAATTAAGCTCTACCAGGAAGAAGGTAAGGTAGACTGGGCTACAGGTGAACTGTTGGCGTATGGCAGTCTGCTGGTAGAAGGCAGAGACGTAAGAATGAGTGGAGAAGACGTGAAACGCGGTACTTTCTCTCACCGTCATGCGGTACTGTTCGATGAGAACACCAATGCGACCTACAGCCGTTTAGGTGAACTGGCTCCTGAACAGGGTAAATTCAGAATTTACAACTCACTCCTCAGTGAATATGGTGTATTAGGCTTTGAATATGGTTATGCTATGGCAACGCCTAACAGCCTGGTTATCTGGGAAGCACAGTATGGTGACTTCGTAAACGGAGCACAGACAGTGATTGACCAGTATATCAGCAGTGCAGAGCAGAAATGGACAACCCAGAATGGCCTGGTGATGTTACTGCCTCATGGTTATGAAGGTGGTGGACCAGACCACTCCAACGCGCGTCCTGAGCGTTTCCTGCAACAATGTGCAGAAGAAAACATGGTAGTAACCAATATTACCACTGCGGCTAACTTCTTCCATGCGCTGCGTCGTCAGCTGACATGGCAGTTCCGTAAGCCACTGATCAACTTCTCTCCAAAAGCGAACCTGCGTCATGTGGGTGCTTATTCTACCATGGAAGAATTTACCCAGGGTGGATTTAAAGAAGTACTGGACGATCCATATATCCAGGATACTTCACTGGTGAAGAAAGTATTGCTCTGTACAGGTAAAATGTATTTTGATCTGAGCGACAAACAGGCGAAAGAAGACCGCAAAGATGTGGCGATTGTACGTCTGGAACAGCTGTATCCGCTGCCGGTTAAACAACTGGAAGCTATCGCTGCCAAATATAAGGGAGCTACCTTCTTCTGGGTACAGGAAGAGCCGCTGAACATGGGCGCTGCATCTTACCTCCAGATGAACCTGAAACAGATCAACTACGGTGTTATCAGCCGTAATCCAAGTGCATCTACTGCCACCGGCTATGCTAAAGTGCATGCCCGCGAACAACAGCAGATCATTGATACCGCTTTTAACATCTAATAAAATATTCAAACTAATAAAACAGATACCTGTTATTAACTGTTAGACATTTCCAGAGCGTAAGTCTTTTCAAGACAGTCAATAACAGGTTCACCATCAACTGATAAAATATGGTTATCGAAATCAAAGTCCCTACGGTAGGCGAATCTATTAGCGAGGTAACAATTGCGAAATGGTTGAAAAAAGATGGAGATTATGTGCAACAGGACGAAGTACTGTGTGAAATGGAATCAGAGAAGGCCACCTTTGAGCTGAATGCAGAGAAGGCGGGAGTACTGAAAATTGCGGCGAATGCGGAAGAAGGCGCTACCCTGAAAATCGGAGATGTTGCCTGCACCATTGATACAGATGCGGCAGCACCGGCAGCATCAGCTGCTCCGGCAGCGGCACAAGCTGCGCCAGCACCTGCGGCTGCACCAGTTGAAGCAGCAGCACCAGCCGTAAACAAAGGGGTAATTGACATGAAGGTTCCTACAGTAGGTGAATCTATCAGTGAAGTTACTTTAGTGAAATGGACCAAAAACGATGGTGACTACGTAGAGCGTGATGAAGTGATTTGTGAGCTGGAATCTGAAAAAGCTACCTTCGAACTGAATGCAGAAGAAGCAGGTAAGCTGATCCTCGTTGCAAAAGAAGGTGATACCCTGAAAATCGGGGATGTAGCCTGCAAAATAGATACCGACGTTGCAAGACCAGCAGGTAAAGCACCTGCGGCGGCTCCTGCACCGGCAGCAGCTCCTGCAAAACCATCCGTTCAGCAGGCGCCTGTAACCAGCATTCCTAACGATATCAAAGCAACGCCTGTTGCTGCGGCCGTTATTGCTGACAAACATGTTGATCCATCTACAATTAAAGGTACCGGTGCACATGGCAAAATCGTAAAAGATGATGTATATGCTGCATTGCAGAATCCAGGTGTGGCTATCGGTCAGGAAATGTTCTCCCGTGGCGAACGTCGCGAGAAAATGAGCAACCTGCGTAAAACCGTTTCCCGCCGTCTGGTGGAAGCTAAAAACACCACCGCTATGCTGACTACCTTCAACGAGGTAGATATGACAGAAATCATGGCGCTGCGTGCTAAATATAAAGAGGTGTTCAAGAAACAACATGAAGTGAACCTGGGCTTTATGAGCTTCTTCACGAAAGCATGTTGCTTTGCATTACAGGAATTCCCTTCTGTAAACGCTTACATCGATGGAGAAGAACTGGTATACCACGATTATTGTGATATCTCTATCGCAGTATCAGCTCCTAAAGGACTGGTAGTACCTGTTATCCGTAATGCGGAGAGTCTGGATATGGCCGGCATCGAAAAAGAAGTACTGAACCTCGCTACCAAAGCGCGTGATAACAAATTGACGCTGCCGGAAATGACCGGTGGTACCTTTACTATCACGAATGGTGGTGTATTCGGTTCTCTGATGAGTACGCCAATCATCAACATTCCTCAGTCTGCGATTCTGGGTATGCACAAAATCCAGGAGCGTCCGATGGCAGTGAATGGTCAGGTGGTGATCCGTCCGATGATGTACATTGCGCTGAGCTACGATCACCGTATCATCGATGGTCGTGAGTCAGTAAGCTTCCTGGTACGTGTGAAAGAAATGCTGGAAAATCCTGAGCAGCTGCTGTTCGGTAAAGATCCGCTGAAAGCACTGCTGAAGCTCTAATCTGATAGTATTTAGAATTACATATTGGCCGTTTCTACTTAGTAGAGACGGCCTTTTTTATTGGATTTACTCTCCGGAAGTTCTCTCCCCGCCGTTGGCGGGGAGAGAACTTCCGGTTTTTGGAGGCTGCCGAAGGCAGCCTCCAAAAACCGGAAAGATGTGATTAAATAGCGCACCGGTGTGGGAAAGCCTTATCTTCGTGGCATGAGCCGTTGGGACAGTTATCTATTATCAGCAACAAAAGTTATCAATGCCTATAAGGGCGATCCGCCGTTGCATCATTTTCTGAAAGCATTTTTTAAGCAGCATCCGCAGATGGGGAGTCGCGACAGACGTTGGATTTCGCAGCTGGTCTATCACTACTACCGTTTGGGATGGTGGAAGCATGACACGGACGTATCGGAGCGTTTGTTATTAGGTACGTTTTTATGTGAAAATACGCCCAGCGATTTGCTGGCACAGCTGAAGCCTGAATGGAACGCGGCGGTGAATGCTTCATTGGAAGAGAAGTTGAAACTGAGCGGTAGCGGGCCTTTGGATGCAGCAGCACTGTTTCCTTTTGCAGACGAGCTTTCCGCAGGAATTGATGCGGACGCATTCGCGAAAAGTTATCTGCAACAACCGCATTTCTACATACGTATCAGGAATAATAAGCAGGAGAAAGTATTGGCTATTCTTGATAAAGCTGGCATCAATTATCAGCTGTGGGAGAATAAGACAACACTTGCCTTGCCTAATGGTACCAAGATTGAAGAGTTATTACCGGAGAAAAGCTGGTATGAAGTACAGGATGCCAGCAGCCAGCAAACGGGGTTGTTATTCAAACCGCGTAAGGGTGAACGCTGGTGGGATTGCTGTGCAGCAAGTGGTGGTAAATCTATTTTACTGAAAGATCAGGAGCCTGGTGTGCAGCTGTTGGTAAGTGATGTGAGAAGGTCTATCCTGGAAAATCTACAGAAACGCTTTGCAGCAGCAGGTGTCAAAAATTATGAAGAGCGTGTGGCAGACCTTACCAATCCTGCGTTTCCGGGTACGATGGGGAAAGTGAGTTTTGATGGGATTATATTAGACGCACCTTGTTCCGGTTCCGGTACCTGGGGCAGAACGCCGGAAAATTTATCTTTCTTTAAAAAAGAAGAAATTACAAAATATTCCGACCTGCAAAAGCGTATAGCCGCTAACGTTGTATCGTTTGTAAAACCTGGTGGATCATTAATTTATATTACCTGTTCTGTGTTTCGTGCAGAGAATGAGGATGTAGTTGATTTTATCGAAGCAAACAGTGATTTAAAGCGTCAGGAAGGCGGGATTATTACTGGTTATGGTAATGGTGCCGATACGATGTTTGCGGTGAAATTTACGAGGTAGAAATGATAAAAATATAATAATTTGAAAAAGGGATATCTCAAGATATCCCTTTTTTTATCTAGCAATACTATAGCTGACATGGAAGAATCAGAGATCTCGGAAAAGTTTCGTAAATATTTATGCAAAATTATTTTTTCGGCAAAATCGTATTATACTGTTTCAGGGGCGGATATTTCAGAAAATTATGCTGATAAGGTGTTGATAGGTAATAATAGTAACTGGTTATTCTTTGAAGAAGAAAAAGATTTGCTAACCTATATATTGAACACTGATTTATTGTTTGATCCAGCCAACATAAAGCAGTGGGCTGCATTATTTGACCCGCACTGCGCTCCATATGCAGTAGTAGATATAGATTCCCTGATAGCTGATGCCAATACTGAAGATTTGTATTGGGTGGATAAGGTATACAATAGCCTGGGAATTATTAATGATTATGCTATTCAAACCTCCAATGAATACTTGATAACATTGCTATGCCATGATGCTATTTCACAATTCAAAGAAGACGTAGCTGATTGCGTGCTTTGGGCTAAAACTGAAAAGGTAGAAACCTCAGTGGATTTGCTGGTGATAACTAATGTATTTAACAATATTTACCTGGAAATCAGTCGTCATATTGAGATTTGTTAATGAAGATAAATATTTGCGGATTATTACGGATTATGGTAATGGTGCCGATACGATGTTTGCAGTGAAATTTACGAGGTAGTAGATAAGAATAAGACATTGTAATACCATTAAAAAAGGATATCATCATGATATCCTTTTTGTTTATAATAGTGCTGGCGTATTTATTTTTTCTCTACATCAAATATGTAATAGGGGCTATAAATAGCGTATGTTTTAATTTAAATGAAGCCTTAATTATTTCGGAATAATTGTCAATAACACAAAAATTATTTTGATTGTGCCCTGAAAAAAGATATGTTATTTTTCGAAAACCTGATGAATTTCAGATGTTATTATGCCTGATTACTTCTGTTTAGTAATTAAGGTGATTGATAGATGATTGGTTCCTCGTTTTTATTAGATAAAGTACTGATATCCTGTTAAGAAGTATGTGAGATGTGGTCGCGCCAGTTCTGGCATTATAAACAACAAAAAATGATATTATATGTGGGAAAATGAGCAGAATAAACGCAAGAGGAGAAGGGTAGCTCGAGGCATTTTTATCTTGATTTTCTGTACCATCATATTGGAACTTTTTTGGAGCCTCCTACAAGATTCCGCTAATAACCCTATGCATATCTCAGCTGTATTATCGAGTGACTATCACCTGATCTCCGATAAGTATGCTGATAAGTTGAGCAATGGAGTCTCCTATCAAAGTCATAACAGAAATCCCGTTTTCGTTTTTCATTTTGATGGCAAATATCGTCTGGTAAGCTATAGAATAGATCTCAATAGCGATTCCTCATTAAGCAAAGTGTTGGAAGTAAGTAATAGAAGCGTTTATAGTTCCAGTTTCGTGATATATAATACTTTTCCTAATGCACTCTTCTTTACCTATAAATATCGTTCAGTGCAGGGTAAACCAGTCGCTCATATTTATATGACCCTTGCCGGTGATTCATTACAGCATATAGTAAAAAATGATAGTATCATTAGCGATTATCTAATTTGTAAAAATATGTCCATCAGGTATGAAGCTGAAGAACCATTTGATATTTTTGTAGTTGGACCAGATAGACTCTTCGGCGTTACCGCTAAATTTCCTATGGATTTATTGTTGCTAAAAAAAGATAGCACACTCCAATTAATGATATTGACACCAGATGATCCTGAAACAGGGATTGCCCCGGATTTGCTTTATAATATTGTTACAGGAAAATGATAGTCAGATCTTATAATGATCCCAATGGGGGATCTCGTCAATGAACTGCAGGCGGATTGGTGAACTATTGACATTGTTTGCACTGAATCAGCGATGACTGTAACATAAATACGTTACCTATGAAATTTTTAGCTTCTCTTTTATTGGCAATGTGCTTTACACCTTTGAATAAAGCCCCACTGGATACAGCGTTTGTGCTACGCTGGAATTTATCTTGCAAAACTGCTTATAATGATCTGATAAGTGATGCGCAGGAAAAAGAACGGGATGCATATGTGGAAGAGGACTATTTTTCAGCTTGGTTTCCTATAGATGAAAGTTTATTAGAAGAAAAAAGTCCGCGTCAATTATTCTTACAGGTATTAAATGACGAAAATGCCCGAGGTGAAAATTGGTCTGTAATAGAAGAAAGGAGAAGTGGCGAGGTGACAAGATTTATTAACTTCCTGGTATGCTATGGAAAAGATAGTGCAGATGTGTTCACCTATGTTAACGACTTCAAGTGGACAAGGTGGGTTTGTATTGAAAGGAGGAAAATGAAACTGACCGGTGCCGGACTTTTGGAGGATGAAGTAAGAGCACCGTTTCAAAAAGGAATGAATTATGGGACTGCTATAGTCACTGATTTTAAGAATGATAAACCAATTCGTGCGGGAGTTTTTTTATCGCATACCGTTCGGGAAAACAGCAATCTGGCAAAGGTGTTGAGGCATTAACGTTGGTTAATTAAATAATCTAAAAGTATTATGTACAAGTTAGCAATAACTTTATTCACAGTAGTTGCATTTTTATCCTGTAAGGAACCAGATCATAAACAACATAACAGGTTAATTGAAAATTGTATTCAGCAGGTCAGGTATATGATTGTTAGAAAGGATAGTGTCTGTTTTGAAAATTATCAGGTCGAACATAGAATGGAAGCGGATAGTACGACTATCTTACACTATGTGAATGGGCGGGATTCGTTTTGTATTTCAGTAAATAAAGAGAAAGGAGCATTCAGGTTAAAATATGGAACAGATGAATGGAAAACGCTCGTCATGTCTGATGAAAGATGGTATACTTTTAATGAAGCCAATATTAATCTTTTGCGATTGCAGGCAGACAAAGATGTTGCAGATGGTTCAGTGTCATTCTTTTACTGTGATGCATATGGTGTAGTGTTGTATAGGTCTGATACCTGGAGAAATGGTACCCGAATGGTGGCAGATCAGGATGGGGCGCACTTCCTGGAGCTAACGGCATTGCTGTATCGCCTGGAAACAGATGTAGATTTTATTACTAATCCAGTGACTATACCTATAACAAAATTTGCAACACCGATAATCAGCAGCTTAAGGAAAGAGTAAAATGACAATTAAGGTTGGTGTCACAATTTGTGATACCAGCCTTATTTGTTATCCAATAAAAAAATCCGACGTAAATATTTGCGTCGGATTTTTTATTGGATAACAAATACGTTTATGCTTTAGTCAGATGCAACTGCATAATGCTATCCGTTAACAGCTTATGTGCTTTCAGATTGTAAGCGGCTTCCAGGTTAAAATTGGTACCCAGTTCCCCGCCGTTACCGGTAATAAGTGGGATGTAGTTGAAATATATATCAGTCGGTAAGTTTTCATTCAGGAATGCATTATAGGTTTCTGTACCGCCACCTACAGCAATATTTTCGAATCCTTTGTCTTTTAAGTAGTTGATAGCTGCTTCGGCAGTATTTACCACCTTATATGCAGGGGTATCGTGCAGGGTGCCGGAAAGTATTACAACTTCCAGTCCTGCGAGGAATCCTTTCATTTCTTCAGGAAGTCGCTGGATAAATTCGAAGGTTTTTCTGCCGAGGACCATATTGCCTGCCTGCATGGCTACTTCTATAAAGCTGCTCACTGCTGCCGGTGGTGCCTGATGGTGTTGATTTTCAGATAATAATACTTTTCCGTTTGCGGAGATATTGGCTACTAATGTGATTTTCATAATTCAGTTTTTATTGTATGGTGCAAAGCTACAGTGAGGGCATATTATCTTCATTATCACTTACCTTTAGGAAAGTAACATTATTTACTATGATCTCTATTCAATTTGGGAACGAGATGCTTTGCAAAGAAGCGAGGCTGGCATTAAGAGATGCGATTGAGTTATTAAGTGGTAAATGGAAGATCTGTATTCTCCAGCAATTGGAATTCGGAGAAAAAAGGTTCAAAGATTTGCAGGAAGTAGTGGTGGGTATTTCTCCTAAAGTGCTGACGAAGGAGTTGCTGGAACTGGAGCAGAATCTGCTTATCACCAGAACGGTTAATAACACTAAGCCGATTACAGTATCTTATGCAATCACGCCATTTGCCCTGGAGGCGCAGGCGGTTTATGATGCGCTGCTAACCTTTGGTATTCAACAGCGAAAAAGAATAAAAGAGGCCGTTGCAGGTAATGGTGCGTTAGAGAAAGTGGGATAAATAAAAAAAATCCGCCTCTACTAAGTAAAGACGGATTTTAATGTTGTGATATATCGTGTTAGATAGATGTTGCACGCTGGATGATACCGCCACCTACGACATCATCGCCTTCATAGAAAACGGCTGATTGTCCGGGTGCGATACCTTTCACATTTTCGAAGAAGTTCACTTTTACGAGGCCTCCTTCATTATGCAGGGTGCTGAGGGCACCTTTATCTTTGTAACGGATTTTGGTAATTGATTCCATGCCATCCTGGATGGTATCGTATTTACCCATGTTGATACCGCTTACAAACATTTCATTTTTCTGCAGTTCATCTTCATTACCTAATACTACGGTATTGGTTTCCGGGATAATCTCTGTAACAAATACAGGACGACCCAGGGCAATTTCCAGCCCTTTACGCTGCCCGATGGTATAGAAAGGATAACCTTTGTGTTTACCCACAATCGTACCATCTGCCAGAACGAAGTTACCGCCATCTACCCTTTCTTCCAGTCCTTCTACTTTACGTTTCAGGAAGCCGCGGTAGTCATTGTCCGGCACGAAGCAGATCTCATAGCTCTCTGCTTTCTTTGCCAGTTCCGGGTAACCGAAATCGAAGGCCATCTGCCTGATCTCTGTTTTACGGTACTTACCTAACGGCAATATCGTACGGGCTAATACATCCTGCTGGATACCCCACAATACGTAGCTTTGGTCCTTTAATTCATCTATTCCTTTGCTGATAACATAACGGCCGTTATCGTGCTGACGAATCTGGCCATAGTGACCAGTGGCAATAAATTCGCAATCCAGTGCATCGGCACGCTTCATCAGGGCGCGCCACTTGATATGTGTATTACAGAGCACACACGGATTAGGCGTGCGTCCTGCAATATATTCGTCTACGAAGTTATTGATCACAAAGTCGCCGAACTCATCGCGGATATCCAGTACGAAGTGAGGAAATCCGTGGTGCACCGCTGCTGCGCGCGCATCATTGAATGAATCCAGGTTACAGCAGCCGGTCTCCTTCTTGCTGGCGCCTGCCGATGCATAATCCCAGGTCTTCATGGTGATTCCCACCACGTCGTAACCCTGTTCATGCAACATCAGCGCCGTTACAGTACTATCAATACCGCCGCTCATGGCAACCAGCACTTTTCCATGCTTGCTCATTTTTAAAATAGTTTAAGGCTGCAAAATTACTTATTTTCCAGCCAATGCAGGTACTCACATTATCGATATTAGCAATACTACCATCAATTATGACTATTTGATGATAGCTTTTTGCTAATCTATGCCGTTTAATTAGCGAATTACTACAAAATGTTACCTTTTGCTTCAAATTGTTAATTTCGCATTCTATATTTATTGTCCAAAGTAGAAGTAAATGTTAGCAACACTTAACAAAGAGCTCATCACTAAAAGAGCTGATTCCGGCGTTCATGAAAAACTGTTCCAGTACCCGGAGAAAATACTGCAATTCGGTACTGGCGTGCTTTTGCGCGGACTGGTAGACTACCTCGTAGATAAAGCCAACAAACAGGATATCTTCCAGGGCCGCATCGTTGTCATTAAAAGCACCGACGGCGATACCAGCGATTTCGACCAGCAGGATGGCCTCTATACCACCCATATTAAAGGAATCTCCCAGGGTGAACTGGTTGATAGCGTCCTGGTAAATGCTTCTATTTCCCGTGTTTTGCAATCGAATGCAGAGTGGTCTGAAATTCTGAAAACGGTACATCAGCCTGATTTACAAACAATTATATCTAATACCACCGAAGTAGGGATTCAATACGTTCCGGAGAAGATCAGCGAAGGCGTCCCTTCCAGCTTCCCGGGAAAGCTCCTGGCCATTCTCTGGGAGAGATACCAGTTCTTCGGCGGCAGCAGCCATACCGGCTTTGTTATCGTACCTACTGAACTGGTGGTCGACAATGGCGTCCTCCTGAAAGACATTGTGCTTCAACTGGCCGCATTTAATGAATTACCAGCTGCTTTCACCGACTGGATTAATACCGCCAACAGGTTCTGCAGTTCCCTGGTAGACAGAATCGTCCCCGGCAAACCCCGTAACCTGGCTGAGCAGGAAGAAAAAGCAGGATATGCCGATAAACTGTGGATAGAAGTAGAACCATTTTTGCTTTGGGCTATCGAAGGAGATGAGTATATTAAGTCCGTTCTTTCTTTTTATAAGGCAGATGACCGGATGCTGATAGCGCCGAGCATCGTTCCTTTCCGTGAGCAGAAACTGCGTATCCTGAATGGTAGCCATACCGCCTCCGTGCCTATGGGCTTCCTTTCGGGACTTAATACCGTATATGAGTGTATGCAGGACGAGTATATGCGACATTTCTTCCAGCAGGTGGTACAACAGGAAATTCTGCCTACCATCAAGGATATTTGTCCGCAGGCGACGACCTTTGCACCCGATGTGCTGGACCGTTTTGCCAATCCGTTTATTGCGCATAAGCTGATCAGCATTACCTTCCAGGAGAGCTCTAAAATGAATGCACGCAATGTTCGCACGCTGGTACGCTATTATGAGCAGCAGCAGGCGTTACCTACTTATATGACACTGGGATTTGCTGCCATGCTGCTTTTCCTGAAACCGGCACGTGAAGAAGGTGGTAAATACTACGGTGTAAGAGATGGTGAGGAATACCTGATTACAGACGATAACATCGCCGTATTTGCGGAATACTGGCGCCAGTACAATGGCAGCCGGGAGATGGTGGCCGCAATCTGCAAGGATTTGCGCCTCTGGGAAGTAAACCTGGATGAGCTGCCAGGCTTTACCGATACCGTCGCAGCGCATTTAGAACAATTACAGCAACAGGGAGTAAAAGCATTTATCCGTCAGGAACTGGCGGCATCCAGATAAACTATACAGCGATATGAAAGAATTCTTGTCGGAGGACTTTTTGTTACAGACAGAGACAGCAAAGCGTTTATACTTTGACTACGCCAAATCCATGCCCATCATCGATTACCATAATCACCTGCCGCCGGATGAAATCGCGCAGAACAAGGTGTATGATAATCTTACCGCCATCTGGCTGAAGGGCGACCACTACAAATGGCGTGCGATGCGTGCCAACGGCGTAGCCGAAAAGTATATCACCGGTGATGCGGACGACTTTACGAAGTTCCGTCACTGGGCTGCTACTACGCCGTATACAATGCGTAATCCGTTGTACCACTGGTCGCACATGGAGCTGCGTAATCCTTTTGGTATCACGGAGCTGCTGAATGAGTCGTCCGCTGAGAGCATCTATAAGCGCTGTAATGAGCTGCTACCCGACCTGAGCACCCAATCCCTGCTGCAGCATTTTCAGGTGAAAGCCCTGTGTACTACCGATGATCCGGTGGATTCCCTGGAACATCACAGCACGATCGCTGCCAACCCATTCGGTACGGCGGTATTGCCTACCTTCCGCCCTGACAGGGCGATGGCGGTAGATAACCCTGCCATGTTCAACTCCTTTGTGGATAAACTCTCCGAAGTTCTCGGGTCAGACATCAACAGCTATGATAAATTACTCGCCGGACTGAAGCAGCGTCATGATTATTTCCATGAAAAGGGCGGCAGACTGAGTGATCACGGGCAGAGTGCATTTTATTTCAGGCAGACTACCGCTACGGAGCTGGAAAGGATCTTTCAGCAGGGCAGAAGTGGAAAAGTAGCCACTGAGCTGGAAAATGAGCAGTTCCGCACAGCAATGCTGCTGGAAATCTGTGCATGGAACCATGAAAGGGGATGGGCGCAGCAATTCCATGTGGGAGCTATCAGGAACAACAACAGCAGGCTGCTGGCTTCTTTCGGGGCAGATGCCGGCGTAGATTCCATAGGAGACTGGAAAAACGCCATTGCAATGAGTGCTTTCCTGAATGAACTAGATAAGAATAATAAACTCGCTAAAACAGTACTTTATAACCTGAATGGGGCTGACAACGATGTTTTTGCTACCATGGCAGGGAATTTCCAGGACGGAAGCATACCAGGAAAAATTCAGTATGGTTCCGGTTGGTGGTTCCTTGACCAGAAAGATGGTATGGAAAAACAAATGAACTGCTTAAGCAATATGGGCTTGCTTTCCAGGTTCGTTGGCATGTTAACGGACTCACGTAGTTTTCTTTCTTATTCGCGTCATGAATATTTCCGTCGTATTTTGTGTAACCTCCTGGGCCGGGATGTAGAAAATGGGGAGCTGCCTAATGACCTGAAATGGTTGGGCAAGATGGTGCAGGATATTTGTTACAATAATGCAAAAGCATATTTCGGATTCTAATGAAAGCAGTAAAAGTAATTACGTTTGGAGAGATCCTGTTAAGGCTTTCCCCGCAGCTGTCGTCCCATACAGCTGCGATTTACGTTGGGGGAGCAGAAGCCAATGTAGCCGCCGGACTTGCACAGTGGGGCACGCCGGTATCGTACCTCAGTAAAGTGCCCGATAACGGCCTTTCCAGAGATGTGCTGGCACAGCTGAGCGCACTGGGCATCGAAACGGACAGGATGTTATGGGGTGGCGACCGTATCGGGATTTATTACCTGGCACAGGGCAGCGACCTTAAACATGCGGAAGTGGTGTACGACAGGAAGTATTCCTCCTTTGCCGGCATTGAGCCGGGTACTACCGACTGGGATGCTATCCTGGGTGATGCGGAATGGTTTCACTGGAGCGCGATCACGCCGGCATTGAACCCGCAGGCAGCAGCCGTTTGTAAAGAAGTGCTGGAAGCGGCTACCCGTAAGGGCTTGATTATCTCCACAGATCTTAATTTCCGCAGCAAATTATGGCAGTATGGCAAAAAGCCATTTGAAGTGATGCCCGAGCTGGTGGAATATTGTGATGTGATCATGGGCAACATCTGGGCAGCACATACGATGCTGGATACTTCCCTGAATACCGCCGAGCTGGAGCGCGACACCAAAGAAGCTTACCTGGAGCAGGCCGAACATGTAGCAAAAGAAATAACGGACAGGTATAAACGCTGCAAGAGAGTGGCTTTCACGTTCCGTTTCTCTTCTGGTCCTACACACAACCATTACTATGCATTTTATTACAACGAAGGCAAAGTAAGTGTGAGCAAGGCTTATGATACCGACCAGGTGGTAGACAGAGTAGGTAGTGGCGATTGCTTTATGGCAGGCCTTATTCACGCGCAACTGGCAGGAAAAGACGATCAGGGCATTATTTCCTTTGCCGCTGCAGCTGCTTATTCCAAGTTTTTTGTGAAAGGTGATTTTAATACAACTCCAATCGAAGAGATTTATAAATTGATGTAGACTATGGCGCCGAAATCAGACATTATTTTAGCTGCTTTTCAGCAGAGCGGGATTATCCCGGTTTTTTACCACGACGATGTAAACGTTTGCCTGGAAGTACTGCAGGCATGTTATGACGGAGGTTTGCGCGTATTCGAATTTACGAGTCGCGGCGCCGCTGCCAGGGCTAACTTCAGCGCTATGCTGGAGAAGAAAAAGGCGACTATGCCAGAGATGTACCTGGGTATTGGTACCATTAAGAATGCAGATGATGCTGCTTTTTTTGCAGATGCAGGTGCTGATTTTATCGTTTGTCCGATTGTAGATCCGGCTACTGCCGCTATTTGTCAGCAAAAGTCCATCACCTGGATTCCGGGTTGTATGACGCCGACAGAAATTTCTGTTGCGGAAAAGAGTGGTGCGCAGCTGGTAAAACTGTTTCCTGGTAATGTGCTCGGACCTGGCTTTGCAACTGCTATCAAGCCGCTGTTTCCTGGACTGAAATTCATGCCTACCGGCGGTGTAGAGCCTACTGAGGCAAGTATGCAGCGTTGGTTTGATGCCGGTGTTGTATGTGTTGGTATGGGGTCCAATCTGCTGTCTAAGGCAGTGATCGAGAACCGCGACTGGGCAGCATTGAAAGAAAAAGTTATGCAAACGTTTGCAATTCTGAAAGCCTTAGCGTAAATTCAGCCACTTTATAAATTCCAAAATCAGCCGAAATGAATTCCACAACTTTAGGTAAATATCGCTGGGGCATCTGCGCGTTGTTATTCTTTGCGACCACGATTAATTATGTAGACAGGCAGGTAATAGGCTTATTGAAGGATACGCTGACGAAAGAGTTTAGCTGGACAGAGAAAGACTATAGTTATATTGTTACGGCATTTTCTGCCGCCTATGCATTGGGTTTACTGGGCTTTGGCCGTTTGATAGACAAAATAGGCAGTAAGCTGGGGTATACTGTATCTGTAGCTATCTGGAGTATTTCTGCCATGGCACATGCTGCTGCCCGTTCCACATTTGGCTTTGGTGCTGCCCGTTCTGTACTGGGTGTGAGCGAAGCCGGTAACTTCCCTGCAGCTATCAAAACGGTAGCGGAATGGTTTCCTAAAAAAGAGCGGGCACTGGCCACCGGATTATTTAACTCCGGCGCCAACATTGCTGCCATCGTAGGCCCACCGGCTGTTTATTGGATCCTGACATCCTACCACTGGCAAACGGCCTTTATCTGGACCGGTGCTATTGGTTTTATCTGGCTGATATTCTGGTGGATGTTTTATGAAGTTCCTGCCAAACAGAAACGTTTGTCAAAAGAGGAATATGCCTTTATTCACAGCGATAACGAAGAAGTAAAAGACGTAGAAGAGAAACCACAGTCTGTAAAATGGGGTAAGCTGTTTACGGTGCGTCAGACATGGGCTTTCGTATTTGGTAAACTGCTGACAGATCCTGTATGGTGGTTCTTCCTGTTTTGGTTGCCTACCTATCTTACCTCTACCTATCACCTGGATATGGAATCAACCAAAGGCTGGCCGTTGGTAGTTGTATATTCTATTTCCAGCGTTGGTAGCATCTTTGGTGGATGGTTATCTTCTTACCTGATCAAAAAAGGCTGGCCTGTATTTAAAGCGAGAAAAGTTTCTATGCTGGCATTTGCCATTGCAGTGGTACCGGTAGTAATAGTACCACATGTCAACAATCTGGCTGTAGGCCTGGGATTGATCGGACTGGCTACTGCAGCGCACCAGGCATGGTCTGCAACCATTTTCACCACGGTATCTGATATGTTCCCTAAAAAGGCGGTTAGTTCTGTAGTAGGTATTGGTGGTATGGCCGGTTCCGTGGGAGGTTCACTGTTCCCGCTGCTGGTAGGTGTTATCCTTGATCATTACAAAACACTCAATAATATTTCAACAGGATATGGTATTATCCTGACTGTCTGCGGTGTTGCCTACCTGGCAGCCTGGCTGCTGATGCATGCATTTGCCCCAAGAATGGAGCAGGTACAGCTGGATGAGCCAATTACTGCAGATGATAAAAAGAACGCAGTTTATAGCAATTAAGCACGCTATCAAAGGGCTTCATAGTTTAAGAAGAGTACCAGGCATGTAGAGTCAGGGGATGCGGCCCTGACTCTTTTTTTATGTCAATGACCAGCAATTGATTTAAGTTTTTTGTTTCTCCGTCCGCCGGAGGGGAAAGTTCTGCCCAACAAAAAACGGGCTGCCGCAGGCAGCCCGTTTTTTGTTGTTATTGTCCGTCCGCCACCGGCGGACGGACAATAACAACAATCGTAAAAAAGAAAGTCTTTACAAACTCACACCACGTTTCCACGGGATAAAATCATCCTGGTGCAGTAACTCAGCTTTGGTATGTACTTCACCGCTGGCGGTTTGTATCACATATTCCAGGATCTGCTCACCCATATCAGCGATGCTGTGCTGGCCGCTGATGATGGAGCCGGTATCGATATCAATGATATCAGGCATGCGGGTAGCCAGTTTGGTGTTGGTAGCGAGTTTTACTACCGGTGCAATCGGGTTGCCGGTAGGAGTACCTAAACCAGTGGTAAACAGTACAACGTTTGCGCCGGAACCAACTTCTGCGGAGGTAGACTCCACATCATTGCCTGGTGTGCAAAGCAGGTTTAATCCTGGTTTGGTAACATATTCTGTATAATCCAGTACATCAGTTACAGGAGAGGTACCTCCTTTTTTAGCTGCACCGGCGGATTTAATCGCATCTGTGATCAGGCCGTCTTTGATATTGCCAGGAGAAGGGTTCATGTAGAAACCGGAACCTACTGACTGCGCCTGGTTTTCATACGCACGCATAATGCGGATGAATTTCTCCGAAGTATTTTCGGTTGTACAACGGTTGATGAGCTCCTGTTCCACACCGCAGAGCTCAGGGAACTCAGAGAGGATAGAAGTACCGCCCAGTGCCACGAGCAGGTCGGAGGTATGACCTACTGCAGGGTTGGCAGAGATACCGGAGAATCCGTCGGAGCCGCCGCATTCCAGGCCTATTACCAGTTTAGATAACGGACTTGGCTGACGGGTATCCTTGTTAGCTGCTACCAGTGCCAGGAAAGTATCTTTGATGGCGGAAGAAAGCATCGAAAATTCAGAAGGACTCTTCTGTTGTTCATAAACCAGGATTGGTTTATTGAAAGATGGATTGAGTTTTTTCACCGCTTCCTGCAGGATGGATACCTGCGCGTGCTGGCAGCCCAGACTGAGCACGGTGGCACCTGCTACGTTAGGGTGGTGGATGTAACCAGCCAGGAGGGCGCAGAGCGCGTCTGAGTCCTGGCGTGTACCGCCGCAGCCACCTTCGTGGGTGAGGAATTTAATACCATCTATATTAGGAAATATTTTGCTACGCTTGTCCGTGTTGCTGGCAGCGCCGGCTTCATATTGCTTAATCGCTTCTAAATCACCTTTTTTATAGAGTTCCACGAGGTCAGTTACCTGTTCGTTGTAAATCTCTGCAGGAGCGAATCCAAGGCCTTTCTCGAAAGCTGTTTTGATCACGCTTACATTCCTGTTTTCACAGAATACCAGTGGAATTACCAGCCAGTAGTTACGGGTACCTACCTGCCCGTCTGCCCGTTGATAGCCCATGAAGGTGCGGTCTTTCCATTTGCTGATATCCGGTGCCTGCCATTGCTGGCTGCCTTCTTTTTCGTGGAAGGCATTGGCATCGTGTACTACGTTTTCGGTAGTCATGATGCCACCCTGGCGAATCGTCGTAACAGCTTTGGCAACCAGTACACCGTACATGATTACAGGTTCGCCACTGTTAATATCGTTAATGAGAAATTTATGTTTAGCGGGAGTGTTTTGCAGCAATTCTATCTCCTGGCCGTTGAATGTAATTTTTGTTCCAGCCTGTAAATCTTGCAATGCAACCAGCACATTATCGGCCGGATGTATTTGTAAATAACTGTTCATAAAAGCTAAAGTAGTAAATAAGGCAGCCGGCTGGTAATACTATCCTATTAATCCCTGATAACATTTTGCCTTCTTGCCAAATCAACGGAAATCGTTAACAGCAGCAAGTTACAAATGAATCAGGAAAAGATAAATTCAAATTAAAAGGTTTAAATACCATCTGAAAAAAAGATTATGCAAACGTTTGAACAATTATTACATTGTATCATCTTTCCGGCATAAAGCCGGAATATTTAGTGAACAATGAAAACTGGATGACTATGCGCAAAGCTTACTCACCTTATAAATCTATAGCCCTATGCGGTTAATAAAATTATTCCACGTACTGACAGCGGCTGTGATGGCGCTTTCAGTGAATTTACAGGCACAATCGAAGCCGGCACCATCAGATTTCCTGGAAAAAGCCTGGCAGCAAGCCGGCGGCGCCACTGCTTTTGCAGGCAGGGATGCCTGGCGTAACGAGCTGAAATCTACCATACAGCAGCGTATCAATACACTGCCAGCGGCTACCAAAGCCGGACTGATAGAGGATGCGGAGAAAGCTTTGACTTTTAAATGGCCAGCTGTTACCGCTGATCTTTACCTGCAGTACCGCGACAATGGCAACAGGATTAATTTCGAAACCGTACAGGGCGAGCGCCGCAGAATGATGGTAGCACTGATAGCCGGTGAGCTGGTGGAACATAAAGGACGTTTTATGCCGCAGATAGCCAACGGCCTGTGGCTGGTGCTGGAAGAAAGCACCTGGGTATTACCTGCACATATTGGTGTGCAGAAATCTGGTGCCAACCTCCCCGATCCATCAGAGCAGATCATTGACCTGGTAGCAGGAGAAACCGCTGTAACACTAAGCTGGGCGCAGTTCCTGCTGAGAGAGGACCTGGACAAATATTCCGTGATCATCAACAAACGGATAGATTATGAACTGGACCGCCGTATCTACACCCCTTATCTGCAACGCGATGATTTCTGGTGGATGGGCTTCAAAGGTGGTCAGGTCAATAACTGGAACATCTGGATAAATAATAACATACTTAAAACTGCACTGCTCAATCTTGATAACACCGACAAACGCAATGCGGTTATCGCTAAAAGTATACGTAGTGCCGATAACTTCGTAAATGCCTATGCGCCCGATGGTGGCTGCGATGAAGGGCCGTCCTACTGGGGACATGCCGGTGGTAAGCTGATTGAAATGCTGGAATCCTTACAAAGCGCATCAGGCGGTAAGCTGGATTTCAGTAAAAACCCGCTCATGCATGCCATTGGCGCCTATATCTATAAAATGCATGTGGATAGTAACAGGTTCGTGAATTTTGCAGATGCTTCTGCCAGAAGTATCCCGCCACCACAGGATGTATTCATGTACGGCCAGTTATATCACGATACGCTGCTGACAAAGTTCGGTTCCTACCTGTATGGATTGGGACACCCTGATAAAGAAAGATTAAAAGCGAGTGCACTGGCTGAATTCGTATATGAGTTACTGTTGGGAGATGATATCCGGAGAACCCCGGCTGCGGCGCCTTATACTGCTGTCAACTGGCTACCTGATCTGCAGGTACTTTCCCTGCGTTCCAGGGCCGGTACGCCGAAAGGCTTATTCCTGGCGGCACAGGGCGGACATAATGCAGAGAGTCATAACCATAACGACGTAGGTAATTTTGTACTTTATGTAAACGGGCAACCCGCCATCATTGATGTTGGCGTAGGCACCTATACAAAGCAAACGTTTAGCAAAGACCGTTATCAGCTTTGGTATATGCAGAGTCAGTGGCATAACTGCCCTACCATTAACGGCATACAGCAGCAGGATGGCCGCAGGTTTCAGGCTGGTGACGTTTCTTTTAAGCAACGTCCTGACGGTGGTTTGCTGAAGATGGATATTGCTAAAGCATACCCTGAAGCAGCGCTGGTAAACAGCTGGGTGCGTACCTGGAATTTTACAGCCAATAATGCTACCGTGGTGCTCACGGATGAATATGACCTGAAAGAGTGGAAAGAGGCTTTCCGCTGCAATCTGATGAGTCCACAGGCGCCGGATACCAGCAAGGCAGGCGTACTGGTTATCAAAGGTAATGGCAATGACCTGGTGGTAAACTATGATCCGGCATTGCTGGAAGTGACTACCACACAGCAACCTATTGATGATCCACGCCTTTCCTCCGTATGGGGCAATAGCGTTACGCGTATTAGTATGGTTGCTAAAAAGCAGCAGCTGCGCGGAAAATACACCATCAAATTTGCGTTAAAATAGCATTGGGTGGCTATGGCTGCCCAGCTCACCAAATATTTTTTCAATGCCGCAAACGCAATACCGGCGTGTATTATAATCGATTGCATAAAATATCGCTTGGATTATTGCAAACGTTTGCATTAAATTAGGGTTTTAATAGCCCGGCATCTGACAGAAACAGCAAAAACCAGATCGTTTGGAAAGAAGGAATTTTTTAAAGATGGCCCCGCTGGCCGGAATAGCGGGAATGGCAGCACCTTCCAGGGCGCTGGCAGGAACAGGAACAACTGCAGAAAATAATTTAGCCGCAGCTGCTATATCGGACCGTGAATACCAGGCAAAGCTACTGCAAAAGATAGCCGGCCCGGTAGTGGAGAACATGAGCAAAGGCACGCTGAAAAAGAACATGCCTAAAGAAAAAGGCCCGGGATACGGACTGGCATTGGAAAAGGTAACCTACCTGGAAGCTTTTGCACGCTGTATATCCGGACTGGCACCATGGCTGGCATTGCCGGACGACAGCACTGCAGAAGGCAAAGTGCGTAAGCAAATGAGAGAGCAGGTATTACAGGGTATTACCAATGCAGTTGATCCTACAGCAGCAGATTACCTCAACTTCCGCGAGGAAGGGCAGCCGCTGGTAGATGCCGCCTATTTATGTCAGACATTCATGCGTGCACCGGATACCTTCTGGAAGCCGCTGGACAATAAAACAAAAGCAAACGTTATCACCGAGCTGAAAGAGCTCAGACGTATACGTCCTGCCTATAATAACTGGTTACTCTTTGCGGGTATGGTGGAAGCTTTCCTGTCGTCTATCAACGAAGAATTTGAACCACTACGCACCATGGTAGCCACACAGAAAATGAAAGAGTGGTATGCCGGGGATGGCTTCTATTCAGACGGGCCGCAGTTTTCACTGGATTACTACAATGGCTATGTCATCCATCCTATGCTGACGGATATGCTGAAAGTGCTTGCCGACAATAAACAGGGAAGCAAGGCCGACTATGATCAGGCGATGAAGCGTATGCAGCGTTTTGCAGAACTGCAGGAACGTATGATCGCACCAGATGGTACCTATCCGGCATTAGGCAGGTCGATGACCTACCGTACGGCCGCATTTCAGCCACTGGTACAACTGGCGCTGATGCACCAGCTACCGGAAGGAATTGCACCTGCACAGGTACGTTGTGCCATGACAGCCATCATGAAACGGATCTTTGAGCAGGAAGGTACCTTCGATAAAAACGGCTGGCTGCAACTGGGGATCTGTGGTCATCAGCCGGAAGTGGCAGATGTCTATACTTCTACCGGAAGTTTATATATCTGTACCAATGGCTTCCTGGCACTGGGATTGCCAGCCGAAGACCCGTTCTGGGCTGCACCTGCCGCAGAATGGACGGCGCAGAAAGTATGGTCCGGCAAACCGGTTAAAAAAGATTACCACGTTACTTATTAAACATCAGTAAAAACTAATAACAACAGATAAAGTATTATGAGCAAACAATATGAATCCCGTTATGCAAGCAGTCCTGCTGAAGTAAAGCAGATGGATACTGCTACACTGAGAGAGGCATTTCTGATACCGCGTGTATTTGAGGCAGATGAAATCACCTGGGTACATACCCATTTCGACCGTTATCTGACCGGTGGTGCAATGCCTGTGAAAACAGCGCTGAAACTGGAAATTATTGACCTGCTGAAAGCTGATTATTTCCTGCAACGCAGAGAGTTGGGAATGATCAACGTAGGAGGAGATGGTATTGTAGAAGCTGATGGCGTACAATATGAAATTGCTTTTAAAGAAGCTTTATATATCGGAAAAGGTACACAACAGGTAACTTTCCGTAGTAAAGACGCTGCTAATCCGGCTAAATTCTACCTGAACTCTACACCTGCTCATCATACCTATCCAACTAAAAAGGTTACAAAAAATGAAGCGGAAGTGGTGACCCTGGGTGCCCTGGAAACATCTAACCACCGTACTATCAATAAACTGCTGGTAAATTCTGTACTGGAAACCTGTCAGTTACAGATGGGTATGACCGAACTGAAACCGGGCAGTGTATGGAATACCATGCCGGCACATACGCATGACAGAAGAATGGAAGTTTATTTCTATTTTGAAGTACCGGAAGGACAGTCTGTATGCCACTTTATGGGTCAGCCGCAGGAAACCAGGCATATCTGGATGCAGAACGAACAGGCGGTTATTTCTCCGCCATGGTCTGTTCACTCCGGCGCAGGTACCAGCAATTACACGTTTATCTGGGGTATGGCAGGTGAAAACCTGGACTATGGTGATATGGACCATTGCAAAATTACCGAGCTACGATAGTAACTGATAATAACCGTCATCATGATAAGAAACATAGTAATGGCAAGTCTTTCAGGACTTGCCTTATTCCACGCATCCACGGCAAAATGCCTGCCTGTGGGTGATTCTACCCTTAATGCTCCGGCTATTTTAGGTCAGATGGAAAAAGTTGCCACCTGGCAATGGAACAAACTCGATAACAGAGGCTGGTCTAATCCGCAAACCAACTGGACAAACGGTGCCATGTATACCGGGATGTTCAAGCTGGCCCAGGTATCGGAAAATCCATTCTTTATGCAGCGCCTTGTCAGAGTAGGTACTGATAACAATTGGAATACCGGTCCGGATAGATTCTTTGCAGATGAATATTGCATTGGTCAAACCTATTCACAGCTGTATACTATTTATAAAGAACCCAGGATGATTGAACGCTGGCGTAAGCTGGCAGACAGTATCGTGGCTGCGCCGCATACCGAGTCACTGGAATGGGTAAACGGTATTCACCATCGCGAATGGGCCTGGTGCGATGCGCTCTATATGGGACCTACCGCACTGGCTTATCTTACTACTGCTACCGGCGATGCTAAATACCTGGCTACCGCAGATAAGCTGTGGTGGAAAACCAGCGACTTCCTGTACAGCAAAGAAGATAGTTTATACTATCGCGATGCCAGCTATTTCGGTAAGAAAGAAGCCAATGGTAAGCGCGTATTCTGGAGTCGTGGCAATGGCTGGGTAATGGGCGGACTGGTACGTATGATGGATAATATGCCTGCTACATACGCCGGTAAAGCGAAGTTTGTAGAACAGTTTAAGCAGATGGCCTACAAGATAGCCGCGTTGCAAAACAACGATGGCACCTGGCATGCCAGTTTGCTTGATCCGGATAGTTATCCTTCCAAAGAAACAAGTGGTACCGGATTTTACGTATATGCATTAATGTGGGGAGTGAATAACAATATCCTTCCTGCAAAAGATTTTATGCCTGTCATTAAAAAAGGCTGGGAGGCGCTGGTAAGCTGTGTGCAACCTAATGGTAAACTGGGTTTTGTACAGGTTGTTGCAGCCGCTCCCGGTAAGGCTACCGCAGAAGATACCGACGTTTATGGCGTAGGTGCATTCCTGTTGGCAGGTTCTGAAATTATAAAATTTGATATCAGACAACAGGGAGGTACAGCCATTGAGATGACCAACAATATTGGTGTAGACCGTCCCGGGGAAATTGTGGAACTGGATATGGCTACTTTCTCAAAGGCACAGCCTAAAACCGCTGCAAAATCTTTCCGTATAGTCAATGCCGTTACTGGTAAGGAAATTCCATATCAGCTGATTTATAATGGTGAAAAAACACCATCTTCTATTCTCCTGCAGATCAATGCTGCACCGGGAGCTACGGTAACAGCCCTGGTAAAGGAAGGCACGCCGGCACCAGTGAAAGCGAGAGCTTATGGCCGCTACGTTCCTGAGCGTAAGGATGACTATGCATGGGAAAATGACCGTATGGCTTATCGTATGTATGGTAAAGCGCTGGAGCAGGTTCCAAAGGAAATGGCTTTTGGTATTGATGTTTGGGCTAAACGTACCGAAGAGCTGGTGATCAACGAATGGTACAAGACAGATAACTATCATCATGATAATGGCCAGGGACTTGATTTCTATAGTGTAGGACTGACACTGGGGGCGGGTGATAATGCACCTGTTGTTAATGACAGTATCCGTTACCCTAAAAATTATCGTCAGCAGAAAACGCTGGATAATGGTCCGTTGCGTACTGCTTTTGCACTTACCTACGAGCAGTGGAATGCGGGCGGTATACCCGTAACCGTTACCAAAACGATCAGTCTGGATGCAGGTTCACAACTGAACCGTATCTCCCTGCAATATAGCTTTAAAGGCAAAGAGCTGCCTGTTGTAACAGGCATCGTAAAACGTAAGGAGCCGGGCACCATTCTGCTGGATGAAAAAACCGGTGTAATGGGATATTGGGAGCCACAGCATGGCGAAGATGGAACCATTGGCCTGGGTTGCGTGTTCCCTGAAGGAAAGCCAGGTATGAAAACAGATGATGTACACCTGCTGACGCCGGGCATCGCACAAAATGATAAACCTTACGTTTATTATGCCGGTGCTACCTGGAGCAAGGGAGGATGGATCGCTAATTCCGCCGAGTGGTTTAACTACCTGGAGAACTTCTCCCAGCGGGTAAATAACAAGATTGCAATAACCTTACAGAATAACATTCCAACAAAGAAATAATGTTTGAATTAAACGGAAAAATAGCCCTGGTAACAGGATGTAAGCGAGGTATCGGGAAAGCCATGGCAGTAGCACTGGCAAAGGCGGGTGCTGATATCATCGGCGTATCTGCCTCCCTGGAGCTGAGTGGCTCAGAGGTAGAGCGTGAAGTGACCGCATTGGGAAGGCGTTTTAAGGCTTATCAGTGCGATTTCTCCAACAGAGAGGCATTGTATACCTTTATTCACCAGTTAGGGCAGGAAGTGCCTGTAATTGATATCCTGGTGAATAATGCCGGTACCATCATGCGTAAACCGGCTGCAGAGCATCCGGATGAGTACTGGGATACCGTGATCAATACCAACCTGAACGCGCAATTTATCCTGACCAGAGAAATTGGTAAAGGGATGATTGCCAGAGGAAAGGGAAAGATTATCTTTACAGCCTCTCTGCTGACATTCCAGGGCGGTATCAACGTACCGGGATATGCAGCCAGCAAAGGAGCCGTAGGTTCACTGGTGAAGGCTTTCGCCAATGAGTGGGCTTCTAAGGGAGTGAACGTGAACGCCATAGCCCCGGGATATATCGCCACAGATAATACTGCTGCCCTCCGTGCAGATGAGCAGCGCAGTACTTCCATATTGGACCGTATACCTGCAGGCCGCTGGGGCGAACCTGAAGATTTTGACGGCCCTGTTGTTTTCCTGGCTTCCAAAGCCTCCGATTACGTACATGGCACCATCCTTACCGTTGATGGCGGCTGGATGGGCAGATAATTAACATAACCATTGCAGGAAAAAGCATACATATTCCATGAGCAAACGTACAGAAAAAACAATCGTTGATATTGCGGAAGAACTACAATTGTCTGTTTCCACAGTATCCAGGGCCCTCAACGACCATCCCAACATCAGCGCACGTACGAAAGAACGCGTGAAGAAAATGGCGCGAAAACTGGGATACCGACCGAATGCACTGGCTGCCGGATTACGCAACAATAAAAGCAAAACGATTGGTTTGATAGTGCCCAGGATATCGATGTTTTTTCCTGCAACCATCTCTACCATCATCCAGAATAAATTGCAGGAATATGGCTATAACCTGATCATCTGCCAGTCTAACGACTCCTATGAACAGGAAAAGACTTTGGTCAATACGCTGTATTCCGCCAGGGTAGATGCACTGGTAGTTTCTACCACGTTATATACCACTGATTTTTCCCATTTTGATGTTTTCAGAGATAATAACATACCATTGGTATTTTTTGACCGGGTACCTAAAGATTACAACGTAAAAGTGATCAAAGGGGATGATTACCTCGGTGGATATACTGCTACCAAACACCTGATAGACAAAGGTTGCAAGGATGTGGTGCATATCTCCGGCCCGCTCACCTGCTGTCTTTACAGCGATCGGGTGGCAGGTTATAAAAATGCCTTACAGGAACACGGCCTTACCTTTAAAAAGAACCGTGTCTTTTACCAGGAGCTGACCAGAGATAACGCCTGGCAGACCTGCGAGAAAATATTTGCTCAGAAACCTTACCCGGACGGGATTTTCGCTTCCAATGATACTACCGCCATTACTATCATGGAGTATTGCAGAAAAATTAACCTGAAGGTGCCGGAAGATGTTAAGATTGTTGGGTATTCCAACGATCCCCGTACGGAAATCGTTACGCCGCCCATTAGCTCTGTAGACCAGTTTCCGGGGATGATGGGAGAAAGAGTAGTGGCCGCACTGATGGAACTGATCAACGGTAAACAAACCGCAGTACCACGTTATTCACAGGAAATCATTCCTATCCAGCTCATAGAAAGACAATCAAGCGCAGGAAAAGCTAAGCCGACCAAAAAGAAAATGACTTTGTCATAACTCAGACGCATAAACGAAATCATGAAAAGAAAACTTATTATTCCATTATTACTCTCTGTACTGTGTATGCAATCGTATGCACAACAAGGGAAAGCCAACAAAGAGCTGCTGAAGAAAGCAGATGAAACCTTACAATTTGCCGCGCGTCAGTATAAGCTGATGGCCCAGCATCTACCTGATTCTGTACTGCCAAAAACTACCAGCAAAACCGGTACACTGGAAACATCTAATTCCCGCTGGTGGTGCTCCGGATTCTATCCTGGTACCGAATGGTATCTTTATGAGTATACCAAAGATCCTGCATTCAAGGCGGAAGCCCTGAAACGTATGGCCATCATCGAAAAAGAAAAAAACAATAAAGGTACGCACGACCTGGGCTTTATGATGTACTGCCCATTCGGCAATGCTTACCGTATTACCAAAGACCCTGCTTACAAGGCCGTATTGCTGACCAGCGCAGCTTCCTTATCTACCCGCTTTAACCCGACTGTAGGTTGCATCAAATCCTGGGACCATGGCACCTGGAAATTCCCGGTAATCATCGATAACATGATGAACCTGGAACTCCTGACATGGGCCACCAAAGCCGGCGGCGACAAAAAATTTGCGGAGATCGCAAAAACGCATGCCAACACCACCATTAAAAATCATTTCCGCCCGGATTACAGTTCCTATCACGTGATAGACTATGATCCTGCTACCGGCGCAGTAGTACAGAAAAAAACACACCAGGGTTATGCAGACAGCTCTGCATGGTCCCGCGGCCAGGCATGGGGCCTCTATGGCTATACCATGATGTACCGTGAAACAAAAGATAAAAAATACCTGGAACAGGCAAAACACATCGCAGAATATATTCTGAACAATCCGAATATGCCTGCTGATCTCGTGCCTTACTGGGATTACAACGCTCCAAACATTCCTAACGCACTGCGTGATGTTTCCGCTGCCGCTGTAGCAGCTTCCGCACTGCTGGAACTGAGCAAGTACACCGACAAAGCCACCGGCAACCGCTACTGGGGCTCAGCTGAGAAAATGCTGACCAGCCTCTGCAGCCCTGCCTACCTGGCCCAAGAAGGTGAAAACAATGACTTCATCCTCATGCATAGCGTGGGCTCACTGCCTCATAATTCTGAGGTAGACGTGCCGCTGACCTATGCGGATTACTATTTTGTTGAGGCGCTCTTGCGCTATAAACAATGGGCTAAATAATATCTTAAAGGCAACGGGGTGTCGGTTTTCCGATACCCCCTTTTTTGTGTCTACGCTGTAGCGATCACAAAAATTTTAAGTTATTAAAAGCTCATAAAGCATTTATGATTATTAAAGCAGTAGCTCCGCTACTGCTTTTCAGTTCCGCCCCTTCGGGGCGGTGGGCGCTTTCGCTAAGGAGTAATTTAATATTTGATTACCTTTTCAATCCCAGCTAGTGAACAGAAGAAAGTTTTTACAGGCCGTACCCCTTGCCGGTATCGCTTCTACATTATCCACTGAAAAAGGTTTTGCCAGCGACCTCGCCGCAACAGCTGCTGCCAAACCCGCCAGCGACAGAGATTATAACGTACAGTTACTTTTGCGTATATCCAATCCCGTTATAAATGCACTGAGCGAAGGGAAACTGAAGGCACAGATGCCAACAGAAAAGGGGCCTGATTATGCAAAGCCGGTAGATAAAGTAACCTACCTCGAAGCCTTCGGTCGTACGATGTCAGGGCTGGCGCCATGGCTCAACCTCCCTGCAGACAATACACCTGAAGGTATTCAAAGAGCAAGGCTGTTAGCAGCTACACATGCCGCCATGGACCATGCTACTAATCCCGGCTCGCCCGACTTCATGAACTTTACCGGTAAATTCGACTCGCAGCCCCTGGTGGACGGCGCTTTCCTGGCGCTGGGTTTACTTCGTGGCAAAGACCAGATATGGGGAAAACTGCCAGCATCCGTTCAGCAGCAAACGATTACTGCCTTGAAGGAGCTACGCAGCATCAGGGCTTATACCAATAACTGGGTACTGTTTTCTGCCATCATTGAAGCATTTCTGTTGCAGGTAGATGCCGGCTGGGACAGGCAACCAGTAGATTTTGCGGTGCAGAAAATGATGGACTGGTATAAAGGAGATAGCATGTACGGCGATGGTACTAAATTTCACTTCGATTATTACAATGCCTTCGTAATGCATCCCATGCTCACAGAAACCCTGCGTGTAATGGCAGAGAAGAACGTGGGCAGCAAAGAGCAATACGAACTCGCACATGCGCGTATGCAACGCTATGGCGTTATATTGGAAAGACAGATATCGCCGGAAGGCACCTTTCCGGTAGTGGGGCGCTCCATGCCTTACCGCAGTGGCGCTTTTCAGCCGCTGGCCATGCTGGCACTACAGGAACAATTACCAAAGGAAATCAATCCGGCACAGGTAAGGTCCGCACTAACGGCAGTGAATAAACGAATTTATGAAGCGCCAGGTACATTTGATAAAGATGGCTGGTTACAGATAGGTTTCTGTGGTCATCAGCCGGAGATCGCCGAAGGATATATTTCTACCGGTAGTCTGTACCTTTGCACCAATAGCTTCCTGCCACTGGGATTACCGGCAGCACATAGCTTCTGGACAGCACCTGCTGCCGACTGGACGGCCAAAATGGCTTACAGTGGCGGCAAAATACGACGTGACCACGCAATAGATAATTAAGGATACCGGCAGCCGCGAACGATTTGCCCGACGCTGTTATGAATAAATCACCACGTTAGTGAATGTATTAGCAGCGGTATCAGCGGCTGCCATTTTTTTTGATTGCTGTTACGTTGAACGTAAGTTTTCATGTTAGTGATACCTGCTGTAATTGTTTGAAAATCGTGATTGAATATGTATATTTAATCTCAATTTTTACCAACGATCCCTATGTCCCGTTATTGTTTGAAACTACTTTTTGTAGTGTTCTTTTTTTGCAGTTGTTCACATCAGGAAAAAACTATCCAAAACAGACTTTTCTCCCAATCAAATGCTGTTGAACGCATCACTCACTGGAATATAACCACTTCATTTTATGCTGATACCGCTGCCGTTTCAAAAGGCAGGTACATGGATTCCAATTATCTCTCCATAGCCGGTGTTGATGAGAATAATATTGAACTTAATATCTTTAACAAACTTCCTGGAATATTTACAAGTAAAAAGATAAAGTGGGAGACTGATACTAATTCTTATCCACTGATACAGCTACTGAATGACACCGCCAGAAGACCTGCTGTAAAATACCTCCTGACAACGTTATATTCAAACCAGGATACCAATGTGGTATTACTCGTCAATGCGGCTCAGGCACTCCGGGTTCATCTGAATAATAAATTGATGTACGCACTTCCATTTAAAAAAAGCCAGGCTAAATTTTATGAAGACTATATTCCTGTTCATTTGAATAAAGGAGAAAATACGCTGATGGTTAAGGTCGGTGTTCATGATTTTTCTTCTTCCATCCCGCACTGGCATTTTAGCGCCGCTATTGCAACAGCAGACTACGCCCGGGAAAATTATGCCAGAGAATATGCATTTGATATTTTGAAGAAATCATGTATTCCCGCAGGATCAGCTGCTGGTATTTACATAGGACCATATATTGGTGATACTACCGTACATTATATACTAAGAGATGATTCGGGTCTTATTATTCAACAGGCGGGGTTAAACAAACTGGCTACAGATACGCTGACAGGATATGCAACATTGCCGCTGGCAGACAGTCTCCAGGAAAAGTTAATCAGTCTTGAGGTGCAAACTTCGAAAGGTACACTTAAGCAGGATTTTTATTATGGAGATTTCAAAGATTATTTTAAGAGATTGTCAGCTGATTATGAAGAAATTGCAGGTAGTGTCGGCTCTGACAGGGATCGTATAAACCTGGATGCCGCCTTCGGAAGGCTTTCATATTTATTGAAGACTTTTGTAACAGGTGATTTTTCTACGGTCAGGTACTGGGATCGTAATCGCATACAGTTTGCGAAGGAATTATCAGGCTATTTCAGGAGGTGTAAAGCTAATCCAGGCAAACAGGTTCCATACGAAGGATTTATCCATGGATTCAGGTCAGGACTGGATACGAGCTTGCAATACTATCTTTTTCATGCTGATACAAAGATGATGAAGCGAGGCCAAAAAGTTCCGTTGTTGGTTATTATGCCCTTTCCCACCAATAATGATGCGCCATTGCTTAAAAGCTGGTTTATATCCAATTATGATCAGCTGTCCTGGGATTCGCGTCTGGCCGATGAAAACGGTTTTGCGGTGATGTGGGTTAATCTCCGTGGAAATCCTGGTGTGAATGCTATAAGCTACCATGACCTAACAGAATGTATTAAAGATGCAAGTGCAACCTGTAACATAGATACAACAGCCATATTTGTGCTAGGTAATAGTGCCGCCGCCACCAAAACGCTGGTACATGCTGTACGAAGGCCTAATCTGATCGCCGGCTGTGCATTGGTTAATCCCGTTTTGGATCGACCTGTTGCTTCAGACTCTTTGCCACATGATCATTTAGAGACCACTGATTTGTTAGGGAATCTCTATAACAGTCATGTATTTATCAAATGTAGCATAGGAGATGAGAAGGTGCCGGTAGATAGAATAAAATCTTTTTATGATGATTATAAACGCAATTTTAATTCTTCCTCACTACTGATTGCAAAAGAAGGCAGCCATCTTAGTGCCCCCAGAGATTATTACCGTGATGTGTTTGTTTACTTTAAAAATAAATATAGGGCATTACATCCTGCAGAAATCAGATTTTCAACATACTCGACCCAGTATAACAGCAGTGGATGGCTGTCAGTGCACGATCTCAGGCCGCATTCCCAGGGAACTATAAATGCCCGGTTAACTGGTGATACATTGCTTATCCATAGCAATAATATTGGTAAAGTGACAATACGTGTTCAGGATTTACCAATATCTAGTGAAAAAGTTTACATTAAATTGAATAGCAATCCGGTATTCTCGTGTATTAAAAGTAATCGTAAAGACGTTGACCTGGTAATTGAGTCAATTAAAGAGAATGAGTCTCATACGCCAGAGGAAGTGTTTTGTAAACCGGTTTTGTTGGTATATGGTATTGAGGCTGGAAATCTTGAGGCCATATTCTCTCAAAACTGGCGACGTAAATATTTTTCTTCCTGCCCAAAAAAGTTAGATACAAACGTTACTGCTGCTGATCTTCAGCATTACAATCTTTTATTACTGGGAGATGTCAACAATAACAAGATAATAAAGCAATTGGCAGAGAAGAAGGTACTATCAGTTGCTAACAGGATAGTAACTTTCAATGGGTTTTCCTTTCCTGAAAAGAACCTTAGTTACCTTACTTTAGTTAGTCCCTTTAATACAGTTAATAAATGTCAGTTATTATATACGAGTGAGTGTACAGATGTACTGCCAGTCAGGGATATCTCAAATGAAAATGTGTATACGTTCAGGTCTTTCAGGAAGGAAGGGGAGAAATATGTACTGGAGCAGTCAGGTATGTTCTAGGTGAATACCTGGTCGGGAATATGGAAATACGTTTTATTTGAAAAGGAGTTATCAATACATGGTATTTCAACTGTATTGATAACTCTTTTTTTATCTTACTTATTTACCAAATTTCCTTGGATAATAGGAGAGCGTAATCATAAAATATTGCCGGAGTACATTATTGACTGTGAAAAACTGGGTGTTCCCATTAATATTATTAATGATGCCTTTATTTTCGTGTAACAGGTCAAGTGCAGATATTTTTATTTCGCCCTTGTTTGCAGGAAGAAAGCGATATGCTACGCTGGCATTCCAAATGGTGTAATAAATGGGAGTCGTGTTGTTTGAGCTATTTTTGTTATAGGTTATATTGCTGTTCCAGATTACGTTTACTGGAAATTGAATTGATCCTGCAAACTTAGCATGCTGGTTGAAGCTTTTAAACGTATTACTTTTATATCCTTGTTGTACGGTAGCGTAAAAATCGATGCCTTCTTCCAGTGAAAAGTTTAGGAAATCACGTACACGGAAACTTAATCCAAGAACTTCTGATTGATTGACGCCATTGGATAAATTCATAGTGCCATTGATAAATTGCGGGTATTTCACAAAAGTGAGTATATAACGCCCATTGATTTCATAGGTCTTAGTTAATTTTTCTATAGCCTTTTTCAATGTTCCCGTAACAACTATATTACGGTATCCGTCGTGATTAGCTGCATAAATAACCTGCCTGCCCAAACTGTCATATACCAGGCTGTCAATCATTTTGTCTTTGATGGAGAGGTAGTTAAAAGCCAGTACTGCAGAAAATGGATTTTTTGATTTACGGGTAATTAATTCCTGGCTGGCAGAGATTTTTGTTTCATATTCCGGTTTCAAACCAGGGTTTCCCTTATAAATGTAGGTGGTGTTGGAACTGTCTGTTAACGGTGCTATTTTATTCGCATCGGGGAAGTTCACATTCCTGTTATAGTTTAAATTTGATTTTAATTCATAGTTCCCGTACTGATGATCCGTATAGGTAAAAGATGCATCTGGAACAAAAGTGGAATAAGCGTAGTTAAAGTTTTGAATGTTTTGGGCCCCCTCGTTTCTATATTTAAAGAATTTATTTTTAACATTTACTTCGATATATGCATACCGGCCATACCTATTGGTAAGGCCTCTCATAATTGTCCTGGTGAAGGATAACCCTGGTGTGAAATCCTGCCGGTATGCCTTTCTGTGGTTGGATAAATAGTTGTTGATCGTATAGTCGCCTTTGAGGAGGTCGCGGTCCAGTACTATGTCGTCATTTACCTGGTTCTGTAATAATACTTGCGTAATAGCACTCATCGTAATGCCAGCAAGGTTGGTGTTTCTTCCAAAGATGAGCGGTTTGAGTCCGGGGTAAATGATATTAAAGGTATGTGCGAATCCAGATTCATTCAGGCGGGAATAGAGTCTGTCAAAGGTCATATTAGCCGTTGGAGAGGTAGTAGAAGTGAAGTCGCTTACATTTTTACTATTACCATATTTGCCGGCAGTTTTAAAAAAATAGCTAAAGCTAAATGCCTTGGAGACTCTTTTTTTATCATATGGATTCTGACGTTTGGTGTAATCCATTCCCAGGTTTATGTCCCAGGAGTTATTGTGGGTATCGGTCATTGTATGACTGCTGCTGATGATTCCATCAGCGGTTCTGCTAATTATGCTATTGTTTTCAGCGGTTTTGTTGTCGTTCAGTGCATTGGCAGTACCTGAGATTTTAAGTACATTATATTCCGTGCTTTTCTCATATTGTGCATTGAACGCGTGTTTGGTAGTATTGGAAAAACTGTTATTGTGAAAGTCTCGGGTTATGGTGGAATCTGGCCCCAGGAACGTTATTCCCCGACCTGTTTCCAGTGTTTGATTAGTATTGTTATTCAGAAAATAGTCCCATTTGAGCCTGTTAGTCGTTTGAAAGGCTACCTGCGGAACGAAATCATATTGAAACCGGGCGCCGGCCATTACTGGTTTGTTAAGACCATTCATATTAAAATTTGATTGATAGTCAACATTGATTCCATCAGATTTAAATGCGCTACTTTTAAATAGTAGGTCTACGTTATCGGCCAGCTTATTTATATTGTTGGTGGCTGCTACAAGGCTTGATTGTAACTTTTTGTTATAGCCACTTAGCATGACATCAGCAGCATATCGTTTATCGGTTCCGAGTCCGGCGGCGGCTTTTCCAAAGTATCCGGACTTTTTATCTTCTTTCAGGATGATATTGGCAAACATGGTTGAATCCAGCGGATTTTTTTCGTTTGCCTGTTGATATACCTGTAGCTTATTCACTGCATTTTTGGGCAGGTTTTGGGTGACGCTGGTAATAGATCCTCCCATAAAAGGCTTGCCATCTACTGTTACTGCATTAATTTTTTTGCCATTAAAAGTTATATCGCCGTCGCCCCATATGGTAAAGCCTGGCAAACGGCGAATCAGATCTTCAGTTGTGGCAGCAGTATCAAGCCGGAATGCATCAGCATTAAATTCCAGCGTGTCACCATTCATTCTGACAGGAGCAAGTGCTGTTATCTGTACTTCCTGTAATCTGCCTCCTTTATCTTCAGCAGTAAACTGATGGATATAAAGTGTACCTGTATTAATAATTGTACGATTTTTATCCAGAGTAAATATATATGTCAGGCTTTTATAGCCGATATGAGATATTACCAGTTGTAAAGGAATATCCAGGGGTAATGCACTAATGGTAAACTCACCAAAATTATTAGGAATGGTGAATTGTATCAGTGTTGTATCGGACAGATTATATACGGCAACGGTTGCACTGGAAAGGACGAAATTCTGTGTGGAATCTTTAACAGCACCTTTAATACTGCCAATATTTGTACTGGAATTTTTGACTTGACCTTCAACTATAATGCAGTTTAATATTAAACTGATAGCCAGAAAAGAAAATACGAGATATTTCAAGCGTCGGTAAACGTTTAAATAATGGCAGAACAATTAATTGAGTTGTTTCAGACTTCCATCTTCACTGAGAGCAGTAAGTGTAAATTGGAAATTAAAATACCCTTCCTCTTTATAGTAATAGCTTTTATAGGTCCTGCTGAAAGCAATAGGGGCTCCCAGTTGCCTTAAACACGTAATGTATTGTCTGGCCGAGCGTTCTGAAACCCTGAGTTTTTTTGATAGTTCAAGCGGTGTACCGGTTTTTTTATGGGTAATAAGATAGTCGATTGCCGATAGCCTCTCAATAATTAGTGGCAACATAGGGAATTGATAATTAAAAGGCTGAAAATGGCAGACCAGGAATGAAAGACCAGATTAATAACCAGCTATTCGATTCATGCCTCCAGATTTGCCCGGGTAATAATGTATGATTAGGTTGATAGTCTCTTTATTAATTGTCGACAGCTAACGTTGGTTGAAAATTCCATTTAAACCCTAAATATGCCGGGTTATAAGTCTTATTTTAAAATTATATTTTTAATACCATATTGTTTTTAATATTTCTTAACAATATAAGTATAATTTCTATTTATTTTTAAATAACTCTGCCTGAAAAAAGATGACTTGATAAAATTTTAATAACAAGGGAGAGGCTTACCATGGCTATTACCATATTTTCAGGTGATATATTTACGCGCAAAAAATAGCCGGGAAAGAATAATCTTATCATGTATGACTTGATTATCGCCCCCGGCTACCAGTTGTTTATCCTTTCATTTTCATTTTTACAATCACTGGGTTACTCTTCCTGTTTTGGGTTTGAAAGAACTGTTCCAGTACTGCCGGATATTGTGGACTTTTGTCTTTGTTCTTTTCTTTTTCTGCGAACAATTTTAGTGCGGAAACTGAAGAATAGAAATGATTGGAATAATAGTCAAGGCCATTAACACGTGCACTCTGTCCCAAAAAGGGTAGGTAAAAGTTTGCCGCATCCGGCGTCAGTCTTTCCATTGAAATTAGTTGCCCGGTGGATAAATTATATGCAAAGTTGTATTGATTTTTACTCTCAGAACCTGCCTGAGTAATGTATACACTGGTATTAATCTTGAAGAATAAATAGGGCGGTTTCTGGAAAATATTGCTGACTTCCATAATAATATTCTGGTCCTGGCTCAACGTTTTTCTAATGCTATCAATTACACTGACATTATTAGAGCTATAGTATGATCTGGAAATAGTTCTGTCTGCCGGAAAAACAAACTGGTAAACCTTTTCAGCTTTATCTTTATTTACTTTATACACCAGGTGTTCCAACGGTAATGCGATAAAAAAACTGCCATCCTGTACTATTCGCAGTTTTTTAAAGTAGCCTTTCAGCATGCAGATACCCAGATTGTCTTTTTGGTTAATAGGCAGCAATGATTTGTAAAGATTATCTCCCTTAAAAATATTTATGCGATGATAAATACTGTCTTTGGGTACCACGCCATGACCAAGATGAATATTGGTAAAGCTGGCGTAATAATTATTGCCTAGGGGAACAAAATCTTCACCATTGTTATCCACTGCTTTTTTTGAGGATGCCGGAATGGCTTTGCCATCAGTGGTAAACAATTTTAGTGTTGTCTTTTCGGTAACGGTATTATATATCAATAAATTTACTACCTCTTTTTGCTTATCAAGGAAAATATCTAATTGTGTATTTTCGGACTCCTTAAATCGGGAGATAAACTTACCGTCAGTAGCGAAGAATAAAATGCTTTTTGTATCCCAGTCATATACAATATAGCTTTTGTCTGTAATGATCAGCCGTGATATATCGCCAAACAGACTTTCTTTATTGGTTTCCAGTGGGATATACTCAATTTTTTCAAAAAAGTCATTGACATTACCGCCGTAGGCCGATGCCGGATCAATTCTGATTTTGGTAACCTCCTGCGAGAATACTGTCTTGGAAAAGGATAGCACTAGTGCTAACAAAGCAATTAAACGACATTTACTGATATTCATACCGGGCTTTTTAAAATAATTTATCACACAGCTGTTGATGTCTGAGCGCGATTAAATATAATCAGGAATATACAACAGGTAAATAGAAATCCAAATCCTATAAGCTGCGTGGTAATGGCTACATTCTGAATAATACTTGCGCAGCCACAGTCACTGTCTGTATATATGTATAATGCCAGGTTATAAAGCAGGTAAAACAGTATTATGCCGGCAGAACCAATGAAAGACCATTTGTTTCGTTTGAATATCAGGAACAGCATTGCCAGTATGTTTAACACCGGTAATGCAATTGCCAGCCATCCTACTGTGGCCACAGAAAAGAAATGGCTCATGCCAATTTTAGTAGCAATCGCATCTTTGTGTTTGATATGTAGTATTGCCATAAATGCCAGCGCACATGCCAGCAGGGCAACTATTGCCTCCTTCAGAATTTTTTTCATAGATCAGATTTTATCAGGTATTTCACTATAATGCTTTTACGGTACATGACAGATACGACATTACCACTTACAGCAATGCTCATCGGAGGAAATTTATTATCCAGTTCCGGAATATAGAAGCTCTTCCTATATTTTCCGCCTGCTGAAAGGTCATAGATATCTACAGTAGGCACTTTGTCTGCATTTATGGAATTAAGCAGGAATAGCTGATTGCCATCTATACTGCTGCCAGGAAAGAAGGTTACATTAGGGGAGATTTCCTGGTGTTGTACTCCTGGCGCAATTTCTTTGTAATAGGCCTTAGGAGCGGGTGTCTGATCAACAGTCTTTGATGCATATCGGAACTCCCCGGTAGCCTTGTCGAAGGCTATAAAAAAGCCGGTAAATGAACAATGGAATACGACATAATTTGAATTTGAAGCGGATATGAAATTACCGTCGTAGGCTAACTCAATTCCTGGTACTGAATCTTTAGTGCCAATAATTTCTTTCAGATCGTAATTATGTTTTATTGAATCTCCTGCAAATAAGTTCCTGATTATAAAGTTTGCATCTGCTGATTTTTCATTTGGCTGGAAGTGTATGGTGGTACTGTCTGTGAGGAACATTGCTCTGAAAACGGCCGCACTCGCCGGGATGCTTCGGGTGCTGATTTGTTTGAAATCCGGCTGGTCAGTCGGGTTGCTTTCCCGGTGAAATATTTTTAAACGCCTGTCACTAAAATCATAAAAGCGAAGATCGTTATTGATATATTCATAATTCATTATCTGGGTCCTTTTGTGCAGCGAAAAAGTGAACAGGGAACGCAGGTCTTTGGCAGACAAAAAATGTATTGTTCCATTTTTGAAATCGAGTGCTCCCATCAGGGTTGTATCTATTTGCTTGATACTTAAAAGAGAAGAAGAAGCAACCTCGGTACGGGAAACCTCTGCGAGGGTATCTGTATAGTTTCTGCTGAAATTCCACGTATATCCATCCTCTTTTGATTTATAGCTGATGGAAACTTTACCTTTATAAAACTGGTAATTTTTGGAAGAATTGTTACAGCTGAGCATTAAAAGCCCCGCAAATAAGCATAGATATATGCTGAAAATTTTCATAATGCTTGTCGGTTCATAGTTGTCGGAGTATAGCTTGTACTATTAATACTGGTAATTTTGTCCGACTGAAATAAAGAGGGATTCGCTGCCAATACGAATATTGGCAGCGAATAGGTATCTGTTCTAAAAGGAATAATTATTGCCAATGAGGAACCCCGGTGGCATCAACTCTTGTACCGTCGTTGAATACTACCACACAAGTTTTGTCGTTAGTAGCATCACAGGTGGATTTACCTTCTCCGGCATCAGTAAATGAAAACAGTAGTGTGGCAACAAAAAGTGCACAAAATGAATAGACAATATTTTTCATAATAATTTTTTTGTAAAGAGCAGTTGCGCTGTTATTTCCGGTAATATAGCTGTCGCTTTAAATGATGGCCAGAATTACTTCTGCCATATCATATCGCCAGTCGAATAAATAGTGTAATCCGGCATGTGGACGGTACAACTTGAATTGTTGCTTTGATCGCAGGTCCAATGATATTGCTCACCTGCATCAGTAAAAGCGGAGGCTGCAAAACCTATGGTGATAATGACAGCCACTAACAATAATTTGCGGATTTTCATGATAAGTGTTCTGGGAGTGAAGTAATTTTAATTAGATGTCCATGCACCTGTTGAATCAAGAATGGTAGTACCATCTTTAGCAGTAATTTTACATACATGGTCATTCACCTTATTGCAGGTGCCATAATTGTTTTCATCGGCACCGGTAAATGAAGAAAATGAAATAACAGCCATAACAGCAATCAACGGAATAGTTATCCGCTTCAATAGTTTCTTAGACATAAGAAAAAGTTGGGTTGAGAAATATTTTGACGCTTAAAAATAATTGTGATCACGGCAAGATATTTACCGTATGGTATTATTTACTGAAAACTTATCATGGTTGTAAAATCCGGGCTGCGGCTGATTTAATACTATCGACTTCTGCAGAAGGTACTTTTACTGGCATCTCTGTAATATACCTGGCAACTTTCCTGCAATTCAATGTATCCTTCATTTGAAGCAGGAGGTTCATTTCTTTATACTTTGGTATAAAGCGGGATGGCAGGTAATATCCCAGCCACTGATATACTTCCAGTGCTTTGTCGTATTGGCCTGTATTGTAATAAGCCTGCCCTAATTTTTCTATTGTTCTTTTACTGATGAAGTATTTGCGTGCCGATTCCAGTACTATGACAGCTTTGCTATTTGTGGCGCTATCCAGTAAAAGATTTTCACCATAACACGTCAGCAACTTTCCGTCAGCAGGTAACTCACGCTGCAGTTTTTCGTATTCTGCTGTGAGGGCAGGAGACGGAGACAGGTATTTTAACTTATCCCATTGATATTTGGCATGCATAGTGTACAAGGCGGAACCGGTGGTAAACAATAAAAGTAAGAAGGCTATCGTGAGAAGCAGATAGCTGAGAGCTGTGGATGTTAACTTTTTGAAGTTTGGTAAAGGTGTTCGCTTTTCTGATACACTAAAAACGAACGCAAAACAAAGGGCTAGCAGCAGCATAAATACATTGACATGGAAAGGATAGGAGGTGCAGCTGCTAATTAAAATAAGCGTAGTTGTCAGCTTTATCATTTTTACCTGTTGCTGGTATGCTTTGGATGAAGCTTTGTAAAAATTAAAGAGAAATACAACTACTACCAGCATTCCAGGGATACCTACTGTATTAAGTAATTGCAGAAATTCATTAAAAATAATGTAGCTCTCCCCTGAGCTTGCAATAGTTTGTGGTGATGAAGATCCATGTTCCAGAAAGTATTGTGCCTGCCATTGAGGATAGTACCAGGTAAATCGACCAACCCCGGTACCTGTCCACAAGTGCTCATATATATGAGCGCTTGCAATCTGCCACTTCATGACCCTTCCGTAGGCGGAAGCTGCCTTTAACATAAAAATGTAATAGCAGCCGGCTGATATTAATATTGTTAGAAATGAAAGAAGCAGACATTTTGATAGCCACGACAGTTTCTTGAAACAGACGTTTATAACAGGTGCATATCTTCCGGATATAATGATGGTTCCCAGTGCTGTCAGCAACAGCAATGCTGTCCTGCTTTTGCTGAGCGCTACCAATATACCTGCTGTAATTGCCAGGATGATATATAATGAGTATACTGATATTTTAATTATCTTTTGATCCTTATATTTTTCCAGCAAACGTTGTCGTAGCAACCAGTCCATTATTGGTAAATGAACGACCAGGTATATCGCATAGACGCCTGAATTTTGCAATGTTCCGGTTAACCACAAGCCGTCTGAAAAATTGACTTCTTCCATATTCAGCTGATATAACTGCCATAGGCCTTTGCCTAACTGGAATAGGAACATCCCGGCAAATAGGAGTATAACCAGGTTAAATATACCTGGTCCGGCTTTCTCAAGTAAAAAATATAGGAGAAAGAGGGTTGTGATAACGGAAAAATACTCATTGGCAAAGGAGTAATACGTACTGAATAGCAGCAGGCATGATAATACAGAGATTATTATCAGTAAAAACATGTTGGGGTAAAAGCCTGTACCAATCCTGAAATACCAGCCTGCGAGCATGATTAAAACCAGTGGATATATAGTATACAGGTAATAATGGTCCGTAATATAGAGTTCAAAGTTAAAGGAGAAGCAATAACGGATAGTAAAGAAGAGTATTGCTAATGTCCATGAAATAACAATGACACTGTTATTTAGTAGTTGAGCCCATTTACTGACTGATTCTTTTCCTGGAATTGATAACGTCATTAATGATTTTCCTTTTTCCCTTTGATTTAATTGCCGAGCTGTGAAAGTTTGTTTAATATGAACGTGCTAATGTAGGTGCTTTCACGGCAGGTGAACTTCCGGGAATTACCAGGAATATGACATGTAGGGGAATCTTGGAATAGGATTAATTATTGCTTTTTTGCGGGTTTTTCTTCCGGGAGCAGGTAGGGGTATAGTGGCTTAGAGGATTTTCCTGGGATGTTGTCCATCTGGCGTAAGCCATTTTTCATATACCAGCCGGGTGGCCGTATAGTCTTTGGAGCTGAGAAACGCCTGCATTCTCTTGTTGTTGGTAAGCGTATATCTGACCATACGTCTTATGCCCTTTTCTACATATTTTTTCTCCAGATCTTCGTTCATACTACGGTAGATGCCCATCCTCCGGTAATCAGGCGCTACATAGCCATCCGAAACGTATAAGGTGTCGCCGGTATAATCTTCAATGCGACTTTCATCAGGATACTCGAGGTAGGCGAAAATGAAGCCTACTGGCTTGTCGCGGTCCCATGCGATGATACAGGTACCTTCGCAATCTTCCTGCATTTCTATCACATGTTGCATGTAGTTCTCCGCAATATCTTCCCAGGCGGCGGTGCCCGGGAAGAATTCTTTTTCCGATAGATGCAGCTGGTGCAGCATTTCAGCCATTACGTCGTAATAGTCGCGGATACGTATATGCGTTAATGTTATCATTCGTAATCAGGTTTTATCGGGGAGCCTGTCCAGCTGGTGCCGGATTGCAGTTTTTCTCCTTTCATTACCAGTGATAAAGGTGCGAGGTTTACATCGTCGCCGATTTCGCTATCATAGAGAATGATGGTACGTGCGCCGATGCTGCTACGCTGGCCTATTTTTATCGGGCCTACTTTCATTACACGGTCTTCGAAGAGGTGCGTCTGCGGGCCGCTGTCGTCATTTAAAGCGGAATCGCTGCCGATTTCCACCATATCGAATTCGGTAATGTCGGTGGTGAACAACCATACGCGGCGGCCTGTTTTCACACCGAGGAAGCGCAGGAGTACCGGCAGCCATGGTGTGCCTTTCAGGTATTCCAGCAGGAATGGCACTGATAGCGCTTCGTAGGTGGAGGTGATCCCTTCACTGCGCCATACGGCGGATGTCCACATCGGGCTTTGTTTGGAATGGTAGACGCCTACCATGATCCATTTCAGCAGTACGGTGAAGAGGAATGCCGGTATACCGAGGAAAAACAGGTAATAGAACGGGAATTGTATGAGTATGTTCCCTATTGATTTCTGCGTTACCAGGTCATGCGCATAGGCGATGAAGAGTATACTGCAGCAGATCACCACTGTTTCCGGAATGAGTATACGGATAAATTCTGCGGTGGCTCTTGCGAGTTTACGCAGCATGGTTGGTGTGGTGGTGAGTTCCGGCGGGAAGAAGCGGCTTTCCTGTCTGCGTGGCAGGGCAATGGCCGGAGAGCCAAACCAGTCGCGGGCTTTGTCGGCAGCCATCTGCTCTTTTGATGGCGGTGTGGATAACACACCGATGAGCATATTTTCTGGCAGCTCATATCCTTGCGGGATGAGTGCACTGTTGCCGACGAAGCTGGTATTATGAATAATTGTTTTTGCGAGTGTCAGCTGCTGGGCCCTTACATCGGATTCTCCGAGTGTCACGGCATCTGCAACGAAGGCGCCGTCGCCAATTTCCAGCAATGGATGTGTAACGCTGCTGGCGGTAGATACTTCAGTGTTTTTACCAATTTTAGCGCCGAGTGCACGGAAGAGGGAGCTGATATAAACGGTTGCAAATATCGGGTGTATAACGATGAGTGACAGCGACATCAGCTGGTCAGCGAACCATTTGCGTACATAGAACGGGCTGTAGATCGGGTATATGCCCGGTTTGATACCCCATTGCAGTAATCTTGTAAGCACTACCGTTTGTGTGGTAAACAGCAGGATATACGTTAATGCCAGCACCGGTGTGATCACCATGTAGTTGAAGTTATAGTCAGGCGCAGCATTATCCAGTCTGTTGATGGTAATGATGGTAGGCAGTAACGGTAACAGTACGGTGAATGGGAATACCAGCAGGAACAGGGAGAATACAAGGCTGTATTTCAGGCGTCGGGCCATGGATACCGGCAGTGGCTGTGGCAGTTCGTTGATGGATTTTTTCTGTTTGAGCACGGCCGGACTTCCCTGCCATATTTCGCCTTCGCCGATGGTTTTTCCCTGCGGGAGATAGCTAAGGTCTGTCAGTTCACTCCAGTTGTCCATGGTAGCACCGCCGGCAATTACTGCGCTGCTGCCGATATAGGCGTGGTCGCCGAGGTGGACTTTTCTGAGTTTGAGCATACCATCTTCTACCCATGCGTTGTTGATAACAGCCTGGGAGCTGATACTAACGTCGCTGCCTATACTTACGAGGTCTTCCGCACCGATGGTAACGGAGCCCAGCTGTGCATCTGCGGCTATTTTAACGCCGAGGAAGCGCAGGTAGGTAGGGTAGAGTGGGGTACCTTGGAGGAATTGAGCAGGCATGAGTCGCTGCATGGTTTTAACGAACCACCAGCGGAAGTAGTAGGTTCCCCATAGCGGGTAGTCGCCTTCTTTCATTTTCCCCATGACCAGCCATTTAAAGATGATGATCAGCATGGTAAATACTGGCGGGAGCAGGCAGAACATACCCAGTGCGGTCATGATGCCGTAGCTGAGTTTGCCGGTATCTTCCACTACGTAGTAGTATCCGAGGTAAGGGAAGAATATCTGCATGGCAAAGAGGCCGAATATCAGCAGGAGGCTGATGGTTTGGGCCAGCCAGCAGAGCGTATGCCGGTACCAGGGTACTTTATTGAAGGAATGTTGTTTTGCTTTTCCTCCCTGTGGTGCGGAGGCCCAGGTATCTACCAGTGTTTGCAGCGGGCGGTGTATGTAGATATCTTTCAGGGATGCCTGTGGGATATCTGCTTCGCGGCGCAGGCGGGATACGAAGGCAGCTGCCAGCAGTGAGTGTCCGCCGAGGTCGGTGAAGAAATCTTCCTGGAGGTTGATGGTTTTGTCCGGGAAGACTTTTTCCAGTACGGCGATCACGCGATCGGGGAGTGGTGCGGTTGTATCTATTTTCAGTGGTTCGGCTACCTGTGCAAAAGCAGCAGGAACGGGGAGTGCCTTACGGTTGATTTTTCCACTTGGGAGCCGTGGCATATCGTCCAGTTCCATGATGACGCCGGGTACCATGTAGGTGGGCAGTGTTTGGGCCAGTTCCTGGCGCATATCTGCCTCGGAAATGTTATTGCCGGCTTCTTTCACGACATAACCTACCAGCTGGTCCTGTTCGTTGCTGTCTTTACGTACGGCAACGGCGGCAGCGGAGATACCGGGGATATCGTTGAGTTTATTTTCTATTTCGCCGAGTTCGATACGGTATCCGCGGAGTTTGATCTGGTCATCGAGGCGGCCCTGGAAGTCGATGTTTCCGTTGGGCAGGATGATGGCAGCGTCACCGGTTTTGTATACACGATCTCCTGGGATAGCGTCCAGGGAGGCGGGTTTGTCCATGAATTTTTCTGCCGTAAGGTCTGGGCGGTCGATATAGCCCATTCCAACGCCGGGGCCGGTGATAACGAGTTCGCCGCGATCTCCGAGGGGGAGTATATTCATCTTATCATCGACTACTGCCATGTTGTAGTTGGGCAGTGGGTGGCCGATGGTGATGGGATCTCCGGGGAGCAGGCGTGCGAAGGTGGCGCTGACGGTAGTTTCCGTAGGGCCGTAGCTGTTATAGAACTCGCGGGGTGGTTTTCCCCATCGTGCCAGTACCTGAGGGGTACAGGCTTCCCCGCCGGCGTTTACCAGGCGGATGGAGGGGATATCGTTGTCCATGATGGCGAGCAGACTCGGTACCGCGTGGAGAACGGTAATTTTTTCTTTTTTGAGTGTGTCGCTGAGTTCATCAATGGCTTTGGCGGTGGTAGCATCAGCTACCCAGATGGTAGCGGCGGCGAAGTAGCTGAGCCATGTTTCTTCGCACCACATATCGAAGGATACGGAGAAGCCCTGGTATACTTTGTCGCTGCTCTGGATATTGAGCACAGTCTGTTCTGACCTGATGAGGTGGCAGATTTGTTTGTGCGTGATAGGTATTCCTTTAGGTTTACCGGTGCTGCCGGAGGTATACAGCACATAGGCGATATTATCCGGCGTGGCACCAGCAACCAACACAAAATGGTCGTTTGCGAGAGGTACCGGTGGTACGGTAAGTATGGTGGCATTGAGCTGGAGGGGTTCCTGGCTGAAGCAGGCGGCAGCCTTCACTTCTGACAGTACGCCTTCCACACGTTCTGCCGGCATTTCCCTGTCGAGGGGCACATATCCGGCGCCGGCCTTGACAATACCGAGGATGGCTACATGAAGTTCCACGCCTCTGGGCCACCAGACGCCAACGATGCTGCCAGGACCTATTCCCTGGGATTGCAACATGGCGGCCACTGCATCACTCCAGTGATCCAGTTGTTTATAGGTAAAAGTCTGTTGTTGAAAGATGATAGCAGTATGATGCGGATGGTGCTGGACCGTGTTCGCAAACATTGCTGCTAAGGTTTCGGTATGAAGTAAATCCGGCCGCTGGGGTCCCATTACTATGCTATAACCATTCATATATTGCTGCCCGAATAGGTAATTCAAAAAAACTCGTAATTGTGATTGGTGCTGTTTTCCGGAGGTTGCTCCCGTGCTGTCAGTAATCTACCTTTAGTAGTGATCGCATAATAGGGCCCGGTTCCGTTTCACCGACTGCATTCAACACACTTGACATCATATTCATGTCTTAATTGGGTAAAGGTTAAATGCAAAGGTAATATATACTATACTGGAACTGGCTTATAATATGCTTAAAAATACAGGTCTGTAGCGAATAACAATTATTAAAAAATATTGTTTATCCAGCTGAAAATTTCATAATAAATTTTTAACATTTGTTTGATATAATCTGTAAAGACCCTGACACCGGGTTCCCTACCTTTTAATAACGTCTGATATGGCGATTATCCCCTATTCTGATTTAATAAGATTCACTTTTTTGTTATAAATTGTAAGAAAATCGGTGAAATCGACACGTTAAGCAGAAAACCACCTTTATTGTTACTATTTGAATTCCTATGTCCAGAAAATACTCCTTATTACTGCCGTTATTCTTTCTGTTGTTTTTTATAACGGCAGCAGCTTACTATTTCTCCCCACAACAACGATTACGCCGGCAGGCGCGTATCTGGAAGATGAGAACGGAAGAAGCGGCAAGAGAAAAGGCCAGGAAAAATGCAGATTCTACCCAACTCCCTTATTCCAAAATACCGAACAAAAAGTAATACTTTTCTGCAGATATCAGCCAACTGTTAAATTCTTCCGAAATTTTTTTCGTTCTTTATAATGTATATTAGTATGATTATTAATAATTTAACAGGCTGTTGTCTAAATTGTACTGCATTATTACGGCAGACACAGTTAAGAAATAAAATATTTTACTATTTTTAGAGAAGTTTGCTTTGAGTAGTTTTTACAGCGAAATGATAGAAGTTCCACAGCTTTTATCACAAAAGACCAAAATCTGTTACCGATAAGTATTGTAGCCTGGTAATGAATTAACAATAATGCCGACTTAATTGCTTTCCTACAGGATGTTTCCGCCGGTATCTGTTTTTCACTACTGATAATTAATCAACACCAATAGAAACAATCTTGCCACGCGAGAAATCACAGCGATGTTGTTATGTAGTTTTTGTTTTAGTCAGAATAGGAAAATGTAGCGTTTTGCTTTTTACCTTAACCAAGATCGAATGAGAAGAAGAAAATCCTTACCAGATTATTGTAAGTATCATTACTGTATAGACTTTACTATGCCAATTATTCAGGAGACTGAACTGTAATTTTATTCACTACATGTTTACACTGTATTAATGCGACCTGTTCGTACTGGCAGTGCCATGTCCGGAATATACTTGTATTCATCTCCCGACTATTTATTTTTTCAAACCAAAATCTGAATCAGACAAACATTTAGCAAGAAAACAATCAGTCAACTTTATTAATCAGTCATTTATCACAACCAAAATCTGAACTACATGAGGAAACTATTACTCGTGGTGGCCAGCATGCTATTGCTAGCATCTTCGCTATTGGCCCAAACTAACAGGACTGTTTCGGGTCGCATTGTGGACGACGCCGGCGCCCCATTACTCGGGGTAACTGTTAGTTATCCAGGTGGCAAAACTGGTACTGTTACTAATACAAAAGGTGAATTTACCTTAGTACTTCCTGAATCGGCAAAACAAATCAAGGTATCTATGGTGGGTTATGAAACCAAGCTGATACCGGTTGCCGGCCAGAATGCATTTAACATCTCACTGGCTACAGATGCCAAATCAATTTCTGAAGTAGTGGTAGTAGGTTATGGTACCCAGCGTAAAGCAGAGGTAACCGGTAACATTGCTTCCATTAAAGGAAATGCGGTAGCAGAATTACCTATCCAGAGCTTTGAAGCAGGCCTTGGTGGCCGTGCAGCAGGTGTACAGATCACCGTGCCTAACGGTGTGGTAAACAACCCACCGGTATTCCGTATCCGTGGTGTGAACTCTCTTTCACTGAGTGCTTATCCATTGATCATCATTGATGGTATTGCTACTTTTACCGGTGATCAGGGTTCTACCAACGCTCCACTGAACCCGCTGGCAAGTATTAATCCTGCAGATATTGCCTCTATAGAAATCGCGAAAGATGCTGCTGCTACTGCGATCTATGGTAGCCGCGCTGCCAATGGTGTGGTATTCATCACCACCAAAAAAGGAAAATTAGGCAAAACGAAATTTTCCTACGATGGCTGGACTGGATGGTCTACACCAAACCGTATGCCTAAACTGTTAAATGCTGAACAGTATATCGCAATAAAAAATGAAGGTATCCTGAACAGAAACCCTGCAGCTACGAATCTGTATGCACTCAACAAAGACGCAAACGGTAATCCTATCAATACCAACTGGCAGGATGTGGTTTATCGTAAACAGGCTTTCTCCCAGAGTCACAGCTTCAACGCTTCTGGCGCTACTGAAGGTACCAGCTACTATTTATCCGGTGGTTATACCAGACAGGAAGGTATCCTTAAAAGGAATGCTTTCAACCGTAAAAATTTCCTGTTCAACCTGGACCAGAAAGTAGGAAAGATCTTATCTGTTGGCGTAAAAGGATCTTACAGCAATGAGCTGAGTGAGATCTCCGGTTCTTCAGGCTCCCTGGAAGGTGAGGCTTTCAACTCCGGTGGTCTGGCAAGGTTGGCATTCCTGACTTCTCCGATTGCATCACCATTTAATAACGATGGTTCCTATAACCTGGCTTCAAACGGTTATGTTGCTAACACTGGAAATCCAAGCCTGCAGGTAGGTTTATACAATCCGCAGGTATTGCTGGATAAAGATAAATCCAATACAGAATCCAATCACATACAGTCATCTGCATATGCACAGCTGAAACCATTTGAATGGCTGACGTTGAAAACTATGTACGGTATCGACTACCTGCTGATGGATAATAACATCTACCGTAACCCTAAAAGTGGTGATGGTGTGAGCTTAAAAGGTGAGGCTATCAGTGTTTCTTCCAACTATAAAAGATGGGTATGGACCAACACTGCACAGTTAGCACATTCCTTTGGCAACCATAACCTGAACCTCCTCCTGGGTATGGAGCAACAGCGTGATACCCGCCAGCGTTACGGTCTGGACAGACAATTCCAGGCAGATGATTATTTCAATACCACACAAGGTGGATGGCTGATCGATAATTCCAGCGGTATCCTTTCCAGAGATAACTATCTGTTATCTGGATTCGGTCGTCTGAACTATAACTACAAAGAGAAATATTTCCTGAGTGGTAACCTCCGTCAGGACCAATACTCCGCCTTCGCGATGGACAAAAAGAAAGGTAATTTCTATGGCTTCTCCGGCGGATGGGAAGTAGCAAAAGAAAATTTCTGGGCAGAAGGTGCACTGGGTAAAGTTTTCAGCAACTTCAAAGTAAGAGCCAGCTATGGTAAAGTAGGTAACTTTGCCGGCCTTGGCGACTACGACTTCATGTTCCTGTATCATCCTTCTCTGTATGGTGGTAATAAGGCTATGTACTTCAGCCAGTCAGGTAACTCGCAGCTTACCTGGGAAGAAAGTAAGAAAACAGATGTGGGTATCAACTTTGGTATTCTTAAAAACCGTATCAATTTTGAATTTGCCTATTACTACAATAACATTGATGGGCTGATCCTCTATCTGACACAAGCACCTTCTGCAGGCTTACCAACATCAGTGCCATATAACTCCGGTTCTATGTACAACAAAGGTCTGGAAGCCAGCGTAAACGCAGTGGTACTGGATAAAGGTGCATTCACCTGGACATCTAACTTCAATATTACCTACAATAAAAACCAGATTACTTCACTTGCAGATGGTATGAATGAAGTACCATTTACTACAGCTTCTCTTGAGCAAACATCTATCAATAAAGTAGGTATGCCTGCGAGTATGATTTATGTTGTAAGAAATGCCGGCGTAGATCCTGCAACAGGACAGCGTATGCTGCTCAATGCTGCCGGTGAAACGGTTCGTTATGATCCGGTAGCTGCTGCTTACTATTATATGGATGGCAAACCTGCTGCTGCAGTGAATGTAAAATCAGCTGTGCCTTTCGCCAATACTAACCCTAAATTCATCGGTGGTTTTGAAAATACTTTCCGTTACAAAGGTTTTGAACTGAACGTATTACTGACCTACCAGACAGGCTTCTATGTTTACTATGGCTCCAATGCAGGTCTGAGAGATCAGCGTTTCTGGAACAATACAACTGATGTACTGCGCAGATGGCAGAAAGCTAATGATATCACCGACATCCCACGTCTGGTATCCAACGATAACGTATCTAACGGTAGCTCCTATGCAATTTCTGCGAACGTATTCAAAGGAGACTTCCTGAAACTTCGTACAGTAGGCCTGAGCTATAACATCCCTTCTGAAGTTGCTAAACTGGCGCATCTTTCCGGTGTGAGAGTATATGCCAACGCACAAAATCTGGGTATCTGGACTAAATATCCTGGTCCTGATCCGGAAGTATCTTCCAACGGTAACAATGCCTCCGGTCAGGGTATCGACCGTAACACACTGGCCAACGGACGTACTTTTACTCTGGGTTTAAATGTTAATTTCTAAACCGAATGAAGATGAAAAAAATCAGCGTATATACATTAGCATTAGGAGCGGCCATAATGATGGCATCATGCCAGAAATCATTGCTGAATCCTAAACCACAGTCGGACCTGGATGCAGGCCTCGTTTTTGATACACCGGACCGTATTGCCAGTCAGAATAATGGTTTATACACCATGCTCAAAAACGGTAAATTCCTGGGCGGAAAATTCCAGATTGCCAACGAAGTACGTGGAGAAGATTTTAGCAATGAGCTCTCTAACTCCGTTACGCTGGCACTTTCCTGGAGAAGGAACGTGGGTAACGAGACCCAGGAAGTAAAAGAAATCTGGGCACAGGGATATCTTTCCATCAACAATGCGAACCTGTTCATCGATGGTATGAATGCACAGGGTAACAAAGTGGTGGGCGACTCTTTAGGTAAAATTTATGTCGGCGAAGCAAAATTCGTACGTGCGATTTCCTACTTCTCCCTGCTGCAGTTGTATGCCCGCCCATTCTGGGATGGCGCCGGCGGAAAACCGGGGCTGATACTCTACCTGGAAGGACATAAAGAAAAAGGTAATTATGCCAAAGCCAGAAGCACCGTTGCTGAAATCTATACCCAGATCCTGAAAGACCTGGACGAAGCAGAAGCTGTATTGCCAAAATCTACTGCCGGTACAGTAAAGGCTATCACGCATGCCAACTATTACAGTGTAGTAGCATTGAAAACGCGTGTTTACCTCTACATGGGTAAATATGATAAGGTGATTACCGAAGCACAGAAAATCGTAACAGGTACCACCACATTCAGCTCTCCTGGCGGCCACTCACTGAATACAGAGATCGCCAAAGTATTTGCACCGCCATATACTACCACAGAATCAATGTTCTCTTTGCCATTCACCGGAACCACAGGAGATTTTCCTGGTACGCAAACACAGCTGGGGTACTATTTTGCGCCTTCTTCGCTGCCATATGCAGGTAATGGTGAATATTCACTGATATCTACCGGTGTTATTTCCGATTCTTCCTGGAAAACAGCCACAGATGCACGCAGGAAATTCCTGTTTGCCGTAGGTAGTAAATATTTCCTGGTTAAATATCCTACTCCAAATCCTTATACCGACTGGGCGCCGGTTATCCGTTATTCTGAAATATTGCTGAACTATGCGGAAGCGTTGGTGAAACAGAATAACACCGTAGATCCGACAGCGTTAGCATTACTGAATGCAGTACGACACAGAGCAGATCCTACTGTGACCTTTACTGCTGCCGGTTTTGCAACACCTACCGCCCTGGTAAATGCGATCTGGAATGAGAAACATATTGAATTACTGGGTGAAGGATTCAGAGGTATGGAGGTTACAAGAACACAACAAAATTTTGTGGCCAGAGGTGGTGTTGTTCAAACACTCACCACTGATACAAAGTATATCTGGCCTATATCTTCTGATGAGCTGGTGTATAACAAACTTTGTGTTGATAACCAGTAATGAATTTGTTTCCTCTTTGTAGCGACGTGGCATTATTTAATGCTGGTCTTTTTCATAAGCAATAATGGAGTCCCTCCCTCTACGGGAGGGACATTTTTTTACATATTAAAAGGTCGCCCCTACTGAGTAGAGACGACCTTTTCTTCTTCATTATACTATTTAGCTGTCTTAGATTTTTTCAGCGGAGAAGCCTGCTTTTTTTACTATTGCCACTACTTCTTCTGCGGTAACACCGTTGGTTTCAACGGTCAGTACTTTGGAAGGATTGGCAGTGTCCACGTTCCATGTTTCTACGCCGGTAGCCTGATTCAGATGAGGTGTTACACCTGCTACACAACCACTGCAATTGATATTCGTTTTGAATTTGTAAGTTTCCATATTGATTAATTTATAATTGGATTAATAAAAATTATATAAAGATTTGTTTAAAGTTTGCTCCATTTAAGGCGGAGGCTATTGGCTACCACAGATACAGAACTCAGTGCCATGGCAGCTCCGGCGATCATCGGATTCAGCAGGAATCCGTTTACGGGATACAATATGCCAGCGGCCAGCGGAATACCGATCAGGTTGTAGATGAAGGCCCAGAAGAGGTTTTGACGTATAAGCTTCACCGTTTGCCTGGATAATTTAATTGCCTTAGGTATCATCAGCAGATCAGAAGAGATCAGCGTCATGCGGGCAACATCCATCGCGATGTCTGTACCCTTACCCATTGCGATACTAACATCAGCCTGTGCCAGTGCGTGGCTGTCATTGATACCGTCGCCGGCCATTGCTACTACATTGCCTTTCTGTTGCAGGGCCTGCACAAAGGCGGCTTTATCTGCCGGGAGTACGTTTGCTTTATAATGGGTGATACCGGTTTTTTCTGCGACTATTTTTGCGGTTTGTTCATTGTCGCCGGTAAGCATGTATACGGTTACACCCATATCTTCCAGCTTTTTAACCGCAGCTGCGGACGTGTCTTTGATCTGGTCGGCGATGGCTACTGCTGCCAGTGCTTCTCTTTCATCTGCAAACCATATTACGGTGGCGGCATCAGCTAACCAGCTTTCTGACTGTGCTTCCAGTGCTGCGCTTACTTTTATGCCCAGACTACTGATATAATTTCTGCTGCCGGCAAAGTATTTTTTACCACTGTAAACGGCTTCCACACCTTTACCGGTTACACTGTTGAAGTGGTCGGGTTGCATGGTTTCATCTACCTGTAAATATTTTACAACAGCAGTTGCCAGCGGGTGTTCAGATTGCTGTTCGATGCTGTAAAGCAGTCGTGCAGCGCGTTCTGTATCGATGCCATCTTTCCATTTTATACCGGTTACTTCCGGTTTTCCGGCGGTGATGGTACCGGTTTTATCAAGTACTACTGCATTGATTTTATGAGCAAGTTCCAGGCTTTCTGCATCTTTGATCAGCATACCATTTTCGGCTCCTTTTCCCACACCCACCATGATGGCGGTAGGCGTTGCCAAGCCTAAGGCACATGGGCAGGCGATTACCAGCACTGTTACCATGGCCAGCATACCTTGCGTGAAGCCATTGTCGCCACCGAAGATCAGCCAGACGATCAAAGTCAGTATAGCCAGTGCCGTTACAACGGGAACGAATATACCGGCGATTTTATCTACCAGTTTCTGTACCGGTGCTTTACTTCCCTGTGCTTCCTGCACCATTTTAATGATCTGGGCCAGCATGGTATCGCCGCCTACTTTTACGGCTTTGAAGCGTAAAACACCTTTCTGGTTAATGGTTCCTGCAAAAACCTCCGCGTTGTTCTCTTTCAGTACCGGCAAAGGTTCGCCGGATATCATGCTTTCATCTACATAAGAACTTCCGGCAGTAACAGTACCATCTACAGGGATTTTCTCGCCTGGTTTTACCAGTAAGAGATCGCCCACTTTTACCTGTGCCAGCAGCACTTCTGCGGTATCGCCATTCTCCTGGATGAGCGTAACCGTTTTAGGTTGGAGTCCTATTAACTTTTTGATGGCAGAAGAGGTGTTGGATTTCGCTCTTTCTTCCAGGAGGCGTCCCAGGAGGATGAATGTGATTACCACTGCGGCAGCCTCGAAGTATACGTGTGCGTGTAATCCGCGGCTATGCCAGAATTCCGGGAAGAGCGTGTTAAAAACGCTGAATATATAGGCGATACTGGTACTTAATGCTACCAGCGTATCCATGTTCGCGGTTCTGTGTTTTGCCTGGCGCCATGCGTTTACATAGAACTGGCGTCCGAAAACCAGTACTACCGGAGTTGCCAGCGCCCACATGATATAGTTGGCATAAGGCATGTTCATATATATCATACCAATGATTACCAGTGGTACAGAGAATATGATGGACCAGATGGCCTTTTTACGCAGTGATTCAAATTTATTGCGGTGAAGATCTTCGAGTGCTGCGGCAGCTTCTTCTGTATCTTCGGTTACGAGGTCATAGCCTATTGATTGAATAGCGGCTTTTAAGCCATCAGGACCCACTACCCATGGTTGATATTCTACTGTAGCGCTGGCATTTGCGAAGTTTACACCAACATGTACTACGCCAGGTGTTGCACTCAGCATAGATTCAGCACTAACGGCGCAGGATGCGCAACTCAGGCCGGTGATGGGAAATGTCTTTTTTATGATTTGTTCCTGTGTTTCCATATGATTCAAATTGATAGATCAAAGGTCGGACAGAAACAGGGGGGAGTTGTTACACAATCATGGATATGATTTATATAATTATTGATTATTGTAGATAATTATGTTATGTGTAAATAGTCGTTAGATAGGCTATGGTAGGGTGTTTGTGTTTGCCCCATTATCAAAAAACTGACGCCTTCGGCATCAGTTTTTTGATAATGGGGGTTGCCGCCCCCTTCCGGGGACGGCAACCCCCAGACCCCATTATTATTCGTTGATGGACTGCTTCAGGTATTCCGTAGGGTTGATGCCGAAGAATTTCTTGAACTCTTTACTGAAGTACTTCCGGTCGTTGTAACCTACGGAGTACGCCACTTCAGAGATATTCATGTCTTTATCTTTCAGTAGTACGCAGGCTTTTCGTAGCCGCTGAATCTTTATAAACTCATGAATAGACAACCCGGTAACAGCATATATCTTCTTATATAATACCGGCGCACTCATGGCAAATTCCTTTGTAAGCGCCTGTACGCCCAGCTCCGCGTCTGAAATGTTTTCATCTACGTGGCTGGTCAGTTTTTCCAGGAAGCGCTGGTCTGTTTCACTGAGTTCGGAGGTAACAGGAATTTCCGCGTCGGGAGTTGATGCTTCCATCATTGCCGGTGTGGTATTATTAAGATAATGTGCCGCTATTTTATGTTGAATCTGCTCCTGGTTACGGATTAGATTACGCACATGTAATAACAATATACGTGCGTTGAATGGTTTGGAGAGATAGATGTCTGCCCCCTGATCTAGCCCATAGATCTGGTCATCTGTAGCGGTTTTTGCTGTTAGTAAGATGATAGGAATATGAGAGGTAAGCGTATCTGATTTCAATAGCTTGCAGAATTTGAAGCCATTCATTCCTGGCATCATGACGTCGCTGATGATGATATCGGGGAGCGTTTCCCTGGCTATTACCAGCCCTGACTCAGCATTGGAGGCGATGGTTACCTGGTAAAAAGGGGGCAGGATACCTTTGATGAGTGATTGTATCAGCTGGTTGTCTTCCACTACCAGTATGGTTTTACGGATTTCATCCTGGATTTCCTCCTGATCGGTAGAATGGTTGATTTCAGGTTGTACCAGTATCTGAGGGGTGATTCCCGGGCCGCCGGCCTTGCCATCGAAGTGAACGTGTTCTCCTTTGAGGTGTTCGGTTCCTTGCAGCAGCACAATATTGAAAACAGTAGAATATCCGCTGATTTTATCGGCAAGAAACAGGCTGCCATTGTGTAATTCCACGATTTTCCGGGAGAGTGCCAGCCCGATGCCATAGCCTGTGTTCTGGCGGGTATGGTCGTTTATCTGGTAATAGTTTTCGAAGATCTTATCTTTATAATTATCATCTATACCAAACCCGTTATCTGCAATTTCTACGCGTACCTGTTCCTCATCTGCATATAACTTAATAGCTATAATACCGCCATCAGGTGTGAATTTGAAGGCATTGCTTATTAAATTAAAACAGACTTTTTCCAGCTGGTGTTTATCGAAATACAGCGGCGTGTCCTTTGGGAGGGGAGTAAATGTCAGTCTGATATTGCGGCTTTCAGCCACAGGCAGAAAGGCTTTGTAGATTTCCTGCATGAAGCCATTCACTTCATAGGTGGCGATGTGCAGGTGCATAAAACCTCTTTCCAGCTTCCGGAAATCCATTAATTCATTCACCAGCTGCATAAGTCGGGAGGCATTGGCTTCCACCTGGTGGAGGGTTGCCTTGTTGGCTGGCGGCATCTCTTTCTGTGCCAGGAGGTTGCTGACAGGCGCCACTATCAGCGTCAGATGGGTCCTGATTTCATGAGAAATGTTGGTAAAGAAATCCAGTTTCTGCTGATGCAGATGCTCTTCTTTTTTGAGGATCAGCTGCAGGAAGATATAGCGGATGGTGCTGAATATAAATGCACAAATAAGGAGTGCGTAAAAAGTATATGCCCACCAGGTACGCCATAGCGGCGGTAATACGGTGATGTATAAACGCTTTTCCGCACTTGCGATGTTGTCGTTATTGATACCTTTTACAGTGAAGATATAGTCGCCCGCAGGCAGATTAATATATGCTGCTGTGGGAATATGTGTTGTTCTGGGGTTTTTGTCAAAGCCTTCCAGCTGGTAGACATATTGATTTTTTTCAGATTTTATATAATTCAGTAATGCGAATTGCAGACTGAAAGACGCCTGTTTGCTGTCCAGGGTAATATGATCCGTATGATTGAGGTCTGTCAATAGCTGTGCCGGCGGGTTATTGGCGGCGGAATCCAGCATGGTGATACCGGTAAACATCAGGGGGCTGATGGTGGTATTGATTTTCAGGTCTGCCGGGTAGAAGTAGGTGAGTCCGTCGTTGCCGCCGAAGAAGATACGGCCGTCGTTATCGGTGATGACAGAGTTGTAGTTAAACTGATTGCTGGCGAGGCCGTCGCTGGCGAGGTAGTGGTGAATAGCATTATCCGGCGTGAGCATGAAGAGGCCGTTTTCGGTACTCAGCCAGAGATTTTTACTGTTATCGGTGCTGATGCTTAGTATGCTGATGTCCAGAGATTTGATATTGCTTTTCAGCAGTCGCCGGGTTTGCAGGTCATAGGTATAGAGGCCTGCTTTGGTGCCCAGCCATATGATTTCGTCAGACTGTGACAGGATGCAATTGATGGCGAGACCGCTGAACAGCTGTCTGGCCTGGTTATTCTCTATCAGGTACAGGCCATCTTGTGTGCCCGCGAGGTGTTGGGTGGCATTGAGCTGGAACAGTGCATTGGCAGAGACATTGATCAGCTGCAGGAAGTTTTTGGTTTCGAATTCGTTACTACCTTTTGTGATAGCGAATACGCCATGTTTACCCGCCACAAGCAGTTTGCCGTTGCTGGTTTCGGAGATTGCGTAGATTTCGTTGGCCTTTTCTGTTTGCAGATCTTTATAAAGAGAATAATGGGAGAAGGTGTTACGGGCGGCATTGAGCATATTGAGTCCGCCGCTGTGGGTACCTATCCATAATTGATTTTCTTTGTCGAGGTAGATACATTTCAGCAGGTCGGAGCTGACACTGTTGGCAGCGGGGCTGTTGCGGTATACCTTATATTGTAATGTTTGCGGATTGAACTGGAGGAGGCCATTCCCTTCCGTGCATATCCAGAGGTCCCCATTTTTATCTTTAGCCATGCCGCTGATGACCGGGTTGCCGATGCCTGGGTACATTTCCATGCCTGGCCATGTATTGAAAGCGGTATGATCGCCATCAGAAACACTGACACCGCCGAAATAGGAGCCTATCCAGTAGCTGCCATCAGTATCGAGGTAGAGGCTCCAGAGGGAATTTTTCTGAATGCTTTGCGGGTTTTTGGCGAAGTGCTGGCAGGCTGTGATGGAATTATCGGCGGCATTGAAGAGGAGGAGTCCGTTTTGTGTAGCTGCCAGTATTTTGTTCCTGGTGCTGTCTACGATTATTCTTCTGATATGGTCACTGACAACGGTGGGGTTGTTGGCCGTGGAGAAGGAACGGGTAATGTCGCCGTTGCTGTTACATAGCAGTATACCATTGTTCAGTGTGCCTACATAGAAGGTACCGTTTGGGTGTTCGGCGATGGCTGTTGCTGTAATTTCGTTGCTGCCGTCGCCTGCGTGTTGTTGTATTTTTTTAATATGAATTGCTGCGTTACTGATATCGAGTATGACGATGCCACCATTGCAGGCTACCCAGAGGTCTCCATTTCTGGCGGGGTATATATCATATATTATTAAGCGGTCTTTGTTGGTGAGTATGCCGTCGAGGTTTACTTTTTCGAAGGTTCCGCGGGAGGGTAAAAACTTAAATAGTCCGTCTTTAGTGCCTATCCACAGGAGGTTTCGGCTTTCTGCTATACTGGTGATGCAGTTGGCGTTATCCCATTTTGGGGTAACGGGGTAGTATGATGCAAACGTTTGCGTTACCTTATCAAATTTATTGAGTCCCTGGCCGGTGCCTACCCAGAGCTGGTTATTATGATCACATAAAAGAGACAGGATATAGCCGTGCGATAATCCTTTTTTATCGCGGCTGTTGAATACTTTCATATTATTCCCATCGTACCTGTTGAGGCCACTTTGTGTGCCGAACCAGATAAATCCTTCTTTATCCTGGGTAATGGCCAGCACGGAATTCTGGCTAAGACCATTCTCCGTATTGATATGATGAAACTTCAGGTTGCGCAGTTGCGCCCTGGAACACAGCGGTAGTAAAAGGAGTAAAACCACTGCTAATTTGGTGGAGAAATTGATGTTCACTGCTGTTTTGGCTGATAGGTTTAAGAAAGAACCCCTATTTAGATTCATTTATGCCCCTCTATGATAGCACCAAATATACAAATTTGTAGATAAGAATGAATGCTTGTAAAACCAGCGTTGAACAAAACCACGTCAACCAACTCTAATTATTTATCTCTAAAATTTCCACAATGTATTTTCAAAAAAGAAATTGTGAGCTGCAGCACAGGAAGGAGAAAAAACATCTCCTTAATGCTATGCGGTTGATGTTATTCGTATTTGTGTTTTCCCCGTTAATGTTATTTGCACAAACGAAAAACATCCAGGGAACAGTGAAAGATTCCACGGGTACGCCAATTCCGGGCGTAAGTTTCCACATTAAAGGAGGCAAGCCAATCGGTATTACAGATGGTACCGGTAATTTCAAGGCGGTGGTGCCGGATGGCGCTATCCTTGTCTTTTCGGGTATGTCGTTCGATAATACAGAACTCCAGGTGGGGGCAGCATCTTCCTATAATGTATTACTGCGTTCAAAAGAAACAGGTTTGAATGAAGTAGTAGTGGTAGGTTATGGTGTACAGAAAAAAGTTAATATGACTGGTTCGGTAGCCTCCATCGGCTCCAAACAGCTGGATGCGCGCCCGGTGACCAACGTATCTTCGGCGCTGGGTGGACTTGCGGCCGGTGTAAGTGTGGTACAGGGCAGCGGTCAGCCGGGCCTGGACGGTGCTACTATCCGTGTAAGAGGTACAGGTACGCTCAATAACGCCAGTGCCCTGGTAGTGATTGATGGCGTCATCGGTACGATGGATGCGGTAAACCCATCGGATATTGCGTCTATCTCTATCCTGAAAGATGCGGCTGCTGCTTCTATCTATGGTGCACAGGCCGCAAATGGTGTAATTCTCATTACTACCAAAAAAGGAACAAAAGGAAAGCCGCAGTTTAATTATACCGGTATTTTCTCCCAGGCAACCCCCAACAACAAACCTAAATTCGTGACGGACTACGTGCGTCATATGGAACTGTTTAACGAAGGCGCTACCAACATCGGCCAGGCTGCCCCTTATCAGCAATCCAATATCGACCTGTGGAAAGCCGCCAAACAGGACCCTAACAAACTCAATGACTTTGGTATTCCTAACTATGTGGTATATCCTAATACCGATTGGGGTAAAACCATTTTCGAAAATAACCTGATCCAGAATCATAACTTCCAGGTAACCGGTGGTAGTGATAATGTATTGTATAACCTTTCTGCCCGTTACCTCGGTAACCCCGGCGTTATGCATAATACCGGTATCAAACGCTATGAAATGCGCGCCAACGTGGAAGTAAAAGCTACTGACTTTTTAACCCTGGGAACGCAAACGTTTGCATCAGTGCAGAACCGGGACAAGGGAAATGTGGGCAATCTCTTCAACTTCCTCCGTCAGACTACACCAGGATTGTACCCTATGTACGACGGTAAACTCGGCGCACCTACTTCCTCCGACGAATCTGCCGGCCTGAATAACCTGCTCGGCTACCTCTACGGCACCGGCGGTACCACCCAGGAATCCAGGATAAGCAGCACGCTGTATTCCAATATCCATTTCCTGAAACATTTCACGGTAGAAAGCCGCTTCAACTACCAGGTAAGAGGCACGGATTCTACCGATTATACTATCCCGCTCGACCGCTGGAACTTTGCTACCAATACCATTGCTGCTCCTGCAGCCTTGCCAATAAACCTGTCTACCGGACAGGGAGAGAGTAAAGATTACAGCTATTCTATGGATCAGATCCTCCGCTACAGCAACCAGTGGAGAGATCATAGTCTGAATGCCATGGTAGGGTACAATGAATATTACTACAAGTATTTCAACTTCGGGGCTACCATGACCGGCTTGCTGGATGCTACCATTACCAACATCGGTACCGGAACAACCATGTCGTCTATCGGTGGTACTGCATTTGATCGCTCTATGCGTTCTTTCTTTGGTAGATTGAACTATATCTACAGAGATAAATATATGTTCGAAGCCAACATGCGCAGGGATGCTTCTTCCCGCTTCGGCGCCAACAACAGGTGGGGTAACTTCCCTTCCTTCTCCGCAGGCTGGCGTATATCCGAAGAACAGTTTGCCAAACAGTTCTCGCATCTCTTCCAGGATGTTAAGCTGAGAGCTTCCTGGGGTAAGCTCGGAAATGATGCTGCAGGCGTTTACGACTGGCAGGCTACCTATGGTCGTAGCTCCTATTCCTATGGCGGCAACCAGACCTCAGCCATGGCACAATATAAAATTGCCAACCCTGACCTCCGCTGGGAAAGCACCGCACAAACAGATATCGGTTTAGATTTCAGCACCTTCGACAGACATCTCTCTGTAGAGCTGGATCTCTATAACCGTCAGACAAGTGGTATCCTCACAACAGTTCCATTACCACTGACTGCAGGAAGCGTAGTTGCTCCAACGGTAAACGGCCCGAGTGTAAATAACAGAGGTATTGAAATTAGCCTGAACTGGCAGGGAGGTAAAGGTGATTTCCGCTATTCTATCGGCGGTAACTTCTCTTACAACCGTAATCAGATCACACAATACAAAGGCGCATTGGTTGAAGGCTGGAGTACCGTAAACGGCAACAAAGTATATAACAGCAACATTGGCGCTGTTGCATCCAGTGCCAGCGCGGTTAATCCGAACGTAGAAGAACATATGATCGGTGAATATTATCTGCGTCAGCTGTACCACGGTAATGGCTCCTATAAAAATGCAGATGGTACCGTAAATATCAATGGTGGTCCTACCTCCGGTATGATCAGAACCGCTGCAGATTTACAATGGGTGAAAGATATGCAGGCAGCCGGTTATACCTTCTCGCCTGTAAATGCTACCGGTAAATCACAGTTGTATTATGGTGATTTCATCTTTGCTGACCTCAACGGTGATGGAGTTTATGGCAACAGCTACGACAGGAAATTTACCGGCACCAACAAAGATCCTAAGTTCATTTTTGGTTTCAATACCAACCTGGCTTATAAAAACTTTGACCTGTCTATGTCCATACAAGGTGCGATGGGACTGCAATTCTACTGGAACGCAGAAGGTTACGACAACTCCATCGTACGTACTGGTAATGGCATCGCACAACGTATTGCGGATGACCACTATTATTTTAACGACGCAAACCCAAGCGATCCGAGAAATAATATCAATGGTCATTTCCCTCGTCTGAAATTCAATGGTGACGCGATTAACAATACCCCAAGTGTATTCTGGTTATACAATGCCAATTATGTAAAACTGAAAAATATTCAGATAGGCTATACCCTGCCTGCTGATGTGATGAAGCGTGTACACCTGCATAACTGCCGTGTATTCCTTTCCGGTGAAAACCTGCTGACCATTACCAAATGGGAAGGTATCGATCCTGAGCTGGGCCAGGATATTGGGTATCCTACCATGAAGCAGGTAGCTGTAGGTATTACCCTTGGTTTATAATTTTTCAGATAAAAAGAATAATAATCATGAATTATATAAATAATAAAAGAAGATATTTAACGGGTGCTGCACTGGTGGTAGGTGTACTGACACTGGCCGGCTGCCGTAAAAATCTGCTGGACACAAAGTCTTACACTTCGGTTTCTTCCTCCACCATGTGGACAACCGACAACCTGACCGACCTGGGTGTTAACGGTGTTTATGCCCAGTTAAAAATGGGTTATAGTAACGGTGGTGCCAGTGGCAGGGAGATTTATCAGTACAGCCGTTTTATTGACGGTCAGGGACGTGATGGCGACGCCTTCCAGACAGGTACTGCTACTCCTTCGAATACTATGTTTTCTTTGTCGTGGGTGGATTTTTACGAAGGTGTTTTCCGTGCAAATGACGCCATCTATAACCTCCAGAAAGTTTCACCTTCTGCCGCAGATAAGAAAAGCCGTTATCTCGCAGAGATGAAATTTATGCGAGCCTATTATTATTTCCGCCTGAACCAGGTATTTAAAGGAGTACCTATCTATCTGGATCCCCGGAATATTAATGACCTGATGCGTCCGCGCAATACAGAAGATGAAGTATGGGCACAGATCATTAAAGATCTGACAGAAGCGATTGCTGAACCAAATCTGCCTGCAAAATATGCAAAAGGTAGTTCCAGCTTTGGCCATGCTACCAAAGGGGCTGCCTATGCGCTGAGAGGAAAAGTATATATGTACCAGAAAGTCTGGGATAAGGCTGCTGCTGATTTCCAGAGTGTGAAAGATGCAGGTTACGGATTGTTCCCAACCTACAGGGAATTATTCCTGGAAGCCAACGAACAGAGTGACGAGTGTATTTTTTCTATTCAGAATTTGCCGGTAGATGGATTCGGTAGTACCACGCAATTTTACTGCGGTACCCGTTCTTCATTCGGTTCCTGCTGGAACACATACCTGATCGCACCTGACCTGGTAGATGCCTACGAAAATAAAGATGGCAGCAAATTCAACTGGGATGCCGTTATTCCGGGTTATAGCAGCAAAACCGCTGCACAGCGGGAAGTATATTTCCTGCGCAACAACCTCACCGCAGCAGAGATTACTGCCGCAACAAACCGTGGCGCCTATATGGCAGATTACCTGCCTACGGGTAATGAACAGCGTATTCAGGCAGTATATGCCAACAGGGATCCGCGTCTGACAGCGAATGTCATCACACCGTATGCAACCTATGTTGGTAGAAATATTAATGGTGCTGACCAGACATTTACCCTGCGCTGGCCGGTAAGGGATGAATTACCACCAACACTGGACCTGCTGACAGATACTAAATCACTCTTCTATTATCTGCACAGAAAATTTGTCTATACCGGTTCTACACAATTACCTAACCGTTACTCCGGTGGTATTGATATGCCATTGATCCGTTATGCAGATGTTTTACTGATGTGGGCAGAAGCGCTGAACGAACAAGGTAACACGGCAGCAGCCGTGGACCTGGTAAACCAGGTAAGAGGCCGTGCAGGCGTAGGTTTGCTGAACTCTTCCGCTGGTACCACAGTAGCCGGACAAGATGATTTGCGTAAACGCATCCGCCACGAACGCCTGTGTGAATTCCCGAATGAAGGTATTTCCTACTTCGATGAATTACGCTGGAAAACCTGGAAAGATGATGTGTTTTATCCTGGCAACGGTATCAAACAGATCTGGGGAACAGTAGTAGTACCGTTTGTATGGCTGGGAGATCAGCTGTATACCTGGGCTATTCCATTAACAGAAAGACAAAATAATCCTAAGCTGGACCAAAATAAAGGCTGGATTGAATAGAGCAATATAAAGTCAAACAGGTGAGCCTCCTTTCCAGGAGGCTTATTTTTTTAATGTAGAGGCCTTTCATCTGTACCCCATCATTGATCCGTTGATTGGGTACGCGCAGCTTCCCATCCCAGGATAGCTGTTTTGCGCGTACTACCCCAATGATATTCACCTGTTTCGCCGCTGGCCCTGATCACACGGTGACACGGGATCAGAAAGGCGACAGGGTTGCTGCCTATAGCCGTACCTACGGCCCTGGAAGCTTTCGGATGCTGTATGCTTTCCGCTATCTGTGAATAGGTACGCAGGTTACCCATCGGGATTTTCAGCAATGCCTCCCATACCTTCAGCTGGAACGGTGTTCCTTTGAGGTGCAGTTTGATCTCCGGCAGACTTGCTGGCTGCTGCCGGAAGATATACAAGGCATTTTGCTGCATTATATCTGTCATCTGGCTGAATTCCGCTTCCGGGAAACAGGCGTAGAGTTCCTGTAGTGCTGTTGCAGGTTCATCTGCAAAAGCCATATAGCAAATGCCTTTGGCAGTGCTGGCCACCAGGATATTACCGAATGGACTTTCAGCGAAGCTATAGTTGATATGCAAGGTTTTACCACCGTTTTTATATTCACCTGGTGTCATGCTTTCAATGTTGATGAAGAGGTCGTGCAGGCGGCTGGTACCGGATAATCCGGTTTCGAAAGCAGCATCCAGCAGGGTGGTGTTTTCTTCACGTAATAATTGTTTTGCATAATCCAGTGTCAGGTATTGCAGGAATTTTTTGGGAGATACACCTGCCCATTCTGCAAATACCCGCTGAAAATGATAAGGGCTCAGATGCGCTGCCGCTGCAATCTCACTGAGGTCAGGCTGCTCTCTGAAGTGCTCCCTGATAAAGGTGATGGCCGTTGCCACTTTATCGTAGTTGTTCATATCTCCATCAATTTACAACAAAAGTAAGACGGTGAGGAATGCCTGTAAACCCGAAACTTGCGCATTTTATCTATAGAAAATTTTGGAATATGAGATTTTTTTGTAGATTTCATAATATAAGGAAGCAAATAACTGTCTTAATCCAGTCAAAATCCAAGGTCATGAAACTTAAAAAGAGCGTAGTCGTAGTGGCTGCAGCTTTAATCGCTGCCGGCTCATTATGTTCTTTATCGCTGCCACAGCAGCCCGAAGGTCCTAAAAATCTGAAGGTTCTCCCTAAAGATATCAGCCACGATCAGCTCATTGCGGTGATGCACAATTTCAACACTTCATTAAGTGTAAAATGTAATTTCTGCCATGCGCCGGGTAAGGATGATCCTAAGAAAATGGATTTTGCCAGCGATGACAATCCGCACAAGGACATTGCACGCGATATGATGCGTATGACGGATAGTATCAACACGAATTTCTTTAAAGGTTCAGCAACCATGACGGTTACCTGCTATACCTGCCATCATGGTGATAAGGAACCGGTAAGCAAACCAGCCGAAGGACAGACGCCGCCGCCTCCGCCGCAGCAGCCTGCTTCAACAAAGTAATTTACCCGGTATAAGGCCCTGTTGCAAGGGCCTTTACTTTTAACACTATCCTGAACCCAAAAAGACGTATCTTTGGTTCCGTCTTTTGAGATCATAGCACATACGACGAAAATCTGCGCTCCTCATTGGTCAGCTATACAAGGACTTGCCTTGTAACTAATTAACTAACAGACCAGATAAACTTTCAATTATTTTATAATAAGCTCATCCGGTCACCCCCGACGTATATACGGACACCTGCCTTTTACTGATGTTGATGACTCCGGTGCCACGTTTCCGGGCTAAAATTTTGAACATGCAATTTGAGCAATTAGGGCTGATAAAGCCCATATTAAAAGCTGTTGAAGCTCAGGGTTATACAACCCCAACCCCCATACAGCAACAAGCTATACCTATAGTTCTGCAAGGTACCGACCTCCTGGGATGCGCACAGACCGGCACCGGAAAAACCGCCGCATTTGCCATTCCTATCATACAAAAGTTATACAGGGAAGACAGAGGCCAGCAGGCTTATAAGCACGTGCGTGCCCTGATCCTGACGCCAACCCGTGAACTTGCTTCCCAGATCGGAGATAATTTCCAGGCCTATAGCCAGTTTACCGACCTGAAGCACGATGTGATCTTTGGTGGTGTACCACAACATAAACAGGTCATTTCCCTGAGAAATGGTACCGATATCCTCATTGCTACTCCCGGCCGACTGCTGGACCTGATGAACCAGGGTTATGTATACCTGAGTCACCTGGAAGTTTTTGTGCTGGATGAAGCAGACCGTATGCTGGATATGGGTTTTGTGAATGATATCAAGAAGATCATTAAGGAATTGCCTTCAGAAAGACAGACGCTGTTTTTCTCTGCTACCATGCCACCTAAAATTTCCCAGCTGGCAAATACAATGCTTTATAAGCCCGAAAAAGTAACGGTAACTCCCGTTTCTTCTACTGCTGAAAGGATTGAGCAAGGTGTTTACTATGTGCGTAAAAAGGATAAACAGGCCTTGCTGGAGCTGATCCTTAAAAACAGGGATATCAAGCGCACGATCGTATTTACGCAAACCAAGCATAATGCGGATAATATCGCGAAGCACCTGAAACGTAGCGGTATCCGTGCCGATGCACTGCATGGTGATAAGTCGCAGGAAGCAAGGGAAGTAACCCTGACCAGCTTCAAGGGTGGAAGCCTGCGTGTGCTGGTAGCCACTGATATTGCCGCCAGAGGTATTGATGTGGATTCACTGGAACATGTTATCAACTTCGACCTGCCGAATGTGCCGGAAACATATGTACACAGAATTGGACGTACCGGAAGGGCAGGACATGATGGGATTGCGCTTTCTTTCTGTGACCTCAATGAACGTGGTTTCCTGAAAAATATAGGACGACTTACAAAGCAGCCGATAACTGTTTTGAGGCATCCATTTGCTGAAGCTGCCAATATGGACGCAGACAGAAATACTTCCGAAGGAGCCCGCCGTGAGCCAAGAAAACCTAAGCCTTCTAATCAGCATAAAAAGCGCTATCAGACAGATAAGCGGAACAAGATAGATTTTTAATCTTGTCTTAATCTTATTATAATCTTAATAGAATTATGTGATGGAACCGGGTTAACTTCCCGGTTTTTTTATGCCCGCTTGTGTAAAAAAAATGACATTGCGCTTATTTTAACCTGCAATTTGATAAATTAAACACTCGTTGAATTTCCGTTATTGCTTATTTTGAGCGACGTTTTACCAGTTTTCATAAAAAATCAGATGAGATGGTAGATAATTTACATAGGATCTTTTGATATTGTATTAATATTTTTTTGAATTTGACCCTTTTTTAAGAGATGGATACCCGCGCCAACAAATTGAATGAGCTGATACGTTCTCGTCCTGCGATGTTTATTGGGAATTTGAGATTTACGGGCTTCGCGAATATGCTGGAATATGTATTGGAAGAGATGTTAACTGAAACCAGGAATGAAACGACCATAACTATTGAATTCCTCCATTCGGGAAATATTCGGCTGTCAGCAACGAAAGTAGCAACTGCAGGCCTCATCAGCTGCATTCATCATCTTGATCTGCCCGAGATGCAGCAGCCCAGTGCATTACCTATAGCCATCATGATCGCACTCAGTGCACATGCTGAAATTGAGATTCATCATGAGGAAGATATCTATACAATCGATAGCAAACAAGGATTTTATATCCTTAATATCAGCAACGGTAAAGGCACGCCAGGAGATGTAATGATTGAATTCGCACTGGATACGGCCATTTTCCGCCAGTTTGATGTGGATTATGAGCAGACAACCCTGCTGTTGCAAAAGTTTGCCTACCTCTATCCCGGTATCCGCATCGTCACTACCGATGAACGAACCGACTTCAAACGCAATGTATTGCTTTATCCGCAAGGGATAGGCCGTATGCTGGATGGCGCCATCGGGCAGCATCCCCATGCAAACCCTTTCTTTCGTATGGATTTGAAAGCCAATATCCGTGATTATGTATACCAGATCAGTTTCTGCTATCAGCCGTTGTGGATAACGACTTCGTATGTACGTTCCTTTGCGAACCATTATGAACTATTCCTCGGCGGAAGTTTGATTGATGGGGTACAGGAAGGCATGATCATGGCCATCAAGGAAGCTGCTGTGAAAGCAAAAACCAAGATCAGGATCAGTAAGCGTAAACTGGTAGAAAGCATGATATTGATAGCGGCTGTCAGGGGTAAAGGCTTTGAGCTGACAGGCCCCGCCAGGTGGCGACTGGAATCTGCCGTTATCAGGAATGATATTAAAAAATTCGTGTTTGCGGAAGTTGCCCGCTATCTCGCTGTCAATCCTGACGACAGAAACAGGGTAATCGGCAATTTCGCATATGAATTTGAATAACCTTCCCCGCAACAACAGCGAATAGAAAGGTCTGACACATTTTAGCGCTATCCCCTTATTTACTATCCAAAAACAAAAATACCCGATAAAAACCTGCACGTTGAAAGAGAAGGCCAATGGATGGCAGCTCCTTGTTATTGCACATAAATATATCCATATCTTCCCGCCGGCACTGGCTGGAAAGCACCATACAAGCGGCAACAGCATCCATGATAGTTGATTGCCACAGCAGTTAACTGTTTTAATTCTCAAAAATGCAAGCGGTAAAATTTAGTACAGGCGGGAAGTTTGTCGCAAAAAACCTGCTCAAACTTTTATTTTTGTGCTTCTCAAAACAGATTGTCAGTGAGTAAAAAGTACTATATCATCGATTTTGACAGCACTTTTACACAGGTAGAAGCACTGGACGAACTCGCCCGCATTTCTCTGCAAAATCATCCGGATAAGGAAGCCATCTATAAGAAAATAGAAGATCTTACCAACCAGGCAATGGAAGGAAAACTCTCTTTCCGTGAGAGTCTGGCAGGAAGGGTAAAGTTGCTCGAGGCAAACAAAGAGCACCTGAAATTACTGGTGAAACACCTGAAGAAGCTGGTGTCGCCGTCGTTTGCAAGGAATAAGAACTTTTTCAAAGACCATACAGATGATGTATTGATTGTGTCTGGTGGATTCAAAGAGTTTATTACGCCGGTAGTGCTGCCTTATCATATCAGGAAGGAAAATATTTATGCCAATACATTCACATTCGATAGTGAAGGACGCATCAATGGCTACGATGAAGCGAACCCGCTGTCATTTGAAGGTGGTAAGGTGAAGCTGCTGAAAGAGCTGCAGCTCCAGGGAGAAATCCATGGTATCGGTGATGGCTATTCAGATTTTCAGCTGAAAGAATTTGGTATGATCCGCAAGTTCTATGCATTTACGGAAAATATCAGCCGTAAATCTGTGGTGGAAAAAGCGGACCACGTTACACCAAGTCTGGATGAATTTCTTTACATAAATAATCTTCCTTCAGCGATATCATATCCTAAAAACCGTATCCACTGCGTTGTTGCAGGGAATGTAGCAGAAGATGCCGTAAAGCTGATGAAGAAAGAAGGCTTCAATGTGAAAGTGACAGAGCGATTGGATGATAAGTTATTATCTAAGGCAGGGATGTTATTGCTGGGGGATAAGATGGAACTATCTGCCGCACAGCTGCAGCAGGCCCCTAAGCTGAAGGTAATCGGGTATATTGGCAATGGTAAAAAGTATTTGCCGCTGGAAGCATGTACAGCAGCGGGTGTGATTGTATTCGATAACTTGAAGAAACAGGCATCCGTTGCGAAGCGAATGATCCGTTTTATCAACAATGGCGATTCTTTCAAGAGCAGCAATTTCCCGCATTTACAGTTACCGAAGGTAGAAGCGGTGCACCGCTGTATACATATCCATTCCAATGTACCGGGAGTGATGGCGAAAGTTAACCAGGTATTTGCAGATCATCAGATCAATATTGTTTCACAATATCTGATGACCAATGAGCAGATCGGATATGTTATTGCAGATATCCGTGCCGATTATAAACCGCAGCTGTTAAAGGCGCTGCGCGAAGTGCCGGGTACTATTAGTTTCAGGGTATTGTATTAAAATAGTTGAATAATAAACAGGGACCGCATAGATCTTAGGGTTTATGCGGTTTTTTTATTTGGTGGGATAGATCATCCGTAGTTCCTTATGATCTAAAGATTTTTAGAAGATTATTAGATATGAATAGCAAAATATATATCAACAAAAAAGCCTCCGGATATCTCCGAAGGCTTTTAAAACTGTGGGCAGGATAGGATTCGAACCTATGAAGTCGTAGACAGCGGATTTACAGTCCGCCCCATTTGGCCGCTCTGGAACCTGCCCAGCGATTGAATTTGAAGGAATGTATTCCTTTTAATTTCTTTCGGACCAACAGACCTGATGTAGCACATCAGGCGTCTGAAAATAATATGCGGACCGGACGGGACTCGAACCCGCGACCTCCGCCGTGACAGGGCGGCATTCTAACCAACTGAACTACCGATCCTCAATACAGACGGCCCTTTGAGCCGTTCGTTTCCCCCGTTTGGGGTTGCAAATATAGATAATAATTTCAACTCACCAAATATTTCTGTAAATCAACTTATTATAATTGTTTGCCGCAGCTCTTTTGTTGTATCGCCAACGGTTATACGTTTTTTATATTTTTCCGGGTTTCGTACTTCTATTATACTATTTGGTGTATCAGATTTTAACACCTTTCCGTTCATACTATTTTTGTATAAACAATGCGACAAGTAGTATTCTGTAAAATTTTCAGGACCATGGAAACTTTAATGATGCGAAACTTGCCTCCTGCTCCTGAAGGTATTGGAATCCTGTTCCGATTTTTCCGGATGCATAAAATACGTAATACCCGATCCTTCCGCCACATATGATGTTCCCAGTGGTGCTGTAATTACTATTGTTATTTCAAACAGTAAAGAAATCAGCACCAATGGCATCATTACGCTGTATATGGCCGAAACTATTACAGGTGTTGCAGGAGGTTAATGATAGAAAAAGTGCAGGAGCGCAATATTTTGGTATTTTACGCTACTTCAGCATACCAATAGTTATATGATGTTGTTGGTTAGTATACTAAGGAAATACAAGATGGTCTGGGTGCATACAATAGTATGGACCATCTACTTTGCTATAGGGATAGGGGCGAAAATGTACGTCACAGGAATACATACTGTTTTTTTCTGGGATGCAGTACTTTCAAGTGTCCCAAGTATTGTTGCGTTTTATGCTTGTTTTTATATACTGGATATATTTGTAGATAAGAACAGGCCAAAGCGTGTCTGGTTTGTACTACTGGCGGAGTTGGCTTTCTTCCCCGTTTTTTTTGTGATGTTTTGGGTATATCAGTATAGGATAAGGTCGGTTCTCAATCCTAAATTCCCAATGACGCCAATGACCATACCCAAATTTGCAGTAAGTTATTTTTGGACATACCTGTTGTATTCGATGGATGCATTAGGTTATTTTTTTTATATACAGGCAGTAAGAAGAGAAAAGCGGCTTAGAGATGTTGAGTTGAAGCAACTGCAAATGGAGCAAAACAGATTACAATCGGAATATGCATTTTTGAATGCGCAGATTAACCCTCACTTTTTGTATAATACCCTCAATTTCTTTTATGCCAAATCCCTGAATTGTTCAAAAGAGCTGTCTGAAGGGATTCTTACCTTGTCGGAGATAATGCGCTATTCGCTGGAACCCAATGAGAGTATGGATGGTAAAGTGACGCTGTCAAAGGAAGTAGAACATCTTAAAAATGTAATTAAGATCAACCAGTTAAGGTTCAGTAATACATTGCATCTTGATTTTGTGATATTGGGTGATATTACTTCCATCAGAATTATTCCGCTGGTACTGATAACACTGGTAGAAAATGCATTTAAACATGGAGATCTTACAGATCCTTATCACCCGGTAAGGATACGGCTGGAGGTAAATGAAGATCAGACCAGGCTTCAGTTTACGACATTTAACAAAAGGAAGGCAGGCCCTAAGGAACTATCTCATGGAATTGGTATTGAAAATATCCGGAAACGGCTATACTGGACATATCATGATTTTCATACGTTTGAAACGGGAGAAGTAGCAGGGGACAGTATGTTTTATGCTGCAACATTAACGATCAATTTCCAGGCAGCCGCTGAACATCAGCGGCATCTGCCAATGCTCATAGCAACACCATTAAATTCAAAACCCGATTTGCAATGATTAATTGTCTGATAGTGGATGATGAACAACATGCTATTGATGTCCTTGCTTATTATATAAAGCAGACATCTTACCTGCATCTCCTGCATTCCACCACTAACCCGATGGAAGCACTAACAGTTGTAAATACAAATAAAATTGATTTAATTTTTTTGGATATACAGATGCCTGAAATATCTGGTATTGACTTTATTAAAACAATTCAGGGCAGCTGTAGGGTAATATTAACGACAGCCTATAGCGAGTTTGCCGCCGAAAGTTATGATCTGGAAGTAGTAGATTATCTCCTGAAGCCGATACCTTTTCCCCGGTTTCTGAAGGCAGCCCAACGGGCATTGACCATGAGCACTTCTGGTACCACACAGGTGAGTAATGAATTGGATGATGATGACTATATTTTTGTGAAGACGGAACAAAAAGGGAAAATGCTGAAAATCAATTTAAGGGATATTGATTATATAGAAGGTATGAAAAATTATGTGGCTATTCATCATAATGGCCAGAAAACTATGGCGCTGCTGAATATGAAAGACCTGGAAGAGCGTTTGCCACGTAAGCAGTATATGCGGGTACACAAGTCGTTTATTATTTCTATCTCTAAAATCATTGCTGTAGAAGGTAATCAGATCATGCTCAGAAATATTAACGCAGACATTTTATTGGGCGAAACATATAAACCGGGTTTTATTGAGATGATGAAGCTGAAGATGATGTAGGAGTTGAAAAAGTATGCTTATCCATAAGTGGATCAATCAGAAACGAGCCTATTATCGGTTCGGCTTCTGCAAAGGCCTGTTTATAATATTCCACCGTCTCTGCTCCATATTACCAGGTCGCAGCTTAATGCAACAATCAGGGAATTTCCGGTTGGCGAAAACCCATAGGCCATTAACTCACACGGGCCATCTTTTGTAATGAAGAAAATTTCCTTTCCATCCGGGGAAACCAGGAAAATTTTTGTTACCCTGTAATGTTCAAAGGGAGGGTCATCTGGTTCATTTTCCCGTGTTATAAGCTGCCATCCGTCGGCTGTTACGTGGGGAAGACTGTGATCTCCGTATAGGCCGCCTGTTTGAATAAGTGAGCCTTCCAGTATGCCAAATCCATGTACCGTACCGGTGGATTCATCAAACTCCTCCCACCAATCATCATTAATTCTGTCAGTTTTTTCGGCTGAAATGCAGTTGAAGATTCCTTTTCCCTGGCCAGATAATACAATGAGGTTATCCGTATTTTCTGCGAAGCCAACATTTTCGAGGCCACCGATGGCATAGGTTTTCTTATAGGTCCACATGTAGATTTGATTGTGGGTATGAAGTCAGGGTATTGCTAAAAACGCAAAGGCCACTTCCTAAGAAGTGGCCTTTTGCGGACCGGACGGGACTCGAACCCGCGACCTCCGCCGTGACAGGGCGGCATTCTAACCAACTGAACTACCGATCCTCAATACAGACGGCCTTTTGAGCCATTCCGTTTTCCCCGTTTGGGGTTGCAAATATAGCGACAAAAAATTCAATCCTCCAAAAATATTTTTAAAATTTAAAAATATTCGCATTTTTACATTGTGTCAAAAAGTAAAAATCCTGACCTATGAATACCGGTATAATCAGCCTGGGGCTCGTTTTGGCAAACATTATTGTATCATGGCTGGCATTTAGGAATAAAACTTTCTACGGGCAATATATTTTAAAGGCAGATAAGATTTTTATCTCCCGGCAATACTATCGCTTTATTACCGCTGGCTTTATTCACCGTAGCTGGTCTACACTGCTGCTGAATATGTTTACCCTGTACTTCTTTACCTGCCAGGCCGTATATGCATTGCCGGTAACCAGCTTCCTGCTGACCTATTTCATCTCGCTGGTGCTGGGAAATGTCATCCAGCTGTTTGCCTGCCGCAAACAGTCGGGACATCAGATATGTGGCGCACAATGGGCCACTGCCGGTGTCATGCTGGCTACCATCGCCAGAATAGGAGACTTTCCCCTGAGTATTTTCGGCCTCTTTAATATGGCTGCATGGTGCTATACCCTGGTATTCCTCCTGATTTATGTAATACCCATGATATGGCCTAAATACGGGCAATACAAAGGGGATATTGATGACCGTTATAACCTGGAACGTGCCGACAGAGCCCAGATCATCGATGATATCCTCGAAAAAATACAGCAAAAAGGCATTAACAGCCTCACCACTGCCGAAAGAAAAGCACTGGAAGAACATTCCCAGCGGCTGTAGTTGACAGGAATACCTTTAATTTGTAGCTAAGAAAAATTAATCCGGATAAGATTTTATGTCTCAACTGCAAGAAAAATTCCGCCATATCATAATCCCGTCACTATTTGTTGTGGTCGGCTTTATAGGGTTATATACCTTCCTTCACTGGCTGGTATTTATCAGGCTGGAACTCATCCCGTTAGACGAAGACCTGCTGCTTTTCTGGTTACCTTTCCTGCTATCGTGGGTACCTGTACTGATTTGGTTCCGCGACAAAATAAAAATGGTAGCCGCTACAGGTACAAGGGAACTGGTACTGCAGCTTTTCCTGGCATTGTCCATGGCCATTCCTACCATTGTAGTACAGCATTACCTGGTATCTGCCACCGGCAAACTGACGCCACTTCAAACTATTTCAGATATAGGCAGCACTCCCAAAACGAAGTATTATAGTCTGAAAAACTGCTACTTAGACAAGGAACATATTGGCGTGCAACATGCTGTTGATGTTTCTGGCCGTAGTGATGAGCATTTCAATATGCACCTTTACCTGGCCCTCCCTATCCTGGATAAGGCCGCAGATACAGCATCACACGTATGTGCTGCCTGGTATGCCATCCATTACAGCGAAACGTTGGATAATGACCTTAGCGGTGAAGAGAAAGAAGCGGCCTATAAAAAATTTATTAACGAAACAGCCGATAAATATGAGAAAGATTCCCTGACAGGATTTTCTTACCTGGAGCGGGTGCCGGTAAGTGAAGCTGGAAAAGCTTTCCAGAAGGCAATAGCATCGGACAAAACATTTACATCTTCCGATAATATCATATTGCGCCCCCGATTCGGTACATTTGAGGACAGGAACAGCTCGCCGGTATGGATGCCTTTATCTTTTCTCCTTTTCTTCGGTGTCTGGGCCTGTATCGTGGTGTATTCACCACTTCGGAAAGTTCCTATAAATGAACTGGATACTGAAATGCATACTATGAAAGAACATCAACAATATTCGCAGGAACATCAACATCAGCCGCAGCAGCGCACGGGAGGTCCCCGTAAGCCCAATTATGATGTGCTGAAAATCAGAAAGGGGTATGTAGTTACGCCGCTGCTGATTTATATTAATGTAGGCGTTTTTCTGGCGATGGCAGTGTCGGGATTGGGCGTACTTTCATTCAGTGCAGAAGATTTGCTCCGATGGGGCGCTGACTTCAGGCCCTATACTGTCAATGGACAGTGGTGGCGGCTTGTAACCAGTATGTTCCTTCACGGAGGTTTGCTGCATGTGGCCATGAATATGTATGGTTTGCTGTTTGCTGCCGGTTTGCTGGAACGATTACTGGGCAGTAAGAAGTTACTGATCGTTTATATGGTAACCGGTATTGTAGCGAGTCTGGCCAGTATTGCATGGCATCCGGCAACAGTGAGTGTGGGCGCTTCCGGCGCTATCTTCGGATTGTTCGGTGTACTCCTTGCACTGCTTATCCTTGATCGCAAAAATGATCTCTCTAAAGGACTACTTATGAATATGTTGTTCTGGACAGGCATTAACTTAACGTTGGGATTCAGTGCCGGCATCGATAATGCCGCACATATCGGTGGCCTGGTGAGTGGATTGATCATCGGTTCCTTCCTCGCACCCGGGATGAAAAGAAAGCTGGAAGAATTACGCCGGGGAGGGCCTGCCAGTCCATCAAACCAGGACTAATTTTTATCATCAAAAAATAATATCTGAGAAAAACCTATTGTCTACCTAAAAAATTCTATGCCTGTATGAAAATAAGAATGCTATTGTTAGCCTTGCTGCTAGCTGGATCTGCCACCTATGCACAAACAGAATGCGATTGTGCTGCAGAATTCAAGTATATCAAGCAGAAGGTGGAAACCAACTACGTCGGATTCAACGATAAAATAAAGCAGAAAGGCCGCAGTAAATACGACAGCATCAGCAACAGTATCCTAAAGCTGGCGCCACAGGCTATTAAGCCTGCCTATTGCCTGTTCCTGGTACAACGGTACCTGGACTACTTCCAGGATGGGCACCTGGTTTTGTATCGCAAGGAAGACAGCATTAAAAGACCATGGGTGGAAATGGTGCGTAAAGCCCGTGCAGAAGTTACTCCGGTGAAACTGAGTCCGCAACGTATCACCAATCTGAAAAGCGCTACCGGTGCGGAAGGCATTTTCTGGAATAAAGACAGATCTTTCCGTATCGCGGTTATAAATGATGAAAATCCATTCAGGAATTATGTAGCACAGATCATGATTTCGCCTTCCAACAGCTGGCGCCCTGGCGATGTACTGATGGAGTTTAATTACGACTCTGTAAACTATAAATTCAATGGCTTCCAATATACCGAAGAGGGCCTGATACAGCCGATATCCTATGATGTTAAAGGCAATAGCTTTGGCCCATGGCTTAGAGAAGGCAATGTGACAAATAATAACCCGGAGCCTGCCGGAATAGAAAAGAAAGTGAGATTGCCATGGACTTCCGGTAAACAACTTTCTCCTAAAACATTTTACCTGCGTGTGGCCTCCTTTAATACAGATCAGGCGAGGGTGATCGACTCTGTAGTAGCGGCCAATAAGGCAGCAATAGAAAGCTCTCCATACCTGATCGTGGATATTCGTGGTAACGGTGGTGGATCTGATTTCTCCTATAGCAGCATCTCTCCATACCTGTATACCGACTCAGTTAAAATAGTAGGTGCAGACTTCTATTCTACCAAAGACAATATTACTGCCTGGAAAAAGGTTGCCGCGCAGCCGGATATGCCAGATGAAACCAAAGAGGTAATTGCAGCATTTGTAGATTCAATGGTGATGCATCCGGGAAAAATGATACATGTTATCCCTGATGGTTACAAGAAGCTGACAGTAACACATCCTGTTCCTAAGAAGGTAGTGGTACTGATAGATGGAGAAAATGCCAGCACAGCAGAACAGTTTATCCTGGAGGCGATGCAGAGCAAAAAGACTACGCTGATGGGAACACATAGTGCAGGTATCCTGGATTATGCCAATATGCTGGATATAGATTTCAAAACGCTGTCTTACACGCTGGGTTATCCATCTTCCCGTAGCCGCCGTGTGGATCAGGGGCTGGCGATCGATAACGTTGGTATCAAGCCACAAATACAGCTGAAAGAAGATCAGGACTGGATTGCAGCGGCACAGCTGTATCTCGAAGGAAATAGTAAATAACGCTAACGATTATACGAATCTGAATCCCGGTTGCTTTTACAGCGACCGGGATTTTTTATATTCTTCCAGTGCCAGGCGGCCGTAGTTATCCGCGATGCGGGTAGTTTCAGGCAGGCGGTAGGAAGTAGCTAATTTCAGTACAATATCGGTGGCGGTGGCCAGGGAAATCATATGACCGACAGAAACGTACACAGGATTGATACCTGTTTGTGTGCGGAGTACGTTACCGATTACTTCCTGGTTATCTTCTGCGAGTAGCGGACTGACAGCACCGCGTTCCGGAGCTGGTTCCTCGAAATAACCGCACAGGCGGGTTTTTCCACAGCCAATCGTTGGTTGCTGAATGGTGACGCCGAGATGCGAGGCCATGCCGAAGCGGCGGGGATGCGCCATGCCCTGGCCATCGCAGACGATCAGGTCTGGTTTTTGTTGCAGCTGTTCATAGGCCACCAGCAGTGGCGGCAGTTCCCTGAAAGAGAAAAGTCCGGGGATATAGGGAAAGGTAACCTGCATGCAGTGAGTGGAAATTTCAACAATTTCGAGTGTTTCATAATTTAATACGACAATGCTTCCGGCGATCAGGTCGGTTTCTTTATCGTATTCAACGTCTGTTCCTGCTATGAATTTTACAGGGTGGGGGAGATGATCAACAGATATTATAGTTTTGCTAAGTCTCGTTTGCTCAGCAATGGCAGCAGCTTCGCTAATCATAGTCAATAATCATAGGTTCAGGTACTAAGGTCGTAAAAATAGCAGTAACTGGTGCATATTGAATATCTTTGCAGGTGTATAGCACCCAAAGATTGTCGTTAACAGCCATTTTATTTAATTTCTCAGGCAGGTTTGTGCTGGCAACATAGCCAATTCATCAGTAATTAAATTAATAGTTATGAGTAATACATCTGGTATGGTACTTAGCATTGAAACTATTGTTAATGCACCAATAGAGAAAATCTGGAAGATGTGGTCCGATCCGAATGATATTATCCAGTGGAATACCGCTTCGGAAGACTGGCATACACCGCGGGCAGAGAATGATCTTCGGCCAGGTGGTAAATTCTCTTATCGAATGGATGCGAGGGATGGTAGTTTTGGGTTTGATTTTGGAGGCGAGTATACATTGGTAGATGATCATAAGCTGATTGAATATAGGCTGGGGGATGGCAGAAAAGTGAAGATAGTATTTGAGGAGGTGGAAGGCGGTGTTCGCATTACAGAAGATTTTGAAACAGAAACGAAGAACCCTGTGGAAATGCAGCAGGCGGGATGGCAGTCTATCCTGAATAATTTTAAAAAATATGTAGAGTCACACTAACGCTATAGTATAAACGAAATTTTGATTTACCTGTTTATTTAGTCTGGAAAGATGAAATTACATATACTTGGTGCTTCCGGGTCCGGCGTTACAACATTGGGTAATGCATTGGCGCATTATCTTGATATTCCTTATTTCGATAGTGATAATTATTTCTGGTTGCCTACGGTGCCACCTTTTTCGCAGCGCCGTGATGCTGCGGAACGCAACGCGATGATATCGACGGAGCTTGCGAAGCAGGACAGCTGGGTATTTGGTGGTTCTGTTGTCAACTGGGGTGAAAATGTTTTTCCTGTTTTTGATCTGATCGTTTTTTTATGGATACCTGCTCCAGTACGTATGCAACGATTGCGCGCGCGTGAACAGCAACGCTATGGAGAGGCACTTGAAACGGATCCTGTATTGCGTAAATCGCACGATGCATTTATGCAATGGGCAGCAGATTATGATGAGCAAACCGGTGTGGCCAACAGGACATTTGATGTGCATAGGAAATGGTTGTCGGAACAATCTGTTCCGGTATTGGAAATAGCGGGTGATGTCAGCATAGAAGAGCGGATGGATAAGGTTTTGGCGTGGTGGAATATGCATCACAAATGATATTGTAAATGTCATAATTTTACTTGTTCACTCAGTACGAAAATTATAAAATCCCTGAATGAAAATGAACAGAAAAAAGCTGTTCATTTTTTTTGTGCGTATAACTGCGCGATATACATTTGCTGCATAAAATTGTTTGTTACTCAAATACCATTGTTTATGTTAATGATTGATTTTGAAAATACGTATAACCGTATTTGGACCTCCTTTGATTTGAGAAGAGCTAACCTTTATGCGGAAGTGGAAGGAAATAGATTTGTTGAATTGTTAATAAAAATTGATGCCATGGATGATCCTGAGTTTGAAGGATACAATGTGCTTTCTTTTGGTCCGGTGAAAAGTGATGGTAGTATAGATACGTCGGTCAGGCTTAAATATATTGATGTAGGTAAGGTTTTATCTACCATTTTATTGCAAGGATGGATATTTCTTAGAGGTAATCAGGATTGTTTTTTGATTATTGATGGGTCTACAGATTTACGAACAATATTGTATCACCAGATTCTTAAAAATAACAGAGATTATATTGAGGTGTATTTTAGACCATTAGGAATAGATTATTATGTTCGCCGAAAAAGGGATGATACATATGAACTGGATGAATTCGGACAGTTATTGCCTAAACCTATGATTTTTGATTTCGATTATAAAAGAACCAAATATTGCCTGTATAAATACTATGCGTTAGAATTAAATCCTAATAGTGTTAAATTTTGATTCCTATTCTTTTACATTAACAAAAATATTATGAGACAAGTTACGCCGGAAATGATAGCCGCCGGAAAAGCTGCATTGAACAAGCACTTTGAGAATGCAAAATATATTATGAGGGATGATCCTTATGAAAGAAAAGTGCAGCATTCCGAAAGTATTCGTGAATTAAGCGAATATTTATCAGATGAGAAAAATGCAGATGATTTTGCATTTAGCGCCTGGTGCGCCTCGCAGCGCCGTGACTGGCAACTACAGCGCGATGCGAAGCGTGCAGCGTATAAAATGCAAATTAAAAATCAACAAAAATGAGGAGAGAAGTTACGGCTGAAATGATAGCCAATGTAAAGGCGGAAGTTAAAAAGCATCTGGAGAATTTACCCAATATCTTATATAATTCTCCGCATAAACGAATAATTCAGGAAACAGAAAGTTTTCGTGAATTGCGTGAATATTTGTCAAATGAGAAAAATGCAGATGATTTTGCATTTAGCGCCTGGTGTGCCTCGCAGCGCCAAGATTGGCAGAAACAGCGTGATGCGGAGCGTGCAGCGTACAACAGGCAACAGGCTTTGGAAAATCAGCATCCATGAATGTATCTAAGAAAAAGTAATGAGGAGGTATGATAAGTACGCTCCTCAATACTTTTAATATTATTCCTCCTGCCACTCTCTCAATACCTCTAAAAATCTCGTCAATTCTTCGCCGTCATTGTAATAATGTGGGGATACACGCATTACCCAGTCGATTCCTTTTTCCTGAAAATCTATGACAGCAGAAGGTTTGCTGGTAGTATAGATATTGATACCACGATCACGGAAAAACTGTTTGGCGCCTGCTTCCTGTTTACCATCTACCGTAAATGTAATGATAGCAGATAACCGGTCACCTCTGTCCTGGAGTTTTACGCCGGGCACTTCTTCCAATGCAAGTCGCAATTCTGCTGCCAGCATCTGACAGCGGGTGTAAACATTTTCAATACCTAAATCCAGCAGGTATTTCAACGCGGCAATTGTTCCCATTTGTAATGCCTGCGATTTCTCCCACAGCTCAAAACGTTTTGCATCATTGCGGTGAGTATAGGAGAAAGGGCCGGTCCATGTTGCGCCGGCAAAATCTGGTAATAGTGGCTCCAGGCCCATATCCAGCGCTTTATCTGATACATATAGTAGTCCTGTGCCTCTGGGCCCCCGCAGCCATTTCCTGGCAGTGCCACTGATGAAATCGGCCTTCGTGGCGGCAGCTGTTACTGGTAGCTGTCCCAGCGACTGGCAGGCATCCAGTAAGTATAAAGTATCGTATTTGCTGATGATTTCTCCTGCTGCCTCAGCAGGTTGTATCAGTCCTGAGCTGGTAGGGATATGTGTGATAGATACCAGTTTAGGATGATAGGTACGTAATTTTTCTTCCAGATCTTCCAGGTCAACTTCTCCGTTGGGCGCGTTTTTTACCAACACCAGCTTGATACCATAGCGTTTCTGTAAACTTATCAGGGAAATGAAATTGGAAGGATAATCATTTTCTGTTAGCAGTACAACGTCACCTTCTTCGAAAGGTACCGCAGTTAATGCTTTATTATAACTATCTGTAGCATTGGTAGTGAAGGCTATATTACGGGGTTGTGTCTGCAGTAGCTGCGCGGTTAGATCGTAAAAAGTGGAAAGGTCTGCTGCATGTTTGTCTGCCGTTTCATAGCCTCCGAAATCAGCTTCTTCTTTCAGGTATTGCTCTATGGTAGTCACTACCGGCCGGGGCATCAGGGCAGCCCCTGCATTGTTGAGGTGAATGATGTTATCACAGCCGGGCGTATCCGTACGAAGGGTGTTCAGGTTCATGGTAGCTTAAATTTGATAAAGATTTTCCTTTCTAAATTTAAGTAAATCCCGGCGCTTATAGTTAAAAATATAAGGGCTGCATCTGCCTGAAAAATTATAATTATAAATAGCTCCTGGCAGAACCAGGAGCTACGCCATTAAAAGAATAGTTCAATCAGGTCTTTGTTCACAAAAGCACCTGCCATTGTACCGGTGGCTACTGCCTGTGCTACGGATCGGCCCATGGTCATATTATCACCACAAGCGTAAACTCCCGGAACGGTTGTACGCTGGAAAATATCTGTCTTTAACAGGCCGGATTCTGTCAATTCGCAGCCCAGGGTATTAATCAGCTCACAGCCTTGCGTAAACGGTGGTCTGGCATATATTGCCGTAACGGGAAGTTCGCTGTTATCGGCAAAGCTAATGGTGTTGATTTGGCCGTTCTGATGATTAAATGCCGTTATCGGTTTATCAATTATGTTGATATGATGCTTTTTGAACCTGGATAATTGCTCTTCTGTGAAGTCAGGAGTGCCGTTGGTGAAAATGGTGAGATCTTTTGTCCAGTTGGATATGAGTTTCACGAATTCGTAGCCCATGTTACCATTGGCCAATATGCCTGTTGGTACATTTCGGACCTCATATCCATGGCAATACGGACAATGGATGACGGATATGCCCCAGCAAGCTGCAAAGCCTGGAATGGCCGGCATATTATCTTTCAGGCCGGTAGCAAATACCAGTTTAGTGGATTCGAAGCTTTCACCCACTTCCGTATGGACGGTGAAGCCACCTGGCAGTGGCGTTACAGCTGTCACCGCACCTTCCCGGTAGCGTACCGAAGCGTATTTTAGTACTTCTGCTTTAGCAGCTGCTGCTATGGCAGCTGGTTTGTCGCCATCGTGGGTGATAAAGTTATGTGAATGCGGTGTTTGCCTGTTGCAGGGTTTGCCGGCATCTATTATCAATACCCTGCGTAGCGACCTGCCCAGCGACATAGCCGCTGCCAGGCCGGCATAGCTACCCCCAATGATAATTACATCATAATTGTCTCCTGATTTCATATTTCCCGTTTTTCGTGGCAACAAATTTATATAAAAATAAACAAATGCAACAGTGTTGCAAATAATTAATTTGAAATGGATATTAAAAAATGTCCATGCTTATGTGATTTTAGTCCATCGAAGGGATAACATTCGGTCCCTAATTTTGTATCCTATTTAGAAAACTTAACATCATGCAAAACACAAACAAACTGGCATTTTTGATTCTTCGCATAGGTATTGGATTACTATTCCTGACATTTGGTATCATGAAAATAATGGGTGGACCCGCTATGTGGGCATTTCTGGGTGGTACCTTGAAAATAGTTGGTATTAATTTCTGGCCGGAGGCCTTTGGATTGGCGGCTACATTGGCAGAACTGATTGGCGGGCTTGCACTGATCAGCGGATTTTTTGTAAGGCCTCTGTCTATCGCGTTACTGCTGACAATGATTGTTGCTACGCTGTTCAAAATATCTGCCGGGGCACCTTTCGCTGAAACATCCTATCCATTGACGATGGTGCTGGTAACCTTGTTTTTTGCGCTGAACAAAGGTAAGTACACTAATAATTAATGCTGCAGGGCGGCATCTTTTTTTAAGAGCGCTTCATCGCCTTCCAGCTGATAGTGGTGAAAGAATTTCAGCAGCTGTTGCTGACGCTGTTCATTGTTGTAGGAAACAGCTAAAGAAAGTTTCTGCTGGCATACAGCACAGAGGCGGGCAGGTGTACGGTCCGTTTCTTCCAGGCCATTAGTGCCATTCATGGTGCATTTCGCATGAGTACAATGATGCATGGAAAACATGTGGCCAATTTCATGTGTGCTGATGATCAGTAATCTGCGTAGCGCCGTTTTAAAGTTGGTACTATCCAGGTGAGATTCCTGTAATCTGTAAATCGAGGAAACGCCCACCTGGTCATTATAGGAAGCGAGCCCAAAGACGTAATTCCAGCTGCTTTGAGGATAGAGGTCTTTTGCACTGATAGCCAGCAGTACGATAGCGTCTTTGGGCTTTTTACTTTTTACAATGCTGTCGAGCAGATAGCTGGCCAGCAATTGAATGTGATTATCATCTCCAAATGTTCGCATTGCTGTTTGTGGTACATTATCGTCGATACCTGGAAGCACGATGGTTTTCAACTGAAAAAACAGTGCGTTATACTCACAGGTAGCGGCGATCATTTCTTTTTGTAATACCCCGAAATCTCCAACAGGTAAAAGGTAAATTACGGACCTTTCTGCAGATGCTTTTACCGGATGTATAGCCTGATATTCCTTCCATGTCTGTCCTTTTTCTTTATGTATATATAGCCAGTCTCCGTGTTGTGGTACCGGCAGCGGAATATCGTTTTTAGCGATCCTGTCGAAATAGGTGTTTCGTTTGTTGCAGCTACAAAAACAAATAGCTAAAGCAATTATCAACAGGCAATATATTTTGGAGATCATTACGGTATAGGTTATAGCAACTATTTTATCAATTTAATAAAAAAAGATAAATGGGAAGATGTTTTGTTTTATAAGAACATGCTATCCTGCCGCAGTATCTATTTTGATGAGTGGTCGAAAAACCCTAATGTGTGACGCTGGGCTATGCCTGAATAATGCTACCTTTTCAAGGAATTTGTTGTATCGATGGCTACCACTTACCCCCGCATGGTGAAAGCCCGTAGCTATTTTATTCCCCACCCAAAAAACACTAAATGAAAAAGACAATCCTTGCTTGTACAATTCTATTAATGACTATTGTTGCTCAGGCACAATTCACCAACCTGCCTAGTGGCGATAATAAACGTGCTACGGTGAGTGAAGGTGTAGGTATTACACAGGTATCTATTAATTACAGTCGCCCGGGTGTAAGAGGAAGAGAAGGGCATATCTGGGGCGGAGTGGTACATAAAGGTTTTGCCAACCTGGGCTTTGGGCCTTCCAAGGCTGCGCCATGGCGCGCGGGTGCAAATGAAAATACGACCATCACTTTTTCCACAGATGTAAAAATTGATGGTCAGCCATTGGCAGCAGGCACTTATGGATTCTTTGTTGCCTATGATCCCAATGAAAGTATGTTGATTTTTAGCAAAAACTCCAGTTCCTGGGGTAGCTTTTACTATGATCCTAAAGAGGATGCATTACGCGTAAAGGTGAAGCCGGTAACACTGGATAAAAGCCAGGAATGGCTCAGATATGAGTTTGCAGATGAAACACCTTCCAGCGCTACCGTGATGCTGGAGTGGGAAAAGCTGGCGATTCCCTTTAAGATTGATGTGGACCTGGTAGCAACACAGATTGCCTCTTTCCGTAAGGAACTTCGCGGTACCAGTGGCTTCATCTGGCAAACATGGCATACCGCAGCCAGCTTCTGTGAGCAAAACAATACTAACCTGGAAGAGGCGCTCTTATGGTCAGATTCCGCTACCAGTCTTGGAACCGGAGGCGCTCAGAGCTTCCAGGCATGGAGTACGAAAGCGGGTATCCTGGATAGTCTGGGCCGTAACCAGGAAGCGATGGCTGCGATGAAAAAGGCCTTGCCCTATGGTAATGTCAATGAGCTGTATTTCTATGCCAGAACCCTTGCTCATCTGAGAAAAGGGAAAGAAGCATTCGAGATCTTCAAAATGGATTACGATAAACATCCGGATGAATTCATTACCAATGCTGGTATGGCACGTGGATATTCTGCCCTGGGAGATTTTAAAAAAGCCCTGGGCTACGCACAGAAAGCCCTGGCGCAGGCGCCTGATCCTGTTAACAAAGACCGCCTTGAAAAAATGGTGAAAACATTGCAGGATGGCAAGGATATAAATTCCTGAAGCTATTCGGTATTTTCCAGTTCTCAAGTAAAAGCTCACTTCTAAAAAGTGAGCTTTTTTGCGTTACTTGCATTTCCAGATTCTGGTTTACACTGTACATATGAAAATTACACTATTACTTTCCATCAGTATATTGACAATCCTTTTAGCGCCTGCAATTGGAATGACGGTTGCCGCACAATCTGCCGGCACTGTGCTGCCAATAAAAAAAATACCCAATGATACGCTCCTGGAAGCTTACAAGCAATCTATCAGCGACGTGTCACATGGAAAGTATCTGGACGCTTCTTTTGGTCTGCTCAAAAGGTTGGGGGTAGAAAGTATTGATCAGATAGATGATGCCGATGTTGTGGACCAATGGGCACAGGTGATGTCTGCGATAACAGGGATTCCTTCATTCAACAAGGCTAAAGGGGCTGACTTTCACGTACCGGAAGAGCAGGTCTCAGATTTGCGGATGGCCAAAGCAATCCCGGCTATCGATGAAATAGTCAGGCGTGCGCGTGATACACGTATTGTTATTCTTAATGAAAATCATCTGGACCCACGTGGTCGTGCCTTCGGCCTGGAGGTTGCGAAAGCCCTGAAACCGTTGGGATATACAGTGCTGGCTGTTGAAGCGCTAAGACCATATGCTGATGACCAGGAAGCGCGGCTTAAAATGGAGCAACTTTCGAAGGATGGCATAGTTAGAGGGGCGGGTGATTTTTATAGTGGATACTATTTTGATGATCCTGTATTTGCTGATTTTATCAGGCAATCGCTGGCGATGGGATACCGTCCGGTGTCGTATGAAACAGCAGGTAGGGGATACACTGATCAGGAAAGGGAACAGGCACAGGCAGAGAATCTTATCCGTCGCGGGGTACAGCCGTTCCCTGATAGTAAAATACTCGTTTATGTGGGCGAACGTCATGCCGCTGAGCATCCTTTGCTGAATGAAGAAAAGCCATACCTTAAAATGGCCGCCATTCTTAAAGATAAAACAGGCATTGATCCACTGACGATCGATCAGGCCGGATTATCCCCGGTGCCTATGAACCGACCGGATGTTGATCTCTATAGCATCGCGGTATCAAAAACTTCGGGGCAATCTGTTGTATTATTGAAGGACGGAAAACCTTTAACCGCGGGTCTCTTAGCTGGAGCAACAGATTTACAGGTAGTTCATCCTCCTGTTAAACTAATCAACGGACGGCCTGACTGGTTGTTGAAAATGAACCGTTCTCCTGTTAAGGTTCCACGTAATCTCCTGCCGCAATCAGGTATCCGCCTTGTGCAAGTGTTCGTGGATAATTCGGCTACAGATGCCCGGCCAATAGATCAGGTACTGATCACAACTGGTAAAAAGCCCGCAGTCTTGATGTTGCCGGATGTTAAAGTACGTTATGCCGTACAAAATTTTTAAGACCAATCATCTATATTCAATCTGTCAAAGCTTTTTATGCGATTTCTTGTATTTATATTACTGTTTATTTCCATTGACGTATCAGCCCAGTTTGCCAAACCTGGGGAGGAATATATCCGTTCCAAAGAGGGACGTAATGTATGGGAGAAAAATACGATCATCTGGCACTGCATAAAAGCCTTGAAAGCAGATGCCAATAACCAGGAAGCTGTAAAGGTCTGCACCTGCCAGGCGGAGCAACTTGACAGGTATTTTCCTATGGCGAAAATAAAGAAATATGAACGTTTGTATCCTCATTTATCTTTAACGAAACTTTTAGAAGAAGATGTAGCATTACAGCAACGTATCGAGGACTGCTACAGTACCATTTCGCAAAACAATCTTTTTTTCTCACCGCTTCAAATGACGACCTACCGGGATTCTATGGCAGCGTATATCCGGGAGAATACAAAGGAAAAACTGGATGAAAGCAGAATAAATAGCTATTGCGATTGTGCGGTATCTATTATGGCGAAACGGAAAATTAATGCAGAAAGTGTTAAGGATATAAATGATCCTAATTCTATGTTGTTTAATGAAATTGCCTATAGTTGCGGCGGATATCCCTATAAAAAAATATCTCCTACCCATGCCTGGAAAGTAGCAGATAGTCTGGATGTAAACGGTAGCAAAAGGATCGACTCTGTTGATGTAATCACTGTTGGCGGTATGACGAAACTGAAAGTGAAAATAGGCCCGGTGGTAAACGTATGGATGCTGGATTGCGGAGCTACTGATATGCTGGTGTCGGACACCATGATGAATAAATTGCTTCAACTGAAACTGGTATCTAAAGATGATTTCCTGGGACAGCAAACCTATACCCTGGCCAATGGAAGGATACTGCTTTGTGATGTATATAAAATCAATCATGTCCAGGTAGGGAAGTTTACTGTTGATAACCTGGTTATTGGTGCATCCAAAGAAGCTGATAGCTTTCTGCTGGGAAAGACTTTCCTTAATAAATTTCGGCGTTGGTCCATTGATAATCAGCGGGAGCAACTAATTCTGGAGAAATAATTTATGTAGCTCATATGGTCTCTGCATCTTCAGATTTTGCAGAGACCATATTTTTTTATTTATGTGCTATTTCATTTGCACCTTCCCAAACAATTCCTCATTAAATTCAAAATTCACATTGGCACTTGTATCGGCAAGTATTTTTTTTGCCAGAATAGCGCTGGCTGGGTATAATGAGCTGAAATGATCTTTGTTTTTTATCTCGAATAAATGAACGAGTGGCAGTTCATATTTTTTTACATATTTATTTATTCTACGTAGTTCCTCAATATTACTCCTTTCAGGATCATTCCCTTCCAGGATATAAGTTGGCGTGGCTATGTCAATTAACCAGCATATGGGTGAGCGCATCAGCGATTCATCTTCATTGTTGAAATCATAGGTAAGCGCATCCGGGCCATAGCTCACCACATAGGAAACCGGTGCAAAGCTAAAGACAGCCCTGAACTTATTGGTGACTTCTGCGACAAGCAGCACTTTGGTACCACCGGTACTGTGTCCGCCAAGGTAGATACGATTAGAATCAATTCCTTTTTGTTTGGCAAGGAAATCTCTCGCAGCAATAATATCATCTATTTCACCTAAAAAAGATTCGTCGTGACCGGGGTTCATTTGCCCACCACGTTGTGAAGGATACATGGTTATCAGGCCACTTTTTCTGAAAACAGATGCTGTCTGGTCATTTTCTGTATCTGCTGGTTCCCATACCGGGTCCAGACCATTGCCAAAGCCACCGGTAATCCAGATGATGGCAGGGTGCAGTTTCCCGTCATCTGGTATTTTACTCAGGTATGCATCCATATTACCTATTTCTGTTGGAAAAGACACGAGAGAAAGGATGTTGGGAGGAGGAGCTATGGTATGGGTTCCCATACGTTGAAGCTTAATCAACCTGGTTTTGAAACCCTTCCGCGCTGTGCGGAATGAAAGGTCCACCGGCGAGGCAGCTGTTAAGTCAGTGTTTGTTGCTTTGTTATTGGAAGGAGGCGTGCCACAGTGCATAGTGCTAAGTATAGCCAATGCCAGCAATGCATTCGTAAGAAGAGGTTTCATTAGTATAGGATTTACTTGATATTTCAAAACCTGGAAAGATAAGAAAAGCCTGCATGTAGAAGCTATTTATTTGCAAATTCAATTGCTTTAGCGAGTACAGGATCACGATTTCCGATGGCATCTGCTACCGTATACTTTACCGCTATGTCAATTGGGATGCCTGTTCGCTGGGTCTCACGGCCATCAGGAAAATAGATCCCTAAACCTGAAAAAGCTATCTTGTACCCACCAGGAAGAACCGTTCGGGTCACATTACCATCTGCTCCTGCTGTTTGGTTTCCTATTACCGTTACGTTTCGGGATGTGAGCAAAGTCATACAGGCCCATTCTGCTGCGCTTTGGGTACGGCTGTCTACCAGCAATATGATTTTTCCGCTGTAAGGATTTGGGTTGTGTCTTCCAACCAGTGAAAATGGCGTACCCTCATTCGATACCATGTAGTTGAATCTGCCCGGTAAACTGAAATCAGGATAGGTGTTTCTGGCATATATTGCTGGCTGGCAGAGCAGGTAACCAGGAACCTGGTATGTTCCTGTTCCGTTTTCCGGATAGTTGCGCATATCAAAGATGATCGCTTTGGTATTCAAAACAGCATTCATGACACTATCCAGGTTTTGGCGGTTGAGATTACTAAAATACACATAACCGATATTTCCTTCCAGTACCTTAGCCGTTATCTTGCTGTTCATCTGGAAAAAATCAGCATAGTCTTTTAAAAAATCCCTTTCTATTTGTTGCAGTACTAAGTTGATCTTCTTTCCTTCTTTGTTGATGCCGCTATATAGTGCCTGCGCTGAATGGGTGTTAAGTATAAAGGCATGCATGGATTTGAGCTTGCCGCCGGCATTCGATCCGGGTACATAGTCCCAATATGTTTTGATCAGGCGGGAGATGGGAATACCGTTAACAGCTACCAGTGTTGTGCCTGCCTGGAACCTGGTATCCTTTACCAGTGTACTGTCGATAATTTTTGTTACGACAGCTTTCCCTTCGATCAGACGGAAATTAAAAGGAGGCATGTATTTACCTGCAATTGGTTTGTATACTTCTGGCCATAATCCTCCATGTGAGTCGTTTATAGCGGCCGCCATTTGCGCGATCGTCCGATAATAGGAAAGTGTATCACTGGCTTTTACCATCATGGGAATCATTTCCTGCAGTACTTTATCCCATGGCTTGCCTATCGCATATTTGTAAGGATAGTAGTAGTTGATCACATTCCAGAATCTGAAAAGCCCCAGCAAGCGGTAGTTGACATCGGGAAGCAACATGTCTTTATATGGTTGCTCATTAGGGGTAGCAACAGTGCTGTCCATATCATCACCCGGATGTGCATAGTAGTTTTTTCCCCTGTGAGGATGAGTGGCTATATAATGGAGCTTTTCTTTCTGCGTACCACTCAGATATTTCGCACGTCTGATCCAGGAAATATCATAGTTGCGGTATCTTACTGAACGATCAGTTTCGGGCGAATAATACGCAGCCGTATCATTGCCAGCCGCTGCTAACATACCATCAATTGCTTCATGGAAGCGATTAATATCCCTGGCGGATAAAATATTATCTATGCTGACGATCAATAAGCTGTCCCAATTATGTTTGCCACTGGCAATCTCAGGATGATAGTATTTTAATGATCCCCATGTCCTGCATAGCTCACTAAGCTGAAGATATTGTGTTTTAGATTGTCCAAAAGCAGTTGCCGCTGACAGGAACAAAATCAGCATGATGACATAATTTCTTTTCATACCCCAATATTAATCCAGCTATATTCCAATGATATTTTTTTTCGATGAACACTGATTCCTGCTTGCCGGACAGATATCTCATTCACTTCGACCAGTGAAACAGCAGGTTCGGCTAAAAATTTTCCTGAACTTATAAATGATGTTTAATTTAGAGGAATGCGTTTTCGACCTATTGTACTTAGCTATAGACAGAAAGGCCTGCTGGCTGAGTTGGTGTATTTATTTGTGACAGGAGTATTAAGTCCGCTGGCAGTAGGTCTTCAGATATTCAGTCAGTTTTCATTCACCTGGAGCCTTGTCTTGCTCAATATTTTTCAGTTACCCCTGATCATTTTATTCTATCGTATATTTTTACCCTACACTATAGGGAAAGGGAAATACTTATTGGCAGTAGTTTTATTTCCGGTATATATACTGTTGTATGAATTGGGTTCCAGGTTGAGTAGTCTTTTGATGATTCACTTTCCATTCATACCGGAAGTATATCGCAATAATCTTTTAAGCGCACATCCTGAAGATCTGTCTAAAGGATACTTTAACCAATCCCTGGGTTACACCTGTTTAGTATTGCTGGGGGCCACTTCGTTATATGTAGTGAAGTTATTGTTTAAAAAACAGCACAACCTGAGCGTAGTGGAGACAGAAAAGTTAAAACTGGAGTTAAACCAATTAAAAATCCAGATACAACCACACTTTTTTTTCAATACTTTAAATAACATCTATTCTTTAAGTGTGCAGCAATCGCCAGGTGCGCCTAAGATGATTGAAGGTTTGTCTTCGATAATGAGGTATGTGATTTACGAGTGCCGGCATGAAACTGTTAAATTAGAACAGGAGGTGGATTTTATCAGGAATTACATCTACCTGGAAAATCTACGGCATACCGCTATGGACCTGATTGATTTTAGTATCCAGGGAGAGATAAATAATATCAATATTGAACCTTTGCTGTTTATGCCGTTAATTGAGAATACCTTTAAACATGCCCTGGGTCAGCATATGCAGGATAAATGGGTGAAAATGGTGTTGTCAGTTGATGAAAATGAGCTTATTTTCCAAATCTCTAATGCAAAAAACTTATCCGCAAAGATGACAGCAGACAAATATGGCGGGATAGGTTTGGTAAATGTGAGAAAACGTTTAGAATTGCTTTATCCGGACAACCATGAACTGATTATTCATGATGAGCCGGGAATCTTTACAGTAACCTTAGTAATTAACATTTCATGATCAACTGTATCGTAGTCGATGACGAACCTCTGGCGAGGCAGCTGATTGTTTCCTATATCGATCAAATAGCGGATCTGCATTGCCTGGGCTGTTATAATACCGCCATGGAGGCTTTTACTGTAATGCAAAGCCAGCCGGTAGAATTGATGTTTCTGGATATCGACATGCCTGGCATTAATGGGATGAATTTTGTCAAATCAATCAGGAATGCGCCTAAAGTGATATTCATTACTGCTCACGCTGAATTTGCCGTAGATGCTTTTGAGCTGGAGGCGGTAGACTATCTTGTAAAACCCGTTTCCTTTGATCGTTTCCTGAAATCGGTTCAGAAAATTGTGCAGCCAGGCAGGGTAGACCATGAGGAAAGGGATGCCTTGCAAACCACGAGCATCTTCCTTAAAGTAGACAAACGTTTGGTAAAAGTGGACTTTTCAGAAATCCGCTACATAGAAGCTTTGGGGGATTACCTGAAAGTGCATACAACTGGTGGTACGCTTGTGAGTTATATAACCATCGGGAAGATTGAATCGTTGCTTCCTGCATCAAAATTCATAAGAATACATCGGTCAACTATCATAAATGCCAGTTTTATCCAATACCTGGAAGGGAATTTCATGGTAGTGGATGGGATAAAGCTTTCTGTTGGACTTACGTATAAAGATGCGTTGGTGAGAAGACTGTCTTAAAAAGAAAAAACACCTTTTTGCTTAAATGCTTTTGTAGACGGTGTTGAATAGCAAAATAAGATGTACCCAGAGAATTTGCGGACACTGTCCGTGAAATCTCATTTAATTAATTTTCAGCCAGTTGTGACTTTTGATTGCCTGATTTAAATGGGTCTTTACTCAATAGTTAACTTATAACCCCTGCCAGGTACCGTAATAAACTTAATGGTGTTATCGTCGCTTAATATCTTACGTAATTTAGATATTAATACATCCACATTTCTACTAATAACTACGATGCCGTTATTTTCCCAGATCTCTTTCATCAGTTTATCCCTTTCTACGATCTGATTTATATTCTCAGCAAATATTTTAAGTGCTTTTGTTTCTTTTTCTGAAAGCGTAATAGTTTTATTCTCAATTTCCAGCATATTTTTATCTGAATAAAATCTAAAGCGTCCCAATTGTATATAATTATCATTATCTATGATGGGTTCCTGCGCTTTTTTATTCCGAAACTTATCTTTCATGAAATATGCAATACCCCCCAAAGGAATAATCAATAGCAATAGCCAAAGGGGATTTAAGGAGCGCGCCTTTAACAATTCAATTTCAATAATATAGCAATCCACCTCCAGCTTGCGACCCCGGCAAGGTGTCAGGTCGCCTTTTTGGTGATTTATTTCGAAAGCAAACACGGTTTCATTTTGCTTACAGTTCCTCAGGTTCACGATATAGTGGGTTGCCGGCGCACTTTTCTGAAATTCCCGTTGCACCAGGTTGATAAGGGTATCTGAAACAAAACTGAAGTCATTTTGAAAGGAAATCTGGTACGTGTTTCCGTTTATTTTCTTAACCGGCAGCACCCGGGAGGTAGAATCTTTGGCGGAAAGCAAAAGCTGGTGCCCTATATCACGTAATACAACTTCTAAATGGTGATCAGGGGTTTCCTTTTCTTTCTTGTTAACCGCAACAGCACCAATTAAAATTATAATTATCAAGGCAAAAGAACCCAACAAAATATATGACTTCATATACGCAAAATAACTATTAACCCCCAGTTTACGTGGTTTTACAAACGTTTTACACCGCTTTTTACATCTTTTTACCACTAAAAACCTTCAGGGAAATTGGGGCCAAATACCTTTACTGCATTGTTGTACCAAATTAATTACCGTCATGAATTTCAATCACTTTTCATTTTTGCTCCTTGTCCCATTTCTGTGCTGCTGTAACCGGCCGGTAGGAATGCAGCAGGCTTCTTTACTCACGGATAGTCTCCACACCCGACATACCGATAGCACCGGAACAGCAAACATCGTTTTTAGGTCTGCTGATGGCGGACAAACCTGGCAGGACATTAGTAACGGGCTGCCCGAACATGTGAAGGATGGCTACGACCTTAACAGAAATGTTGTTTACGCAGATGATAATGGGCTCTATCTAACCGATGGAAATTGGATATACCACAGCAGCAAGAATTCCGCAGCTCCTTTCTGGACCAAGGATATATTCCCTGACAAACATAGCAGCATTGCTCCTGGTAAGATGGGGATATTTGCATATAGTTACTATAGTCCCATTTTACAAAAGCTTAACGGAACAAATGCCTGGTTGCCGATATTCACGGATTTACAGGAGAAAAAAGTACGCACTGTTACAGAAACTGCAGGAGGCACCCTATTCGTTGGCACCGACGAAGGCCTTTTTAGATCCGCCAACAATGGAAAAACATGGGAAAATGTCCATGCATGGGGCCTGTTAGGCAAAGTGGCAGAGTCGGACGGTGTTATGGTGGCCACCTCCAATAGAGGAATAATCAGATCTACTGATAAAGGTGAAAACTGGGAATTGGTGATCAGTGAGGGCGGCGTGGGCATTGATGTGGAAAGTATCAAAGGTGGGTTCGCTGCTATCAATTACAGTGCAGCGGCCAGGACGAGAAGAGTGCGAACATCCTACGATGGCGGGAAAACCTGGCAGCCCATTGATGCTGGCCTGCAGCCGCAAACTATTATTGACGCACCCTCACAGTTCATAAATGCCAGATATCCGGCACAAGGCAACGACTCAGTCTGGCATCAAAAAGAGACCACCCCTGTTGAGCAGGAATACAAAACGTCCATTATTCAGGTGGGGGAAGATTTCTTTTGTGGTCATACTAATGGCATTTACAGGACCTCCGATAAGGGAAAAACATGGAAGCTGGTGCTGCCTGCTGTAAAAGGGAAGATGTTTATATTATCTGTTTCCGGTAACGTGATTTATGCGGTACAGACGGAGAACCATTGTTAACCCTGCTCAAATAAAGCGCAAAAAGCATTTCTGAGAAGAGATGCTTTTTTGCGAACCACAGCTGGCAAATATGGAATAATTCCAGTATAGCATCATTATACAAAGACTATGAGACCCAAAATCATGTTTTTATTTATCATGTTGCTTTCCGCTTGCTTCCACAAGCCTGTACCTGTCAGTTTCTCTCATATAGGTGGATTTATACTGGAAGATACTTCCCGTAGTGCTAATGCGTATTTGCAATCTTTTGAGGATGATGGTTTTCCTATCTATTACCTTGGGCCTTCGAAAGATACGATCAATATTGGAACGCGTTACTGGCAGCGTGAAGAATGCAGATTCAAAGAATATCCGGCATATTGGATTTTAAGATATTCAACATGTAACATATCTGTACAGGTTGATACTTCATATCCTGCATGTGATGCATTGGAATATCTCAACAAAGACAGGTCTATTGACCATTATTGTGACTCAAACCGCTACTATCATGCTTCAATAGTCATTATACGTAATCTGTGCGATACAGCGGTGTCATTGGGGATAACCTATAATGTGAGCCAAATGCACAGAGAGATGATGAATAGCCGTGGACAATGGGTAAAGGTGAATAAGAAATTATGCGAGCAGGGCATCTGTGGCACAGGACAGCCTAATATCTATTTAATGCCGGGGGAGTTGATTATCTCTAAGGTTGATCATTTTAATGGAAGTCATGCTATACCTTGCCGACTGGCCCTGGGGCGTAGCAATACTATTACCCAGATATACTCTAATACTTTTAATGAGTATGTAAATGATAGTTTATTGCACGTTATTGATGATCTATAATATAATCAGAATAATCCCTAAACGAAAAAAGCACCTCTTTGCAGAGATGCTTTCTTGCGGACCGGACGGGACTCGAACCCGCGACCTCCGCCGTGACAGGGCGGCATTCTAACCAACTGAACTACCGATCCTTCCCGTTGGGGTTGCAAATATAGAACAAAAAGTTTCAAACTTCCAAAAGGTATTATTGAAATCCGCTAAAAATAAATTAAATACAGTTTAGGAATAGATGAAATGAATAGCTTGTAATCACCGATGGTGCTGTGTTTGGCAGAAATTAATCATCTCAGAAAAAGCAAAATAAAAAACCCCGGTAAAAACCGGGGTTGCCTTTTAACGCTATAATTTGTTGCCTTGCACAAATTGTCTGGCTATAATACATAGTACTTTGGATGGTCTAAAACTTCTTCCTGTTGCGGGTCATGCTGTTCGTGCAACATCTGACGAAGGTCACGCTCAATAGTCCGCGCAATCGTTGTTACCGGCGTATCCGTAGGCTTGTTCTCAAACGGATCCTGTAAGCTGATACCCATACGCTCAATCAGCAGGAATGAGGCAGAAATGGCTACTACCAATGGTATTTCCATAAAGCCTAAGGAATCTATAAGGGCAAACGGTAACAACACTATAAAGAATAACAGCGTAAAGTGTGTATACAAACTATACGTTGCAGGAAAAATGGTATTCTTGATACGCTCACATTTACCCATAGAATCACATAACTTACTCAGCGTCTGATCGAGGCTCACCTGCTGGTAATTGTTGATCCAGCCGTTTTCCAGTGCCAGCTTGATATCGCGGCCATGTAAAAGCAACAGTGCAGCAGGTACGTTATCATACTTCATCACATAGTTTAATTCTCTTCTGCTCAGTAAACGCTCCAGCCCCTTCAACGGATCTGTTTTGCGTAATGACTGACCAAGACTATAACACCATGCTGCCTGTCGCTTTATAAAACGTTCTCTGAAACTCTCTAATTCTTCTGATGGATAATCCGATGCTGTCAACGTTAAAATCTGTCTGGACAGAGAACGGGAATCATTTACAATTGCTCCCCATATGGTACGCGCTTCCCACCAGCGATCGTATCCTTGATTCGATCTGAATGCCAGCAACAGCGACAATACCGTACCTAATACCATTGGCACCGCAATGGGAATACTAATATTTTTATATCCATACTGATAGTATAATATGTTTACAAGCATACTGTAAACGGCTACCATCAGAATCTCATACTTTATCTTTCCAAATACATACCCAAAGGGAATATTTTTCTTCAGCAGCATAAATACTGTTTTAAATTTTTTTTATTCAGATGCCAGCAGCAATGATGAAATTGTTGCTTTTACCAGTATCTTCCTGTTTCCTGGCAACGGCGCCGTGATCTTCGGTAACTTAGATCTGTTAATTATTTTCTCGGGGTTGTAACTCCGCTTCCCTGGCGCTTTGTATTCCAGGTCCATCGGCTGAAGTATCACATCGATGTCGTTGGCAATACAAAAATTCTTAAATGCGATGTTGGTATCGCCATGGAAGAACTCCACCTTCAACTGTTTTATCGCAGAGGCATATTTATTACGGATAATCTCACAGCCATCTTTGAAGTCGGCGCTGATTAATTCTATATGTCTGCTGTTTCGTGTAAACGTTACGAGGTCAAAAATGGAGTCCGGCATACGCAACGCGTGCATAAAAATTACGTTGACCATTTCACCGGGATACTGCGATACTACATTGTGTACATAACCAAGAGAACGAATCGAAAAGTCAGTAGGAATAAGTACATTTTTCATAGCTGTTGCATTTATGATACAAAACTATGCGCACAAGATTAGAAGCCGGTAAGAGGCCGGTTAAAAGGTTGTAAGAATGTGGTAAGAAAACGGTAAGAAAAACGAACGCTACAGTGGAAGTTCAATCCTGATCTCGGTTCCGGCGTTTACCTGGCTGTTAACAATAATATCTCCTTTATGCATCCGGATGATATTCATCGCCAGCGGCAACCCAATGCCATACCCCTTATAGTGGCCCGTATTGGAGGCCCTGAAAAAGGGAGAGAAAATATAAGGCAGGTCCTGCTGTGGGATGCCTATCCCCTGGTCTTTTACAATGATGATGACCTTCTTGTCTGTGGCTGCCAGGGCTATAGATACAGGTTTGTTGTTGGAATATTTGCAGGCATTCATGACTATATTGCTCAAAGCTAGCTCCAGCAACTGTTCATTGCCTCGTACCGTCAGCTTTTCTTCCTCTTCAGGGAAAAGACTGTAATCTATATCTACCTGACTACCAGGGATAATTTTATCAACAGTATTCTTAACATTAAACAATAATTCATCGGTTCGAACCATTCCCCAGTCGGGGCGTGTATTGGCAAAGCCGGTTTGGGCCAGGTGCAGTAAGCTTTTGGTGATATGTTCGAGTCTTCCTGCTTCTGCCAGGATATTTTTGATGGCATGGATGTAGCTTTCCTGGCTACGGTCCTTGTTCAGCGCCAGTTCGGCCTCTCCGATGATGGCGGTGAGTGGGGTACTCAGCTCATGGGAGGCGTTGCTCACAAAGTTATTCTGTGTTTCAAAAGCGGTTTCCAGCCTGTCCAGCATATTATTGAAGGTATCTGCCAGCTCATTGATTTCGTCACCGCTGTTGTCTACTTTGAGCCGCAGGTGCAGGTTTCGGCTGCTGATACTTTTTACCTGCGTCATAATATGACGGATAGGTTGTAATATATACCGGGAAAATATAGCGCCAACGCCTATTAATATGATAGCGGATATACTGAAACATATCAGCAATATCTTCCGCAGCCAGGCCATATACTCGGTGCTGTACTGGTTGATGGCGGATACGATCACCACATACAGGCCCTGTTTGGATTTGTACAGCACCCCTTCATAGAAGCGGTTGCCTTCGCGATAGGTAGCGCGGTGTTGAATTACGACTTTATTATAAAAAGATGGAGGAAGGGAAAGCGTGGAATCCTGTGCCACATGGCCCATGCTGTCTACCTTTAAAAAATACTCTTTTTCTGCGGGCAATTTTTCCAGGTGTTCATCCCTGATTTCATTGTAGATAACGGCATCTGATTCGTAGTACGGCAGGGCAGCCTTTGCAGCAAGATAGGCGCGGATTTCCAGCCTTTTATAGAAGTCCTCAAATGAATGCTGATTGGCAAAATAATAGATCAGTCCGCCCATGATCATGATGGTGGACAGTGTCAGGCCTGCAAAAACGATCAGTATTTTATGGCGTATCTTCATCTGTATTTCCTTCCTTCAGCATGTAACCCAGTCCTGTTACGGTTTGTATCAGTTCCGGCTGATTATTTTTATTTATTTTTTTCCGGAGATAATTAACATATACATCCACCACTTTGGTGTTCATATTAAAGTCGATGCCCCATACCTGCTCTAGGATTTCCATGCGGGACAATACTTTCCGGGGATTCTTCAGCAGAAACTCGAGCAGCCGGTATTCTGTGGCGGTCAGCTGAATGTTGTTGCCTCCACGGCGGGCTGTTTTGGTGTCGGTGTCCAGCTCCAGGTTGGCTAACTGCAATATGTTACTGTTTGTCACCGGCAGGGGGGCTGCTATGCCACTTTTCCTGCGCAACAGGCTACGGATGCGGGCTTCCAGTTCCGCCAGCTTAAAAGGCTTTACCAGGTAATCATCTGCCCCGCTATCTAGTCCCATGACTATATTTTCTGTGGTGCCCAGGGCTGTCAGCATCAGGATGGGGGTAGCCGTGCCTTCCTTACGAATGGCTTTACATACCTCAATGCCGTTGAGACCGGGCAACATTACGTCCAGTATGATCAATGTGAAAACAGGATTGTCCAGGGCCATTTTTAAGCCACTGGTGCCATCAGGCGCCACACTGACTTCATAGCCTGCTTCTGTCAGTCCCCGCGTAATCACGGATACTACAGCCGGTTCGTCCTCTATTAATAATATCTTCATGCTAAACAAATATAGTATATAAACCTACAAGGTAGATAGAGAATAATTGTTATATCTCAGGAGTCCAAACTGGTAAGCTAACGTCTATAGCTATACGAATTTTCTCTTTTTCCGGGATTTCAACGCCACCTGCGGTGGCGCTGAAATCCCGGAATTTGTTTCGGACCGAAGGTCCGAACGGGATGACGGGAAGCTAATAAAAGGGCTTCCGCCTGTTTATCTATACATTCTACCGATTCGTATAATAATTCCCGTTACTATCCTGATAAGAATATTTTTGTCGGACAATCAGGCTCACAGCTATAATACTATACCTGTCACACTATTTGAAAATGAAGAGAACCGGATTACTTTGCCTGCTGCTCCTATTCACCTGCACTGCCTTTGCTCAACTGTGCACGGGTAGTTTGGGCGACCCGGTTGTAAATATCGACTTCGGTTCAGGAACGGCCACTTTTGCTGCTGCTTTAGGCAGTGATATCACCAGCTATACATATGTCGCTCAAAGTTTCCCCTATGATGGCTCCTATACGGTAGAAAATACCACTGCCGGCGCCGGGAACGTCTGGTGGTCTACCACTGACCATACCGGCAATTCCGGTGGCTATATGATGGTGGTAAATGCCAATACATCTGTTACAGATTATTTTTATAAAAAGAAAGTAACCGGGTTATGTCCCAATACAACATATGAATTTGCCGCCTGGATCGTCAACCTTTTGCGCTCCAGTGATATCAATCCTCCTAATGTTACTTTTTCTATTCTCACTGCCGACGGTAATACTGTCATTCAGCAATATAGCACCGGTACCATCGCACGTACCAGCTCCGGCCCGGTATGGCGGCAATTCGGCTTCTATTTTACCACGCCTGCCGGTGTTTCCGATGTGATCATCAAAATGACTAACAACAGCCCCGGTGGCGCACCTGCCAATGACCTTGCGCTGGATGATATCACCTTCCGCCCTTGTGGTCCTAACCTCACTGCCGCCTTGCAAACCGGTGGTACCAGCATCGCCTATTGTGCCGATAAGCCTGTTACGTATACCCTCCAGGGTACTATCTCTACCGGCTATACGAACCCGGCCTTCCAATGGCAGCAAAGCACAGACAATGGCGCCACCTGGACAGATATCTCCGGGGAAACAACGCAAACGTATATACGTAATCCTACAGCTGCCGGAAAATACCTTTACAGACTGGCAACAGCGCAGGGTACCAATATCACGTCGTCCAGCTGCCGCACGGTCTCTAACCTGATTACGATAGATGTACAACCGGACCCGGACCCCAATGCAGGTAGCAATAATCCCGCCTGTGAAGGGGAATCGCTGCAGCTCAGCGCCAGCGGCGATAACGGATCTACCTACAGCTGGACAGGTCCTGACGGATTTACCAGTAATCTTCAGCAACCAGTCATTAGTCCTGTTTACGCCGTCAACAACGGTGTCTATACTGTTACACTTACCACTTCCCTCGGATGCACCAATACTGGCACTACTACGGTAGATGTCAATGCTGCACCGGTAGCAAATGCCGGGTCCGATGCCGGCATCTGCGAAGGCAGCAGTGTTACCCTGCAGGGGAGTGGTGGTAACAGTTTCTCCTGGACACCCGCCACCGGACTATCAGATCCGGCCAGTGCCAACCCTGTGGCCACACCCACAGATACAACGGCGTATATCCTCACCGTTAGTAACGGACAGTGTACCGATAAAGATACCGTAGTCGTGAATGTATGGCATAAACCTGTCGCTAATGCCGGCCCCGACAAAAAAATATTCGAAGGTGAAACCACACAACTCAACGGCAGCGCCGGAGGATCTGATGTGACCTTCACCTGGACACCTGTTTATTATATAACGAATGCCTCCTCGTTAACCCCAATTGTTAGCCCTGCAACGGATACTACATATACGTTGCAGGTTACTTCCAGCCATGGCTGCGGGTTTGCTACGGACGATGCTTTTGTCAGGGTATATAAGAAGATCAGCATTCCCAATGCCTTTTCCCCTAACGGCGATGGTATCAATGATACCTGGAAAATCGATAAACTGGATACCTATCCCGAATCGGATATCAATGTATTCAACCGCTACGGACAGCTGGTATTCAAAAGCCATGGCTACAGTCACGAATGGAACGGTACCATCAACGGCAGCCCGCTGCCGGTAGGCACCTACTACTATACAATAGATCTTAAAACCGGGTTTGGAAAAAATCCTTCCGGTTGGGTGGTCATCATTCGGTAAAGGTTTATGAAGATGAAGAATGTTGCCTTTCAGGCCTGCCTCTTGTTGATGGTATTATCCGCTGCTGCGCAGCAGAAACCACACTATACCCAGTATATCCTCAATCAGTATATCATCAATCCAGCACTTACCGGTATTGAAAATTATACAGATATAAAAGTGAGTCACCGCCACCAGTGGGCCGGACTCGATGGTGCACCGGTGACTACCTATTTTACTATTCAGGGACCCATTGGTAAACAGGATTACCGTACTACCGCCACTTCTTTTGAAGTGCCTGGCGAAAATCCGCGCGGCCACCGCTATTGGGAAGATTATACCGCCGCACAGCCACATCACGGCATAGGCTTGCAGGTAATACAGGATGCTACCGGGCCATTGTCCAACTTCAGCGCCTATGGTACCTATGCCTACCATGTAGGTCTCTCCCCAAGAACCAGTATCGCTGCTGGTTTTGGCGCAGGTATCAGCAGGTATTCCCTCAAGAGCTATGAACTCGATTTTGGTAATACCACTGTTGATCCGGCGGTATATAGTGCCGGCATCGTCAATAAAACAAAATTTGATATGAATGCAGGGCTGTATCTCTATTCTGCAGACTTCTTCCTGGGTATATCTGCATTACAGATTGTACCTTCGAAACTGAATTTCTCTGATAGTAAAATTACCGCTCAAACCGGCCAGACGGTGCCACACCTCTTCTTTACCGGCGGTTACCGGTTTTTGCTGAACGATCAGTTTAACCTCCTGCCTTCTGTAATGGTGAAATATATCAACCCTTTGCCGCTACAGGTAGAAACCAATGTTAAGCTGCAATACAACGACCTGCTCTGGGTAGGGGCCAGTTACAGGTACAAAGACAGCTTCGGCGCCATGATGGGCTTTAATATCTTCAATAAATTCAACGTAGGCTATTCCTATGATAATACCACTACCGCTTTGGGAACATATGCCCGCGGCACACACGAGATCGTACTGGGTATTATCCTGGGTAATAAATACGCGGATGGCTGCCCGCGCAACATCTGGTAAGATTTGGTAAGATATTGTATCTTTCGCAGAGATTCCCCTGTTATGTTTAAGCGATCGTTTTATTTTGTTGTGTTTATCGGGATAAGTGTGATGATATTATCCCAATGTGTAGGAAGTAAGAAAGATGAGAGAGGGCCTGCTTTTGCGGGTGACCAGGCCTGTATCAGCTGCCATAAAACGGTATATGACAGCTACCTTAAAACTGCCCATTACCATGCCTCCGCACCGGCAAGTACCACTACCATTTTAGGTAGTTTCCAATCGCCAAATGATTCCTTTGTGTACAGCGGCGGTGCTGTCGTAAAAGCAGAAAAGGCAGATAGCCAGTTTTATCAGACAGCCTATACGAACGGTCAGCTGCAACAGCGTGCCAGTTTCGATGTGGTAGTAGGACAGGGGCGCAATGCACAGACCTACCTTAGCTGGCGTAACAACCATTATTATCAGCTGCCATTGTCGTACTTCAAGCCTGTCAACAGCTGGGTAAACAGTCCAGGATATCCTGCCACACATCCTTTCTTCGAAAGAATGGTGCCTGCTACCTGTTTCAGCTGCCATAGCTCTTATGTGAATGTAGAAGAAAAGATGACCGGTATACGTAAAGAAGAATTATTCCCTAAAAATGAGGTGATGTACGGTATCAACTGCGAGCGTTGCCACGGACCTGCCCAGGAGCATGTGGCCTGGCATTCCCAGCATCCGGACGATAAAACACCACATGGAATAGTAGAGGTGGGCAAGCTTTCCGCACAGCAACAGGTAGATATGTGCGCTTTGTGCCATTCCGGCCTGCTGACGCCGCAGCGCTCCCTGTTCGATTTCCGGCCGGGCAATAAGCTGTCGGAGTTTATTATGGCAGATTATTTCGCCACACCTGCCGGCAAAGCACCAGATGCACATGGAAATCAATACCAGCTACTGAAAAAGAGCCGCTGCTTCCGGGAAAGTATGAACCAGCTGACTTGTAATACATGCCATAATGCCCATGAAGATTCCCGCGACCTGCAGGCTTATTCGCTGAAATGTATGAGCTGTCACCCGCCGGAATCACCGAAATTCTGTACCAATAAAGCACTGCCGGTAGTGCAGTTAAAACAGAACTGTATTGATTGTCATATGCCAGTAGAGAAATCTAAGGTAATCACCTTCCTGACCGGAGGAGAAAATACGGTGGCTGATTCTTTACGTTCTCATTATATAAGAAAATAAATTAATTTATTAACTTGTAGTTGTAGTGACCTTTGATATATTGGTTCAGAAAGGTGCCTTTTGAAATGGCGGCTTTCAAGGCTTCATATACGGTAGCAGGCACTTGCAGGTAGTCGTATACCTTACCTGAAGTGTAAGTAACCCTGAGCACCTTTCGGGCAGGGGAGTAGTGGTAATATGCGACCACACTGGAGGGCATAGCTGTACTGCCGCAATGATTATACCTGAAAACGTCGGATTTTCTACCTGAAATTGTCGCAATAAGCCCTGATCCTTCTGGTACCCCGATTGTAATTTCGAAGAGAGTAAAAACCCCGTTTATATGGAATCAGTTCAGCCTGCAAATATCGATGCGTACATAGCGGCGTTCCCGGCAGAGGTAAAGGATATGCTGGAGAAAATACGGGCAATTATCCGTAAAGCTGCTCCCCTGGCCTTTGAAACGATTAGTTACGGCATCCCCACTTTCGATTTGAATGGTCACCTGGTACATTTCGCCGGTTACAAAAGTCATATCGGATTTTATCCGGGTGCAGGTGCTATGGAACATTTCGAAAAAGAACTTACCCATTATAAAACCTCCAAAGGTACCGTACAGCTCCCGCTGAATGAGCCGCTGCCTGCTGCCCTGATAACCGCCATTACGCGCTATCGTATTGAGCAGAACCTGGGTAAAACGAAGAAATCAGCCGTGAAGAAAGCGCCGGAGCCTACCTTTTTCGTACCCGGACTGGCAGCCCCCGCCAGGCGCGCACTGGAAAACAAGGGGATTACCACGCTGAAGCAACTGGCTGACCACACCCTGGAAGATATTATGCTGCTGCATGGCATGGGGAAATCTTCTGTACCCAAAATGACGGAGGCACTCGCTGCCGCAGGTTTGCAGTTTAAAGGGTAACAGTCTTAAAATGGTGTTAAAATTAGCCTTCTTATTCGTTATGCAGCCATTAAGGGCATAATAACTGATTAGCCTATACGTTTTTGAGCTAAATTTGAGACGTATTATTATTTTTGTTAGTACAACTATAGGGTTTCAAACGATAGGTTATCCAAAAATATAAGAGGCTAGTTCAATATGAAGAGACAATTTTTTACTGCCATAGCTTTACTGTTTTCCTCCTATGCTGCTTTCGCACAAACAAAACCGGTGATCGGTGTTGCCTTCAGGAGTAACGGTGCCGATACAAGTGCATATCAGTCTACCATCCAGAATACAGTGGAAGATGCATTTATCAGAAGCAAACGCTTTACCCTGGTAGAGCGCGGAGAGATGGACCAGGTGAAAGCCATTCCGGCAGAAAATGCAGAAGTAGAGAAAATGAAAGACCTGGGGGCACAATACCTGCTCATCGGTAACGTAGTTCGTGTAACCGAAGATCAGAAAGAATCCAAAGTGCCCGTATTGGGAACCACCGTAACGCCGCAGGCAGAAGTGATCTACACCGTAAGAATCATTGATGTCAACACCGGAGAAGTAACGGCTTCCGGCAATTTCGATAATATTGCCAAAGGCAAGAATGCTTTTTCAGATGCGCTGAACGGTACCCGTGGAAAATTGGAAAAATTCATTAAAGATAACTTTAAACTCACCGCCAGCATTGCTTCCATTGAAGAGAAAACCGCCTATGGCGACGCCTCTAAAGTACTGCTGACCGCTGGTAAAGCCGTAGAAACCAAAGAAGGTGACGAGTTCAAAGTATACCAGGTAGTAGAAGTAAATGTGGATGGTAAAAAACTCACCAGGAAGAAAACCATCGGCAGAATAGTAGTAGCAAAAGTGGAAGACGAACATTTCTCTATTTGCACCGTGCTGGAAGGCGCTACCGAAATTACCAAACTGGTAACTGCTGGCTCACCCGTTAAATGTGAGCTCACCGCAGAAGCACCTAAGAAGTTATTCTTTCAGAAATAATTCATAACGAAAGTATATACTGATCCCCTGTGGCAACCGCCGCAGGGGATTTTTTATTGTTCGGTTTTTAAACAGAATTGTCCGTATTTGAACAATAATGTATCGGTGCTTACATGTCGCCAAAATTTGAAATCCTCTGTGGTATTGAGTTTTTAAGAACTGGCATGCCCGTTACAATCGTGGTACTGTTTCTGTAAAATCAGGAGTATATCTGTCAAAGTAAAAAAAGTAATTATGTACTCCCTGATAAAAAAACTGATGGTACTGATGTTGTTAACATCATTTATAAACATAACACCTTCATCTGCCCAACAAATTACCCCGCGTATTACTGGCGTGATTCTACAGCTGGACAGTGCCTTCTGGAAATCATACAATAGCTGTGATATTGTTAAATTCCAGGGCTTCTTCTCTGATGATGTGGAATTCTACCACGATAAAGGCGGCCCTTTATTTGGTCTGCCTGCATTGGTAAACAGCGTGAAGGAAAATCTCTGTAAAGACAGAAATAATTTCCAGCTCCGTAGAGAAGCGATTCCCGAAACCATGAAAGTTTATCCGCTTGAAAAGAACCATGAAATATATGGGGCCGTACTCACCGGTGAGCATAAGTTTTATATTACAGAACCCGGAAAGCCGGAATACCTCACTGGTATTGCAAAGTTCACACATGTCTGGATACTGAAAGATGGTGTATGGAAGATGACCCGTGTGATTAGTTATGATCATAATGCGGCTGAATAAATGTCTGACTGATAAATATTAACGGCAGAAAGTATTTCATCGGGTATATAGCACCAGCGCTATTTACCCGATGTTTTTTTATAAAATATCTGTTGCATAAATGCTTATTCCGGGTAGATGATCTTCCCGTAGAGATAATAAAAGATAAATTTGTCTTTTATTATTTTTTGTATTTAACTTTGTCTTGAAATATGGTGCAGCCGGCATAACATCTATTAAAATAAAGGATAAAAAGGTATTTATATATTTTATTAAATAATTACGATGAAACCTGTGCAAATTGAACTGGTAAAAGCCACCGTACCAGTATTAAAAGAACATGGCCGTACGCTGACCACACATTTCTATCAACGTATGTTTACGCATAACCCGGAGCTGAAAAATATCTTTAACATGGGCAATCAGCAAAACGGCAAACAGCAGGCAGCCCTGGCAATGGCCGTGCTGGCATATGCGGAACACATTGAAAATCCAGCTGTACTCCTTCCCGTGGTAGACAGCATCGGTCATAAACATGCCAGTCTGGATATCCGCCCTGAACACTACCAGATCGTAGGTAAACACCTGATCGCTTCCATCGCTGAAGTGCTCGGAGCGGCAGCAACAGCAGAAATACTCGACGCATGGACTGCCGCCTATCAACAGCTGGCCAGCATCATGATGGGCCATGAAGCCGGCATATATGAACAGAAAACTGCGTCTCATGGCGGCTGGACAGGATGGCGCCCCTTCATCGTAAAACAGAAAATAAAAGAATCTGAAGAAATTACCTCCTTCTTGCTTTACCCGGCAGATAACGGTCCGGTGGCCGATTTCCAGCCTGGCCAATACCTGAGCGTACGACTCTTCCTGCCAGAAATAAACCTGCTGCAGCCACGACAATACAGCATCAGCTGCGCACCGAACGGCGAATATTACCGTATCTCTGTGAAACAGGAAGCAGGCAGCACCCATCCGGATGGCATGATCAGCAATGCCTTGCATCATACCGTGAAAGAAGGAGATATGATCGAAGTTTCCGCACCGGCAGGCATATTCGTATTACAGGAAAATGAAAACCCGGTGGTATTCATCAGTGGGGGTGTTGGCCAGACGCCGCTCCTCTCTATGCTGGAACATCTACTCAATAACGATCACAAACAAACAAAATACTGGATCCACGGTTGTAGGGGCGAAGAAGTGCACGCATTCAAAAATACCATCAGCAACTGGACCGCAACAGAAAATAACCTGGTGAGCCATATCTTCTACGATAAGGTATCGCAGGAAACTGCTCAGCTGAAACAAGGCTGGGTAGACCTGGCAGCACTACCGGAAATGCCGGAAGATGCCACCTACTATATCTGTGGCCCTGCTGGCTTCATTAAAAAGCATTTTGAATACCTCACTGCAAAAGGTATATCCCCAGGCGCCATCAGGTTCGAAGAATTCGGCCCTGCATCGCTGCAACTGAATTAAAAAAAGAAGCTCCGGCAACCTTTGCCGGAGCTTTATATTTTTAGCGCCTTAAAAAGAGCAGCTGTTGTTCCAGCTCATCGGTAAACTCCCCGATTTTCGATTTTTCGAGCATCTGCTTAATTGCTTTTCTAATCTTACCAAACTCATTATGAATAGGGCAGGGATGCGTTTCTGAGCATTGTTTCAGTCCAAGTCCGCAGGAAGAAAACAGGCGGTCGCCATCAATAGCCCGGACAATATCTGCCAATGTATTTTTTCTGGAAGGTTTATCAAGATAAAACCCGCCACTGGGGCCTTTCTGTGATTGAAGCAATCCTTTGCGTCCCAGCTCCTGCAGGATTTTGGCAATAAAAGCCTCCGGGGAATCTATCCCTGTGGCAATCTCCTTAATACCCACACGTTCACCATTCTTGGTTTTTTGTGCGATGAAGATCATTGCCCTGATACCGTATTCACAAGTTCTGGAAAACATGTTATTGCTTATTTTCCCCACAAAGATACGATAAAGGAGAATAAGCTCTTTTAATCCTTCTGGCGCTGTTTTAAATAGATGATAGATTAGTTTGTCATTACTTTTTTCAGGAAGATGTCAATGTCCTGTACCGTATTGTTAAACCAGGGATGGAAAAGACAAAAGGGGTGCGGTCCCTGGAATTCATGCACTTCCGTGTAAATGTTATACTGACTCAATATCTTCCTGTAATCGTCTCTGCCGGCATGAAATCGCGGGTGTTCACTATTCAGGAATAGGGTAGGAGGTGAGTTTTTGCCGGCATAGTTTAATGCAGACGCTTGATGCCAGAGGGCTGGCTGTTCGTCTTTAGTATAGCCGAACCATAACGTACCGGCGGAAGGGCCTTTGCTGTCGTTGCCTTCCGCGGATTCAGGATGGATAAAAGCCATGACACCATCTATGGAAACCAGGGCACTGACTGAATTGCTGTAGGTACTGTCTTTCAGAAATATTGAATTATCGGCGGAATTGGCTACCAGTCCTGCCAGCTGTCCGCCGGCGGAAAACCCTGCCAGTGCTATCCTTGCTGTGTCGATATGCCAGTCGGCCGCATGCTGCTTTACCCAGGTAATAGCTGCCTTGATATCATTGACTGCTGCCGGATATAGCGCGGTAGTGGATAAACTATATTGCGGTGTGAAGGTGACATATCCCCGCAGCGCCAGTTCCACAGCCATCGCCTGGTGCTGATCCGGTGAGCCGCTTCTCCATCCGCCGCCATGCACGATAATGATGGCGGGCAACCGCTTTTTCTTTACCTTTTTAGTCGCAGAATAGGAACTTATTTGCAGCGCTCCACGATAGGTATATTGCTGTTTTTTAATGTCTGATGGAATGGATTCATTGACCATCGCTATCTGCGGATAGGCTTTCTTATTATGCGTATATGCACTATAGTTAGTAAAGGATGTGTCTGGCTGATTGGTGATGCGGGCCTGCGATTGCGCCATGGCAGCGCTACCTGTAGCCAGCAGCAAGGATAAAAGGAAACCTGTTTTCATAACGTATAAATGAGCTGCGGAAAATACAATTTTAACAATATCTCTGCAAGTGAATCACTATAAAAAACAGGTAATGGCGGCATCTAACTAAACTAAAAAATAATAACTTTATACAAAGCAAGCTATGAAAAAACCATTCAGACTGTTTGTGATCCTGATAATATCAGGTTGTAGTGTTCCAACACTCCGCCCTTCCGTCAAGGGAACTGTATGCGATAATATTACGGGCAAGCCGCTGGAAAAAGTCATTATTTCCAGCTATGATGCCGCAGATACCCTGGCAGGCACCAACACCGACGGTAGTTTCGTTATCCCCGCTGTGAAAGATACCCGGGCATTATTCCCCGGGGAAGAGCGCGGAAAACTGGCCCCCAACTCAGATAAGCTGCTCTTCAAAAAAGAAGGGTATATCACTGATACTATTTTTATCTTCGACAAAAATTCCACGAAAGATGATAAAGTTATTTCGCTGGAAACCATAAAGCTACAACCGATAACACAGTAATTTATGAACCGATTGACAGCTATTTTCCCCTGGGTAATGTTACTGGCTGCCTGTAATACCGGAAATACCGAAACAACCAAAAACGCCAATACGGACACCGCTTTGACGGAGCCCGCTGTCGACTCCCACGAAAGAGGATTACAGGGCGCCTGGTTCGAAGTTACCCGGAAAGACAGTGACTACATCATCTACCAGCCCTGTGGCCTCGATTTGCGTACCATACGTGTAACCGGAGATTCCCTGTACAACCAGGACCAGATGGAACATAGCTGGGCACGGCTTACACAGCAGGAAAAGAATGATAGCCAGACTATCATTCATACCACCAGTGTAGTCGTTTATACCTTTACATGGAAAGATAAAGACAGGGGACTGGCCTCCTGGAAAGTTAAATTTTCTCCATCAGCACCCGAACAGGAACACCTATACGTAGATAGTCTGAGTGCCTATCGGTTGAAGAAAGTAAATGAGCCTGGCTGTAAATAGCCGGCAACTTTCTAAGATTTTATTTTTTTACTTTTGGTGTTGGGAAGGCAGCCGGAGATTACTCCCTGAAATAATATTTGCCTTCCATATATCTAAAAATAGTATCTAGTACATGACAGAACAAGTAACCGGATTAATCGGACAATTAAAGGATAATAAACTCGCGTTTAAAGACGTATTAGAATTCATAGAGGCCCGCTACCAGCATCAGCCTACCGCTTTCAAAAATGGAGATGCCTTCAACGAGGCAACACAAAATCAGGGTAGTGCCAAAGTATTTGCTTTCGCACAGCTGAATAACCTCGCTGAAGCAGATACCCTGTACCTGTTTGCTGAGCATTACCAGGCAGTATTAAGTCATCCTGATGCTACAGACCACCAGAATATCAGGCAGTTCATGCAGCACGGTTGGGCAGGTATTAAATTCGAAGGAGTAGCTTTACAGGCGAAATAACGGCTTGACTATATTGGAAAGCTGCTGTGGCATTGGCTACAGCAGCTTTTTTTATTACCAGGAGGTGTGGAAAATGCTTTTTCCTTCTTCAAAATTGTCGATGAAAGTAGTTTGAAATTCTTTCAGTACCTCGTCTGCGTATTTATAGTCTAAATCCAGGTATCCGGCGGCTCTTATTACATCCTCTTTTTTGGTATATAATATATCGTCTCTAAAATTTTCCCGAAATTCAGAAATCATGCATTTCTCCATGAGGCCTTCGTTTGTGAAGTATAATCCCTTAAAGGTCCGAAACCCTACCGCATAACTAACCTGCAGGTAAGACATGAATGCTGTCATCGGATATCCAAATTGACCTGACATTATAAATTTATCACTAGGGTCAAGGTTGTAATAGGTTTCTATCTCCCTGAACTTTTTTTCTAATGTAGATAGCTCGCCGACTAATTTTATTGTTTTATCATTGGGATAAATGCCACGATATTTTGCCACGGACTCATCATCCGGAAATATTTTTATGTCGAAAAAATCGCATGAATGGGTAAGTGTATGCAGTAGGTCTTTATTATTCCGTAAAAACTCAGGAGAATTTGTGAAATATTCAGCTTCATAAAAAGAGGTGCTACCGTCTGATTGATGACTTACTTTGTCATGAAATAGGTCGAGTCCCATAAGTATTGTTATTATTTATTCAGATTGTATTAATGTGTCCAGATCATTCCTTGCGGATTGATCTTCCAATGATGCTGCTGTGCTTCACTGAAGGTGCTGAAGTCCATTTTTTTACCCAGCATTACTTCCTCGTATGCCATATGCATTTGTTTTGCTGCAATGATTGGCTGCATACGCCCAACACCGGTACAGAAGCCCGGGATGGCAACAGAAGTGATATCCGGATGACGCCTTGCTGCCAGTAAAGCCGCTTTCATGGCCAGATAGGCATTAATGGAGGTATCAATGTTGAAGTTGGTCGGCACACGCATGGTAGGCGCTGAAATCAGGAAAGGAATTTTGTCGTCATCGGTTTCCAGTACCAACGACTGGCCTACCAGTAATTCTCCTTCCGGCAGCGCTTTTATCAGTGCCTGCAACCTTTTTTCAAGGTCCCATCCCAGTCGTTCAGATAGGGCATAGTCAAGGCCTCCATCCATAAAGCCAAAGGAATTAGCCGGGCTGACAACCGCATCTACAGTTAAAGCGGTAATATCCCCTTCAATGATAGTTACATCCGGAATGGTGTCGAAGAATGATCGCCAGGCAGCTACAAGCCTTGGTTCCAGGTCTGCTAAGATTAGTTTCATAAGTATATTCTTTTGGGTTAACGAGCTGCAAATTTATTAAACTTATTCATAATGAATGCTATAAGTTAATGGTTGATAAGTTGATATCAAATAAAAATGGCCATGTTTCCCGGGTTTTGTAGTTTCCTGTATCTAAACCTTTATTCATGAATAGCATAAAGTATTTCTTCCTGGTAATCCTTACCTGTACTGCTTTCTATGCCCATGCTCAGGTGAATGCAGCCCTCTCACGAACTATTGATAGTCTTTATAATGATGATCAGGCCGTGCAATGGCAGTTTAGGGAAATGCATTTGAGAAATGCACCGGCAGACAGTATTAAAAGGCAGGACTCTTTAAAGAAGGCCGTTTACCGGAATGAACTGGAGGTCGTGAAGAAAATATATGCGCAATATGGCTATCCTACTGCTGCCATGGTAGGACCGGCATCATCGCATAATTTTTTTGTCCTTATCCAGCATGCAGACCATGATCCTGCGTTTCAAAAGCAATTGCTGCCGGTACTGGATACGTTGTCATTAGCGGGTGAAATATCCCGTAAAGATTACGCTTATCTCTACGACCGTATCCAACATAATACCGGTGGAAAGCAATTGTATGGTACGCAGCCGGTATATGGTAAGAATGGGAATCTCTTCGATAGTAACAATAAAATCATGCTGCCGCCAGACCTGGAAGATCCTGAAAATGTGGATAAACGAAGAAAAGAAATAGGACTGGAACCAATGGAAGAATACTATGAAACAGTACTGAAGGCCTTAGGCAGGCCACGGGTGAAGCCTTGATGTACTGCTGCTGTTGGGCTGAAAGGTAACAACAGCAGCATTGTCCTTATTTCTTACGGCTAGCTACTTTCCGGATATAATCTGTCAGTTCTTCCTTTCTTTGCTGGTATGCTGTAGGGCTCAATCCCTTATCCTGCTGGAGGTATACCTCTACGATATCTTCTACTTCCATGTTTTCCATGAAGTACATCCTGGTGATATCTGCAATAAATGTCGCGCGTCTTTCATTATGTTTTTGCATCCTGTCCAGCGCTTTTGGGTCGCCGGCGATAACTTTCAATCTTTCTTTCTGTGTTAATGCAGTGGTGAAATATTCTTCATTTACAGCCACTTTGCTGATCATGTCTGCCTCTACTTTGCCAAATCCGTTGCAGTAGACGCACCTGCCGGGGTTCCAGGAAAGCTCCTGTTCCAGTCGCCTGATATCTTCTTTATCTACATGTCCTTTTCCCAGGCACCGTGGACATTTTATTAAAGTACCTGCCCGGGGTTGTGTATCAGGCTCACTTTTCGTGAATAACCGTTTAAAGAAGTTCATGGTGTAGGGGAATTAATATATCTAAATATGCGGATTTTTTATGAAGAAAACAGGAATAATGTGGTTCCTTCGGAAATATTTCCGGCAATGTAACAAAGCGCAGATATAGCCCGGATTTTAGTACTTTTATCCTGCAATTTATCTGTTCATGACCTCGCAAATTGCTTTTCTGCATGTCTATAGAATTATTCAATATTGATCAGGGATATGCCGTATTCTCCAAAAGTGATTACGAGACAAGAATACATTCGCATTATGCTATTGAAGTGGTTTGCTGTATGGAGGGTACATTTTCTGTAACAACCGATAAGGGCAGCTATACAAATCTTACAAATGTAATCATACCTTCTAATCTGCGGCATAGCTTCAGTTGCCTGAAGGCCAGCTGCAGTCTGTTGTTTCTGGATCCGCTTTCCGATATGGGTCGATATTTTGCGAGGCAGTTAATACAAGCAGGAACAGATGATATTGCGACAAATGTTCCTTTCCCGGAAGCATTTCATGAGAATGGAAAATTTAATTTTTCTGCCCTTCCCCGGGAGCGTATTGGTAATAATGTAGATGATCGGATTATTGTTTGTATAGAGATGATCGACCGTATGCTTACAAAAGAGAACATAACATTATCTGCTTTGTCCCGCGCTGTATTTCTTTCAGAAGGCCGCTTATCTCATCTTTTTAAAAAAGAAACAGGAATTGCCGTGCAGCAGTATATACGCTGGCGTAAAATTCTTTATGCAGCACAACAATCGCAGCTAGGGTATTCATTAACGGAATGTGCTTACCATGTTGGGTTTGCTGATTCTTCCCATTTCAATAAAGCCTTTTATAAGATGTTTGGCATTAAGCCTTTTTTTGTGTTGAAAGGTGGATGAATAAACCATCTTTACGGTACGTAATCAGAAAGCTCCCGCAGGAAAATATTAAGTGGTTGTGCCAGGCTCCTGATTTCAGCCTGCAGCTGGTTAAGCATTTCCGCTCTGTTATGTAAATCGCTGGCACGGTAAATACCTCCATCTGTGAAGATGACAGAGTGTTGCGCTTTATTGGCGTTGCCATCAAACTGGTATTTTATCCATCGTTGTTTCAGGTTTTCCACCAGGGAATTATTGCCGGTATTGCTGATTCGTTTTTCTGTCAACATAAACCATATAAAAGGCGATATATCGTGGTTGTTTTCCTGTAGCCAGATATCACGTAATAAGTTGCGTTGATGCGTCAACGCAGCCTTTCTGCCTTTTGGGTTGAGTGTTGCCAGGCCCAAACCGATGGCAGCAGCTCCTGCAGTAATGGCAACGCCTTTGTTCCAGCCCGAATTGCTGATCACCGAACCAGCAACACCTGCCAGGGCGCCTACAATAATGGAGGTTACTGTAAACTTTGTGGTACGCTTTGAATTGATATCATCAACATATTTGGCGATCTGATCTATACGTTCTCCTTCACAGTCCAGCTCCGCTGCCAGTGATGAAATATCTGCTTCTCCCAGCAGGATTTTATCGTTAATATGCCTGCGCAGCAGTAATTCTTTCACGCTGTTCAGCGAATCTTTTTTCAGCAGGTAGATCTGGTTGACATCTTCCAGTATGCCCAGTGCATATAACACCAGTATACTGGAAGCAGAATATTTACTGCTCAGGTGCTGATTGGCCGCCAGCAATGAATCTGCATTATGTGATAATACAGGGCCATTTGGGATCATGCCTGTTGGAGGATCGCAATAGCTTTCTTTTGATATCTGCAGGATATCTGCCGATTTACGGGAGGTAGTGCAGGCACACAGGAAAATAAAGAAAAAAGAGATGACCCTTTGCAGCATATGATAAGCTGTTTACCCTACATATCACAACCGCTTCAGGCACGAAATGTTCAAATTGGTGGAAATTTCATAATAAATCCGAAGAAATAGGATAGAAGAGAGATGACGAAGTCGGCATTTTAATGATCTACTCCAACGATAAGTACGCCAAATTTTGTAGGAAATGACCACTTTGTAAATTGTTTCCAGGTGCCAGCGTATATAGTGTTGATTGAATTAGTTTTCAATCCAATCAACATATGTAAAGTGGGTAGAAAAGGTACCGTTTTAATTTTGCTGAAAATACAACCTGATGAAACGCGTATTAATAGCCTTGTTAGTCCTGTGTTCCGGCTTGCAGGCATTTTCACAAAAAAATATAAAATCAGCAACGATGAGTAAGGTTATCAATAAAAACCCGGCAGCACTTTTTGATCCCACCCCATTTGGATTTTCTCACGCTACCAGCGCAGAAGGCAATGGAAAATATGTATTTATCTCCGGGCAGAGTGGGGGAGAAGGCTTAAATCATCATCTCTCAAATGATTTCAGGACACAGGTGCAATCTGCCCTTAAAAACCTTGAAACTGTATTGAATGGTTATGGCTTAAATGTTGGTAATGTGCTCAAAATCACCATACTTATCGTAAATCATGATGAGGCGAAACTTAAAATATGGAGTGAAGAAATGCAGAAAACCTGGAAAAAACAAGGATTTCCGGCAAGTACATTGATTCCCGTACCCAGACTGGCACTGGACGGAATGCAGATAGAAGTAGATGCGATTGCTTTTATGGGAGATAAATAGGAGCATGTTAATCCCCCGATATTGCTGGTATTTACCTACATTAGTTGGAATATCATTCAAATCAGGTGGATAAAAACTTACTTATATATCTTTTAGGCGTATGTCGCGCATTCAATGCTAACGGTGTGCAATATCTGATCGTTGGAGGTGTCGCAGTGGCTTTCCATGGCTATTTTCGGTTGTCACGGGAGGAAGATGGCACGGTTGCGGAGAAATACGATATTGATATTTGGTACAACCCAACCTATGATAATTATTTCAGGCTCCTAAATGCTCTGGAAACATTGGAATTCGATGTTGCTGACTTCCGTAGTGAAACTTCTCCTGATCCTGAAAAATCATACTTTAAGCTGGATCTGCCGGAGTATAAGCTGGATTTATTACCTGCATTGCCCGGATTTAAGCGGTTTCGTGCTGCCTGCAGCAATAAAGTTGTCATGAAAAAGGAGGGTGTGGATATTCCATATATCAGTTTTGATGATTTAATTCTCAATAAAACCTCCCTTGGACGAGCCAGAGATCTGGAAGATATCGCGGCGCTGTATTCCGTAAAAATGGAGGGGAAGGATCCGGGTGCCGGAGAAATAAAATAAAAGCCTTCAGGTTCTTGGCCTGAAGGCTTTTTTATAATATTTTCGATAGTAGAAGCCCATATTTAAGAAACGAGTTTGTACGATATTTTTCCCGGCTAAAAACAACCCGGCGATATGAGTGTAGCAAAAGCCATTGATTTTCTACCAGGGAAAAGAAGATTTATTGGCAGAGATCATTCGTAACTTCTATGATATTCCATAAACATATACCTTGCGCCCCTTTGTCGGAATACATTCAACATATTGTGTATGTTAGTGGATCAACCTCCAACATTCCATTTATTAAAGAACTTCCTGATAAAGGTATAAACCTGGTTATTGAGCTACAGGAAAAAACGATTAATACTGTATTTCTGGATGCGGATATGAAAGAGAAAGTGACCATGAAGCATGCATGGATATCAGGAACGCAAAAGCAGGCAATCTTATATCAGAATCAAACGGCATCATCTATTCTTAGCATACGTTTTACAACCGGTGGTTTTTATGCGCTAACAAAAATTCCTGTAACAGCTATACCGTCGGTTTGTGTAGAGGCTGAATTGCTTTTAGGCAACTCTTTTAAGCATTTATATGAAAAACTCATCAATGCAAATGATGTCCCACAGCTGTTTACCATTATTGAAAACTATTTCCTGCAATTAATCGGAGATCAGCATTTTGAAAACTCGCTGGTGAAATTTGTTGATAAAAACATTGATAAGCCGATTGACTGGCTAATAAAAAAATCAGGTTACTCACAGAAACACGTCATACAGATCATTAAACAACACACCGGCTTCCCGCCGAAATACCTGCAAAAGCTTCATAGATTTCAAAATGTGATCAGGGATATCCAGGCCTTTAAGGGGAAAGCAGATTGGATGGCTATTGTTAATGATTATGACTATTTTGATCAGGCACATTTTATCAAGGAGTTTTCGCAATTTACCGGTATCAAACCAACACAATATTTATCATCACAAATGGAAGTAGAGGATAATCACCTGGTCGCAGATATGATCTTGCGTCCTCCGGCGGATGATTTATAGGTTGCCGGGGAGGTAAATTTTTTACAATGCGGTCGGCAGACGGGCTGGTATCTTTGTAAAAACAAAAAGAAATGGCTGAAATCACACCTTTTAAAATAGCAGTACCACAGGAAGTCCTGAACGATTTGTCAACAAGATTACAGCAAACACGCTGGACGGATGAGCCGGAAAATGCTGGTTGGAATTATGGAACAAATCCGACCTATCTGCGGGAGTTGGTAGCATATTGGCAACATCAATATGATTGGAGAGCGCAGGAGGAAGCACTAAATAAGCTGCCCCAGTTTAAGACAACCATAGATGGTGTCGCGATTCATTTCATACATGTCAGGGGGAAATCTAAAAATCCCAAACCTTTGATCTTAACGCACGGTTGGCCCGATAGCTTCTACAGGTTTCATAAAGTAATTCCGATGCTTACTGATCCGGCAAGTTACGGAGGTGATGCAGCGCAGGATTTTGATCTGGTCATACCTTCCATCCCTGGTTTCGGATTTTCGGATAGTGTTCCTCAGAGCAGTGATAAAACCGCAATTTTATGGGCTAAACTAATGACAGAGGTATTAGGATATCAGTCATTTTATGCTGCCGGAGGAGATATCGGTTCCACGATCAGCAAATCATTGGCGAATCAATTTCCTTCGTTGGTATCAGCTATTCATATAACAGATGTTGGCTATCCAAACGGAAGGGAAGATTGGGCAACAATGTCTGCACCGGAGCAGGAGTTTGGTCGCTTTATTCAACAATGGTTCTTTGCTGAAGGTGCTTTTAACCTTATTCAGACTACCAAGCCGCAAACGTTGGGTTATGGCTTAAATGATTCGCCGGTGGGCCTGGCTTCATGGATCGTGGAAAAGTTTCATGGTTGGTCCGGCAAGCCTGAAAATCTTGATGATCACTTTACCAAAGATGTGCTGCTCACCAATATCATGATATATTGGATCACTCAAACGATCAATACCTCTATCCGGACATATGCCGAAGAGAGCAAGGTAGCATGGACTACAGGGCTTAAATCAGAAATGAAGGTGGAAGTTCCTACCGGTGTATCCTTATTCCCGGGAGAGGCCCCTTTCCCTATTGAGTGGGTCAATAGGAAAGTAAATGTGCAACAGTTTAATATCATTGAAAAAGGGAGCCATTTTGCTGCACTGGACGCTCCTGATTTATTTTCAAAGGAGCTTAGTGACTTTTTCTATAATAGATCTAAATAAACAGCTAAAAAAAATAAAAGCCTTCAAATCTTTCGATTTGGAGGCTTTTTAATTCCTTGATGTTGATTCGTATATAGAGATATATAATATAATAAAATCTTGAGGAGCGGACAGTTCTACTATGTAGCGGCCGCGTCGGACCTGGTAATACCACCTAAAACGAAAAAAGCAGCTCTTTGCAGAGCTGCTTTTTTGCGGACCGGACGGGACTCGAACCCGCGACCTCCGCCGTGACAGGGCGGCATTCTAACCAACTGAACTACCGATCCTCGAAAATATAGTCAAGATACTTGCTATCTTTCTGGCTCCCAAACGGTTGTGTTGTCCCGTTTTGGGATTGCAAAGATAGCAACAAAGTTTCCATTTTAGCAAATCTTTTTTAAAAAAAATTTTCAGCACTATCTTTACACCGTACTTTAACCAATTTATTCAAGTTATGCAATTCCTGGATTTCGAAAAACCTATCGAGAATTTATATGAGCAGCTGGCCAAGCTGAAGGAAAATGGTGAAAAGTCTGGGGTGGATGTTTCTGCCACTGTAAAGGAGTATGAGGTGAAAATCGCCGATACCCGCCAGGAAATTTACGACCATTTGACTGCGTGGCAACGTGTTCAGCTCAGCCGCCATCCCGATAGGCCCTATACGCTCGCGTATATTGAAAAGATGTGCTCCAACTTCGTGGAACTGCACGGCGACCGTAATGTGAAGGACGATAAAGCCATGGTAGGCGGTTTCGCTGACCTCGACGGTGAAACAGTGATGTTTATCGGCCAGCAGAAAGGTGTAAATACCAAAATGCGTCAGCTGAGAAACTTCGGTATGGCTAATCCTGAAGGTTATCGTAAAGCGCTGCGCCTCATGAAACTCGCAGAACGCTTCAATAAACCTATCGTTACGCTCATCGATACCCCCGGTGCTTACCCAGGGCTCGAAGCGGAAGAAAGAGGCCAGGCCGAAGCCATCGCACGTAACCTCTTCGAAATGGTGAAACTCCGCGTGCCTGTAATTTGTATCATTATCGGTGAAGGTGCCTCCGGTGGCGCCCTCGGTATCGGTATCGGCGATCGCGTACTCATGCTCGAAAACAGCTGGTATACCGTTATTTCCCCGGAAAACTGCTCCACTATCCTCTGGCGTAGCTGGAACTTTAAAGAGAAGGCAGCTGAAGAATTAAAACTTACTTCAGACTATATGAGCCAGTTCGGACTCGTTGACGGCGTTATCCGTGAACCGCTCGGTGGTGCACACGTAAACCCCGATGAAATGGCTGATATCCTGAAAAAACGTATCAAAGAAGCACTGGCAGAACTCAAAAACATCGATCCGGAAACCCGTATCGAACAACGTATCGACAAATTCTCCCGCATGGGCTTTTACGAAGAACATTAAAAAATATTCGAAGAAGACAATAAAAAATTAGAATTTCGGCATCCGAAATTCTAATTTTGTTTTCTCGTAAACATAATCATGGAACAATTAAGAGGCACAGGGGTGGCTTTGGTGACACCCTTTAAAGCAGATGAAAGCATAGACTGGAACGCTCTCGAAAAGCTGATCGACTATGTGATTGTTGGCGGCGTTGACTATATCGTAACGCTCGGCACAACTGGTGAAACTCCAACGCTCTCCGTAGAAGAGAAGCAGGACCTGGTGAAATTCACTTTTGAAAAGGTATCGAAACGGGTGCCAGTTGTGGTAGGAGTTGGTGATTACAGCACAAAAGCAGTTGTCAGAAGCCTCGAAAATTATCCGCTTGAACAGGCTGCTGCTGTACTCAGTGTTGCTCCCTACTACAATAAACCTACACAGGAAGGTATCTACCAGCATTATAAAATGATCGCACAGGCTTCTCCTAAGCCAATCATTCTCTATAATGTTCCTGGTCGTACCGGCCGTAACATGACTGCCGACACTACTTTACGCCTCGCGCACGAAGTAGAAAACATCGTAGCCATGAAAGAAGCCTCCGGTGATATGCTCCAATGCATGCAGATCCTCCGCGATAAACCGAAAGATTTTATCGTTGTCAGCGGCGACGATGCCCTGGCGCTGCCACAGCTGGCATGCGGTATGGACGGCGTTATCTCTGTTGCTGCCAACTACTTCGCTGCCGATTTTCCGGCAATGGTAAAAGCAGCCCTCAGAAACGATTTCCCTGCTGCCCGCGCACTCAACGATAAAATGATGAAAGGCTTCGACATGATGTTCGCTGAAAACAACCCGGCTGGTATCAAGGCATTCCTGGCCCATAAAGGCATTGTTGAAAACGTATTCCGCCTGCCGGTACTCCCTGTTACTGATGATCTCTATAACGAGATCGGTGAGTACCTCCGCAAATACTAACACAGTTCACAGATAGTAATAACAATATTGAAAAGGCCGTCTCTACTTAGTAGAGACGGCCTTTTATCATTAGTTAAACCGTTGTTATACAATAAAGGTGGTGCCTTCAGCCGCAATGTCGGTATTCGGAAATACAGGCCTGCTTTCTTCCAGAAACTGGTCTAATTCCTTGTATTTAGAAGAAAAATGACCAATCAGCAGCCGCTTTACATGCGCTGTTGCCGCCAGCGTCGCTGCCTGCACCGTGGTGCTGTGAAAACGCTCTGCCGCCCTGTCTGCCAGTTCATGCAGGTAAGTCGTTTCATGGTACATCAGGTCAGCATCCTTCAGGTATGGCAGCAGATTTTCATCATAAAGCGTATCTGCACAGTATACATACCGCTTGCCTTTTCCCGGCGACATCGTTACCCAGTCATTTTTGACGATGCTGCCATCTTTCCTGACATAATCCGCCCCTTCCTGCAGTTTACCGTAATAAGCGGCCGGAATTTCATAGGCCTTCGCCTGGTCTGGCAGCAGTTTACGCTTCCTTTTCTGCAATAACACCGAAAATCCGAAACAGCTAATCCGGTGCTGGGTAGGAAAACAACGAACCTCCAGGTCCTTATCCTCCAGGATAACACCGCTGTATTCCGGCATTAGCGGCACAAAAGTGAGCTCAAACTTCAAAATGGTACCGGCACAGTCCAATTGAATCTGGATGATCTGTTCCAGCTCCGGAGGGGCAAAAATGCTAAGGGGCTCCGTTCTGCCCATCAAACTCAGGGTATTCAGTAATCCTATCAGTCCAAAATAGTGGTCGCCATGCAAATGGCTGATAAAGATATACCGGAGCTTGCTACGCCTGATGCCATATTTTGCAAATTGCAGCTGGGTCCCTTCCCCGCAATCTATCAGCAGCAACTGATCGTTACAGGTGACGATCTGCGCTGTCGGGTGCCTGTCCAGGGTGGGGATGGCTGAATTATTTCCTAAAATCGTTACTCCAAACATTTGATATACCTTCTTTCTTGGGGCGTTCCCCTTTCGTGTGAAAGGAATCCGCCTGCCTGAATAATGCAAAACCAGCTCCTGAAAGAGCCGTCTGCTAATTTATTCCATTCCGTCCAATAATTCCCGTTCCAGTTCTTCCATCATCACCAGGTCTATTGCTTCGGCCATGGTAGGAGCAAGATTAAGGTTTTCAGGCCCCTCTGCTTTCAGGCGCGCAGTTAAAATGTTGTTAAGACCGGTGATCGCACATGAGCGATTATTGTCATACATGAAGCCGTAGACTGCAAAAATGGCTTCTATGCCGGCATCGTCCGCAGTTTCGATCAAATGTAAATCCAGTATGAGATTGCGGGTTTCCAGGCCGGGCAGGGTGGTAGCGGTAGTAATGAACGAGGCTGACAAATTAGCATCCAAAGCATTTTCTTCCGGACAAAAAACCACTATTTTTTCTTTGGTATCAATTTTGAATTTCATGCGTTGGATATTGTTTTATATTTTAGTAAGAATCAATTGCTGAGTTAGAAGAAAGGGCACCCGCCTGAAAAAATACCCGGATGAGACCGAACAAATGTTTAGCCTTCTTCGTAGTTATTTTAAAAGAGACCCGTACCCACACATTCACCACAAAAATAATTCTTAATACTATTAAAGTGTAACACGCCGGACTGCAAAAAAACGATAACTTCAATCCGACGGATTCGCTGACAAGGGAAATCAGAATTATTCGTTATTATTGTATAGACAAGCCCCCGTAAGGGTTTTTATAATCTAATTTATTCACAATGGACCAGAATTTTTCACCGCAAGTTAAGGAGATCATTTCGTTCAGCAGGGAGGAAGCTTTACGCCTGGGAAATGATTTCATCGGTACTGAACACCTGCTGTTAGGTATTATTCGCGAAGGCGAAGGCACGGCCGTAAAGATTCTGCAAGCGTTAAACGTGGACCTGTACGAATTACGCAAAGAAGTAGAACTGGCTGTAAAAGATAAGACGGGGAAAAACATTGCCAATATCAATAGTCTTCCCCTGACAAGACAGGCTGAAAAGGTTATCCGCGTCACGGTACTCGAAGCGAAAGCCCTCAAGAGTGCCACCGTTGAAACGGAACACCTGATGCTGTCTATCTTAAAAAATAAAGAAAACGTTTGTACACAAATCTTACAACAATTTGACGTGGACTACGATACTTTTAAAAACGAACTAGGCTTTGTAAAATCTGCTGATCCAAAAGCAGAATTCGATGATCCGGGTGAGGAAGAATTTGAAGACGAAAGAAAGAGCTACGCCTCCAAAGCCAAACAGACAAATACCAAGTCCAAAACACCGGTACTGGACAATTTTGGTAGAGACATTACCAAGCTGGCCGAGTCAGGCAGCTTAGATCCTATTGTTGGTCGTGAACAGGAAATCGAACGCGTGTCGCAGATCCTCTCCCGCCGCAAGAAGAACAATCCTATCCTCATCGGTGAACCCGGTGTTGGTAAAACTGCCATCGTGGAAGGCCTCGCCCTCCGCATCGTGCAACGCAAGGTTTCCCGCGTATTGTTCGATAAACGTGTTGTCAGCTTAGACCTCGCCGCCCTGGTAGCCGGTACCAAATACCGCGGCCAGTTCGAGGAAAGGATGAAAGCCATCATGAACGAACTCGAGAAAAACAGGGACGTTATCCTGTTTATCGATGAAATACATACCATCGTTGGTGCGGGTGGTGCCTCCGGATCCCTGGATGCTTCCAATATCTTTAAACCAGCCCTCGCAAGAGGTGAGCTCCAATGCATTGGCGCTTCCACCCTCGATGAATACCGTATGTACATCGAGAAAGACGGTGCACTCGACCGCCGCTTCCAGAAAGTAATGGTAGAACCACCTTCCGTGGATGAAACCATTCAGATCCTCAATAATATCAAGCCTCGTTATGAAGAATACCATAATGTTAGCTATACTGAGGATGCCATCGAAGCATGCGTGAAACTGAGCGACCGTTACATGACAGACCGCCTGCTGCCAGACAAAGCCATCGACGTACTCGATGAAGTCGGCGCCCGCGTTCACCTCAAAAACATCAATGTTCCGCAGAATATCCTCGACCTCGAAAAACAGATTGAAGATATCAAGCAGGAAAAAAATAAAGTAGTGAAAAGCCAACGCTTCGAAGAAGCCGCTGCACTGCGCGATACTGAAAAGAAACTGGGTGAAGACCTGGAACGCGCAAAAGCCATGTGGGAAGAAGAAGTGAAGCATAAACGCTACCCGATTGATGAAGAAGCCATCGCGGAAGTTGTCAGCATGATGACCGGTATCCCTGTGAAAAGGATGGTACAGGCAGAAAGCGATAAATTACGCCGCATGGGTGAAGATCTGAAAGGTGCAGTGGTTGGACAGGACGAAGCTATCAGCAAAGTCACCAAAGCCATCCAGCGTAACCGCGTAGGTCTGAAAGATCCGAAAAAACCAATCGGTACATTCATCTTCCTCGGCCCTACCGGGGTGGGTAAAACAGAGCTCGCCAAATCACTGGCCCGCTACATGTTCGACTCCGATGATGCACTGATCCGTATCGATATGAGTGAATACATGGAGAAATTCTCCGTTAGCCGCTTAATCGGTGCGCCTCCGGGCTATGTTGGCTACGAAGAAGGTGGTCAGCTGACAGAAAAAGTTCGCCGTAAACCTTATTCAGTAATCCTGCTGGATGAGATCGAAAAAGCACACCCGGATATATATAACCTCCTGTTACAGGTACTCGATGATGGTATTCTGACTGACGGTCTCGGCCGTAAGGTAGACTTTAAAAATACCCTCATTATTATGACTTCTAACATTGGTGCCCGTCAGTTGAAAGACTTCGGTGCAGGTGTTGGATTCTCTACCAGTACCCGTGTGAGCAGCGAAGAAGAGAATACAAAATCAGTGATCGAAAAAGCACTGAAACGTACCTTCTCTCCTGAGTTCCTCAACAGGATTGATGATGTGATCATATTTAACCAGCTCAACAAAGAGCATATCTATACGATCATCGACATCACCATGCAGAGTGTGCTGAAACGTCTGAACAGCCTTGGCTTCAGCCTGGAACTGACAGAAGAAGCAAAAGGCTTCCTCGCAGACAAAGGCTACGATCAGCAGTTTGGTGCGCGTCCGCTGCACAGGGCCATCCAGAAATACCTGGAAGATCCTTTAGCCGAAGAAATCCTGAACATGAATATTCATGACGGTGATATCCTCGTAGCAGACCTGGACAAAGAAAACCAGAAGCTGATATTTACACTGAAAAACAACTCTTCCAAGAGTAAATCAGAAAAATCAGAGGCTTAATTAAGTCTCCCATCTTATAATTAAGGGCCGTCTCTCACAGCAGGGATGGCCCTTTTTCTTTAGGGCTGCTTCCAATTGGGTGAATCACCGGCTTTTCCGGTCTGCAGTCAGGTGCTTATATGCCCGGTAATCGTTGGTTTATTTGCTCACTGGTTGATTTCCACTGCCCGGATATTAAAGGCCCGCTTCTTTCGTCGTTGATGGCTTGCCCCTAAGGCTTTTGCGTAATATTCTGCCGGAAAAATCTCCCGCTCAGATTTTAAAGGCTGCTTCTCCCGCCTTAAATGGCTTGCCGCTATGGCTTTTGCGCAGGAATCTATCTGGAAAAATCTCCTGCCTGGATCTTAAAGGCCGCTTCTTCCGCCGCTGGTGGCTTGCCGCTATGGCTTTTTCGCAGCAATCTATCTTGAAAATCCCGCCCCAATATTAAATCCCGCTTTTTCCGCCGCTGGTGGCTTGCCCTTATGGCTTATGCGCAGCAATCTATTTTGAACATCTCCAGCCTGAATATTAAAGGCCGCTTCTCCCGCCGTTGATGGCTTGCCGCTATGGTTTTTTTGCAATAATCTATCCTGAAAATCCCTCCCGGATCTTAAAGGCCCGCTTCTTTCGTCGTTGATGGCTTACCGCTATGGCTTTTTCGCAATAATCTGCCGGAAAAATCTCCCTCCTGTGGCTTTTGCGTAATATTCTGCCGGAAAAATCTCCTGCCCGGATCTTAAAGGCTGCTTCTCCCACCGCTGATAAGTTGCACCTATGGCTTATGCGCAGTAATCTACCTTGGAAATCCCGCCCAGATCTTAAAACCCCGCTTCTTTTGTCGCTGATGGCTTGCCGCTATGGTTTTTGCGTAATATTCTGCCGGAAAAATCTCCTGCCCGAATCTTAAAGGCTGCTTCTCCCACCGCTGATAAGTTGCACCTATGGCTTATGCGCAGTAATCTACCTTGGAAATCCCGCCCAGATCTTAAAACCCCGCTTCTTTCGTCGCTGATGGCTTGCCGCTATGGCTTTTGCGTAATATTCTGCTGGAAAAATCTCCTGCCCAGATCTTAAAGGCCCGCTTCTTTCGTCGTTGATGGCTTACCGCTATGGCTTTTGCGTAATATTCTGCCGGAAAAATCTCCTGCTCAGATCTTAAAGGCTGCTTCTCCCACCGCTAATAAGTTGCACATATGGCTTATGCGCAGTAATCTACCTTGGAAATCCCTCCCAGATCTTAAAGGCTGCTTCTCCCACCGCTGATAAGTTGCACATATGGCTTATGCGCAGCAATCTACCTTTGAAAATTCCCTGCCCAGGTTTTAAAGGCACCTCAGGTGGCTTACACATATGACTTTTGCCCAGTAATCTACCAGGAAAATCTCCCGCCCCGAAGGGGCGGACCCCCCAACCGACATCGAGGATGTCGGTTTTAATATCTCCGTACTAAATCCTCCAATCAATCTTCCGCGGTCGTCAAATGCCTCATTTCCAGATCAATCATCTCCTTATATCATCTTCAAAAAAAAATTAAATCATATAATATTTCTATATAACATCTTTATGTTATGGAAATTTATTATATTAAATAAAAATAGTATTTATATTTGTAGAGAAAACCGGATGAATATATTAGTATAATGATTGTACTGCCGGGCTTTTAGCTGGCACAGCCGGTCGATAAATATTATTTGCTATGTATACACTTCCGGAGCAATATATACAAATCGCAAAATGGTATGTTGGTGTAATTTTTCTCACTCAGGGTAAAGTATATTTTTGCATTATATAAAATTATAACCTATAGTTATTTTTATTTTATAGATTTTGCGTATTAAATAAAGAGTGTATATTATATGAGCCTGTACCTGGAGAGTCCTATGCCTGGTTTAACAGCTACTGTGGATAAGGAGTATTGATATAACTCTATGACAACTAATAATAATCCTATTGATAACATTTATTAATGACTTTATCCGTATATCTATGACTAAATCTCTACAATTCGCAGTTCGCGGAATGTTGTTGGGCGGCTTAGCACTGGTTGCCTCTCAGGCAAATGCACAGCTGAAAGTGGGTACCAACCCTACCAATGTGCAGCCTTCTGCCATTCTCGAGCTCGAAGCAAGCAACAAGGGTCTCTTACTCCCTCGGCTTACAGATACCACTAATATCAATACCCTTATCGGTAGTGCCGATGTAAACGGTATGATTATCTGGCTGAATAAAGGCGGAAACGCAGGCCTTTTCGTTCGCACAGGTGGCACAAATGGCTACTGGTCCAGAATGGCTAATGGTGGTCAATCCTGGGATGTTCTTGGAAATGCGACCTTACCTGCTAACGCATTCGCCGGTACCAGCACTGTAGGCGTACCATTCGTTTTAAAAGGCGGTGGAACGGAAGGTATCAACATTACAGATGGTGTACCTACCCTGAGCAACGGACCAATCCTGAATGGTGGTGCAAAAATTAATGGTGGTCTGACACTGACTTCCATCAACCTCGATGCCGCAGCTAACCGCGGTCTGTTTATGAACGCTACTACCGGCGTGGTTAATTACCGCGATTTCGGTAGCATGGCTTTCATGGATGGTATAAAAATTAATGCTCAGACAGGAACTGACTTCACTATTGATGCCGCTGGTCCTGACTATAAATTCGTTACCACAGGTGGTCATATTCAGCTCCAGATTTCTACGCTGAATGCCACCACTCCAATCACTGCCGGTTTACTTACACAAACTGACTATGATAAATTCAGCGCAAATGCTAAAGGTTTAGTCGTTACTGACCTCCGCGCAGCCAGCAATGAAGGTATTGGTGTTGATAATACTGATCCTGCAAACAGAAGGATCTTCTTAACGCCTGCGGATGTTAGTCATCCGGGTGCTGTTACTGCCGATGCACAAACTTTCGGTGGTGATAAAACCTTCAGCAATGTACTGACAGCTGGTGCCGGTATCACTGTAACTGGTGGTGGTATCACTGTAAACGGTGCAAGTACCTTTAATGAAGATCTGACTATGTCAGGCAATTTCACAGGTAACTTCCCTAATATCTTTGTAAGTACTTTAGCTACCTTCCAGAAAGATGTATCCATGACCGGTCTGGTTGATGGTGCTGCTACAGACAAAACTGTACTGTTGCTCAGTGGTAATAAAGTTGTTAAGAGAACCGTTAATCTGGATCTCCTGAATCCGACTACTTATGCTAGTGATCACACTGGTGACGATCTGGCTGTTACTTATAAGGCCGATGATGTTGCCGGAACCAATAGCCTTACTGTTAGTATTCCTGTAGCTACAGATAAAACAACGAATGGTCTCTTATCCAATTCTGATCAGATGATCGGTGGTAATAAAAACTTTACCAACAATATTGCTACAGTAGGAACTGCAAATATTGGCGTGGATGTGAAAGTAGCACCAAAAAGCACCAGCACCCTGAATGTAAACGGTTCCATTTCTGCTAAAATCAGAACTACCAATACTGCTTATACACTTGCTGCTGATGACTATACCCTTATCGTTCAAACAACTGGTATGGCAATTGACGTGACCCTCCCTGCTTCTGATGATGCATCAATGGGAAGAATATACGTTATCAAAAAAGTGCCTACAGGAGCTGAGGATGATGGTGCTATCGTTACTTTAAAAGGTAATATTGAAAACGGTACCAAATATGCATTTAGCACTCCTTGGACTGTTATCTCTGTTCAGGCTGATGGTAAAGGACATTGGTATATTATCAAAAACTAATCCGTTACATCTCTATAATACGGTCACGTCGTACAGGCGTGACCGTTATCTCTCTTCACCGTTGCTTAAAAGAAGTTATATGAAGTTGAAAGGACTATTCCAAATTTGTGCAATCGGTTTGCTGATAACAGGTAGCAACAGGCTGGCTGCCCAACAGCTGAAACTGGGGCTTGATCCTACCGCGGTCACCCAATCCGCATTGCTCGAATTAAATAGTAATAGTCAGGGCTTATTATTAAACCGTGTATCCAAAGCTACCGTTTCTACCGGTGGCGCCTTAGCGAACGCTCCCGATGGCATGCTCGTATTCATCAATGATGCCACAGAAAAATCTCTTTATGTTAAGAAAAATGGTGCCTGGAAAAAAATGGTAGACCTGGGTAACCTGAATATAGGTACAGGCCTCTCCGTCGATGCTTCCGGCAACATTACCAATACAGGTGTTTTGTCTTTCAATGGCAGAACAGGAGCCATTACCCCCATCTTAGCTGACTATTCCGCATTCTATACCCCGCTTACCCGAAATATTACTTTAGCCACCGGCAATGCTGCTATGAACATTAGTAGCGGAGCTCAGGACCTCTCAGCAGACCGCAGCTGGACATTGACTGTTAACAACACCACCGCATTATGGAATGCCAATCAATTGAATGGCAGTCCTATTGGAACTATCACTTCTCCCAATGAGGGAGACCTGCTTACCATGGTAAGTGGAAAATGGACAGCAAAAGCACCTGCTGCTGCTGGCAATGCTTATATCCTCAACTATACTACCGGCGCCGCACAAAACGCTAATATCAATATATCCGGTACAGCAAGTTTTGGTGGTAGCACTACTATTGGCGGTTTACTTACTGCCAGTTCACTGACTACCTCCGCTATGACTGCTACCAGTATCACTACTGGTTCACTTACTGCTACCAATGCTGTTAATGCACAAACAGTAACAACCTCTGGAGCGGTAACAGGCGCGTCGATCGTAGCTAATAACCTGACAGTGGGATCTGTTCCATTTGTAGGTACTGGTAAAGTACTCTCTGAAAATAATGGTAAACTCTTCTGGAATACGACCAACAATATGCTGGGCATTGGTAACAATGCACCTGGTAATACACTGGAAGTAAGCCAGACAACTGCCAATAATAATACAGCGGTTTCTGGCATTCGCCTGTCGGGTATCGCAGCTGCAACACCGGTTGCTGCTACAAATAAAGTATTGTCAATCAACAGTACAGGTGATGTAGTGGTGCAGGACAACGCCACACTGCTGAACTGGTCGCAGAAAGGGAATAGTTTTCTTACTACAGATACAGTCACTTATTTTCTCGGTACAACCAGTGCTAAGGACATGGTAGTGAAATATAACAATAAGGAATTATTCCGCGGTACAGCAGGTGTAGGAACAGGCTGGACAGGTTATGCAGTTACCTTGTTTAATGGCGCTAAAGCATATAACGCACATCCTTTTATTATCAGAGCTAATGGCCCTGATGTAATGGCTTTCCAGGATTCAACCGGTGCTATGAAGTTCCATTGGAACTTGTTAGGGGGTGGTCTCAACTTTGTGGAGTCAAACGTAAAAGACAACCGTATTTTCATTAAGTCGGGCTTCGGTGTTGGTATTGGAACCAACACACCTGCCGCTACATTGGATGTAAATGGCTCTCTTGCAGTGGCTATTTCCAATTCCACGGCGACAGCTGTTACAGTAGCAGATACGGATCATACAGTATTATTCACAGCAAATAATACCACCAATGTAAATAACTATACAGTAGTGACTATTCCTGATCCGTCTGCAGCAAATGCAGGCAGAATGCTGGTGATTAAATCAACTACAGCATATTCATTTAAGGTGAAGACAACTACCGGAAAAGCCTTTGAATCAACGGCTGCCATTACAACATTGGTAATAGATGCCATTTCCAAAAAATATATGAACGCTGGTAATGGCAACACTACGACGCAAAATAGAGGAGGTAGTGTGACGTTGCAATCCGACGGGACTACCTGGTGGATTCTGGATTAATTTTATAAGTTATCGTATTTATAGTCATCATAAGGATGATTAATTTAAACCTTTTATCTTTTTCATGAGAACCTTTACCTTCATTTTCATTTTACTGCTGGGAATGATACGATCAGCACAGGCACAGCTGGGCGTATACATACCTTCAGGAGATTCCGTCTGGTTATATAACAATACCCAGGTGGGCATCTTCAGTAATATGACAAATGATGGTGTACTGGGTTCCGGTCCGGGAAGTACCTTTTACATTCTCGGTAAAAGATGGATGAATGGCAGTAGTGCCTCCTTGCCGGATGAAAGTAAAAATGGCAGATCAGGTGTTGGTGGAAATTTTCTGTTCTCTTCCCTTAATCCTATTTTAGGAGATGTTGGCCAGCAAATCATATATGGAAACTACAGCGTAGCTACGCGTACCGGTACCAGCTTCCCCAATATGGAGGTTAACAACGGGAAAGGCATACTCCTCGATGATCTCAGCGATCTTAAAATCAGAAACAAACTCCACTTTACCAGTGGTAAAATATATCTCAACGGCTGGAATCTCCTGATAGGAGAAACAGACGCAGGTGACATTACCGGTTATAGCGATTCCCGCTATGTCGTTACCGGCAATACTTTTGCCGGAGGTTTCCTGTATCGTGTAAATGTTAAAACTGCTGCCAATAAGGTTGTTTTCCCTATCGGCTCAGATGATAAATCCTATAACCCGGGAGCGGTGCTGCTCGATGGCGGTGCTACTGATGGGTTTGGTATGCGTGCTTTCGATAGTGCATATATTATCGCAATCGGTGGTGGTGTGATCAAAGACAGCTTTGTCAACAAAACCTGGAATATCCAGCGTATGGATAATACCGGCGGTAAAGCTACCGTGATATTGCAGCACATGGATGTAGCAGAGCAGCCAAGATACAAGCTGAACAAAGATAGCAGCTATATCACCCGATTTGGTATTACCGGCTGGGATAAGCTCAACGTAACACCGGCGAAAGCATTACCGGGAACGCTGACCACCACAACCATGCTGCAACCTGCTACCATGCACATGCGTGTATTCACAGACCTGGGAAGCAATACCTATTTCTCCAAACGCATACTCAACGTAAAGGTAGATCCGGCAATATTCCTGCTGTTCGAAGCATTCAGAACGAGTCCTTCGATGGCGCAACTCAACTGGACCACCAGTCGTGAGGTGAATAACCTCCAATTCGAGGTGGAACGCCGCTATGCGAACGAAGAGGCCTTTAAAACTATTGCTGTGGTGGGTACCAAAGCGCCTAACGGCAATAGTACTACGCCACTCAGTTATACCTACAACGATCCTAACAACTACGACGACGATACCTATTATCGCATTAAGGTAATTGGCAAAGATGGTACGGTGATCTATTCTGAAATTAGGATTGTACCGCCGATATTCACTATCCAGGTATATCCTAACCCGAACCATGGCAACTTCCATGTGAAAATCCGTGGCCTGAACGACGAAATGTTCCTGCAGCTCTACGATACATGGGGTCAGATGTTACGTCAGTATACTGTAAAACGTGATGCCGATATCGAGTTCACACACATGCCTTCCGGCGTATACTACCTGACACTGTTTAACAAACAGACACAGAAAAAAGTATATACGACGAAAGTGGTGGTAGTGCCCTAAACCGTAATGAATTTGCTTTTTTCAAAGAATTGCGCCAATTTTGTAGTGTTCTTTCCGTAAGGCATTACCAAAAAATTAAGACGATTTTGAAAAAAATAATCATCACGATAGATGGCTACTCTTCATGTGGCAAAAGCACCCTTGCAAAACAGCTGGCCAGGAAACTGGACTATGTTTATATCGACAGCGGTGCCATGTACCGTGCTATTACCCTTTATTTTTTACAGAATCGTGTTGATTGGACAAGCTCCCCGGCAGTAGTAGAAGCATTACACAACATCCACCTGGATTTCGTGTGCAACTCCCTGACCAGCCTGTCAGACATGTACCTCAACGGCGAAAATGTAGAGCACCTGATCCGTGAAATGTTAGTAGCAGAAAAGGTAAGTGAAGTGGCCGCCGTAAAAGAAGTACGTGAATTTGCTGTAGCACAGCAGGTGAAAATGGGCGCCCGTAAAGGTATTGTGATGGATGGCCGGGATATCGGTACCGTCGTATTCCCACATGCTGAACTGAAAATCTTCATGACAGCAGATATCACCATCCGCGTAGAACGCCGCTTTAAAGAACTCTACGAGAAAAATAAAAATATTACCCTCGAAGAAGTAAAACAAAACCTGGAATTACGTGACTACATCGATGCTAATCGTGAAATTTCCCCACTGAGAAAAGCAGACGATGCTATCATCCTGGATAACAGTCACTTAAACCTGCACGACCAGCTGGAACTGGTGATGCAATGGGTAGAAGATGCAATTATGGCGCATTCTTCATAAAATAATATTTTCTATTATTAAAAGACTTTTATACATTTGCGATGGTACTCCAGGTATGGGGTACCTATCCCAAATAATTTTCCAGATCCTCTCGAATATCCTGTAATCTGTTTGCATGTATAACAGTAATTCACTGTATGCATCTCCAACCTTATCCATCCTGAAAAGCACTGCGAAGTATCAGGGAAGTCGTATGTGATATCTGAAATACATAGTGCTGCAATCGACTAACTGCATAAGACAGTAATACCGACATTGTGAACTTAAGTCAACACCTATACCTGTTGCCTTATGAAAGTCTTATATGCTATATCCCAAAAGGACCTTTGCTATTAACCGATTATCGACATTATTATAATATAAAAACCGCCCGAAAGTAGTGTTCCTGTTGCTTTCAGGCATCTTTAAACTTAATGTGGAATGGCGAGACTTTATGTCCCGTTCCATATTTTCAGTAGGTGTATTCGGTTAATAGGAAGAAGGGGCGAATTCTTTCGCCCTTTCGCTTTTTATACCTGCCCATTCCATCATCTCCCGGAAATTCTTTCTAAGCAAAAAAATATCAGCAACAGGTAACCCACTATAGGTTTAACCCGGAAATTGAAACTACATTAGGTAAAGGTTGTCAGTGAATGATGGAGAAGTACCAATGCTGCTGAATATGATCAATTTAATCCTGAACTAATTCCACTTTTTAAAGACTATTCTATTCTGTTCAATACTGTTTAAAACATATATCAACCAGTAATTCTCTAACCTTAAACGATCCCATGTATGTGGACAATCTCCGACTCATGTACCAGGCGGGCCATGCTCCTGCTATTGGTTTGCCTCGTCTGTCTTACGGCCAAAGCCCAGCATATCCGCATTACCGGCAAGGTTACCGGTGCAGGCAATGTAGTACTGCCCGGCGTAACGGTGCTGGTAAAAGGTAATAATACCAGCGGCACCGTTACAGATGCTTCCGGCAACTACAGCCTCCAGGCCCCATCCAGTGGCATACTGGTATTTAACTATGTCGGCTATACGAAAAAAGAAGTGGCAGTAGCCGGCAAAACTATTATTGATGTTAGTCTCGAAGAAGACAGCAAGCAACTTGGTGAACTGGTAGTAACAGCATTAGGTGTGAAGAAAGAAAAAAAGAAACTAGGCTATTCCGTGACGGAAATCAAAGGCCAGGACCTCGCAGTAACCAATGAAATCAGTCCTGTCAATGCCCTGCAAGGCAAAGTTGCCGGCGTACAAATAGACCAGGGCGCCGGCGGACTATTCGGCAGTACCAAAATCCTGATCCGTGGAAACTCTACCCTGGGTACCAACAACCAACCCATCTTTGTAATTGATGGGGTCATCATGGACAACAACACTTTTAGTGGTACCGGCCGCGATTTCGGTAATGATCTCAAAAACCTCAACATGGAAGACTTTGAGAGTGTGTCGGTATTGAAAGGCTCCGCAGCTGCAGCATTGTATGGCTCCCGCGCTATTAACGGCGTTATCCTGATTACCACCAAAAAAGGAAAACAACAACGCGGTATAGGCGTCAACGTTACCCAGTCATACAATGTGTTTAAACCCTATTCCGGCCCCGACTTTCAGAACGAATACGGCGGCGGCAGCGTAGGCGCTTTCTTTACCGATAACCGTGATCCTAACTATGCTGCTGACGAATCATGGGTAACAAAAGTATTCCCCAAAGACCCCGTAACCGGAAAACCTTATATCGACAGACAAATCAACCGTGAGCTGGAAAACTGGGGGCCTAAATTCTCCGGACAGGATGTAACTAACTATGATGGAATACCTACCAAATATGTAGCCCAGCCTAATAACTTCCTGGATGCCTTCAGAACAGGTAAAGGATGGTCTACCAATATTGCCATGGATGGCGGTAATGAAAAATCTACTTTCCGCCTGTCCTATACCCGCGACGTGAGTGATGGTATCGTATACAAAAACGCCATGACTAAAAATGGTTTCGATCTGCGGGTGACGCACAATATCAATAAATGGATCAGTGCTGATGTTGGCGCCAACTATACCGTATTCAATGGTAAAAACCCGCCACGGCTCGGCGGCCTGGATGCTTTCGGCTCTTATAACTTTGGTAAATTATTTACCTGGGTGCTCCCAAGAAACTATGATACCAAATACTGGATGCAGCAAAGCAAGTATGTAAGCAGTTTGGGTGGTACTCCCAATCCACAGGATCCGAATGAAACAAATAAAGCACCTGAAGCAAGGTTCTGGTTTAATCTCTTCGAAAATGACTATCTCCAGGATGAACAGAATGTTCGCGGACGTATAGCCCTCACCGCTACCCTCAGCCAATGGGCCAAACTCTCCCTGGAAGGTAATGTCAATAACCTCTACACCAGGAACGAAAATAAAGAACTGGGACAAAACCCAGATTTTGCAGGTGGTTTATATGGTTTAGGACATACCAGCAAGGAAAGCTACTTCCTGAAATGGATGTTGTCTATGAATAAAACCTTTAATAAAGACCTGGAAGTAAATGGTTATATCGGTGGGGAAACACAACGTTACCAGACTACTTATAACTACTCTGAAACGCGCGGTGGACTCAGTTATCCGGGAAATTACTTTATCGCGAATTCTATTCAGACACCTTATACGGAAGGTGGTATAAAAAGTCGTAAAGCTTTCAATTCACTATATGCCAGTGCGGATATCGCCTATAAAAATCAACTCTTCCTGCTGGCTACCTGGCGTGGCGACTGGTCTTCTGCGCTGACCTACTCCAACGGAACTGGTAATAACTTCTATCATTATCCCGCTGCCAGCCTTTCCTGGTTATTCAGTGAAACATTTAAGATGCCTGAATGGGTTACCTATGGTAAGTTCCGGACAAATATAGCGGCGCTGGGAAAAGATACTGATCCTTTCACCATCAATCCCGGGTTTGCATTCAACGGCTATACGAATAGTAACGGTACCGACTATCCGCTTTCTACCTACACGAGATATCCTGATCCGCTTACCGGCAGCTTTATCGCTCTGGTGCCTAATCTGAAGCCTGAGCGTAAGATCGCCAAGGAAGTAGGTATGGAAATGCGTTTCCTGAAAAGCCGCATCGGATTTGATCTCTCCCTGTACCAGGATAATACAAAAAATCAGATCATCAGTATTGGCACACCACAGGAAACAGGACTGGAAGGCATTATCATCAATGCCGGAAATATCCGAAACCGCGGTGTTGAGCTGATGGTAACAGGTACGCCGGTTCAAACTAAAAACTTTGAATGGAACACCAGCTTTAATTATTCTCACAATAAAAACCTGATCCTCGACCTGTATGAGGGCCGCAACGAATACGACCTGGGAGCCAATATCGGTGAAATCAGTACCTGGGCTATTGTAGGTAAATCTTATGGTACGCTGCGTACTACTATTCATTCCAAAGCATACCAGGCAACGGATGATAATGGCAAGGCTGTTGATAATCCCAATAACGGAAAGCCGGTGCTGGCATGGCGATCCGACGCCAGGGCGGCGTTTCCTGCCAGAAGCAATACCCTGCAGGATGTAGGAGATATTAATGCTAAGTTTCGCGGAGGATGGGAAAATACTTTCCGTTATAAAAATTTTAGCCTGGGTGTATTGCTGGATGCCAAATTCGGTGGCGATTTTGTTATGCTGACTTATCGTTTTGGTACACATACCGGCGTATTCCCTAATACCCTGGAAGGTCGCGATGCCAGCCATGGTGGCATAACATGGGTAAGTAAGTATGATGGCAAAACCTATGACGATGGTATGATCCCTGATGGTGTTTTTGATAAAGGACAGAAGGTGACATTACCTAACGGAACATCGGTAGATGTTGGAGGAATGACCTATAAGGAGGCTTATGACAAAGGATTGGTAGAACCAACACATGCGCCGCAGTATTACTATCGCCTGGGTTCTTCCAGCACCGGCGTGTCCGACTTCTGGATCAAAAAGAACAGCTGGGTATCACTCAGACAGGTGTCGCTGAGTTATCGTTTTTCTGAAAATATCTGCCGGAAGTTATCACTTAATAACCTGAGTGTTGCCATTGTTGGCCGCGATTTGCTCTATCTGTATAATACACTGCCATACAATTATAACCCGGCCTCAAATAACTCCAATAATACTGCCTTCTCTGGTGAACAGGGCTTCCTGCCTATGATGCGTTCCATTGCAGGTACTATCAGAGTAGGATTTTAGTCATCTAAAAAATCAGATCATGAAGAATTTATTCCATAAATATACAGTGCTGGGGATGTTGCTGGGATTAAGTGCAGCTTCCTGCCAGAAAAATTTCGGAGACATCAATACCAACCCCAGCGTGGTTACTACACCGGATATAAAATATCTGTTGAGTTATACAGAAGATAAACTGATCAGCTACCAGGGAACAGAGTGGGTATGGGAAAATATGGAACAGTTGCTGAGATACACACAACATGTAACTGCGAGTCCTTATGAGATAACGAGTAATGTTAATACCCGTTATTCCAATTACTATCTGCAGATTTTACCCAACCTGTTTGAAATACGCAGGCAGGCAGATGCTAAGTCAGACAAAGACCGCTACCAGAAAGCGAAAGCGGTAACCTATGTATTGCAGGCGCTGCACGGTATTAAGGTGACAGATATGAACGGCGCTATTCCGTATACCGAGGCGATAGAAGGCAGGTATCAATCTAAATATAACCCTGTATACGATAATCAGCAGACACTGTTCAATACCTGGCTGACAGAATTGAATAGTGCGATAAAAGTCTTGTCAGATAATAGTCTGGCCAATCAGGTTGTCTACGGAAATTCAGATATTTATTATCAGGGCGACTGGGTAAAATGGGTGAAGCTGGCCAATACCTTAAAGCTTCGTATAGCCGCGCGTCTGGAAAATGCAGATAATGCTACCTGTAAGAGCATATTCCAGGAGGTAATGAAGGATGCCATTGGTCCTATCGATGATAATACCGCGCAGGTAAAGTATCTAAACCAGACCTATGCGCCATTTGGTACCAGTGGCGATATCGACTACCGTAGCCGGAGATATGCCAGTACCAGTATTATGCAGTTCCTGAAAGGTAGCAATGATCCGCGTTTACCAATATATTTTGATAAGAATGATATCCCTGTTGGATTTAAAGATTCACTTACAAAATATAATGTAACCGCACCTGCATTTATTAATTTAAATGACCCGCTGATAAATTATCAGGGCGGCCCTGCCGACTGGACAACAAACCCCACTGTAGCGGCTTTCCTGAGTAATACATTTGCTGTCGGGCCCAATAAATATGCGCTGATATCCCCGCTAAACAGGAAGTTTTTCTCTCCTAAATTAAATGCAGCAACGGGTAATTTTGAAGATATACCAGTATCTTATGCAGAGACTTGTTTTTTAATAGCAGAATTTACCCAGAAAGGATATGCAGGAGGAGTGGATACCAAAGGAACAGTGAATGACTGGTATACCCGCGGTATCACCAGCAGCATTGTAACGATGAATGAGATAGCGGTGAATGCGGGTTCTGCAACATCGTTTAGTGGTAGTGGTGATACACAGATTGCGGCCTATCTGAGCAATAGTCAGGTAAAGCTGAATGGAACCAATGACCTGGAGCGTATCTACATACAGGCTTATCTCAACTACCTTCGTGTTCCTAATGAGGCTTATGTATTTTGCAGACGCACTGGTTATCCAAAACTGAGCTCAGGCTATTATGCCAGGGAGGTCTTTAATGAGCAGATTCCGCGCCGTTTCTGGCTCACAGACCCGGGAGAGGTAAATCGTGCTAATTGGAGTGCAGCGATGACAGCGCAGGGTTTTACACCTAATGCGCAGGATGTTAATACGCTGGCAACACAACGGGTATGGTATGATAAGACAGCACCTGATTTTGGCAAAGGAAATTAAAATATGAGTTAATAAAAATAAGAGGCATTTTCTACCTGGTAGAAAATGCCTCTTATTTTATATGAAAAAACAAAACATAATCCTTACAAACAACAGAACAGAGGCCTTTGCTGCGCTGCACCTTATGCTGCTTTGCGTGAAGAAGAAAAGCGCCGTAGGTGCCCTATATAAAGGTTCGTGTGCCGGCGAAGCTCTTCCTGAACTCCGAAGGCGTGCTTCCCTTTTTCTTCTTGAATATCCTGTTGAAATTAGATAAGTTCATAAATCCGCACTGGTAGCAGATTTCGGAGACGGAATGTGTCGTGTCAATCAGCATACGGGAGGCGTGTCCGATTCTGATTTCGTTCAGGCTATCAATAAACGTTTTGCCGGTACGCTTTTTTATAAATCGGCTCAGCGATACCGGTGTCATGTTGACGTGCTTCGATAGTTCATTCAGGCCTATGTCTTTATCGAAATGCTGCTGCATGTATTCAAATACTTTCTCAATACGCCTGCTGTTAAAGGTATTCAGCGATTCGGCAGCGGCGCTGCTAAGCATTCTCATATTCCGTGATATGGAAAGGTCATGCAGGATGGAGAACAACTCCAGTACGGAGTCGAAGCCTGTTTTATGCGGAAGGGCCAGCATCCTTGGTTTCAGCGCTGTAATTGTTTCCCTGGAGAAGGAGATACCTTTACTGGCATTTTCGAATAAGGCGCGGATAAAGCTCAGCTGATTTCTTTTCAGGAATTTATTATCGAAAAGATTGGCGTGGAACTGAATGGTTACTTCCGTTATTTTCTTGCTGCTGCATTGGTGGTCCAGCCATACGTGTTCTACGTTTGGCGCTACCAGTACCAGTTCCAGGTCGTCGATGTCTTCTACATGGTCTCCCACAATTCTTCTGGCTCCGGCTGCATTGATGATGAAGTTCAATTCATACTCTTCATGGTAATGTAGCGGAAAGTTGAAATGTGTTTTCTCCCTGGAGAAAATCATAAAGCAATCGTGTTCTGTTAAGGGCGTAATTTCTTTATATGCCTGCGTTTTGCGCATAATCTGTTCAATATAATGGTATAAATATAGTACATAATTGTATTAAAAGTATTATTGTATATGGTACAATTAATATAGTTATAATATGTCTTGTTTTGTTGTTAGTAAAGGGTTTTAGGTAGACGGTATACAAATTAGGTAAAAATTGTCATGTTGATATTGTAAAAGATGGGATAAAAAAGTATCAGTATTGAGTTGTTTAATGAGATACTTTTGGAAACATGTTCCAATGCAGTAACCAGCAACGTTATGAATCAACCGAAATTCGCTGGGGCAGGAAAAACTAAACATAATTGCATTATTAAAACAGTGACAATTCTTAATTCCATTAAACATTGCTCTATGCACTTACAGCACAGTATCCCTTCAGTTTTACAAAAAAAAATGCGGTACCTGGGCCTTCTTCTAGCCCTGTTGCTGGCATTTAACGGCGCCGTCAGGGCGCAGCAGCTGCCATTGAGCGGCACAGTAACCAATGAAAAAAATGAGCCACTTCCTGGTGTATCCGTATCCGTAAAAGGCGCTGTCAACGGCGTACTCACCGGAGTAGACGGTAAATACAAAATCAGCGCTAACGGTAAGGCTATTCTTGTATTTTCTATGATTGGTTTTGACTCCAAACAGGTGCCGGTAGGTTCCCAGACCACCGTGGACGTACAGCTCCACGAATCCCTGACACAGCTCAGCGATGTGGTGGTAACAGCCATGGGTATCAAAAAAGAAAATAAAGTACTCGGTTATGCTATCACACAGGTAAAAGGTGAATCATTTACCAAGGCCCGCGAAACAAACGTAATGTGGGGCCTCCAGGGTAAAGTAGCCGGTGTAAACGTAACCAAGCCAGTTACCGGTGCTTCCGGATCCAGCCGCGTGGTAATGCGTGGTGGCGACTTCGGTGGCAGCCAGCCCCTCTATGTGATCGATGGTATTCCAATGGTATCAGGAAATATGGGTAGCATCGACAATATGTACGGCGGCTCCGATGCCGGCGATGGTGTAAGCAGCATCAATCCGGACGATATCGAGTCTATGAACGTATTGAAAGGTAACACCGCCGCAGCTTTATACGGTGCAAGAGCTTCCAATGGTGTAATCGTTATCACCACTAAAAAAGGCCTGGCGCATAAAGGTATCGGTGTAGAAGTAAACAGCACTTACAGCATAGAAAGTGCAATAGACCATACAGATAAAGACTATCAATATCAATATGGTATCGGTATCGGTGGCCTGAAACCTACTACACAGGCAGAAGCCCTCGCTGCTGGCCGCTCCAGCTGGGGTGCTAAACTCGATGGTTCCAGCGTTATCCAGGGTGATGGTGTTTCAAGACCTTACAGCGCCGCTAAAAACAACGTGAAACATTTCTATAAAGATGGTAATACCTTTACCAACTCCGTAGCTTTACTCGGTGGTACTGAAAACCTCAACTTCCGCTTCGGCTTCGCTGATATGGATAATAAGGATATCATGCCTAATTCAGGTGTACACAGAGATAACTTCACACTCAATGTTAATGCACGCCTCGGTAAAAAACTGACCGCTACCCTCAATGCACAATACATTAAGGAAAAAGCGAGAAACAGACCAATGCTCAACGACTATACCTCCAACGCAGCCGTTGCCGCATGGTTAATGCCTACCAACTATGATATCCGCGACTGGAGCAACCCACGCAGAGCAGATCGTAGCGAAAACCTCTGGACTACCAACAACTATTGGGCAAACCCTTATTTCGTTGCCTACCAGACACCTTCCGGCAATAAAGATGACAGATTCATCGGTTCTGCCGATCTCAAATATGATTTCGATGATCACCTCTATGCCAGAGTACTTACCGGTACCGACTTCGCTTATCGCAACAGTATGAGCGTATGGCCTGACGGCGTAGGCTTCTATCCAAATGGAAGCATGAGCAGCTCCATTGCTTATCGCAACGAGTTCAACGCAATGGGAATGATAGGTTACAACAACATCTTCTCCAAAAACTGGTCACTGAATACTTTCGTAGGTGGCAACGTGATGAAGAAAAAGTATTCCAGTACTTCAGCGAGCGGCGATAAATTCATCGTTCCTGGATTCTATGCGATCGGCAACACGACGACTCAATCTGGCGGTAGCTCCCGCAGCGAATCACAGATCAACTCTGTGTTCGGTTCTGCTGAATTAGGATTCCATAACTATCTCTACTTAACGGTTACCGGCAGAAACGATTGGTTCTCTACCCTTGATCCTGCTAATAACAATATCTTCTATCCTTCTGTGGGCGCCAGCTTCGTGCTCTCCGATGCGGTGAAATTACCTGAGTGGATCAGCTTTGCAAAAGTACGCGGCTCCTGGGCACAAACTGGTAGTGATGCGGATATCAGCGCTTATCAGCTGAACATGACTTACAATATTAATGGCTCCATCTTTGGCGTTCCATTAGGTGCTATTGGTTCTTCCACTGTACCAAACTCAAAACTGCACCCTCAGCTGACAACTACCTATGAAGGCGGTCTGGAAGCACGTTTCCTGAATGGCCGACTGGGTATGGATCTCGCGGTATATAGCCGTCAGATTACGGATGCAATCCTGTACTCACCGATCTCCAGCAGCTCTGGTTTCTCTGGTACTTACATGAACGCAGCAAGTATGGGTAATACCGGTATTGAACTGTTATTAACTGGTACGCCTGTACGAACTAAAGATTTCCAATGGCAGGTTAGCTACAACCTGGGCTACAACAAAAGCAAAGTAAAAGAACTCATCAACGGTGCGCAGACAATGCAGCTCGCACAGAACCGCTCCGGCCTCTGGGGCGACGGTGGTGTGCCTTCCTATATCTTTGCTCAGGTGGGCAAACCTTTCGGCCTGCTCGAAGGAACTACCTACACCCGCGATGCACAAGGCCGTATTGTATTTGATGATAAAGGCCTGCCTGTTGTAGGTGCTGTTAAAAACCTGGGTAACGGTATCGCACCTACTACAATGGGTATCTCTAATACGCTTACCTACAAACAGTGGTCAATCGACTTCCTGATCGATGGTAAATTCGGTGGTAAAATGTTCTCCGGAACCAACAACCTGGCATGGTACCAGGGGCTGGCTAAAGAAACCCTCGATGGCCGTGAAGGCGGTATCATCGGTAAAGGTGTAACTGCTGATGGTAAAGAAAATACCGTAAAAGTATCTGCTGAAGACTACTATAAATTCGTTGCCAACAACATCACTGAACAGTTTATCTATGATGCATCATATATTAAACTGCGTCAGATTGTACTGGGCTACAGCCTGCCACAACGCTGGATCAAAGGCTCTGCTTTCCAGTCTGTTTCCCTCTCTTTTGTAGCGCGTAACCTCCTCACCATCTACTCTAAAGTACCAGTGGTTGATCCTGAATCTGCCTATACAACCGGTACCGGACAAGGTTTTGAAATGTTAGGTATGCCTGCTACACGCAGCTTCGGATTTAACCTGGGTGTTAAATTCTAATTATTAGTCATCATCAGCAAAAGAGAAAAATTATGAAAAGAAAATATCTGGCCTATATAGGAGCTTCGCTGGTTTTAATGACTGCAAGCTGTACCAAAGACCTGACAGATCTTAATACCAACCCGAACAGCACCACTGCTGTTCCTCCTTCCACCATGCTTAGTAATGTGGAACTGGCCACGGCCACATTGGGCAGAGGTACGGAGCGCCGTACCAACCTGGCCTTTACCATGATGGCGATGCAACAATTGTCATCTACCGAAACAATTGATGGTGGTGAAGGGGATAAGTACCTGAAAAATGATAACGCAGGTAATCTCTTTGATGATACCTACAGCCTGATCGTTAATAATATCGAACAACTGCAACAGGCAGTAAAAAATGATCCTAAACAGATCAACCTGTTGTCTGCCTCCCGTATCTGGCGCGTGCTGGTATTCCAGCGCCTCACGGATGCCTACGGCGATGTACCTTATTTCGATGCAGGTAAAGGTTACTCCGAAGGTAAATTCACCCCAACTTATGATAAGCAGTCGCTGATCTATGCCGATATGCTGAAAGAGTTGTCGGAAGCAGCTACTGCATTCGACGCCAGCAAAAATGGCCTCGGTTCTGCTGATATCGTTTATAGCGGTGATCTTACCAAATGGAAAAAACTGGCTTACTCTCTCATGCTGAAACTCTCGCTGCGTATGGAAAAACAGGATGCAGCCGGTGCTAAATCATGGGCAGCTAAGGCGGTAGCCGGCGGTGTAATGACAGATAACGCGGATATGTGTGTGATCAAACATTCTGCTGAACGTAATTCAGTGGCTAACCCGATCACTTATACCTTCAACAGCTACGACCTGGCTGCGGAAAAGATCAAGATCAGCAAAACCTTCCTGGATTACCTGGTAAATACCAGCGATCCACGTAGAGGCGTTTTCGTTAGTTTGTATAAAGGTGATACCACCCTGGCTAACCAGAAAGGATTACCTAACGGACTCGATGCTGCTGCATTCAAAACTAAATTTCCTGCTGATAGCCTGAAAGGGTTTTCTACCATCAATACCGGTCTTATCCTGCAACTGACTGCGCCTACTTTCCTGTTGAGCAATGCAGAAGTACAACTGATGATGGCTGAGGCTGTCAACAAAGGCTGGACAGGTGGTAATGCAGCTGATTACTATACCCAGGCGGTGACAGGTTCCATGAAACAACAGGCGCTCTATGGCGCAGGTGGTGTCATCACGGACGCACAAATCCAGGCTTACCTGACTGCTAATCCATTCCCGGCAGCGGCTGCTGACCAGCTGAAAGCGATCGGTTACCAGTATTGGGTGGCTACCTTCTTGAATGGCTGGGAATCCTTTGCCAACTGGCGCCGTACAGGCTATCCTGCACTTACACCGGTAAACTATGCAGGCAATGTAACTAACGGAAATATCCCAAGAAGACTGACCTATACACTGTCAGAAGTAGTGAACAACCCGGCAGGCTACCAGGCCGCCATTACCAACCAGGGTAAAGATGAATATATGACCAGGGTATGGTGGGATAAACAATAAATAATATTTTACAGAATACTACTGGTGAGGATGTCTGAAAGGTATCCTCACCAGATTCCTGTAAAAAAAATAAACGACCAAAACACATGTTGCAGCTGATTGACTGGGTAATCATCGGGATATACCTGGGTATTATTGTATTGATAGGATTATTGTTAAGACGTAAAGCAAAGCAGAATAAAACCGCGTACATGCTTGGGGGTAAATCATTGCCCTGGTATATGCTTGGCCTCTCTAATGCCGCCGATATGTTCGATATCTCCGGGACTATGTGGCTGGTTACGCTCACCTTCGTTTATGGTATGAAAAGTATCTGGATACCTTGGCTGTGGCCTATCTTCAATCAGGTGTTCATGATGGTATTCGTTTCTGCCTGGTTAAGAAAATCCAATGTTTCTACCGGGGCTGAATGGATTAATACAAGATTTGGTAAAGGCCGTGATGCCGCCTGGTCGCATACTATCACGGTCGTTTTTGCACTCATCAGCTGCCTGGGCTTTATGGCTTATGGCTTTGTGGGCCTGGGTAAATTTATGGAAATCTTCATCCCATGGCAAAATATTGCTCCCTATATTCCCTTCACCGTATTGCCTGAATACGTGCCACACCTCTATGGTGTTGCCTTCGCATTGTTTGCTGTTTTCTACAGCATCCTGGGAGGTATGAGTAGTATCGTCTGGGCAGATGCCGTACAATATATTATTCGTACAGTCGCTGCCGTTATCATCGCGGTTATCGCAATGAACGCACTGGCAGTACATGCACTGAATGTTCCTGAAGGATGGTTTAATCCTTTCTTCGGCTGGAAACTGGACCTGGACTGGGGGCGCATCATTCCGGAAGTAAATGAAAAAATTAACAGCGACGGCTATACGATGTTTGGTGCCTTCTTTATGATGATGGTATTCAAAGGACTCCTGGTGAGTCTGGCAGGCCCTGCACCTAACTACGATATGCAAAAGATCTTGTCTACCCGCAGTCCGCAGGATGCCGCTAAAATGAGTGGGTTTGTATCCATCGTGCTCATGCCGGTAAGGTACCTCATGATCATTGGCTTTGCGGTACTGGGGCTGATTTATTATAAACAGCTGGATTTAAAAACCGGTGACCATATTGATTTTGAAAAAATCCTCCCGGCAGCCATCAGCAGCTTCGCGCCTGTAGGCGTAATGGGCTTGCTGGTAGCGGGTATGCTGGCTTCGTTTATCGGCACCTTCGCCGGTACATTGAATGCGGCACAGGCCTATATTCTCAACGATGTCTATTTAAAATATATAAATCCAAACGCCAGCAATAAAAGAATCAGCAGCGTTAACTATATCTCCGGTATCCTGGTAGTAATTACCAGCATTATCATTGGCGTTTTTGCCAAAGACGTGAATAGCGTACTGCAATGGCTGGTATCCGGATTATGGGGTGGTTACGTGGCTGCCAATGTACTGAAGTGGTACTGGTGGCGCTTTAACGGGTACGGTTTCTTCTGGGGTATGTTATCGGGTATTGCAGCTGCGCTGATCTGCCCGTACATCTTCACCGGACTGAGTCTCTACTACTTCCCGGTAATCCTGGTCATCTCGCTGGCAGGATGCATCATCGGTACTTTATCCACACCTCCTGTTGAAGATAAAACTATCCAGCAGTTCTATTATAACGTACGTCCCTGGGGTTTCTGGAAACCTGTGCTGACACAGCTGCAGGCAGCAGATGCAAGCGTGAAGCCCAATAATAATTTTGGCCGCGATATGTTTAACGTGGCGGTAGGGATTATTGCACAGTTATGCCTGATGGCATTACCGATGTACCTGGTGCTGCAACAGCAGGTGCCAATGTATGTCACCGCTGCCATACTGGTGCTGATGCTGGTGTTGCTCAAGAAATTCTGGTGGGATAGCCTCGAAAAAAATGAAGCGAAATAAATTATGAGAATGCGAGAAAATTTCAGTGAACGATTAACACAACTGCAAACGGAACACGAACAGTTGCTGCAAAGAAACAATGAACCATTGTTGCCCGGAAATGGTGTCTACACCCGTTATCAACAGCCTATACTCACGGCAGCGCATACGCCATTATTCTGGCGCTATGACCTGAACCCGGCTACCAATCCCTTCCTCATGGAACGCTTCGGTATTAACGCAGCCTTCAATGCGGGCGCTATCAAATGGCAGGGCCGCTACCTGCTGATGGTGCGCGTGGAAGGCGCCGACAGAAAATCTTTCTTCGCCCTCGCCGAAAGTAAAGATGGTATCCATGGCTGGCATTTCCATAATAAACCGGTGATCATCCCCGAAACGGATAACCCGGACGTAAATGTCTATGATGTACGCCTGACCGCTCACGAAGATGGATGGGTATACGGCCTGTTCTGTACAGAACGCAAAGACCCGGCGGCAGCTGCCGGCGATATGTCTTCCGCTATCGCGCAATGTGGTATTATCCGTACAAAGGATATGCTCACCTGGGAAAGACTCCCCGATCTGGTAACGGCTTCACCGCAACAACGTAACGTGGTGCTGCACCCGGAGTTTGTAAACGGCCAGTACGCGCTGTATACAAGACCCCAGGACAATTTCATCGAGGCCGGTACCGGCGGTGGTATCGCTGTCGGCTATACGAAAACAATGACCAATGCCGTGGTAACTGCTGAAAACGTTATCGATCCCCGGCATTATCATACTATCAGTGAACTGAAAAACGGACAGGGGCCAGCGCCACTGAAAACAAAGGAAGGCTGGCTACACCTGGCACACGGTGTACGCAACACCGCTGCCGGATTCCGTTATGTCCTGTATATGTTTATGACTGATCTGGAAGATATCTCCCGGGTTATCTATAAACCTGCTGGCTACTTCATGGGGCCGGAAGGGCCGGAGAGAGTAGGGGATGTTTCCAATGTCCTGTTCTCTAACGGTTGGGTAGCCGACGACGATGGTACGGTGTATATCTATTATGCCTCTTCTGATACGCGTATGCACGTGGCAGTATCTTCCCTGGAACAACTGACGGACTATGTGAAAAATACCGCCCCTGATGCGTACAGGTCTGCTGCCAGTGTACAACAGCTGATCTCCATCATCGACGCCAATGAACCTTTTTTTAGATAGCGTGGAATTAACACTACTTTGGTAGCCCCTTTGATGGCCCTCTCTGCTCACCGCAGGGAGGGTTTTGTTTTTATGTGGCGGATATTATATCTTGCCCCGATAATGTCATCCAGATCAGTATGTAGGCTTTTGCTCCTGTTTATCTTCCAGGTAGTATCCCCCTTGGTGTGGGCACAGGATTCTGTTACCACCTATCAGCTGCTGGACTCCGTTTCCCAGCTCAGACCTGATACCGCTACCGTGAGTACCCTGCTGGCCAAAGGCAGACTTACCACCCGCTATTTCGACAGCCGTAAACAGGACAACATCTTCTTCCTGGAAGCCATCAGTTTGAGCCAGAAGCTGAAATATCCACGCGGATTATCCATGGCCTATAATGAACTGGGCACCGGCAAAAGAAACAGGTCTCAGTACATCCTGGCGGAAGACTACCACGAACGTGCGGTGAAATACGCCGAAGAAGCAAAGGATACCCTCCTGATGGCACAATCACTCAATAATACCGGGGTGGATTGCCGCCGCCTGGACAAGCTCCAGAAAGCCTTTGATCTCCATCTTAAAGCCCTCCACCTCGCCGAACAGATAGGCAACGTGAAAAATATCTGCGTCGCCACCAACAGCATCGGGAATATCCAGCTGTCTGAAGGCAAATACGAAGAGTCCATACAACGTTTTAAACGCGCCCTGAAACTGGAAGAAGAAAGCAATAACCCACTGGGCATGGCTATCAATTACGGTAACATGGGGTATGCCTATCAGGGGCTCGGGAAACTGGATGAAGCCATTGGACTCTATAAAAACTCATTGGCAATCAATGAAAAAATTAAAAACCCTACCGGAATAGTTATCTGCTATAACGCCCTTGGCTCCGCCTACCAGGAAAAAAAGGATTACACAGCCGCTATGGACTACCTGCGCCTGGCCCTGAAAGTCAATGACCAGGTAGACGATAAAGTGCATATCGCCGAAAGCTACATGCATATCGGGAAGCTCTACAGCGTACAGAATAAACATGACGATGCCCGTAAATTCTTTCAGCAGGCCATAGACCTGAGTGTATACTGGGGCTTTAAATCCATCCTGATGGATACCTATAAAGCCATGGCCGCAGATTACAAGAATAGTGGCGATTTCCAGAAATCACTGGAAGCTACCGATAAATCCCTCCTGTATAAGGATAGTATCCTGGATGAGAAGTCCACCATGGCCCTTAACCAGATGCAGACCATCTATGATGTAGACCTGAAAGATAACCAGATACGCACCCTGGAACACGATAAAATGGTCAGCGAACTCCGCACGAAACGTAATGTGGTATTCATTTTTGCGCTGGTGGCATTTCTGCTGATGGTGACCGTAGGAGGTTTTTTCTATATCCGCCATCGTAACCTGGAAGAAAATAAACAGACCTTACAGCTGGAATTACGCTCCCTCCGCTCGCAGATGAACCCGCATTTTATCTTTAATTCATTAAGTTCCATCCACCGTTATATCTGGAGCAACAACCAGGAAGAGGCTTCCGACTACCTGACGAAGTTCTCAAAACTGATGCGGCTGATCCTGGACAATACACAGCATACCTTTATCTCTTTAAATAAAGAACTGGAATCGCTTCGTTTATACCTTAACCTTGAATCATTGAGATGTAATGGTATATTTGAGTATAATATTCATGTGGCAGATGATATAAATGATGATGAAGTGTTGATCCCACCCATGATATTACAGCCCTACGTGGAAAATGCCATCTGGCATGGATTGGTGCATAAAACGACCGAACAGGGCAAACTGGATATATTCATCAAGCTGAGTGGCCGCTCACTGGTATGTACCATTTCTGATAATGGTATCGGTAGAAAGAAAGCGATGGAAATAAAGGCCCGTAAAGGAAAAGTCCATAATTCGGTAGGGATGAAAGTTACCGAAGGACGTATAGACCTGATCCGTAAAATCAATAATAAAGATGCAAGCGTGTCAGTAACTGACCTGGAAAATGAAACAGGTGAAGCGGCAGGCACCACGGTAACAATCGTTTTGCCGGCAGAATTTATTTTCTGATGTTAGCTATAGATGGCTGTTAATTGACCTGCCTATCCCTTGAATCAGCCCATTTTCTATTGAATTGTGACCGCTACTCCGGTAGCTGTCAGTTAAATCTGTATAAATGAACGAGATAAAAGCCATTATCGTTGATGATGAGCAACATTGCGTTGATGCCCTGCATACAATGCTGTTAAAAAAATGCCCCGGAGTAAATGTAGTAGGTTGTGTAAATAGCGTGAAAGAGGCCAAAATACTGATCGATGAGTTGCAGCCGGACCTGGTGTTCCTGGATGTGGAAATGCCACATCAAAACGGTTTTGAACTGCTTCGCCTGTTCGAGAAAATTACCTTCGACGTGATCTTTACAACGGCCTATGAACAATATGCACTGAAGGCAATCAAATTCAATGCGCTCGATTACCTGCTGAAACCTTTCTCCGTACAGGAACTCCAGGAGTCCCTCGACAAATTCAGGGAAAAGCAACAGAACAGAACCAAAGAAGTAAGCACCTCGCCGCTGGAAGTATTCCTGCAAAACATGAAAACTTTGCAGCAAACGCACCGCAAGATCGCATTGCCCACCATCAATGGCCTGGTGTTTATGCCTGTGCAAAACATCGTCCGCTGCGAATCTACCGGCAACTATACCAAAATCTTCTTCACAGATAAAAAGAACCTCATGGTATCCCGCCCCCTGAAAGAATTTGAAGAGTTGCTCACCGACGTCGATTTCTTCAGGGTCCATAACTCTCACCTGATCAATCTGCAGCAAATGCAGTCATATATCCAGGGAGAAGGCGGCTTCGCTCTCATGAGCGATGGCACTCAAGTCGAAGTTTCCAGAAGAAGAAAAGCTGAGTTTCTGAAAAAAGCAATGCAGTTTTAGACTTATCAGCCTCCTAATCAGTGAAAAACAATCTCTCCGATTTTGGACGTTTTTATACCACTTATGTCAAATTAGCTACCGGATAATAAATGTGAGTTGTAAGCCAGTATCCGATCTGCTAGTTTTGTGTTACGATTTCAATATAACTATTATATAAAGATTTTATACTCTGCATTACCAGCGTGATTAGCCCCAAAGAAAAAAGACACCCAGGATGGTGTCTTTTTTGTTTATAGTAATGTTAGTAAGATGTATACAGATTATTTATATTTTATATAGATAATTCATCTGCCTTATATTCCATCCCATAGAAAGATAATAACCTGCGGATAACTCCTTCTACCAGTGCATCCGGACATGAAGCGCCACTTGTCAGCAAAATGGTAACGGTTTCCTGCTCAGGAAGGAAGCTGAAAGAATGCAACTCCTGCTTGTGATGGAAGTCGTAATGCTTAATGGAAGACCTGGACTCCATCTTTCCCGGTTCTGATATAAAGAAGGTAGGCAGCTTTTCTTCGCAAAGCTCTACCAGGTGTGAGGTATTGGAACTATTGTATCCGCCCACTACCACTGCCAGATCGGCTGCTTCTTCAAGCATACCGGTAACGGCGCTCTGGTTGTCGTTGGTGGCATAGCAAAGCGTATCGCGGGTATCAGCAAACCTTTCGCCGGTATTGGCTTCTGTAAGCTCGTACTTTTCAATCATCACCTGTTTGATATAATCGGCAATGGCCTGCGTTTCGGTAGCCAGCATGGTAGTCTGGTTCACCACACCCACGCGCTGAAGATCTTTCGTTACATCAAACCCCGTTGAATACTGCCCCTTGAATGCCGCCGCAAAAGCTTCTGCCGGTTGCTGGCCGGTAATAAATTCCGCCAGTAAACGCGCTTCTGCCATATCCTTCACCACCACTGTTGCAGTGGCAGCCTGGCTATGACTGAAAGTTGCCCGCGTCTCTTCATGCTTAGGCTTTCCGTGAACGATAACAGTATAATTCTTCTGGCCTATCTGCTCAGCCTTATTCCATACCCGCTCCACAAAAGGGCAGGTGGTATTATATTTCAAGGGTTCTATACCCAGACTCTCCAAATGTTTTTCAATCTCCAGTGTGGTACCAAATGCCGGTACGATCACGATATCATCGTTTTTCAGCTCCTCCCACGGAACGAGCTGCTTACCGCTGGTATCCATCAGGAATTGCACGCCCTTGTCCAGCAGGTCATTATTGACATGCGGGTTATGGATCATTTCACTCAGCAGGAAAATACGTTTGCCAGGGTTATCCTCCACGGTTCTGAAAGCGATCTCGATGGCGTTCTCCACGCCATAGCAGAAGCCAAAGTGGCGGGCCAGTTTGATTTTCAGCGGACCAAAATCCAATAGGGTAGGCGTGAAATCCTTCTTCATGCGGTCTTCCTGCTTACGCTTGTTCTTAATGGCGCTGATCAGTGGACTGCGATATATAACCGGAACATTAAATGTTTTCATATACTAATAAAACCGATGAATGGCACAAAGGTAAGCAAATAAGGGTGTAAGCCTCTGGCAAAGTTAATAACAGGAGGTAGCCTGCTGCACGCAGCGTAAAACAAAACACCTGATCTCTACAGCGTAAAGATCAGGTGCGAACCAGCTACTGGTAATAAATTCAGGGTATATATCAGGATGATTAATTCTCTTTACTTACCTTCTCCAGCCATGCTTTCTCCTCCGCACTCAGGCTCTGGTAGCCTTTCTCGTTGATTTTATCCAGCAATTGGTCCAGGCGCGACTGGGTATTTTCATCTGCTTTTTTCACAATTTTCAGGGGAGATTTTTTGGGTTTGAATTTTTTAACCACCGGTTTGGCTGCCCTGCGTTCGCGGGTGTTAAACAGCCAGATGAGGGGCTGTGCCAGGTCGGTGCCGTTTTGCAGCAGTTTAATATAGGCAAACCCGAAGGATGCACCGCCCAGGTGGGCAATGACACCGCCAAAATTACCGTCAAACATAGTAATGATGCCTATTATTACCAGTGCCATTGCCAGCCATTTAAGCCGTATGGAACCAATAAACATCAGCCCGATTTCATAGTCAGGTACCTGTGTGGCGGCTGCCACCAGGATACACATCACGGAGGCAGATGCGCCGAGCATCAGGCCATCTGAATGCTGAAAAAGAATATAATAACTCAGCAGATATGCCAGTCCGCCGGCAATACCGCCCATTAAGTATACCGGTAAAACGCGCTGGTTGCCGAGCATCTCCCGGAAAATATTGCCGAACCAGAAGAGGTTCAGCATATTAAACAGAATATGCAACACGCCTACATGCGAAAACATATAGGTAAACAATCCCCAGGGCTTGGTGATGAAAACAGTGATCGATGAGTGCAGGGCAAACTGGTCGTAAGTCCACGCAAAAATTCCGCTATGCGTAATTGTATCTATCAGCCGCACGATATTGAATGCGAGGAAGATAACAATGTTCCAGAAAAGCAGATGGTTAACTGTATTTCCTTGTCTAAGCCAATACCTAATATCCTGTTGAAAAGAGGTCCCGTTCATATGTACAAATTAATATAAAATCCGGGAATTTGATTGCAGCTCGTTTAAAAAATACTGCCGGAAAATTGTTAAAAATACCGGCAGTCTGTTATCATCATATTAACAATATATATCTCTGATGGTTCTGCAAAAAGCAGGCTATTTTTAAGAAAAGCCAGCTTTTTCGTATAGGGATGATAGGGTGATTTATAATCGTTGAAATCTTAGTATTCTTTTTTTCTGGCAGATAATTACAAAGGCAGGTGCTTCCCTGCCTGCGTGGAACCATCGCGGCAGGAAGTTTGTTTTAACTATAGACCGTCTATTCTCTGAAGGAGCTGATATTAGTCACCGGATTGTAAGTCAGATATAATAATATATATACATGCAACGATAGGCTGAAACGATGCACTGCTATTGGATTGCAGGGGCTTGAATATCGCTGTGGTATGGGCTGGCAGCCTGGATGACAGGAGGTATATAGTTAATATAAAGCGAAAGTATACAGCAACAAGTGGAAAAAGGGAAAAAAGCAGGGTAGAACGGGTAATTTTCCGTATTTTTGCACTCCCAATTAAAAAGGGGGTCCGGGTATTCCGGATCAAAACAAAAATTTTTATGAGCGAAAACAACATTCCTAACGAACAAAACGCTGAACAACAGGCTACTCCGGTAGAAACAGCGGTAAAAAATGCTCCTGTTGCTACTGCTCACGACGATTTCGATTGGAGCGTAGACAAACGTAACGTTTCTTCTTACAGCAAAGAAGAAAAAGCAAAGTATGATGCTACTTACGATGGTACCTTCAAAGTATTTGAAGAAAACAGTCTGCTGACTGGTACTGTAGTAGGTCTGACTAACACAGATGTAGTTATCAACATCGGTTTCAAATCCGATGGTTTGATCTCTCTGAACGAATTCCGTGACTTACCAGGTCTGAAAATCGGTGACGATGTTGAAGTACTGGTAGTTGAGAAAGAAGACCGCGATGGTAACCTGCACCTGAGCCGTAAACAAGCTCGCCAGAAACGTGCATGGGAAAAAATCGTGGAAGTTTACAAAACAGGCGAAGTGGTTACCGGTACTGTTACCAGCAAAACCAAAGGCGGCTTGATCGTAGACGTTTACGGTATGGAAACATTCCTGCCAGGTTCTCAGATCGATGTGAAACCAGTAACTGATTACGATCAGTTCGTTGGTAAAACTATGGAGTTCAAAGTGGTTAAGGTTAACGAAACCATCCGTAACGCCGTTGTTTCTCACAAAGCGCTTATCGAAAGCGATATCGAACAACAAAGAGTGGATATCATCAGCAAACTGGAGAAAGGCCAGGTGCTGGAAGGTACCATCAAAAATATCACCGATTTTGGTGCGTTCATCGACCTGGGTGGTCTGGACGGTCTGCTGTATATCACCGATATCAGCTGGGGTCGTATCTCTCACCCATCCGAAGTTCTCCAGATGGATCAGAAAATCAACGTTGTTGTGCTTGACTTCGATGACGAAAAACGTCGCATAAGCCTGGGCTACAAACAACTGACTCCTCATCCATGGGATACTTTACCAGCTACTATCACCGAAGGTGCTAAAGTAAAAGGTAAAGTAGTAAACATCGAAGATTACGGTGCATTCCTGGAAATCATGCCAGGTGTTGAAGGTCTGGTTCACGTATCTGAAATCTCATGGGCTTCTACCCCAATCAACGCTAAAGAATTCTTCAAATTAGGCGAAGAATACGAAGCAGTTGTGGTAACCCTGAGCAAAGAAGAGCGTAAAATGTCTCTGTCTATCAAACAACTGACAGAAGATCCTTGGGCTACTATCGAAACTAAATTCCCAGTTGAAAGCCGTCACAAAGGTATCGTGAAAAACATCACTCCTTATGGCGTATTCGTTGAACTGGAAACAGGTATCGGTGGTATGATCCACATCTCTGACCTGTCTTGGATCAAACGTTTCAACCACCCATCTGAATACACTAAAGTTGGTAACGAAATCGACGTAGTTATTCTGGGTATTGATAAAGAAAACCGCAAGCTGAGCCTCGGTCACAAACAGATCGAAGAAGATCCTTGGAACACTTTCGAAACTATCTTCCCGATCAACTCCGTACACGAAGGTACAGTTGTGAAGAAAGATGAGAAAGGTGCTACCGTTCAGCTGCAGTACGGCCTGGAAGCTTACGCTCCAGCTCGTCACCTGAGAACTGAAGATGATAAACCAATCAACGTTGAAGACGTGAAAGAATTCATGATCATCGAATTCGATCGCTCTGAAAAACGCATCCTGGTTTCTCATACCCGCGTTTGGGAAAAAGCTCAGGCTGAAGAGAAACAAGCTGTCGTTAAAGAAAAACGTGAAGAAGCTGACAAAACTCGTAAAGCTGTGAAAAACATCCAGGGTAAAGTAGAAAAAGCTACTTTAGGTGATCTGGGTGCACTCGCTGAACTGCGCGAAAAACTGAAACAGTCTGAAGGTGGTGAAGAGAAATCTGCACAATAATAAGATCGTTTCTTAGCATAATTGAAAAAGCCCGTCTCTACTTGTAGAGACGGGCTTTTTCGTTTGCTTGTTATTTTCGGGTTGAGCGCCCGGCATAGCCGGGCTTTCGGGTAAAAATCTACTCAAATATCGCCACTACTCTCGCCGGCGCGGCACTCGCTCCTTTGATCTTCAACGGAAACACACTCACCTTAAAGCCGGAAGGCGGTAAGGCGCCGAGGTTTACCAGCTGCTCCATGTGGCAGTATTCCTTCTGCTGTCCCACGAGGTGTGCCTGCCAGAAATAGTCCTTTTTCCCCTGTTTTCTGGCATTTTCGGCCATATATTTCAATGGCAAATCAAACCCCCACTGGTCAATGCCCATCACTTTCACGCCCTGATCTATCAGCCAGTGGGTTGCTTCGGCACTCATGCCGGTACCACGCATCGGGTATTCTTTAGTACCAATATACTGATCCCTGCCGGTACGAATAAGCACAATAGTGCCCGGTTTAATTACTACGCCTGTTTTCGCAATATCTGCCTGAATATCCGCTACGGTAATCTCTTCAAGGTCTTGCTTATGGGTCATATCCAGCACCACGCCATCACCATAACACCATTCCAGCGGAATTTCATCTATGGTTTTGGCGGGTTCGCCATTTACGGTAGGGGAGTAATGCCAGGGCGCATCTATATGTGTGGCTGCGTGTACGCCCATGCCCATAATTTTATCATCTGCCCAGCCCTCAAATCCTTGCGGGAAGAGCTTAGCCGGTAGTCCAATAAAGAAACGGATCAGTCCTTTGCTTTTGCGGTGCGACTTATGCTTGATTTTGATACGCATAAACCAGGGGTCTTGCTTGTTATAAGCAATCGTTTTGGAGAGGTCTACAATTTTCATAAGAGTCATTTTTGTCTGGGGAGTTGTGGCCGCGCCATTGGTGAGGCCACAACCAAAAAGCGCAATGCCGGGGGCACTGCGCTTTTTGGTTTTATTTTAATGCCTGAATGGCTAATAAACTGGCATCATTAAATTCCAGCAGGGAATTCAATTTCAAATTCGCCAGCGCATAACGCGGGTCCTGGCGGTTGTGTGCTTCCGGTACTACTACAGTTGTCATACGGGCAGCTTTGGCTGCCGTCATGCCGGTAATACTGTCTTCAAAGGCGATACATTCCAGTGGCATACTGCCCAGCGCTTTTGCACAGGCCAGGTATACTGCCGGATGCGGTTTGCCATAGTCTTCAAACTCTGCAGATGCTACTGCCTGGAAATAGGGACTGATACCCAGATTGTCTACTACGGCATCAATCAGTCTTTTAGGTGAAGAAGAGGCCAGCCCTATTTTGAATTGTCTTTCTTTAAAGAAATCAAGGATATAATGTAATCCTTCCATAGACCTGCCTTCCGCGATAATCATCCGTATAACGGTAGATATGATCTCATCTGTCACCTGCTCTTCACTTTTTGCTGTCCATTGAAAATGGTGATGCCAGTAGCTGACTACTTCTTTGGTGCGCAGGCCGGTGGTTTTATGCCAGAGGTCCGGTGTGAGCGTTACGCCTACTGTGTTGAATACTTCCTGCATGGCCAGCCCCCAGAGTGGTTCTGAGTCTACCAGCAGCCCATCCATATCAAATATTACCGTGTTGATCATAATGCCTGTTTTGCGCCGCAAAGTTATTAAATTCAAACTTATCCGCTGGATATACCACCATCATCATAATGTTAACCCATAACAATAAGTTATCAGCCATAATATTAAATTATAGGCTTTCCATCCTTTCCGCAGGAGAATTAAAGCGTTAATAAGATGGGAATGGCGGCCGGTAAAGGGTTTGAAGCATACACACGATGCCCATGCCAGAAAAAATCCCGCAGTCAGCCCTTTTTGCCATTGAATTTTATCTAACCAAGGGCCTGTTTTTTTATGAAAAAAAGTTTTGGAATCATGCCCCGGACTTATATCTTTGTATTACTCTACTAAAATTATAGGGAATATGGGTAAAGGACAAAAGATGAGTTTTATCGTGTGTTGTTGTATGTCAATAACCCAGGAGGCGTGTGTATTATGATATAGCCTGATTATCAATCTGATTATACATAAAAAGAGCCTCCGGAGAATCTTACCGGGGGCTTTTTGATTTGATAGCGATCCCCGTAGAACGAAAAACTGCAAATCCACCACAGAAAAGTATTTTATATGCAAAGCTTCAGAACAGAACTCGAAAATCCCATCGTAGAACGTGATATTATTGAGCTGGAGAAAAAAATCCGTTTGTACCGTGAAGGACAGATCCCGGATGAGAAATTCCGCAGCCTCCGCCTGGCACGTGGCGTCTATGGCCAGCGCCAGCCTGGTGTTCAGATGGTGCGTATCAAATTGCCCTATGGTAAAATGACCCTAAAGCAATGGCACCGTATCACCGAAGTTTCCGATGAATACGCTACCGGTAATCTTCACCTGACCACCCGACAAGACGTACAGATCCACTTTGTGAGCCTGGACAGAACACCTGAACTATGGTCTAAACTCGACCTCGACGATATCACCATCCGTGAAGCCTGCGGCAACACGGTACGTAACATCACTGCTTCTGACAAAGCCGGCATCGATCCTAATGAGCCGTTTGATATAACTCCTTATGCAGATGCAGCATTCCGCTACTTCCTGCGTAACCCTATCTGTCAGGATATGGGCCGCAAAATTAAAATCGCCTTCTCTTCTTCCGACAAGGACACTGCCTGGACATTCATGCACGATTTCGGCATGATACCTAAAGTGAAAGAGGTAAACGGCCAGCTGGTACGTGGTTTCAAAGTACTGGTAGGCGGCGGCCTCGGCGCACAGCCTTTCCTGGCTAAAGTGGCATTCGAATTCCTGGAAGAAGATCAGCTGATCCCTTACATCGAAAACGTACTGCGCGTATTTGACCGCTATGGCGAAAGAACCAGCAGACACAAAGCCAGAATGAAATTCCTGGTACAGAAACTGGGATGGGAAGAGTTTGACCGCCTGGTAAAAGAAGAGCACGCAGCGATAAAAAACAAGACTTTCAAAGTTGACTATAACGCCTATCAGCAAACAGTTCCGCCAGTAGTTGGTACTGTTCCGGCCTTTACCATTAAAGACCCCAAACAATTCGAAGCCTGGAAAGCTACCAACGTTTTTGAGCAGAAACAGAAAGGTTACTATGGCGCCTATATCAAAGTGCCATTAGGTGATATCTCTTCTGTAACCAGCCGTAAACTGATTGAAGCACTCCGTCCTGTTGTAGCAGACGATGTGCGTGTAACCGCCAACCAGGGATTATTACTGAAATATATTCTGCCTGTTCATCTTCCTTATGTTTACAGCGTGCTGGAAGCAGAAGGCTTTGGTAACCCGGGCTTCGACAGTATTGCAGATATCACGGCCTGCCCCGGTACAGATACCTGCAACCTGGCTATCTCCAGCAGCACCGGTATTTCCAAGGCACTGGAAGATGTAATTGCGGCTGAATTCCCTGATTTGGTATATAACAAGGATATTAAAATCAAGATCAGCGGTTGTATGAACTCCTGCGGTCAGCATGGTATCGCGAGCATCGGCTTCCATGGCTCTTCCCTGAAGAGTGGTGGTAAAACATTACCTGCCCTGCAGGTACTGCTCGGTGGCGGTATCGTAGGCGACGGCGAAGGTCGTGTAGCCGATAAGGTGATTAAAGTTCCAAGCCGCCGCGGACCAGATGTACTACGTACCCTCCTCCATGACTACGAAATCAATGGCCAGGAACACGAACTGTTCAACCAGTACTACGATCGTCAGGGTGAAAAATATTTCTACGAATTACTGAAACCACTTGCAGACCTCACCACCCTGACAGATGAATCTTTCATCGACTGGGGCCAGGCACAGCAATTTGCTACTGCTATCGGCGTAGGCGAATGTGCCGGCGTAGTGATCGACCTGGTAGCTACTCTGCTCCTGGAAGCAGAAGAAAAACTGGACCTGACAGCAGAATCATTCGCTAATAATCAATACGCGGATGGCATCTACCAGGCTTATTCTTCCTTTGTACAAACTGCAAAAGCACTGCTCCTCGGAGAAGGCGTTGCATGTAATACACAAACCGGTATCATCAACGACTTCGATAAAACTTTCGTAGCTACCGGCCTGTTCAGCTTCGAAAAGGATTTCAGATCACTGGTGTTACAGATCAATGAAAATCAACCTGGTGAAGCGTTTGGTAAAGCATATTTCAAACAGGCGCAGGATTTTTACAATGCGGCACAGACTTTCCGCGTACAGAAAGCAGCAACAGTACAGGCATAATCACTGCTGTGCACGGAAATCAAATTTTATTATCTTTCTAAATCTTACAACTCATGCAGCATATACAACCGAAACTCACCCTCGTTGGCGCCGGACCTGGTGATCCAGAACTGATCACCGTAAAGGGCCTGAAGGCAATTCAAAATGCAAGGGTGATACTCTATGATGCACTCTCTAATAATGAATTGCTGGAACACGCACCTGCCAACTGCCTGTGCAGGTTCGTAGGAAAACGAGCGGGGATGCATGTATATCCGCAGGAAGAAATCAACCGCATGATTGTAAAATATGCACTGGCTTATGGTAGTGTGGTACGACTCAAAGGCGGCGACTCCTTTGTGTTTGGCAGAGGTTCTGAAGAAATCGCCTATGCACAGCAGTTCGGTATCGCTACTGAAGTGATCCCGGGAATAACGAGTGCCATTGCGGTACCAGGTATGAACCAGATACCTGTTACCGCAAGAAATGTAAGCGAAGGATTCTGGGTAATTACAGGCCAGACGAGGTCCGGACAATTATCCCGCGATTTGGAACATGCTATCGCTGCTAACACCACAGTTGTCATTCTCATGGGTATGTCTAAACTGCCGGAAATAGCTGAACTGTACACCGCGGCGGGTAAAGGAGATATTCCTGCAGCCATCATCCAGAACGGTACCATGCCCGACCAGCAGATTGGTGTAGGCAATGCGGCAGAACTGCCGCTGATCGCCGAAAAACATCAGCTGCACAACCCGGCTATTATCGTGATAGGTGAGGTGGTTCGCTTCCACGAAGCGTTCCAGGCACTGCAGACGAAAGTAGCAGAAGGACTTAAAATTGCAGTATAATGGAAGAAAATCATTTGTTTCCCGTATTCTTCAAACTGAACCGACTCCAGGTGCTGGTAGTTGGTGGTGGAAATGTAGGGCTCGAAAAAGTGAATGCAATGGTGCAAAACTCGCCGGCAGCCAATATTACGGTGGTGTCGCTGAGCTTCCTGCCTGAGTTGCAGACACTGGCGAAACAGTTCGGGAATGTAACCCTGATACAAAAAGCCTTTTCCTGCGGCGATCTGCTGGGAAAAGACCTGGTAATAGCTGCTACCAATGATAAGGAGCTGAACCTGTGTGTCTGGGAAAAAGCAAAGGGAAGCAAAGTCCTGATAAATGTGGCAGATACACCTGAGCTCTGCGACTTCTATCTGGGTTCAATTGTACAGAAAGGCAATCTGAAACTGGCTATATCTACCAATGGGAAATCCCCTACGGTAGCCAAAAGATTAAAACAGGTATTGCAGGAAGCCATACCCGATACATTAGATGAAGTACTTAATAAGTTGCATATTATCCGTGATAAGCTGAAAGGCGATTTCGCGGCGAAAGTGAAAAAACTGAACAGTCTGACAGATGTATTGGTAGATCCTGCCACCAAAGAAATAGAATAGAAGCTATCTCAAAAATTGGTTGTGGGCGGCGGCCCACCGCGCGGAGCGCGGAACCAAACCAAATGATACCGAAGGTATCATTTGCGAATCAATTGCAGATGATTATTGATGAAACATTTTGAGACAGCTTCTTTTTTTGTATGGTTTTGGCCTGCGTGAGCAGGCCTTTTTTATTTAATGATGTTTTCTATTTAGTACCTCCGCCAGCACCACTGCCTGGTTATGTTCCTCATCTTTCGCACCATAAACCAGGGTAACACGCTCATGTGCTGCCTTCTTACTTATCTCTTCCAGCAGTGCTTTATGATCCTGCAATTCATGTTCATACTTTTTCCTGAATTCCGGGTATTTCTCTGGTTCATGATTAAACCATTTCCGTAGTTCGTCGGTAGGCGCGATATCTTTCAACCATTCGTCTACGTGGGCTTTATCTTTCGATAAACCCCTTGGCCAGAGGCGGTCTACCAGGATACGGTAACCATCCTCTTTGCTGTATTGCATATAAACACGTTTGATCTGTATCATATTCTAATAACCCGCAAAGTCGCCAAAAGGTTGCCGGATCAGTTGGTAGCCAGTACCGTATTACTGTTGTTGATACTGCCCGGTTTATAGTAGTATTCCACTTTAACGCCTTGTGGCAGCCTGGATTCGAATTCTTTCAGGTGGGTGAGCATACCATCTGCCGTTTCCGGTACGGTGGCGTAAAAGCTCACTATTGGTTCCGCACAGATATAGTTATTGGGTACTTCCCAGGTAGCAATTTTATACCAGTGGGTAGATAAATCCGGTTCAAACCATTTATCATAGATGATCGCCACTTTAGCATTGTGTCTGGTGACGAGGTTCTGGAGGTAGGCAGAATTATATGTTTTGTTCATCTTGGCTTTGGCCACTTCGTTATTACCGAGCCCCCAGAGGTCCAGCATGGTAATATCGCCGAGGAAGCTGATGGCTCCTACGTCGTTGGCGGCCACGGTGCTGCCGTTGTAATATTGCTTCACGAACAGGGCCATCTGGTATTGCTGGTCGTAGATATTGCCGCTGCAACGGATCGCGTGCGGGAAGGAATTTACAGCCCTTGGTACCAGGTTAAACAGGAAGATGCCAAATACAAAGGCATAGGCCCAGGTATGTGTCTGTTTGATTTTGGCAGGTGTGTACCATTTCAGGAAAACGATGGTAAGATGGAAGAAGCCAAGTACAACCAGGTAAGCTTCGTAGCGGTACAGGTAGCCGGCAGCAGCAGTAAAGGAGTGCATGGTGGCGCTGAAAGTAAAGATGATAAAGGCCCAGAACTCGCGGTCATATTCCTTTCTGCGGAATTTATCGGCCAGTACCAGCACCACAATAACGAAGATGCCACTCATGACGCTGGTAAGTTCCAGGAAGGATTTAGTATCATTCAGTAAGCCTATAACCTGTAATTTACCTTTGAGTAATAAGGAGTTAGGGAGAAAATAACCGCCTTTGCTCTGCATATATAACCCAAAGATGATTACCGGTGAGATAGCGATCAGTCCCAACATACCGCCGGCAAAAATTTTACGTTTGAATGCGAGGATCAGGCATACGCCCAACACCGTATAGGCGTTCTCGTAGCGGCAGGCTACCATCAGGAAACCCCACAGGGAAGGGATGATCCAATCGCCCAGACTATATTTATCATCCATCAGCCTTGATACACAACGATGTGTGAATATGAGTGTCAGGGCCATTTGCACGGTATGCTCCATGCCTAATATCGTCATAAACGGCAATGGTGCTATGAACATAGTCAGCAACATACCGAAGGTCTGCCTTTGTGTGCTGAGCCCTGAATATTTAGCCAGTTCGCGCTGCATTTCCCAGAGGAGCAGGATAGAGCCGGCGGCACAGATGACCAGTGGCCACCAGGGCGCCACGCCGAAAATTTTAAAGCAGAGACTTAATAATATCGTGTACAGCAGCGAAGAAGAGGAAGATACCCATTCTGATGGGGAGAGCCCCCATACATGATGTACGGCCACATTTTTGGCTACTGCCATGTGGATAAAAGCGTCGTCGAGGGGATAGCTGATAATACCGTTATTTTTTCTCAAGGCGAGAAATTCCAGTACAGCAACAATTATCAGTAATACTGATAACACAATGGTAAAGGGCAGATATTTTTTCATGAATCACATTATACAATTATCAAAAAAATGTAATCGGTTAAATGCGGTAGAACATCAGGAAGGTTAAAACTATCAAACCTGCCGGTATAGGGGCAATCACACGTTTTTCTGGGATGTTTCCGGTAGGTGTTGGCAATAAATACAGCCCCAAATATATGTAAAAAAAGTAAACTTCCTATCTTTAGCGCTATGGAAGGACAACAGCAGATAATCGATAAAACAGTGGCATATGTACGCCAGGAACTGGCCGAAGCAGAAGGTGGACACGACTGGTGGCATATTTACCGGGTGTGGAAACAAGCTAAACATATTTCAAAAAGTGAAAATGTAAATATGCTGGTTGTGGAGCTGGGCGCGTTATTGCATGATATCGCCGATTCCAAGTTCAACGGCGGCGATGAAGAAGTAGGACCGGCGAAAGCGGTAGCGTTTATGCGTTCCCTCGGGCTGCCGGAAGAGGTGATTACACATGTGGAAAACATTGTACGCTATATTTCCTTTAAAGGCGGACATAACGAAAATGGTTTTTATTCGCCGGAGCTGGGTGTGGTGCAGGATGCCGACAGGCTGGATGCCATCGGGGCCATCGGTATTGCCAGGGCTTTTAATTACGGCGGGTTTAAAAACAGGGCCCTGTATGACCCGGAGATCGCGCCGGTATTAAACAGAAGTAAGGAAGATTATAAACATAATACTGCCCCTACCATTAATCATTTCTACGAGAAATTATTATTGTTGAAAGATAAGATGAATACCGCTACCGGTAAGCAACTGGCGCAGCAGCGCCATGCGTTTATGGAGCAATACCTCGATCAGTTTTATGCTGAGTTTGAGGGCGACAGATAACAGAAAGACGGCTCAAAAGTAAGCTGATAGCCATTTTTGAGCCGTCTTTTCCTTTATTGGATATTATTATTTGCAATCCTTCCTGCATGATCCGTTCATTAGCGTTTATGCATGAACGTTAGATAATCACCTTATATATTGAATAATGCTTTCAGTTCGTCAGCATCTTCAGGCTTCATTTTACCACCAAGGATCAAACGAAGCTGTCTGCGGCGGAGGGCGCCTTCATATAATTTAATTTCTTCTTCTGTATCTACAGTAATTGCAGGCACAGGTCTGGAATTTCCGTTAGGGTCCAGTGCTACAAATGTCATGAAAGCTTCATTTGATTTATAGCGATATTGCTGAACAGGATCTTCTCCCCAAACTCTCATGTGTACTTCCATGGAAGTATTGAAAGCGCGGGTAACCTTGGCTTCAATATGAACGACGTTACCTAATTTAATAGGGTTCATGAATGAAATATTGTCAACTGAGGCCGTAACAACGGGCGCAGCGCAGTGTTTCATACAGGACAGCGCTGCTGCGATGTCCATCCAGTACATCAGGCGGCCACCCATCAGGTTACCGAAAGTATTGGTATCGTTGGGAAGCACCAGTTCCGTCATTTGTATTAATGAATCCTGCGCTCTTTTAGGCGTTAATGTCATCTTTTATGTATTTCGGACGCAAATTTACAATAAATGTATACGAGGATGCACGCATTAAAAAGAATAGTATTTTATTTTGATAGAGAAATTGAAATTTGTTTACTGTAAGATGATAAACAGTTGTGAGAAACCATTGTTTTGACCAGGATATTGAATGATATAGGACGATTGAAGGGAGAATTTTTGTGAATTTCAAAATCAGATGAAATTCGCTGCCAGCAGGCGTTCGCTGTGGCGGCTCTGCGCCGTTTTAACGAGCCGTTAAGAATGTTCTGTGTATAAAAACTTGGGCGCGACGCAAATTTGTGTAACTTTGCATGACCTTCGGAAGTAGTTTACTTGACAGGTAATACACCAAAAGCAGTCCGGCACTTCCCCCTTAATAGGTCAAGTATTCTTAGCAGAATTTTAGTTTTTATGGCAAAATATATCTTCGTAACGGGAGGTGTTACTTCCTCTTTGGGTAAAGGAATTATAGCCGCCTCGCTGGCTAAACTATTGCAGGCACGCGGCTTTAGAGTGACTATTCAGAAGTTCGATCCATATATCAATGTGGATCCGGGAACATTAAACCCTTATGAGCACGGGGAATGTTATGTAACAGAAGATGGCGCCGAAACAGATCTCGATCTTGGCCACTACGAACGTTTCCTGAATACGCCAACGTCTCAGGCTAACAACGTAACCACCGGCCGTATATATCAGACAGTTATTAATAAGGAGAGAGAAGGTGCTTACCTCGGTAAAACCGTTCAGGTAATCCCACACATCACCGACGAAATCAAACGTCGTATCCTCCTGCTCGGAAAAGACGGTAAATATGATATCGTTATCACCGAGCTGGGTGGTACAGTGGGTGATATCGAATCACTCCCTTATATTGAGGCAGTTCGTCAGCTCCAATGGGAACTGGGTGAAGAAGATTGTCTGGTAGTTCACCTGACACTGATCCCTTACCTGAAAGCTGCAAAAGAGCTTAAAACCAAGCCTACTCAGCACTCCGTTCGTCTCCTGAGCGAATACGGCGTACATCCGGATATCATCGTTTGTCGTACCGAAGAGCCAATGTACCGCGATCTGAAAAAGAAAATCGCCCTCTTCTGTAATGTACAGGTGGATGCAGTCATCGAAGCAAATGACTGTCCTACTATTTATGAAGTTCCGCTGGAAATGATGCGCGAAAAACTGGACGTTTCTGTACTGAAACGCCTGGGTCTGCCTATCGAAAAAGAACCGGAACTGATCAAATGGCGCGAATTCCTGGATAAACTGAAATATCCTAAGACCAAAGTAACTATCGGTCTGGTAGGTAAATACGTTGAATTACAGGATGCTTATAAATCTATCCTGGAATCATTTATACACGCAGGTTCCATGAACGAGTGTAAAGTGATCGTTCAGAATATTCACTCTGAGCATATCACACCTGAAAATGTATGTGAGAAACTGAATGGTCTCGATGGTTTACTCGTGGCTCCTGGCTTCGGTCATCGTGGTATTGAAGGTAAAATCACTGCTATTCAGTATGCCCGCGAAAATAAACTGCCTTTCTTCGGTATCTGCCTCGGTATGCAGATGAGCGTGGTGGAATTTGCACGTAACGTACTCGGCTGGAAAGATGCCCATTCCGTGGAAATGAACCCTGATACTGCTCATCCGGTGATCAACCTGATGGAAGAACAGAAGAAAATCACCGCAAAAGGTGGTACCATGCGTCTGGGTGCCTACGCCTGCGAACTGCTGGAAGGTTCTAAAGCCGCTGAAATCTATGGTAAAACCATGATCAGCGAAAGACACCGTCACCGCTACGAATTCAATAACGAATTCCTCAGCCAGTTCGAAGCTGCCGGCATGATCCCTTCCGGTAAAAACCCGGATACCGGCCTGGTAGAAATGGTAGAACTGCCTAACCATCCGTTCTTCGTTGGTGCTCAGTTCCATCCGGAACTGAAAAGTACCGTGGAAAGCCCGGCTCCTATCTTCGTTTCCTTTATCAAAGCTGCTAAAACCTACGCGGAAAGCAAAAATGGTAAAGCAAAACACAACGAAGAAGTGACCGCATAACCATTATTATTTAGAATTAATTATATATAAAAGCGCTGACAGTCACTGTCGGCGCTTTTGTTTTTCCGGCATCTTCCTGTATTTAACAAATCTTTAATAATCAATTAATAAAAAAAACATCCCCTGGCAGGAACCGATGCGGGCTTTGATGGAAAAAGGATTACCTTTGCTGCCTAAATTTTAATTGCATTTCATGGATAGAAATTCGGTTATCGGCTTTTTGTTATTAGGCGTGCTGCTGGTGGTGTATATATTTTACAACCAGAACCAGCAGAAAACAATCGCACATGAAAAGGCCGTGCAAGATTCCATCGCTGCACTGAATAAGCCAAAAGTGGTTCCTGTTGATACAGTGACCAACCTGGCTGGTGCTCAACTCGATTCAGCCCATCAGGCACAGCTTTCAGGAGAATATGGCGTATTCGCAGCAGCAGCTGTTGGTACCGAACAAACTACCATCCTGGAAAACGATGTTGTAAAAATTACCTTCTCTAATAAAGGTGGACAGCCTATCGCTGTTCAGCTGAAGAAATTCAAAACCCACGACGGTGCACCTTTAATGCTGGCCAGCGGCTCTTTCAACCGCCTGTCCGTTGAAGTACCTGCCAGTCCGACCAAAGTACTGCAAAGTGCTGACCTTTTCTTCAACGCACCGCAAACCCAGCAACTGGCTGGCGATCAGCAGTCTATTTCCTACAGACTCCCTAGCGCCAACGGCGGTTTCCTGGAATTCGTGTACATCCTGAAACCTGGTAGCTACATGGTGGATTATAACGTCCACGCTGTCGGCTTCCAGAATATCCTCCCTGGCAACCAGAACTACCTGAACCTCCAATGGAACAGCGAAAATGACAAACAGGAACTGGATATGCAGAACGAGCGCCTCAATAACCAGGTGCACTACATGACCAAAAACGAGAAACATGACTACTTCACGCTCCAACGTACGCCACATGAAAAACTGGATAAAGAGCTGAAATGGATCTCTGTAAAACAACAGTTCTTCAACACTACACTGGTGGCTAAAAACACTGACTTCCTCAGTGCCGACTTTACCACTAAAGTGCCTGAAAGCGCTAACATCGTTGGTCAGACGTACGCAACACTGCAAATTCCTTACAACCGTGCCGCTGATTTCTCTTTCCCGATTGAAATCTACTACGGTCCTAACCACTATAAAACACTGAAATCCTTCGACCTGGGCCTGGAAAAAATCATTCCACTCGGTTCCGGTATGTTTGCTTTCGTGAAATATGTGAACAAATGGCTGATCATCCCTGTGTTTAACTTCCTCAGCGGATTTATCGGTAACTATGGCCTGATCATCATCCTGCTCACCATCTTCATCCGTCTGATCATTGCTCCTTTCACTTACCAGAGCTATGTTTCCCAGGCTAAAATGAAAGTGCTGAAACCGGAAATCGACGAACTGAAAGCGAAATATGGTGATGACCAGCAGACTTTCGGTGTTGAACAGATGAAGCTCTTCAAAAGTGCAGGTGTAAACCCACTCGGTGGTTGCTTACCAATGTTACTGCAATTGCCTATCCTGGTAGCGATGTACTCTTTCTTCCCGTCCAGCATTGAGCTGCGTCAGGAAAGCTTCCTGTGGGCAACCGACCTGTCTACCTACGATTCTATCGCTAAATTACCATGGAACATTCCATTCTATGGCGATCACGTGAGTCTGTTCACCCTGTTGATGACTGCTACCAGCTTCATGCTCGCGTTCTACAACCGCGGTATGGCTGATCAGAGTAACCCTGCCATGAAGTACATGCCGTACGTTATGCCAATCATGTTCCTCGGTATCTTCAACAGAACAGCAGCAGCATTGACATTCTACTACTTCCTGTCTAACCTGGTTTCTATCATCCTCCAGTTCGTGATCCAGAAATTCGTAATCAACCACGATAAGATCCACGCACAAATCCAGGAGAATAAAAAGAAACCTTCTGCCAGCAAAAAATCCAAATGGCAGGAGAAGCTGGAAGAAATGCAGAAAATTCAGCAGCAGCAACAGCAGCAGCGTAGAAAATAATATAATCTGAACATTTCAGTCATATTTTTTAACAGAAGGCTTCCTTAACAGGGAGCCTTCTGCGTTTATTGATATACTTGCAGAATAATCAGGATAATAACATAATGAAGAGAATTATTTTAACCGGCTTATGTGCAACAGGATTGTTATGTAGTGTACATGCACAGGATACCATACCATCTGCAAAAAGAATTCAGCATATTGTAAACTATCTCGCCAGCGATAAACTGAAAGGCCGTGGTACGGCAGAAAAAGGCAGTATTACCGCCAGTAAATATGTAGCAAAGCAATTTCGTAAACTGGGACTGAAACCTGTCAATAACGGCAGCTATTACCAGGATTTCACCTTCGATAGAAATGCCCATAAAAATATTCCCAGCAGAAATGTATTAGGCTTCCTGGATAACGGTGCCGCACGTACGATTATCATCGGTGCACACTACGATCATCTTGGAACAGCCGGATTATTTGATGGCAAATACCCGATAGGACAGATTCATAATGGTGCAGACGACAACGCATCCGGCGTTGCAGGCCTCCTGGAACTGGCCAATTATTACGTAAATAACAAAGACAAAGAACCGTTTAATTTCCTGTTTATCGCCTTCGGCGGAGAAGAACTGGGATTACAGGGATCTAAATATTATACTGCCAATCCGCTGCAGCCTTTGGCAAACGTACATTTCATGCTGAACATGGATATGATCGGGCGTTATAACCCGGAACGAGGTATCGGTATCGGTGGCTTTGGCAGTGCGGTAGAATGGCCGGCAGTATTTAAAGATGTTACACAGCCGGGTATTAAATACTTTACAGATGCAGCAGGGAAGGGGGCTTCAGACCATCACAACTTCTACATGCACCAGGTGCCGGTTATGTTTTTCCATACCGGCGGTCACGACGATTATCACAAGCCAACCGATGATGCTGATAAGTTACAGAGTGATGCAGAAGCGAAGATTATTCAACTGCAGATACAGCTGATAGGTAAAGCGATGGCTTATCCGGAGCTGCATTACCAGGAAGTAAAATAGTTATAATAAAGTGCCACTGCGCGCAATCCGGTGGCACACTTTTTTAGAAATAACAGGAGGACATCTCTCTACAACCTAATCCTCATTTACCATCTCTACTTCGTAAACAGGGCTGAACAGATACATTCTTTTAGAGGCTACTTCTTCACAACGATAACGTTTACGGATTTTTTCACCCCGGCGGAATATGCGTCCGTCTTTTGTTCTGAACAGCTGATGTAACGGCAACTGCTCTACGAAATAATGATTTTCCTTTTTGCGGTCGTAGCGGTTAAGTACACGCAGGAGATCTTCATCCGCACAGGAGCTGGCGGCAGGATTGGCCATACTTTGGCGTACGGCCAGTTCTACATCGGAGGGGAGATAGTCTTTGCCAACAAAACCGGCCAGTATAGCGGAAAATTCACTTTTCCATTCTTTGCCGTGTGCGGGCACACGGTTGCCGAATTTATTGAAGGTGGTCAGGTGGGCCAGTTCATGCAGCAGGGTGATGAGAAAGGAATACTTGTTCAGCGATCCGTTGATGCTGATCCGGTGTCCTTTCCCGTGCCCGTCCGGATGACGGTAGTCGCCGAGGATACTTTTTCTTTCGCGGGTAACGGTAAGATGCACCTTATGGTAACGGATAAATTCCATTACCGGCTCAAAAGTTCCGGCAGGCAGATAGGACGCTAAAGCATTTAAAGGCGCCTCCTGTTTCACTATTTAGACTGCTGTTTGAGTTTGTTGAAAAGGTTAATGGTTTCAAACACTGAATAGATCAGGTAGAAGCCTAACAAGATAAAGATGGTCGCCTTGCTGATGTTGGGTCTGTAGGTCAGTACATAAGCGGCAATACCGAGCAGGCAAAGCATGAGCTTACTGAGTGTGGAGCCATATACGGCTCTGACAAAGGCGTTGTTGTTAGCTGACTGAAGGCCTTTACGGCTCATCCTGTAGGAGAAAAGGGTAATTAGCGCCATGCCCAGGTTGCCAATAAGCAGCACGTTGAAGTGTGCATTGATTGATGCCAACCTGGATTGGAACGCTACTATTATGCCGGTCAGAATGACAAATACGGCAATTAATTTGAGAAAAAATCTGTCGCTCATTACTTGCGGGTATCTTTAATAATTTGCCACAAAAGTATGGCTAAACCCAGTAAAGAAAAAATGACGAGGAATAGCGGGAACCGCCAGCCAATTTTTTGGTCCAGCTTGTATCCTGCAAACACCGCCAGTCCCAGTATGGCCATCATCTGGAACGCTAGTCCCGCATAGCGTACAATAGAACTGTAACTGTTTTTATCAGTTTTGTTCTGCTTCTTTGAGGGCTGATTTTCCATTTTTATGAGTTTCTTCCGGCTTTTCATCGTCCATGTAGCAACGACCGTTGAATTTGGCGGTTGGTTCCATTTCGAAATGAGCAGTATAAACGTCTCCTTTAACGAGTGCGTTTCCTTTCAGGAACAGCAGCTCTTCCACTCTGATAATACCGGTAACTTTACCCAGCAGGTCAGCACTCTGGCAGATTAAATCGCCGGTGATCTCACCTTCTGGTCCTACAACGATTTTAGCTTTGGTAGATACGGTACCGTTTACCTGTCCATCGATGCGAATATCTCCTTCGCAAACAATATCTCCCTGTATAGACGTACCGTTGCCTATAATGTTGATGGTTGAGCTAGGTAACATGGACACTTTGTCACCTTTTGATTTTTGACTGTTATTAAACATAGGTTTTCAGGTTTTTCAGGTTTGTTAGTTAAAACGATGTAAGATAATTTAAATATTTCGACAATTACTGATTTATTCCAGTATTGTCTATCAACAAATTAGCTCTGTAAAATTGAAAATTATCAGTAAGTGCTGTTGTCTACTTTAGGCACTTTGATTACGGTCGTATCAACTTTGCCGGTAAATTCTCCGTTGAGTACCTGTTTGATGTTATCCAGGTATTTACCACGGGCATTTACGGCGGATTCGAGGGAGTCAGCACGCATTTTAAGGTGTATAAACTCCTTACGCTGCTTTAGATCGCCATATCCGGGAATATAATAACGCAACGGCGTAAATACTATGGTAGCAACAGTAATGGCTACCAGTAATACAAAAAGGGTACTCAGCGCCACATAAACGCTCATTCTCGACAACTTGAATGATGTAACTTCTTCATAGGACTCATCATTCATAATTACCAGCCGATACTTGTGACTGAGCTGTTGTAAATTTCTTTTTTTCTTTTTATTCCCCTTAATTGCCATTGCAGTTTTTTCGTTTTCAGGCGGCTAAAGTTAATCATATTTGTTTTATTTGCTCACCCGTTTATTTTTATTAAGAAGATTTGAAAATATTATCTTGTGGCGGGAATGATACTTTTGTCTGATTATCAGTAGATTATTTAAATTCCGATAATCAGATTTTACACATTTTTACAGTATCTTTAAAATATTTTTGTAATCTGGAAGTTATATATATTTAGCCTATTCACCCTGGCATCCATGAATCGCAAGTTATTATTACTGAAATACACTATTACATTACTGTTCGTATTGTGCATGGGATTACCAGTGGTAAGGGCGCAGAATATGCCTCGCAACCAGGCACAACGCCCGCCCCAAAGCCAATCCCAGCCAAATTCCCAGGGTAATAATACCCAGGCGAAGCCACTATTCAAACCTAAAGACCCTACACAGGTCAGAGTACAGGACAGACGTACCCCCGCTGAAATTATGCTGGAAAAGAAGAAATGGACGCTATACCGTGCATTCTGGCAAAACCTGGCTACCCGATATAATTACGAATACCACGCAAAACTGAAACTGGATAAAACCATCCGTAAAGTAAGCCGCGACGGGAAAGACAACTATAATGTACTATTACCTTTCTATCCGTTTACCTTCAAAAACCAGAACTTCAGCAAAGGTGAACTGGATTCTGTGATTGAAAAAAGCTCTACCGGTATACAGCTCCACGACCCCCGTGGTAAATGGATCCCGGACCTCTACGTGCTCATGGGAAGGGCCTACTTCTATGAAGGAGACCTGGACAATGCCAACAATACTTTCAAATACGTCAACATCGCCTTCGCGCCAAAGAATAAAAAAGAATATAAAACGGTCATCGGTTCTGCGGAAAATGATCATATTTCCATTGCTACCAAAGAAAATACAAAAGGAGTACTGGCGCCTTTCCGCCATAAACGTGCCCGTAACGATGCTTTCCTCTGGAGAGCCCGTACGCTGGTAGAAATGAAGGAATTCGACGAAGTACAGTCGCTCCTCAACGTACTGGCCAACGACCCCAAATTCCCGAAACGACTGGAAGGATCCGTTGCAGAAGTACGTGCCTACAGCAACTATATTCAGGGCCGCTACCCTGAAACAATCGGGCCTTTGCAGGTAGCGATCGAAAAAAGTCATGATAAAGTATCCAAAACAAGGATGTCCTTTATCCTCGGGCAACTCTATGCACAGCAACACCAGCCTGATTCTGCCATCGACCAGTTTAAAGGGGTAATTCACCGGAAGCCGGATGCCATGATGGATTTCCAGGCACGCATACAGATCGCCAGACTGAATGCTACCCGTGAAGGTGGCAACGTGGAACAGAGCATCGAAGGGCTGAAACATATGCTCAGAAAAGATAGGTTCCAGCCTTACCGCGACGCTATCCTCTTTACAATGGGTTCATTGTCTTACCCTAAAGATCCGGAAGCTGCGCTGGGATATATGAAGAAATCACTGAAAGTACCTAGCAATAACCTTATTCAACGCGCTATCACCTATAAAGGCATTGCAGATATTTACTACACACAACGTAAATACCTCGATGCAAAAAATTATTACGACAGCACTGTCAGTGTCATGAAGCCTGATTTTGCAGATTATGAAGTGATAAAAACCCGCGCAAGCGTGTTAGGCGACGTCGCTGCCAGGGTAGCGCTGATCCAGCGGGAGGATAGCCTGCAACGTATTGCGAACATGCAGGAATCTGACCGTAATATCTTCCTGACAAAACTGGCGGTATCTATCAAAAAAGATGCTGCCGAAAAGAAAAAAGAACAGGCACTGGCAGATGCCCAGGCTGCTTCCGGCTCCAATGTGGCCTTCGGCAGCAGCAACTTCTCCGGCGGAAATGGCTATTCACCACAGGCTGATGGTAATGGCGACTGGTATTTCTATAACCAGGGCGCTAAATCTGCCGGTTACTCTGAGTTCCGCCGCAAATGGGGCAACCGTGAACTGGCCGATAACTGGCGCCGTAGTCAGAACGCCCCCGCAGCCAATATCGCGGGTAATGGCAATAATGGGGCAACCATGCTCAATGCACCTACAGAAGGCGCTCCGGCACCGGTTCCGGCAGACAGCATGACGGCAGAAGTTCTGGCAAAAGGATTACCGCTCACACCTGATGCCATGAAAAAATCCATAGAAAAATGCCAGGCTGCCTGGTTTGATCTGGGGAAATTATATCATGATAAACTGGAAGATCTGCCACTGGCAATAGAAACATACGACAGTCTTTTACTGCTCTATCCCAACCATCCGCAGAAAGCAGAAGTATTATACTCCCTGTATGTCTGGAATGGTAAGATAAATCGTAATGACCTGGCCAATAAATACAAGAATCAGGTACTCAACGAATATGCACAAACGAATTTTGCAGACTTTATTCGTATGGGTGGGGCTAAGGATATAGATGCCGGTAAGAAAAAACAGATCAGCCAGGCGTACGATTCTGCCTATATCGCCTTTCAGAAAGGGAACTACGATGAGGCAATCGCTATGCGTAAGATGGTGGATTCTACCTACGGTATCAATTTCCTCCAGGCTAAGTTTGATCTGCTGCAGGCCATGATCACCGTGAAAACAGATACTTCCTTTGCCACAGATACTACCATGCGCTCCGTCAGAGCAGTACAGTATGTGGCCAATAAATATGCCGCCGATACAGCAGTTCATTCACAGGCACAGGCCTTACTGGATGCCTTGCAGAAACGCACGGAGTTATATAATTACCTGATAGCGCTGGAAGTAAAGAAAAACACCGATGGCCAGGGGCAGGTAGATGAAAACATCTCCATTACCTATCCATGGCAACATCCACAGCCAGCATTAACAGATAAGCTGAATACTGCCAAAACAAAAAATGACAGTATTAAAATCATTGCCGGAAATATTCAACAGGCGAAATCCAACCTGGCTACCACTACTACTCCGCCGCAGGTGGCAGTTGCCCCGCCGGCACCTCCATCCGCAGCCGCGGCAGACCCGGTAGTTACACCACCGCCGGCACCACCAAAACCGGTAACACCTTATAAATTGGATTCCAATAATCCGTATTTTGTGGTGCTGTCGTTTGGTAGAGTATCTAAAGACCTGATGGACGAAGGTTTGAACCAGTTTACCCGTTATAATGCCTCCAAGCATGCCACAGATAAAATTGAGGTAGGTAGTTTTGTACTTACTCCGAATGATATCATGCTGATCTTCAGGATTTTCCCTTCAGAAGATAAAGCCCTGGCGTATTTTGACGAGATCAGGGACGCTGCAACCGCCAACATTATTCCTAAGATCAAACCAGGAGATTACTCCTTCTTTGTGATTTCCAGGGATAACTTTATCCTGCTCAACAGTACGAAGGACCTCGCCGGCTACCGGAAGTTCTTCACAGATAACTATGTCACTCAGTAGGGAATATACAATTCCCGAAATTTCCATTAGCTTTGTCGGTCAAACTATTGGTGATAAAGCCAATTTAACAAATCAGAACGCGCATGAAAAAATCGGTGAAAATATTGTGGACAGCGGCTTTAGGGGTCTTAGCAGTATTTATCCTTTTAGTACTACTCGTCAATTTCCGGGTGATCGGCAGTATGCCTTCCATGGAAGAACTGGAGAACCCACGCGCTGCGCTGGCTTCCGAAGTAATCGCGGATGACGGCACCATTCTGGGAAAATATTATCAGGTAGATCGTTCCAGCAGTGACTATAATGAAATCTCTCCAAACGTTATTAACGCATTGATTGCCACAGAGGAAAGTCGTTTTTACGAGAACTCCGGCATTGATCCGATCGGTACTTTGGCGATTCCTTTTTATATGGCTATTGGTAAAAAACGTGGCTCCAGTACCATTACCCAACAGCTCGCATTAAACCTCCAGGCAGATGCTTTAGGCAAGAAAAGGGCCTCAAACCCCATCAGTCGCGCCTTTCAGAAGTTACAGGAGTGGATTATTGCAGTAAAACTGGAAAGGAATTTTACCAAGAAGGAAATTTTAACACTTTATTTAAATACGGTTTCTTTCGGCGATAACGTATACGGTATTGAAAATGGTGCCCGTACTTTCTTTAGTAAAGATGCCGGCCATTTATCCGTAGAAGAAGCTGCCGTACTGGTAGGTATGCTGAAAGGTAATACCCTCTACAACCCTCGTCGCAACCCTTCCATTGCAAGAGACCGCAGAAACCAGGTAATCCAGAACATGATAGATAATAAGTTCATCACCGAAGCAGAAGGTGCTGTAGCTAAATCTAAACCCATTGTGCTGCATTACAATAAAATTGACCATAACAAAGGACTGGCGCCTTACTTCCGTGAAGTGCTCCGCGATGAGCTGAAAACATGGGCCGCCAACCATACCAAGAGTGATGGCACTAACTATAATATCTATCGTGATGGTCTGAAAATTTATACTACCATCAACCCAAGAATGCAGTTATATGCAGAAGAAGCGGTAAGACATCACCTGATGACCTTGCAGAAATCACTCTTCGCACAGAACAATATCAAAACAGGCAGTGTGTGGAAAAACTGGCAGAAAGAGCTCTGGGGATTTGTCCAGGAATCTGACCGCTACCAGCAGATGAAAGAAGATGAGGCCTCTGATTCTACCATCATGCAGGCATTCAACACACCTGTTAAAATGAAGGTTTTTGCCTGGAACAGCTACACCAATCCTGACCTCAATGATGTGGATACCGTGATGACGCCGATGGACTCCATCAAGTACATGCGTGCCATCCTCCAGTCCGGTTTCATGGCCATGGACCCTGAGAGCGGTGAGGTGAAAGCCTGGGTAGGCGGACCGGATTTCCGTTACTTCAAAAACGATCACGTTTCTAAAATGCGTCGTCAGGTAGGTTCTACCTTTAAGCCTTTCCTCTATTGCTTTGCCATCATGAACGGCTTCACGCCATATACCATGCTGCCAAACGAGCCTATCTCCATAGACGGATGGACACCGCATAACTCTGAAGGTAGTACCGGTGGTTCTATCACCATGGCAGGCGCCCTGGCGAAATCACTCAACCTCGTAGCTGCTTACCTGATCAAGCAACTGGGCCCTAAAGCCTTTGCTGATTTCGTGAAAAATAAAGTTGGCTTTACTCCTAAAATAGATCCTTATCCTTCCATTGCATTGGGTGCGGTAGACTTATCGCTGTATGAAATGCTGCGTGCCTATACGATGTTCCCGGGACGAGGTATTAATACCAAACCAATTTACATTACCCGTATTGAAGACAGATATGGTAATATCCTGGAAACATTTGCGCCAGAAAAACGTGAGGTGATCGGTGAACACGATTCCTATACAATGGTGAAAATGATGGAAGGCGTTACTGGTCCGGGAGGAACGGCTAACCGTTTGCGTTTCCGTTATGGTATCCAGGGAGAAGTAGCTGGTAAAACAGGTACCACCAACGATAATACCGATGGATGGTTTATCGGTTATACACCTAAAATCCTGGCTGGTGCATGGGTAGGTTGTGAAAATAACTACATCCACTTCAGTACTACTGCCATGGGACAGGGTGCCAATACTGGTCTGCCGATCTGGGCTTATTTCATGCAGAAAGTATATGCAGATCCTACATTAAAAGTTTCTGCTGCCGATAAATTCATTATGCCGGAAAGTATGATGAATGAGAATTATGAAGACTTCAACTCCAACGTACAACCTGGTGCTGAAGCAGAAAATTCAGGTAACGGTTCTGAATCTGACTATATGGATACCAGCAATAACGCTGGCTATGGCGATGATTATTCTACGCCAGGTGCTCCTGAAAAAGCGGCTCCGAAGAAAGATGACAAAGAGAAGGAACCAAAGGATAGCAATAAGCCAGCACCTCCTAAGGCGGTGATGCCTAAAAAAGATCAATAAGTAAATCTTTATAAAAAGGAAGTCGGTCTCTACTCAGTAGAGACCGACTTTTTTTATTGTACAGGAGTTACCTTACCGGTGCTCATATCATAGACGGCACCCGTAATGATCAGGTCCTTGTTTTTCTCCATTTCTGCCAGTATCGGGCTGTTTTTTCGAATTTTTTCGATGGTTAACCGGATATTCTCCTCACAAACTTCATGGACGTAAGCGTCATTTTTGGAGGATTTATCGCCGGTATATGCAGTGATGCTGACTGCCGGGCGGATCTTAGCCAGGAGGGCCGTAATATTACCTAATTTAACATCATCTATGGCTGACTTGATGGCGCCACAATGTTCATGGCCCAGTACCATAATGACTTTCGCGCCGGAAACCTTGCAACCAAATTCCATGCTACCCAGTATATCATCATTGACAATATTCCCTGCTACTCTGGCCACAAAAATATCTCCGATGCCTCTGTGAAAAACATCCTCTACGGGCACCCTGGAATCCAGGCAGGAGAGGATGACAGCCTTTGGAAACTGGCTCATGGAGGCGGCCCGCACCCTGGCGGTATTATTGCGAACAGTCAGCTGGTCATCAACAAACTCTTCATTTCCTTTCATGAGCATATTCAATACATCACCGGGTGTCAGGGCGTTTTGCTGTTCCTGTGTAAGCACCGGGTTAACGAGTACATCAGCTGTATCGATGGATACGGTTCCTGCTTCTGGCGTATCAATATCCTCCACGGACGTCTCAGGGACATTGTTGCAGGCTGCAAATATGGCTAAACAGCTGATGCACAAGACAAGTATTTGCTTTTTCATGTCCTGTTTTTTGACAAGAAAAACATGAGACCACCGTGATTGTTTACAGTTGCGAGCGGTTAACCTGATTATTTAATAAGTAAGATGCTATATTTTTGTGGGCTGTTTTCGTAAAAAAGTAACCTTTTATTCAAACCTATATCATGAAAAAAATAGTAACCCTCGTAGTATGCTTTTTACTACCATTGCTAAAAGTTGCTGCGCAGGATGTGAATACATTCTACTCTACCATATTATTTCCAGGGAATTATATAACAGGGGATTATGTAGAATTTGTGCAGGTAACTCCGAATGATGCAAGTGCTGCTGGATATTATGAAGTTTCTATTTCATATACCAGAGGCAATATTGCCGCTTCTGCAACACACATTGTAAGTGCGTCCCATGCAAACGGTAATGTTTGGCGAGAAGCAGGCAGAGTAAACAGTAACCCATATTTGGGAAGTCAGATGAGCTTTACTGTAGATGCAAATACAACTTACAATAATACCCGGTTTAGAATCCGGGCAATTGCAACATACGGTCTGGCGACTGATATCAATGTGCATGTAAAAATCAGGGCTATCGGCTGGAATAACGGATTTGCAGATTTGAATGTTCGGGGTAATACCACTGCTCCTGTGGGCCTCTTGCCAATGACTGCTGAATGGAATTTGTGGGTGGGAGATGTGTACAAGACCGGAACAGCTAATATTGCATTGAAGGCAGATATAAATGGGAATATCGGTATCGGCACTTTATCCCCTCAGTCTAAATTAGCGGTAGCCGGAACCATTACAGCACAGAAAGTAAAAGTAACTGCTACCAGCTGGCCAGATTATGTATTCAAAAAAGATTATGCTTTACCATCATTGAAGACTGTCGAGGAATATGTTGCTACTTACAATCACTTACCTGGTATCCCAGCTGCTACAGTTGTAGAAAAGGAAGGACAGGATTTAGGAGATATGAATAAGCTGTTATTGCAAAAGGTGGAAGAATTGACATTGTATTTAATAAATGAACACAAGAAGAATGAGGATTTGGAATTGCAGTTGCAACAAATACAGCGACAATTACAGACGCTCAAAGATGAAATCCATCGTAAGTAGTAATTGACGGTCATCTAAATTATACTAAAAGAGCAGCCTTGATGGCTGCTCTTATTATTTGAATCATTCTACATTCGTAATCATCCCCTTCGGATAGGTCACCGAATATTTCAGTACCCGTTTCTGTTCTCCTGCTGCCGGTATTTTCAGGTTCCAGCTGAGTATTTTTGTATCCTCGTCCAGGGAGGCATCGCCGTATTCTACTTTGGATACATCCGTTTCTGCGGCCACCTTAATAGGTAGCTGGTCCTGGACGATGATATTGATAGGTGTTTGTTTGTTGTTGCGCACGGCTATTTCCCAGGATTTAGCTAATGTAGTGCGGCCACCGATGAAGCTTTTGCGGCTTTCATCTTTTTGTAATGTTCTGCTGATCAGCACTTGTTTGTCTTTACCGAGGGAAAGCTGCAGCGTATCATTGCCGCTTTTCATTTCCAGTAAAGTTTTACCGAGGTAGGTGCCTTCATAGTAAATGCTGGCTTCGCCATCCAGGAGGTTGAAGGATTCCCAGTCGGTGATATTGGCCATGAGGAAGGCAGCCTTATCAAGTTTAGGAACGGCATAGTATTGATAGCCTGCATCTACTTCCAGTTCTTTAATGCCAACAGTATAAGGCTTTCCATCCGGTGGAATGCTGTATGGTACGGGGATATCGAACATGACAGTTGTTGGCGTATAGGCTTCGGGGATATCCATTGGTGCCAGGAAGCTTTTTACTGCTTTTTTGGTTTTACTGTTTGCTGATAGCCCTGCCACACGGCCTTGCAGAGCGCTGGAAAGATCGTTGGTGTCGCCATATCCGGTAACAACCACTTCACTAAGTGAAGTGTTGGAGGGCCTCATCGCTACGGACATATAGTTATAGGGGATTGCTTCTTCGTTTTGAAAGCCGATATAGGAGAACTGGAATATAATATTATCGCCGGAAGGCTTTTGCAGATGGAATTTGCCATTGGCATCTGTATTGGTGCCGATAGAGCTGTTCTTAATTTTAACCACTACGCCAGGCAGCGGGTTGCCGCTTTCGTCTACAACAGTTCCGTTGATGTCGTTGGAAACCTGTGCCTTATAAAGGCCGGCCATGGCCTTGTCCCGCTCGGCGGTGCTGTAGTATTGGCGCAGGTACCAGGGTGTCAGTATAGGTTTGCTATTACTTTCATCGGGTACGCCGGTGCTCAGGGAGAGCTTTACATTTTTCCAGTCTTCCCCGCACTGCTGGTATACATTGGCTTTGTAAACCAGTGACAGCGGGTGGTTGATGTCTTTCACACGAATATCGTAAGAGGGAATCCAGCCTGCGTTTTTAACAAGATAACTAACATTGATTTTGCCGTTAACTGGTTCTTTTGCCTGTAGGTCAAGAATAATATCACTGGTAGGGGCGGAGGAGAGGTTATTCAAGGCAGCCAGCTGGGCTTCTATCTTTCTTTTATCATTTTCTTTTGCAGAGATGATTTTGTTGATTTCCTGTGTTTTGTTCAGATTTTCGGATAGTCGTGCCCGTTGGAAATCGAGGGAAGCCTGTAAGTCAGTGGCTTTGAGGCCATTGTTACCGCCTATATTCTGATTTTTAAGCAGCATATTACGTTCTTCCGTATATACCTGTGCGTTATTTCTTTCTTTTTCTATCTGGTCTTTGACTTTGTCGAGTTGTTCATATAAGGCAGAAATTTCTTCTCTTTTTGTTTGCTGGTGCATGATGTTAGGTTGCCTGGAAACTGCCAGCAGCGTGAAATTGCCGCTGCCATTTACCTGAATGCTCTTCTCTTCCAGGTCGGGGGAAACATCTGTAATAATCACCTGGCTGGTACCGGCGGGCAGGGAAATACTTCCACTGCGGTCTACCTGCGCTCCTTTGAGAAATACGGTTACTTTGGAGATGCTGGTTGATATTGTCTGTTTCTTTGTCTGGGCGATGGTTGTTTGCACTACCAGCGCCAGCGGAAGTAACAATAAATGCTTCATAGTGCGAATTTTCCAACATGATGCATGGAAATCAGGCATTCCATAAATGGGAATAACTTTTTTCACCGTTTATAGAAAAAAACTTCCGGTGGAGTAGAACAGCCTTGTTTCTCCATCGATTTTGTTAGCTTAGCACAAAATCAAACCACAAACCACACCATTAAAAACTGACAGATGAAGAAAACCATCTATTCCCTGCTGCTGGCGGGGTGTATGCCATTGGCTGTCTTTGCACAGGACAGCACCCAGTTTATCAAAGCGTCCTGGAAGGACTTGCTGGTAAAGGCTAAAAAAGAACACAAACCTATTTTCGTAGACACTTACTTTGAAGGATGTCATGCCTGTAAAGACATGGAAATGCGTGTATTTCCTGTAAAGGAAGTAAAGGAATACATGCAGGAGAACTTTATCAACACAGGATTTGATGTATTCAAGGAAGACTTTGGATTTGATCTCTGTGCAAGATATATGCTGCACGGTTTTCCAACCTATTTAATCATCTCCCCGGAGGGGAAACTGGTAGATATGGACCTGGGCTATAGCGACTATGACAAATTCCTCGCATTCCTGAAACAGGCATCTTCCCGTTACAAAAATGGTCAGTTCCACGATGGCTTTGCCACTAACGTGAAGAAAGACGGGCCGGACTGGTACCAGGCGATGTTCAGCAAAAACCGGATCGTACCGAAAGACTCTGTATTACTGCCTTTCCTGGCAGCGCAAAAGAATAAAATGTCTGAAATGGCAGGGAAGGCAATGGCTATTGCCCGCAACCTGCCTGCCGATTACCGGGCTTATTACCTGGCCAACCGCAAGCAATACCAGGATAAATTCGGTAAAGACATTAACTCAGCTATTTTGTCCAATATCATAAATGCCGACCTGAAAGAACTGCCTAAAAGTTTCGATCAGGCAGCCTTTGATGCATTCATCAAAAAGCATGAAGCAGAATATGCCGGTGCCGACTGGCAGGCAATTAAAATGCAGTTTGCATCTGGTTATTTCATGAGAAACAAACTGTATAATGAATACCTGGATTATGTTATTGCCAATAATAACATGAATGACAATGATGTACGGGTATTCGCATTTAATGCAGGCCAGGAGTTGTATAAGAACCCTGAACTGGCGGCTAAGTATACAAAATGGGGTATGAAAGCAATGAACCAGCATTGCAGCATGGAAGTATTAACAGGCATGAGCAGGTTTGCAGAGAAAGCAGATCACAAGGCAGAAGCTAAGCAGTACATGAACTGGGCTGCTGAAAAAGCGGAAGCTATGGGCATGACCGATGCCGCCACATCTTATAGAAGTGCAGCAGAAAAAATGTAAATCATCTGCCTGATAAAACAAAAATCCCCGTCTCTAATGAGTAGAGACGGGGATTTTTTATAAAAAGAAAATAAAATCGCGTTGCTTAAAAAGCAGTCAATTAAGCGCTAACAGCTTTGTTAACCAGTGCAGCTGCTTCGCTCAGGAGGATAGCAGACTGTACTTTCAGGCCTGATTTTTCGATCAGTTCTTTAGCTTCAGCAGCATTGGTACCCTGCAGACGTACGATGATAGGTACGTTGATGGTGCCAATAGACTGGTAAGCGTCGATAACACCCTGTGCAACCCTGTCGCAACGAACGATACCACCAAAGATATTGATGAGGATCGCTTTTACTTTAGGATCTTTCAGGATGATACGGAAACCTGCTTCAACGGTCTGAGCGTTTGCAGTACCTCCTACGTCCAGGAAGTTAGCAGGCTCACCGCCAGACAGTTTGATCATATCCATGGTAGCCATTGCCAGACCGGCGCCGTTTACCATACAACCTACGTTACCGTCGAGTTTTACGAAGTTCAGGTTGAATTTACCTGCTTCTACTTCGGTTGGATCTTCTTCGGTGATGTCGCGCATAGCTTCCAGGTCTGCATGACGCATTAAAGCGTTATCGTCCAGGTTTAATTTAGCATCAACAGCGATGATTTTTTCGTCGCTGGTTTTGAACAGCGGGTTGATTTCCAGCATGCTGGCATCCAGTCCTACGTAAGCATTGTACAGGTTAGTTACGAATTTAACCATGTTTTTGAATGCCTCACCGCTCAGACCGAGGTTGAAAGCGATGTTACGTGCCTGGAATGGCTGCAGGGTCATGTTAGGACGAACCCACTCTTTGAATATTTTTTCTGGTGTGCTGTGAGCAACTTCTTCGATATCCATACCACCTTCAGTGGAGTACATGATAACGTTCATGCTTTTAGCACGATCCAGCAGGACAGACAGGTAGAATTCTTTTACCGGGTTAGGACCAGGATAGTAAACATCCTGAGCTACCAGTACTTTATTTACCAGTTTACCAGCTTCACCAGTCTGAATGGTCACCAGGGTGCCACCCAGAATGTTGCCAGCAATGGTTTTAACATCTTCCGCATTTTTTCCTACGGCCACACCTCTCTGTTCTGTACCACGGATTTTACCCTTACCGCGTCCACCAGCATGAATCTGTGCTTTTACAACAGCAAATTCATTACCGTAAGTAACTTTCAATTGTTTGTAAGCCTCGGCGGCCGCTTCAGGAGTATCTACCGGAATACCTTCCTGTACCGGTACGTTATATTTTTTCAACAGTTCTTTAGCCTGGTACTCGTGTAAGTTCATCGGAATAAAATTTGCCGCTAAAATAGGTCATTATGATTTAAATATAAAACTCAGTCATTTGTGAATTAAAAAATAACTTTGCGCCGGTTAGCCGGTAATCCGATATTGCAGTAAATTATCGTCCGTCTTTCATTGAAATTAAACGAATTAACGAAAAAGTAAATATGAGCGAACTCACCGATCAGATTAAAGCAGCGAGTGATTATATCAGTAAATTCTGGAATGAAAAGCCACTGGCGGGCGTTATCCTGGGTTCTGGCCTGGGCGACCTGGTGGAAGATATTGAAGATCCAATCGAAATTCCTTATAAAGACATCCCGCATTTTCCGGTATCGACCGTAGAAGGCCATTCCGGTAAGCTGATCCTGGGTTTCATGGGCGACAGACCTATCGTTGCCATGGCAGGCCGCTTCCATTATTATGAAGGCTTCTCTATGAAACAGGTGACTTTCCCGGTTAGAGTAATGAAGGAGCTGGGTATCCATACCCTCTTCATTTCCAACGCTGCCGGCGGTATGAACCCTGATTTCAGCGTAGGTGACCTGATGATCATCCGCGATCATATCAATCTTCAGCCGGAACATCCGCTGCGTGGACCTAACGAAAGTACCCTCGGCCCACGTTTCCCGGATATGAGCGAGCCTTATAATAAAGAACTGATTTACCGCGCAGTAGAAATTGCAGCCATGAATCAGATCGACCTGCATTCAGGCGTTTACGTAGGCGTTCAGGGCCCAACCTTCGAAACAAGGGCAGAATATAAATATATGCATATCATCGGTGGCGACGCCGTAGGTATGAGCACCGTGCCAGAAGTAATTGTGGCTGCCCACGCCGGTCTGCGCGTATTTGCCATGAGTGTAATCACCGATATCGGTATCCGTGAAGAGGAAAATGTGATTACCCACGAAGAAGTACTGGAAGCTGCAAAAGCTGCAGAACCAAAACTTACCCTTATTTTTAGTGAATTAATCCGACAACTGTAAATGCATCTTCCTTTTCGGATGAGATTTCTGATATTCACGTGCCTGTTCCTCCTGGGAGGATCACAGCTGATGGCACAATTTAATACCAACCGCCTCAACAGCATGGGCGGTGGTGGCGGCGGTGGCGGCGGCAAAATGCAACGCGATACCGCACACCATAAAGAGGAACTGGATACGCTTACATTAAGCTATCGTTACCTGAATGCGCCTTATCAATACACCATCGACTCGCTGGTGAATGATTTCAGCGCGCAGTTCCTGAAAGTGCCCGCCAGTTACATGACTACGGGCAACAGCGGTGGCGCAGCCAGAAACCTGATCGTTTCCCCTTTGATGAAAGCCGGATTCGACGCCGGTTTTCACGCATATGACGTCTACGCCAATACCCACGAAACTGCCAGGTTTTACCACACTACCAAGCCGTATACAGAAATGAACTACCTGGTAGGTAGTAAACAGGAACAGATCATCGGGGTAACCACCACGCAAAACCGTACAGAAAGGTTCAACTTCATGTTTGATTACCGCAAGGTAAATGCACCGGGATACTATAAATCCCAGACTACCAGCCATGATACGTATCGCCTGACGGCACGCTACCAGACTAAAAATAAAAGGGCAAATACCTATCTCGACTTTTATTATAACAACCTGAAAGGCGGAGAAAACGGCGGTATCAGAAATGACTCCTTCCTGCATATCTCCAGTTATAATAACCGTAGAACCATTCCCGTTAACCTCGGGAACGAAAACAGTACTACGTATAACTTCTTCAGTACCAGCATTCCTGTAAAGTCGCAGTACCAGCAGTTAGGGTTGATGATCCAGCAACAGTACGACTGGGGCAACGGTGTCACCATCCATATCAACGACAGTACCGACTATTACAAGTATGACCCTTACTTCAGGGTGCAGTATACCTTCAATCTCCAGAGCGATAACTATCAGTTCATGGATAACAACCCGGATACTGCGTATTACCCTAGCCGTTATGGGATACAGGTAGCGCTGAACGACTCCGCCATGCTGGCCAAACACCAATGGCGATTGTTATCCAACGACTTATCACTGCTATCGTTTCCCGTACGTGGCAACCTGAACCACTTTATTAGTGTGGGTACCAGGTTCGAGAGCCTGCAGGGAACCTTCCTGGATGCCGATATCAGCTTCAGTAACATGGTGTTACATGGAGAATATCGTAACAAGACCAAAAACAACCTTTGGGATTTCTCTGCCAAAGGAGAGTTTTATCTCGCAGGACAAAATATCGGTGATTATAATGTCAGTGGTATGCTGAGGCGCCATCTGAATGATGTACTGGGAGATATGAAGTTGTCTGTTAATAACGTAAACAGAGAACCATCTTATGTTTACAAGTATTTCAACAGTAACAGGACGATCTGGTACAACGAAACGCTGGCAAAGGAAAATATCACACAGTTACAGTTTGCGACCGAGAACCCGAAGCTGAAATATAATCTTGCGGTAAATTATTTCATGTTTACCAACTATACCTACATGAAGGATTATTACCACAGTGCGCAATATGGCTCACTGTTTAACCTGTTGCAGGTGGTGTTCAGCAAGAAATTCACGTTCCATCCGTTTGCATGGTATATCGACGTGGCCTTCCAGCAGGTACATGGCAACGGGCCTATGAACGTGCCTACCCTGTGGACGCGCAACAGGCTTGCCTTCGAGAAAAAACTCTATACCAACCTCAATCTGGTAACTGGTCTTGAGTTTAAGTATAATACAGATTATTATGGCGATGATTATTCTCCGCTGAATGGTCAGTGGGTTTACCAGAATAAGACCAAAGTAAGCTATGTAGCACCGGATATTGCTGCGTTTGCGCATTTCCGTATTAAATCCTTCTCGGCTTTCGTACGTGCGGAAAACCTCAATACCCTGTTTGCCAACAGTAATATGGCGGCGCCGTTGTATCCGTACAACAACTTCGATTTCAGGTTAGGTATACGTTGGTGGTTTATTAACTAATTACGTTTACCGCTTATATAAAACTGGCCCTCATCGACAGCGATGGGGGCTTTTTTTATGGTAAAAAGCCTTATTTTTGTGGCGTAACATGAAGAAATTTTTTGCCATATTATTTGCCGCAGTGTATATCACGCTTACCAGCGGGGTTGCATTGAACCTGCATTACTGCATGGGCAAACTGGCTTCTGTTGATTTGCAGTCGGATGTTGCCGAAATCTGCAATAAATGTAAGAAGCCGGCAAAAAACATGGATTGTTGCCAGGACCTTTTCAAATTCTGTAAAGTAACCGAAAGCCATCATGCAGCACCTGCCATACAGCAGGATTTCAGTATTGCTGCTGCGCTTCAGTTGCCGGTAAAGGTCCTTCCTGAACCAGCAGTAATGGCTATTACTGAACGCCAGGAAATACGCCCGCATGGTCCCCCGGATATCCGGAAAGTCCCCATATTCCTTCAAAACTGCACTTTTCTGATCTGATTTCAGCAATCTTCCCCCAAATGCTCCAATAGGAGTAAATATGTTAATTGCTGAAAAATAAATCTTAACAGATAATAAAAAATCATCAGATCATGAAATTCCTAACACTGATTGTTCTCGCTTTAGGTATCACCTTTGGTGCCAGTGCCCAATATAAAAAAGCAGCTGTTCAGGCTACCGGCCTTACCTGCGCCATGTGTTCCAATGCCACTTTGAAATCATTGGAAACATTATCCTTTGTTGATAAGATTGACACTGACCTGGAAAATACCACCTTCATCCTGTATTTTAAACCAGGAGCGGCCGTGGATATCGATGCCATTAAAAATAAAGTGGAAGATGCCGGATTTTCTGTTGGAAAACTGGTAATAACGGCAAATTTTGATCAGACAGAAGTGAAAAATGATACCCATGTGCCTTTTGCCGGCAGCACCCTTCACTTTATGCATGTGAAAGACCAGGTACTTAAAGGGGATCAGAATCTGACTGTAATTGATAAAGACTTCGTATCTACCAAACAATATAAAAAGTATGCAACTGAAACCAGTATGGCATGCTACAAAACAGGCATGATGGGCGATTGCTGCCACAGCGGTAATAAGGCCTCTAACAGAGTTTATCACGTAACTATCTGATGCTGTTTTATTTATAGGAAGATATATGAAGAGATTAATATTCACAGTGGTGGCCTTACTGGCCATCACTGGTATGGCTACCGCACAGGAATTATATGTTAACAGTGAACCTGCCAGCAATATGCCGGCTAACTCGATGGGGTTCAGGCTCACCGGAAAAGGCATGACGATGGACCAGACAGGTCGTACGGCGCTCAGAGTAGAACCGGAGGTCATGTTTGGTATCACCAAAAAGCTGATGGTACACCTGGCCGCCTACGGTTCAGATATGATGCAATCCAACTTCCGTTTTGAAGGAGGGAGTATCTACGCTAAATACAGGTTCCTGTCGCACGATGAGCAACATGCCCATTTCCGAATGGCAGCCTACGTAAAAGGTTCTTTGATAAACAATCCGATAATGCCTGCACCGGATATGTCGTCCAAACCCTACCGCAATGCGGACTTTGACCTGGATGGCAGCAACAGCGGTATAACTGGCGGGATTATTGCCACTCAGCTGCTGCATAAACTGGCGCTGTCAGGAACGGCAGGTTATACCCGGTATTTGAACAATACCAGGGATAATATACCTCCCGACATGTTTGCCACGGACGCAGTCAATTATACGCTGAGTGCGGGTTACCTGGTATTACCGGTGAAATACAAAAGCTATAAACAAACGAATCTGAACCTCTATGTGGAGTTGCTGGGGAAAACCAACCTGACCAACACCGCATTGGCAAAAGGTAGTTACATTGATGTAGCGCCGGCTGTACAGTTCATCTTCAATAGTGTCACGCGACTGGATTTTTCGTACAGGACGCAGCTGGCAGGAAGTATGGACAGAAATGTCTATAATTCGTTTTTAGTAAGATTAGAACATAATATCTTTAATGTTTTAAAGAAATAACCACCATGTCGAAAAACGAGGCGACTACCGAACTTTTCGTTAAAAATATGGTCTGCCCGCGTTGTATCAAGGTGGTAACCTCCATACTTGAAGACAAGGGCCTGACAGTGAAAAAAATGGAGCTTGGAAAGGCGACCATTGCAGGAAAAATAAATGCAGACCAGCTGAATGAGCTGATTCCGGCATTGCAACACGAAGGATTTTTACTGATTGATGATAAGAAACAACAATTGGTTGCAGCCATTAAGAGTATCATTGTTGACACCGTCCATTACTCTGATCTGGATGAGTTAAAAGAGAATTTTTCTACGCTGTTATCAACGCGTTTACAGAAAGATTATCATCTGCTCAGCAGCTTGTTCTCTGAACTGGAAGGCACTACCATTGAACAGTATATCATCCAGCAGAAAATTGAAAGAGTGAAGGAATTGTTGCGATATAATGAATTGAGTCTGAGTGAAATAAGTTACCAATTGGGCTACAGTAGTGTGGCGCATTTGTCTGCCCAGTTCAAAAAAGTTACCGGAATGACGCCGAGTCAGTTCCGGCAGCAACCGGAAGGAGGACGTATTTCGCTGGACGAAATTTAAAAATAATATAACCGTTAACGGTAGACGATAGTTGTTTTAGTTTTAGTTTTTAAGAGGCTGCTAATCGTGGCAGCCTCTTTTTTAAAATTGTGAGGTATGAAAAAGGTTTTAACCGGTTTTTTGAAATTCCTGCAATCACTTTTTGTGAAGAAGGATTGTTGCAGGTAATATTTAATAACAGAAAATTTCCGGCACAGTATTCGCAAATTGCTATCTTTACTTAGCGATTAACTGCAGATGAAGAACAAGAAATTAATTATCAGCTTTCTATTAGGATCTGGAGTATTTGTACTGTTAGCCTGTGGAAATAATAAGAAAAAGTACACTGCCCCAAAACAAAAACAAATAGTTGTCAACGTCAGGGAACTGGACGAAGTAGTGAAAGAAAGTATTTCAGAACGTCTTTCCTTACTCTCGGATAACGATGGCCTTTTAGAGGATAGTATCCGCGCCTTTCGTTCCCAGGCACTCCAGGATTTTTACCAGGTACATGCACATCAGGCCGAATGGTCTGACCATGGAAAAATCCATCCTGTAGCGGATTCCATGATGGAATGGATCCAACACGCCGAAGAAGTAGGATTGTTGCCGGCACAATACCATGCCAATGCATTATCCCAGACCTTCGATCAGTTACACAATGATGCCAACGCCCGCAAAGACGCTGCCCTATGGGCTAAAATGGATGTGCTGCTTACAGATGCATTCATGAAAATGTCTTCAGACCTGCACTTCGGAGCAGGCCCGCGCGACAGTATCACCCTTCAGAAAGATTCTCTCTATGCCACCAGCTTCCTGGTTTCCAGGCTACAGCAGGCATTGAGCGAAAACAACATCAGTGCTTTCTACGATAGTCTGCAACCGGTACATCCAGGCTATGTGGCACTCAAAGAAGGTATCCGCACTTTTAAGGAAAAGTATGACCATATGAAATGGGATACTTTGCCGCTTAACTACACCGATACGCTGGGATTCCGTCAGCTGCTCACTTACAGACTCGTACAGGGCGGCTATATGGACACTACCGGTACTGAGGGCGCAGTAGATACTGTTGCCATCAAAAAAGGTGTGAAAGCTTTCCAGAACGAATTTAACATCTACCCTGATGGCGTTGCCGGCAAACGTACAGTGATAGCGCTGAACAGAACACCGCACGACTGGATCATGCAGGCTGCCGTAAACATGGACCGCTGGCGTAAACTGGCCGATACCATGCCAACGCAGTATATCCTTGTAAATGTACCGGGATATACCATGCGCGTATTTGATTCAGGAGAAGTGAAACTGGAATCCAGGGTGATCGTAGGCGCACCACGCACACGTACACCGATGCTGAATTCCTATATGAGCAACTTCATGCTGTTCCCTTACTGGCGCGTTCCATACAGCATCGTATTCAAGGAAATGTTGCCTGCCATTAAGAAAAATGTTGGTTATCTCGCTTCTAAAAATCTGGAAGTAATTGATAAAAATGGCGAAGCCATTGACCCACATACCATCGACTGGAGCAAAATTACCAAAGACCATTTCCCTTATGTATTACGCCAGATGGATGGTATTGATAACTCACTGGGTATTATGAAATTTAATTTCAGAAATAAATTCAGTGTATATCTTCACGATACCAATAACCGCGGACTGTTTAAAAACTCGATGCGTGCTATGAGCCATGGATGCGTACGTGTACAGCAGTGGGATAGTCTGGCACAATACCTCGTACGTGGCGATACTGCCCGTCATACCGGCGATAGTATCAATGCATGGATCAGCAGAGGTGAAAAGAAACAAATAGATCTGCGTCAGCATGTACCTATTTACCTGCGTTATTTTACGGCAGAAGGTAAGGATGGCAAACTTGTTTTCTTCGATGATATTTATGGAGAAGACAAAGTATTACGCAGAGAAATGAAATATAACTAACTAATCATAAAATAGAATCGCTAAGCATACTTAGCCCTGGTTTGAACTGCTTCATCCATGCAGGCAAACCAGGGCTTTTGCTTTTTCAGGCAGCTATATAAGCTATAAAAAAAATAGCCCCGGTCAGTAATTAACTGCCGGGGCTTATATTTTAAGACGCCTTTAGGGGCGGGCTTATGCTGATTATTTACCCAGTTTCACTTTCAGTGCGCTGTCCAGTGCTTCCAGGAATTCTTCGGTATAGAGGTAATCTTTACCGTGTTCAACTTTGTTGCCATGGATACAAACGGCCAGATCTTTGGTCATTTTACCACTTTCAACAACCTCGATACAAACTTGTTCCAGTGCCTGGCAGAAGTTGATCAGGTCCTGGTTGTTATCGAGTTTACCACGGAATTCCAGACCGCGTGTCCATGCGAAGATGGAAGCGATTGGGTTGGTAGAGGTTGGTTTACCAGCCTGGTGATCGCGGTAGTGGCGGGTTACGGTACCGTGAGCAGCTTCAGCTTCCATGGTTTTACCATCAGGCGTAACCAGGGTGGAAGTCATCAGACCGAGGGAACCAAAACCTTGTGCAACGGTGTCGGACTGAACGTCGCCATCGTAGTTTTTACAAGCCCATACGAAGTTACCATGCCATTTCAGTGCAGAAGCAACCATGTCATCGATCAGGCGATGTTCGTACACCAGACCGTGTTTATCGAATTCAGCTTTGAATTCGTTTTGATAGATGTCTTCGAAGATATCTTTGAAGCGGCCATCGTATTTTTTCAGGATGGTGTTTTTGGTGCTGAGGTACAGCGGCCATTTTTTCATCAGGGCCTGGTTGAAGCAGGAGCGTGCAAAACCTTTGATAGACTCGTCGGTATTGTACATTGCCAGTGCAACGCCATCGCCTTTGAAGTTGTACACTTCAAATTCCTGTGTTTCACCATTTTCGCCTTCGAATTTGATGGTCAGTTTACCTTTACCTTTAGTTACGAAGTCAGTAGCGCGGTATTGGTCACCAAAAGCGTGACGACCGATACAGATTGGAGCGGTCCAGTTAGGAACCAGACGTGGAACGTTACTCATTACGATTGGCTCGCGGAATACAGTACCATCCAGGATGTTACGGATAGTTCCGTTTGGAGACTTCCACATCTGTTTCAGGTTGAATTCTTTTACGCGTGCTTCATCCGGAGTGATGGTAGCACATTTGATACCAACACCTACTTCTTTGATAGCGTTTGCTGCATCAATGGTAACCTGGTCGTTGGTAGCATCACGATGCTCCATTCCCAGATCAAAATATTTGATTTCTACGTCCAGGTATGGAAGTATCAGTTTGTCCTTAATGAATTTCCAGATGATTCGTGTCATCTCATCTCCATCCAGCTCAACTACCGGATTAGCAACTTTAATTTTTTCTGCCATTTCGGGTTTTTTTAAAAAAATTAGATTAAAAATCTATTCACAACTACTATTCAAGCAAAGTCCCTTTTAGGGATAATCCCGAAAAATACGATTTATTTATTTCCTGCAAAATTTTTTTTGTGTAAGATGTACATAAATTGTTTTAGCAGCGATTTTGCTGGTAAAATTGTATTGATTTTCATTCAGGGGGATAGGGGGGAAGTTCAGGCGCGAGGCGCCTGAGCTTCCCCTTCAACACAAAATCCCCGGTGCCGCAGGCGCTGGAAACATTCGTTTGAAAAACGAAATAGCCCCAGACCGAAGGTCTGGGGCTATTTCAAAAACTAATATGTAATAAGAGGAAAAGCTGATTAGTGGTGATTCAGCATTTGCTTAATCACTTCATCTGCAAACTCAGAAGTTTTCACGAGTGTAGCATCGTCCATCAGGTTGTAGAAATCGATGGTTACGCGTTTACGTGCGATGGCGGTAGCCAGGCCTTCTGTGATGATGGTGGCAGCTTCTTTCCAGCCCATGTACTCGAGCATCATCACACCGGAGAGGATTACAGATGATGGGTTCATGGTGTTGGTGTTGGCAAAGCGTGGTGCAGTACCGTGCGTTGCTTCGAACACTGCGTGACCGGTTTTGTAGTTGATGTTACCGCCTGGAGCGATACCGATACCACCAACAGCTGCTGCCAGCGCATCGGAGATATAGTCACCGTTCAGGTTGAGGGTAGCTACTACAGAGTAGTCTTGCGGAGCCAGGAGGATCTGCTGGAGGAAGTTATCAGCGATAACATCTTTGATCAGCAGTTTACCTTCAGCGGTAGCTACTTTCAGAGATTTGTTAGCAGCGTCTTCGCCTTCTTCTTTTTTGATTTTCTCCCAGGTTTCCCAGGTGTAAACTTTATCACCGAATTCGCGTTCAGCGAGTGCATAGCCCCAGTTTTTGAAGCCACCTTCGGTGAATTTCATGATATTACCTTTGTGAACGATGGTTACAGAAGGACGTTTGTGTTCCAGTGCATACAGGATAGCAGCGCGAACCAGTCTTTCAGTACCTTCAATGGAAACAGGTTTGATACCCAGTGAAGAAGTTTCCGGGAAGCGGATTTTCTTCACGCCCATTTCGTTCTGGAGGAAGTTCAGTAATTTCTCACATTCAGGCGTACCTGTCATGTATTCGATGCCGGCATAGATGTCTTCAGTGTTTTCACGGAAGATGACCATGTCAACTTTCTCAGGATGCTTAACAGGAGAAGGAACTTTGTTGAACCAGCGTACAGGACGTACACAGGCGTAGAGGTCGAGTTCCTGACGCATAGCCACGTTCAGGGAACGGATACCACCACCTACAGGGGTAGATAAAGGACCTTTGATAGACACCAGGTACTCTTTCAGTGCATCCAGTGTTGCTTTCGGCAGCCATTCGCCGGTTTCCTGGAAGGCTTTCTCTCCTGCCAGTACTTCTTTCCATTCAATTTTCCTATCACTTCCATAAGCTTTCTCAATGGCAGCGTCGAATACACGTACACTGGCCTTCCAGATGTCTGGACCAATTCCGTCGCCTATGATAAATGGAATGATGGGGTGAGTAGGGACCTGTAGCGATCCATTGTTCATCGATATTTTTTCTGCCGGCATAAAACGGTTTCTTTATGCGTTACGTAATTGTTGTAATCGAGCGCGAAGGTACGACATTTTACCCCTATTCTGCTGTGGTTTTTTGATAGTTTTATGGCTTTTATTATACCTTATATAACTTTTTGCTTATGTTAAGAATAATGCTATTTTACTAGCCACAACAAATCAACCTTCCATATGCCGTATACGTACCTTGCACTGGGTGATAGCTATACCATCGGCGAAGCGGTGCCGTTAGACCAGAACTTTCCTTCACAAACCTGTCAATTGCTAGGAAATGCAGGATTTTCCTTCGAAAATCCAAAAATAATTGCAGTTACGGGTTGGACTACTGACGAACTGCAGCAAGGAATTGAAGCCGCTTCTATTCATAACATTACCTATGACCTGGTTACGTTGCTGATCGGTGTCAATAACCAATACCGGGGCGGGTCGCTGGAAGAATACCGCCAGCAGTTTACCAGCCTGCTACAGCAGGCCATCGCGTTCAGTAAAGGCGGCCATGCACATGTGATAGTGCTATCTATTCCGGACTGGGGCGTTACGCCATTTGCTGCCGATCGCGACAGACAGGCCATCGCAAGGGAAATTGATGATTTTAATGCCGTTAATAAGGCCATCGCAGCAGATTTTAAAGTGCATTACCTCGATATCACGCCTTTCACCCGCGAAGCCACCACCAATCTTCAGCTGGTAGCTGAAGACGGCCTGCATCCTTCCGGCCTGGATTATGGGCGTTGGGCACGTTCGCTGGCAACAATGGTGGAGAAAATCCTACCCTGATATCTACCTGGAAAACCATCTAATCATATCTTAAAATATTTAATATAATTGCTGAAAAAGCAAGCTATTTTTATTATTTTCAATTATTTACCACTGAAAACCTCAACATGGAAAGCCATATCGTAAAAGTGCTCGCAGTAATACCTGTTACACATAATGTAAAACACTTCCGTGTTACAAAACCGGAAGGGTATACTTTTGTTCCCGGCCAGGCCACGGAAGTAGCTGTTAACAAGCCTGGATGGGAAGACGAGCGCAGACCCTTTACCTTTACCAGTCTCAACGAATGGGACTTCCTGGAATTTACCATAAAAATTTACGAAGACCGACACAGCGTAACCGACCAGCTGGGGCTGGTGCAGGCTGGCGACGAACTGATCCTGCACGACGTCTGGGGGGCTATACATTATAAAGGCGAAGGCGTATTTCTGGCCGGCGGGGCAGGCGTAACGCCATTTATCGCCATATTCAGGCAACTGCAGCACGATGGCAAACTCGGGAAAAATACCCTTATCTGCTCCAATAAAACCGCTGCCGACATCATTATGAAAGAGGAGTTTACTAAAATGCTGGGCGACAGGTTTATCAATACCCTTACCGAAGAACACCATTCCGCCTACGATCACCATCGCATAGATGCGGATTATCTCCGCAGAAAAATAAAAGATTTTACCCAGCAATTCTACATCTGTGGCCCTGATCCGATGGTACAGGGACTGAAAGAGATACTTACCGATCTTACCGGCAGTGATTCGCTGGTTACCGTTGAAATTTAACCGGCTAAAAAGCCGACAATGAAGCCTTTGCATTTTTACCGGTGAAATCCTGCGTTTTACCGGTAAAGGCATTTCCTTGACCTAAGCACTGTTGATAGCCGTGGTTGGCTGTTTTATTTTTGTATCGTAAACTTATAACAATGACTAATTCAGAAACAGAGATAAAAAAAGCAGACAAGCCCCGGAGGAGGAATGGATTGGGTGGAATTATTTTCATTCTCATAGGTGCAGCCTTACTGTTACGTCAGTTTGCGCTGGACTTACCTTACTGGCTGTTTTCCTGGCAGATGCTATTGATCGTGATAGGCTTGCTGGTAGGTATCAAGCATAATTTCAGAGGCGGTGGATGGTTGATTCTTATTCTCATCGGAGGCGTATTCCTTGCCGGCGAAATATTGGCATGGCCTTATAACACAGCCCGGTTCATCTGGCCGGTGGTATTGATAATAATTGGTATGGTCACGATTCTCAAGCGAAATGATGACAACTGGTGGCACCACCGTCATGAGAAAAGATACTGGAAAAATTATTACAAGGAACAATATGGAAAAGCAGACTATAGCGGCTATGTGGCACCTGAACATTCAGGCGAGAACTTTTCGGATGATGTAATCAATTCTTCCGCCATCTTCAGCGGTGTCAATAAACTGGTACTTTCCAAAAATTTTAAGGGTGGCTATGTGTCCAGTATTTTCGGTGGCATGGACCTGAACCTTACCCAGGCTGATATCCAGGGCACAGCTGTACTCGACGTTTCCGCCATCTTCGGAGGATGTGAGATCGTAGTACCTTCCAACTGGGTCGTGAAAACAGACGTAACAACCGTTATGGGTGGTATTGAAGATAAACGTTCGCCAGAACTGATGCGGGTAGCGGCAGCAGATAAAACACTGCTGATCAAGGGTAGCTGTATCTTCGGCGGTATTGAAATCAAGAGTTACATATAAATTGAAATAACATCCTGTTAACCCCTTTACTATATTCTTTATAATCCTAAAAACTTCGAATATGCATTGGTTTGTTGCAAAAGTCGTTTACCAGATTATAAGCGGTAATGGAAACCACACACCGCAATTTGATGAACAAATCCGCCTGATTAGCGCGGTGACTAAAAAAGACGCATTAGAAAAGGCCCATCAGATCGGCATCCAGGAACAATATGCATTTAAGAACCTGCAGGAAGAACTGGTACAGTGGAAATTTATCAATGTACCGGAGGTATATGATATCAATCAGCTGACAGATGGCATGGAAGTATATTCCAGAATAGAAGAACCGGGAGATCCCAAGTCATATTTAGCATGGTTGCAGACGAAGTCTGCACAACTGCAGGATCAACCTTTAGTAGAAATTCATTAAACTACACCTGTTTGGCAAAGACGATCTATAGCGGCAACGCGGGTAAAGTATTTACGGCAACATTCAGTATCGCCTTCGTTGTTTATACTTTACTGTTATGGCAATGGTTTGATTTTCCATTCTGGCAGTCGATTACAGATGGCTCTGTACATACCTGCCTGTTAGCTGCGGTTTGTCTGCTGATCAGTTCCAATCTGGCATACTACCGGCCCGGCGACGGAATGATTCAATTCATGTATGTGACGGTAGTGAGTATGGCCATGACATTCTTATGGGTGGCGGCTTCACAGTGGATACTGTTTAAAACTTTTTCCGGCGATGCCTACTACCTGATATGGTTGAACAAGGCTATTCCCGTATACTGTATCGTGGGCTGGATGATCATTACAGGGATTGGCTTCCGCAGTATTATGATGTACGATTTGGAAGAACAGCGGGAGCAGTCGAAACGAAAAGAAGATACCGAAAAGATCGTGCGTGAGGCAGAGCTTTTCAAATTACGCCAACAGTTACAACCGCATTTTCTTTTCAACAGTCTCAATTCCATCAATGCGTTGATAATGCTAAGGCCGCACCAGGCAAGGGAAATGGTGCTCAAGCTCTCGGATTTCCTTCGTGGGTCGCTGAAGAGAGAAGATGACCAGTGGATATCGCTGATAGATGAATTACAGTACCTGGGACTTTACCTGGATATAGAAAAAGTAAGATTCGGACATCGTTTAACCACCAACGTTATATACGATGAATCAGCGGAGAAAATGTATATGCCGCCTATGTTGCTGCAACCGGTGGTAGAAAATGCCATCAAATTCGGGTTATACGACACTACTGGCGAGATCGCCATCAATATAAAAGCCTGGGGCGTGGACAGTATGCTCTATCTGGAAGTACAGAATCCTTTCGATACAGCCATGCAGCCCGTTCATAAAGGCACCGGCTTTGGCCTTGCATCCATTAGACGCAGGTTGTACCTCCTCTTTGCGAGGCACGACCTGCTGGAAACCTCCACAGTCGATAATATTTATACAACGTTGATTAAAGTACCACAAACACATGATAAAAGCAGTAATAATTGATGATGAACCGCTGGCGAGAGCTGTAGTACTGGAGTATCTGATGGACTATCCACAGGTGCAGGTATTACAGGAATGCAACGATGGATTTGAAGGACTCAAAGCCATCCAGCAACACCAGCCGGATATCATCTTCCTGGATATACAAATGCCTAAAATTACTGGCTTCGAGATGCTGGAACTGGTAGAAAACATGCCCGCAGTTATTTTTACGACTGCCTTTGAAGAACACGCCATCAGGGCTTTTGAGGTGAATGCGGTGGATTATCTGCTGAAACCTTTTTCAAAAGACCGCTTTGATAAAGCATTACAGAAATGGTTAGGCAAGTATACGGCGCCGGCACCCGTGGCAGTACCGGAAACCAATGCACTGCTGGAAGCTGCGGGCGCTTCACCGGTGCAAAGTAACCGGGTGGTCATCAAGATCAATGGAAAGATCAAGATCATCCCGGTACATGACATCCATTACCTGGAAGCAGCAGATGATTATGTGAAAATTGTGACGCCGGAAGGGAATTTCCTTAAAAACAAGACGATGGCTTTCTTTGAGCAAACACTGGACCCACAGCAGTTTACAAGGGTACATCGGTCCTATATACTCAATGTGAACCAGGTGGTAAGAATAGATCCGTATGAAAAGGAAAATCATCTGGCTATCCTGAAAAGCGGCGCTAAAGTATTGGTAAGTAAAACGGGGTATCCCCGACTGAAAGCGGCTTTAGGGTTATAGTTCTTTTACCTTCACTCAGCCGGAGGTAAAAGAATGCCTTAAAAGCATTATCGATAAGCTTTCAATAACGCCCTGCAGATGCCTTCGGCGCCTGCAGGGCGTTTTCCGTTTCGGGTAACAAAAGAATTGTTAAAAAATTGACATTTTTCGATATATCTGTCCTGTGATATAATAGAATCAATTATTTTCGTGCCCGTTTATACATAATCTTCAATATTATTAATTTATGAAGCAAACGGTACCTACTCTCGCGCTGCTGCTGACACTGGCAGCTTGTGGCGGTGGCGCTTCGTCTGATCAGGCGAAGACGGAAGAAAAAAAAGAAGCAGCTGTAGCAGCTGGAACTACCTACACTATTGACACTGCAGCAACTGATGTTACCTGGCGCGGTACCCACAAAGGTGGTATGGCTCCACGCTTTGGTATTATCAAAGTTACTGGCGGCGATCTGACTGTTGATAATGGTGCTGTAACTGCAGGTACCTTCGACATTGACATGAACAGCCTGACTGTTGATCCTGCTTCTGTTACCGAACCAGGTAAAAAGCCTGAAGATCTGGCTGGTCACCTGAAAAGCCCTGATTTCTTTGATACCGCTAAGCATCCAGGTGCTAAATTCGTTATCACCGGTGTTGCTCCTTTCGACAGCACTAAACAGAAAAGTCTGCTCGCAGGTGCTACTAACCTGATCAGCGGTAACCTTACCCTGAAAGACAGCACCCTGAACATCACTTTCCCTGCACAAATCACTGTTTCTGCAACTGAAGTTACTGCTAACGCTAAATTCGTTATCGACAGATCTGCATGGGGTATCAGCTACAAAACAGAAGGTAGCCCTGAAAACTGGATGATCAGCAAAGATGTAGAAATTGGTTTCAGCGTTAAAGCTGCTAAAAAATAATTTCTGATTGCATTTTCTTGAAAATGCAGCAATTGAAAGCAAAAGGCCCTTCCCGAATCAGTCGGGAAGGGCCTTTTGCTTTGGAATAAATATTATTGATTGATGCGGGAGAAGAGTCTTTCCAGCTTTTCCTTTTTCAGAATTTTCTGTACCTGTGTACCGCTGGCAATCAGCCGGGTACCTTCATATGCTTCATAACTACAGCTGATTTCATGGTGCTGAATGCCGGTGATGGTAGCGGTAAATGTAACGGTACTATTGATTAACGCCGGCGCATGATGAACCACAGTAAGCGCGGTGCCGATCCCTTCTTCATCTTCATCTTTCATGTCCAGTACAAAGAGGCGGCAGCACCATTCTGCATCACGTGCCAGTGCGAAGGTGGCATATACGGGATGTACCTGGCCACTGTCGAAGGCGGCGGTATCAGCTGCACTGACTATACGTTCAAAGGTTTTGGTATCGCCGGGTTGGAAGAGCTGTTGCATATGATTTATTGTACTACCAGTACAGGAATGTTTACTTTATGCCTTACCTGATTGGCTGTTTCTCCGTAAATAATATCTTTTAATCCTTTGTGGCCGTGGCCTCCCAGTACCAGGAAGTCTGCTTTTTCTTCCCGCACAATCCTGGCAATTTCATTGGACCTGCGTCTGAAACCTAGTACCCCTTTGGCTTTGATATTCCTGCTTTTGAGCAGGGCAAGATAGGTGTCCAGCTGTTCCTGGTCTTTACGGGTTTCGAGGTCATCGCTATCTTTCCCGAAATATTTGGCAGAGGCGCTTTCCACGATATGGATCAGCACATACTCCGTATGTTCGTTGCCGTTAGCGATAGCGCTACGAATAACTTTTTCGTCCTGTTTACCGAATTCCAGTGCGATGGCGATACGGTAATAGGTGGGGTGTTCCAGTTCACCGAGCGTTACCTGTGCAGGGTGGATATTGGTGCTGGTAGGGGTTTTGCGATACCTTGTAAACAGCGGGTAAACGACAGTGTATACCAGCAGGGCGAGAAAAGCCAGGCCCAGTATGATGATGAGGGCATCAACAGCAGGGGAGTGGCCGCCTGTAATATAGTCTCTGGCTTCTTCGTATACCATACGGATATTTAGATAAACCAATATTGCTGCAATGATCCAGCTGAGAATTTTCAGCGGGGTACCGATAACATAGTCGCCCATGGTTTGCCTGTCGCTGACGAAATGTATCAGTGGTATGATGGCAAATCCGAGTTGCATGCTCAGGAGTACCTGGCTGAATACCAGCAGGGCACCTACTTCCTTGTCGCCGGCAATGAGGATAACCAGTAATGCCGGGATGATGGCCAGCAACCGGGTGATGAGCCGGCGCAGCCATGGATTGATACGCAGGTGAAGGTAGCCTTCCATTACTATTTGTCCGGCCAGTGTTCCGGTAACGGTGGAACTTTGTCCGGCGGCGATCAGCGCTACTGCAAACAGTATGGGGGCCAGTTTGGTGCCTAGTAATTTTTCCAGCAGTTCGTGTGCGTCCTGTATTTCCGCGATTTGTGTGTGTCCGGCCGTGTAGAATACGGCTGCTGCCAGGATAAGGATGGCAGCATTGACAAGAAATGCCAGGTTGAGCGCGATCGTACTGTCTATAAAGTTAAGTTTTATTGCCTGGCGGATACCTTTGTCGTCCCGTTTTATTTTGCGTGTCTGTACCAGTGCGGAGTGCAGGTAGAGGTTGTGTGGCATGACGGTGGCGCCGATGATACCGATGGCGATATAGAGGGCAGTATTGTCGGGGATAGAAGGGATAAAGCCTTTGACCACTTCATTCATGTGTGGTTTGGCCAGGATCAGTTCTATGAGGAAGGAGGTGCCTACGATGGCTACCAGGGCTACGATGAATGCCTCCATTTTACGCATGCCGAATCGCTGGAGTACGAGTAGGAGGAAAGTATCCAGTACGGTCAGACTAACGCCCCATATGAGTGGCAGGCCGGTAAGGAGTTGTATCCCGATGGCCATACCGAGCACTTCGGCGAGGTCTGTGGCAGCGATGGCTATTTCAGCCAGGATATAAAGAACAAAATTAATGAAGGGCGGATAGGTTTCCCTGTTTGCCTGGGCAAGGTCGCGGCCGCGGACGATGCCAAGGCGGGCGCTGAGGCTCTGCAGGAGCAGGGCCATGAGGTTACTCATGAGCAGTACCCAGAGTAACGTATAACCATATTTACTACCTCCGGCGAGGTCGGTGGCCCAGTTGCCCGGGTCCATATAGCCTACGCTTACGAGGTAGGCTGGTCCGAAGAATGCAAAGATCTTTTTCCATTTCGACTTACTGCCGGTGTCAATACTTTCATGTACTTCACTTAATGACGGTCCCATTTGAATAGAATGTTATAGCGGTCTGACCATGATATTTTTCGCTACCTGTTCACTGATGGTGATAGCGGGTTGATTTTTAACTTTTATTTCGAGTGAGTTATCGAACTCATAGTGTGCAATAATTTCCAGCTGGGTGCCCAGTTTGATGCCTTTAGCGTTGAGAAAGGCCAGCAGGGCAGAGGACTGATCGCTTACGGCGGTTACTACCAGCCTTTTGGCATTGGCCTGGTCCAGCGAGGTTTGCGGCCTGGATTTGATCATTTTACCGTTGGCGTCCGGGATGGGGTCGCCATGAGGATCGATGACCGGGTTGCCGAGGAATTCGCTGAGGCGGTTGATGAGTTTCTCGCTGCGTACATGTTCCAGCTCTTCCGCCAGTTCATGTACTTCATCCCAGCTAAAGGAGAGCTTGTCTACCAGGAAGCATTCCCACAGGCGGTGCCTGCGAACGATCTGCAACGCAGCTTTGCGGCCATCGGCGGTCAGGGTGATGCCCTGGTATTTTTCGTAGTCTATCAGTTTTTTCTCCTTGAGCTTTTTGGCCATGTCGGTTACAGAGGCCGGTTTGGTGTCCAGTTCATAGGCAATGGCGTTGGTGGTAACCGCTGCGTCGCCTTCCTGTAACTTAAAAATGGCTTTAATATAATTCTCTTCCGCAACTGATAAATTCATACGACCTAAATTAAAGTTTAGACAAATCTAAATAATAAAAACGAACTTTTATATATCCGGTATGTTTTTTGTTTTTAGTCGCGCACATATCAAAATTATATTTAACTTTTCGCCCAGAATTTATCTATTAATGAAGCGTTATCTGTTATTATTATTGGCAATAGGTGTATTAGCGGCCTGTAAATCAAAGAAGAGCACCGGAAACGGCAGGGTAGAGCCTATGACCCTGGAGGATTTTCGTGATCTGTTTACTGCTACTGAGCTACCATATAAATTACAATCAGACTCCCTGATGCGGAAGCAGCCGGATTCGCTGGCCCTCGACACCGCAGATATTCATCAATTCCTTACTGACACACTTACCAAAGGTGATTTCGGAAAAAATGAGAAAGTACGTTTCTGGCCTTTGCAACGTATAAAGGGAAATGTGGTCGATTACCTGGTGGTACGCGCTGCGGGTAAATCAGGAACAGTGGCTTATCTGTGCTTTATGGATAAGAAAAAAGGTCATTTCCTGAAAAGGATTCGTGTAGCCGATAACGGTAGTAACGGTACATTTACCTCCGTTAATATTGACAATAAGAATGTGATCAAGCTGACAACAGAAGTACCACACGGTGATACGAGAGATGTACAGCGCGAAGATTTCTATGGTGTAGGTGCTGACGGTACTACTACGCTGATCATGACCAATAGCACCAGTCCAAGCAAGCCCGGAGAGATTTATAACCCACTGGATACGCTGCCACGCAAGCATAAATTCAGCGGCGATTATATGTCCGGGGATATGAGCCTGGTCTCTATCCGCGATGGTGAAGATGGTAAAACATTCCAGTTCTTTATCACCTTCACGAAAGACAACGGTAATTGTAAAGGGGAGGTTTCCGGTGTGGGACAATACCTGGCAGGTAACAGGGGAGAGTACAAAGACAAAGGTTCTTCCTGTGGTATTTCCTTCCAGTTTTCCACTGGCCGTGTAAGCATTCATGAGATCGGAGGATGCGGTGCTTACCGTGGTATCAAGTGTTTCTTCGAAGGTAATTTTGCGAAGAAGGCAGAGAAGAAAACTGAGAAGAAAAAGAAAAAGTAATTGCACAAGTTGTATAAAAATTGACAACAATCAGGACTGATCTATGGTTAGTCCTGATTTTTTTTATATCATTGCAAAGTCTTACTGGATAAGTGTTTGAACTTCATGTAGATAAATATGTGTTGAAATATTTTTACCATTTTCAGAAAATAAATTTGGTAGAATCAAATAAGATTATACCTTTGCAATCCCTTCAAACGAAAGGCTTGAGGGTCGAAGAAAAAACGGGAGTTTAGCTCAGCTGGTTCAGAGCATCTGCCTTACAAGCAGAGGGTCGATGGTTCGAATCCGTCAACTCCCACTACTTCAAACAAATTAGCAAAAGATCTTTCGAGGGAGTTTAGCTCAGCTGGTTCAGAGCATCTGCCTTACAAGCAGAGGGTCGATGGTTCGAATCCGTCAACTCCCACTACTTTAAACAAATTAGAAAAGATCTTTTCAGGGAGTTTAGCTCAGCTGGTTCAGAGCATCTGCCTTACAAGCAGAGGGTCGATGGTTCGAATCCGTCAACTCCCACCACATCAACAAATTAGTAAAGATCTTTCGAGGGAGTTTAGCTCAGCTGGTTCAGAGCATCTGCCTTACAAGCAGAGGGTCGATGGTTCGAATCCGTCAACTCCCACTTCTTAAAAGTCCTGCGGTTTCGTAGGGCTTTTTTTATTTTACCACCTTCGGTGGATTTTCTTTCTCGCAAAGGGGCAAAGCAGCAAAGGCCTGTGTTTTGTTGTTTGTAAGGTCGGTTTTTGGGTTTAGGTAGATGATTGTGCTTTACTTCTTCCGCTCTTTTTATTACTTTCAGATATCCTTAACCTATCATCTTTCCCTATGTCAGCATTACTCACTTTCAGACGTTTTAACACGGCACAGGAAGCTGCGGAAATCGTAGAAATTCTTCAGTCGCATAATATCCCGGTAGCATATGAAGAAGAAGTGTTGTTGATGGATTCCATTTATCTGGGCCAGAACTTTGACCGCCGCCACCTGGTGAAAATTCCTGCAGAAGATTTTACTGCTGCCAATAAACTTATAACAGACCTGATACAGGTGTCGCTTGATGATGTTGATCCGGATTATTACCTGCTTTCTTTTTCTGTAGATGAACTAAAGGAGATCATTGAGAAAAAAGATGAATGGGGTGAATACGATTACGTATTGGCAAAGCAGCTGCTGGAAAAAAAGGGTATCACCTATACACCTGAACAAATCAAGGAAGTAAGTGCTGTCAGAAAAGAAGAATTATCCCAACCCAAACAGCTGCCTGCTGGCTTACTGCTATTAGGATTTTTAGCTCCTTTGTTCTGGTTTACGTTTATGCCTTTCAGTACTGTATTGGGCTTTCTGGGCTTCATTATTGGTGGTTCTGCATGGATGACCAGAAGGACTTTGCCGGACGGCACCCGGCAGTACGCATTTACGCAGGCATCCCGCAACAATGGGAAATGGATGATAATTGTCGGGATAGCAGGTTTCCTGCTTTACATCGCTTATATCGTCTATCTGGCAGATAGGCGGGGATAATCATCTGCCCTGAAAATTATAAAAAGAGGTCTCTACTCAGTAGAGACCCCTTTTCCTGTTTATATCTTTGTTGTGTTATCTATTTTTTCGGTTTGAAAATACGTTTCACTGCCTTACCCAATTTGCTCAGGTTAGCCAGCTGTTCCTGTATCGGTGCCAGGGTAAGATCTTCCGGTTGTATACCCGCTTCTACATAATCGATGGCAGTTTGTTCAGGATATAGCAAAATTGCGTTATTATCCTTGAAATGGCGGCTTATCTTACCTGGAATGGATTCCATGGATGCATTGTAGGAAAGAGAGCCTTTTCGGGCTGTTACAATCACAATGAGATCGTTTTTGGTTACCTCTTTCGTGAGTGCCTGTGAATTTTCGATGCCTTCATTGGATTTGTAGGTGATATCGATACTCACTTTTGTTTTTACAATAAACCCATCGATAACAGACTGGGTAGATTCGGCGCAGAACACGACCAGCTTGGCGCCGGATTGTTTTGCCAGCATCAGCATTTTCTGCAGATAATGAAGGAATCCGATTTCATATTCCGCATTTTTAGGCAGCGCCAGCACCATTTTTTTGGTGGTATTCAGCGGGTACTGGAAGCTGCATACATAAATCGTTTCCCATACGCTTTGCAATACGTTGTCCAGTGTGCTACCAAAGAAAGATCCCAGGAAACGGTCTGTGGCGCTGGTTTTATCTGTCCAGCCAAGGATGACATCACTTACCATCAGCTCTTTGGCGGCCCTGGAGATGCCATCAGAGATATTCAGGTCGATACGGGTGACTACCTGCAACTGACTTTCGGTGGCAGCCGCATGAATAACCGCTTTTTCCATCATCTTATTGCTGGCATGTATACTTTCCTTTGCGGCCGGGTTGTCCTGCACGATGGCCAGCGGGTAAATAGGCGTGGCGGCGTGCGGATCTTTAATCATCACGGCGAAGTCGAGCAGGGATTCTATACGTTCCGGATTGGCTACGGGGATCAGTATACGTTCAGGTTGGTCCGGCAATTCGGGTTTCTCTGATGCTTCCTGGATAGCCAGTTTACGGCCGGCGTTTTCTGTTACGAAAGAGCCTACCAGGCAGGTACACAGAATCAGTATGACTGTTCCGTTCAACACGTTTTCATCAACAATGTGCATGTTGAAACCGATGAGTATTACCGCGATGGTGGCGGCCGCATGGGCACTACTCAACCCGAATATTACATTGCGTTGTGTGTTGCTGTAACCGAATACCAGCTGTGTAAACCAGGCGGCGAGCCATTTGCTGCTGAGGGCCATACCTGTAAGCGCACCAGCAATAATCAGGGCTTCAGGGCCTTTCAGCAATACGCGCAAATCTACCAGCATACCTACACTGATCAGGAAGAAGGGAATGAAGATGGCATTACCCACAAATTCAATTCTGTTCATCAATGGGGAGGTATGGGGGATGAGCTGGTTCAGTGCCAGACCGGCCAGGAATGCGCCGATAATACCTTCCACGCCTGCCAGTTCGGCCAGGAATGCAGCGGCAAATACCAGTGCCAGCACAAATATGAAGTGAGAAGTTTTATCGTCTTTGATTTTCTTAAAAAACCATCTTCCCAGCATAGGGAATACCCAAAGTATGATGACGGCAAAGATGAGGAGGGAAACGCTGAGTCTTACCCAGAATTCTGTGTTCAGGTTACCTGCCTGTGCCCCGGTGATAACAGCGAGAATCAACAGCACAGCAGTATCCGTAATGATGGTGCCCCCCACCGCCACGGTGACGGCTTCATTTTTGGTGATGCCCAGCCGGCTGGCCAATGGATAAGCTACGAGTGTATGGGTGGCAAACATGCTGGAGACCAGCAGGGTAGCCATAAAATTGAATTGTAACAGGTAAGTACATACGAGGAATCCCATGATCAATGGGATAAAGAAGGTGAATCCTCCGAACACCATACTCCGGTAGCGGTTTTTTCGGAAATCATTCATATCCAGCTCCAGGCCTGCCAGGAACATGATGTATAACAGCCCCGCATTTCCAAACAATTTGATGCTGTCTTTTTCGACCAGCTGAAATCCATGATCACCAATCAACATGCCGGCAATGATCAGTCCGATGATACTGGGTATCCTGAATTTGCGCAGAATGATCGGCGCCAGCAGGATAATGAACAGCACCAACGAAAAGATGGGTACAGGATCTTTCAGGGGTAAGGATATTTTCATCAATAAAACCAGGCTATACTTCATGGTACCAATTTTTAGACTGATGATGGAGATATTTGCTCTTTTTCTGCTGTTATCGCATTAAATATCAATAGGAAAAGCTATAAATATCTGCCTGCATCAATATTAACATTACTCAAATGTGGATAAATTAACGAATATTCCGCGTAATTTTGCATAAAGCTTTCTTTAACAATGATCGAACTCACTAAAACAGAAGGATTTACAGAAGAGCAGGAGGATATCCTGGTGGCGGAAGATGAGCAATATCCCTTTCAGCTGGTGGTATGGAATGATGATGTTAATACTTTTGACTGGGTGATAGCGTCGTTGGTAGAGGTTTGTGGTCATACCAATGAACAGGCACAGCAATGCGCACTGATCATCCATTTAAATGGAAAATATGCGGTGAAGGAAGGAGAATACCTCAAATTGCGTCCACAGTGCGAAGCCTTGCTGGAAAGAGGTTTGAGTGCCACCATCGAAGAAGCCGTCAACCAATAGTCTGCGTTTTTTTGCATGATCTTCCGATTAACGAGAGAACTGATATTTCCTGATCCGCGGATGTCGGAATCCGACGGACTGCTGGCGGTAGGAGGAGACCTGAGCTCAGACCGCTTGCTGCTGGCCTATCGTAGCGGTATTTTTCCCTGGTTCAACGACCTGCCTATACTATGGTGGAGTCCCGATCCCAGGTTTATTTTATATCCCCACGCGTTGAAGGTATCTGCCAGCATGAAGCAGGTACTGAAAAAACAAACTTTCCGGATAACCTTCAATCAGGCCTTTGAGCAGGTAATTGATAATTGCAGCCGTATGCCCAGAGCCGGCCAGCAGGGCACCTGGATTACGAACGATATGAAAAAAGCCTATGTACGTTTGCATCATGAAGGTCATGCCATGTCGGTAGAAGCCTGGCAAGATGAGGAGCTGGTAGGTGGCTTGTATGGCATCCGTATCAAGCAGGTTTTCTTTGGTGAGTCGATGTTTGCCAAAGTAAGTAATGCCAGCAAGGCGGCATTCATTACGTTTGTACAGGAGTATACGAAAAACCATGACCTGGCTTTAATCGACTGCCAGGTAGAAACGGATCACCTGGCCTCGCTAGGGGCTGTTTCGATACCAAGAATTAAATTTCTTGAGCTACTACGTCTCTATAAAGTTTAGTAACTTCACGAACTTTCCGTTTAGAAATTTACCACCAAACACCCCCACGATGAAAAATTCATTCTTAGCGCTGGTTGTTGTGATGTGTGCAGGTTTTATCTTCCCCAATCAACCCCGGATTGCTGCTCAGGACGACAAAACCCTGCTCATTACACAATTAACACAAACCAGGGACAATGTCCTGAAAACCGTACAAGGCCTTACGGACGAACAATTAAAATACAAACCCGCGCCCGACAGATGGTCTGTTATCGACTGCGTAGAACATATTACGCTGGTGGAGAAAGCCATGTCCGACGGAGAACAGCAGCTGGTTAAACAGCCTGCCAATCCTGCGCTGCGTGCAAACATCAAAGTGACGGATGACCAACTCCTCAACATGGTGGAAGACCGCAGCCACAAAGCAAAAGCCCCGGAGCCATTTGTGCCTAAAGAAGGCCAGACACCTCAACAGGTGATCAATAATTTTGTGACGCAACGTAATGCGCTCATCGCATATGTTACCAACACAAATGATGACCTGCGTAACCATGTAACCGATAAAACACCTTTAGGTACCATTGATGCCTATCAGATGCTGTTACTGGACGCTGCTCATACGGCCCGTCACAACAAGCAAATGGATGAAGTGAAAGCTTCTACAGGGTTTCCGAAATAATCGCATTTCCATCATTACATTTTCCGGCGGATAGGGTAATTCCTGATTCCGCCTTTTTTATGCTATCATCCGGCTAAAATAACGCCAGCATTTGCTAAAATAATTTACGGGTAACATCATCTTCCTGGATATCTTAGTTGGATATTAAATCCTTTATTTTCTAAAATAGAGGGAGTGAACAAAATATCAACAATGAAAAAAGCAGCAATAGTATTTATTTTCCTATGCCTTCCGGGAGCCTTTTCCACCGCAAATGCGCAGGTAAAGCCGGCATATAACCTGGAATCAGCTCACCTGGCCCAACGTTGGGATGAGGCCATGCCATTAGGTAATGGTATGTTGGGGGCACTGATATGGGAAAAACAGGGCAGGCTCCGGCTTTCGCTCGACCGGGCCGACCTCTGGGATGAGAGACAGGCACTGGATCTCTCTAAATTTAATTTTAAAGATGTACAACGCTGGGTAGCGCAAAAAAAATATGATTCCGCACACCGCCTCGGCGATGATCCCTACCATGCACCTTACCCTACCAAATTGCCGGTAGCGGCCATGGAATTTCAAATAGAACGTTTAGGCACAGTAGTATCCAATGTACTGGATATCCAGACCGCATTAAATACCGTGAAGTTCTCCTCTGGTGCTACTTTTGCGTCTTACATAGCCGCAACACAAAATGTTGGTTACTTCTCCTTCAGTCATTTACCGGTATTAAAAGATGATGAGATAGTTAAAGTTTTATCACCGGAATTAATCGTACACAAATTTGCAGATACCCTGAAAACCAGCACTAATGGCGGTATTTCGCCGGGAAGTGTGCAGTTGCTGGGCTATAAAAATGGTGTGGTGACGCGCAATGGAAATACCATCAGCTATAAACAACCTACCTATGCTCATCACTATTTTGAAATAAAAATCCAATGGAAAAAGTTACCGGATAACAGCATTATAGGTAGCTGGGTGATTGAAAATGATAAGGCAGCAGTACTGCCTGTGCTGAATAATAATCTGCAATCCACTGCCGACTGGCAGGCGCATATCCAATGGTGGACTGGTTTCTGGGCTAAGTCTTCCGTTTCGCTACCTGACAGTATTATAGCGCGTCAGTATTACCTGGATATGTATAAACTGGGTGCTGTGGCCAGAAGCAACACGCCGGCCATTACACTGCAGGCCGTGTGGACTGCCGATAACGGCAACCTGCCACCATGGAAAGGAGATTTCCACAACGACCTCAACACGCAGCTCAGCTACTGGCCTACCTATACCGGCAACCACCTGGATCTTGCTGTAGGATATATTAACTGGCTTTGGAACATGAGAGCCGCCAACAAGCAATACACAAAGCAATACTTTGGCGTGGAAGGATTGAACGTTCCCGGCACAGCTACGTTGCATGGAAGTCCGATGGGTGGCTGGATTCAGTATTCGCTGTCGCCTACAGTGGTGGCCTGGTGTGCACAACATTTCTACTGGCAATGGAAATATTCCATGGATGACAACTTCCTGAAAACAAAAGCATATACCTATATCCATGAAGCAGCTACTTATCTGGAGCATATCAGCCAGGTGAAGAATGGGGTAAGAGTGCTGCCACTCAGCTCCAGTCCTGAGTTTAACGATAATAATATCAATGCCTGGTTTCCACAGTGGACGAACTTCGATTTAGGATTGGCAAAATTCTTATTTACTGCAGCCGCAGAAGTAGCTGCCGCTGGCAACAACAAAAATGAAGCATCGCACTGGCAAAAGATTTTATCAGAGTTGCCCGCATATGATGTAAATAAGACGGGGCTCACAGTGGCGCCCGGACAGGATCTTACGGAATCGCACCGGCATATGTCGCCATACATGGCCGTATATCCGTTGGCGTTACTGGATGATAATAAACAGGAGGATGCAGCCATTATACACCAATCGCTGCAGCAGATAGAGAAGAATGGTACCCGTGAATGGTGTGGTTATTCCTTCAGCTGGATGGCCTGCCTGTATGCACGTGCCCATGAGGCAGATAAAGCTGTTAAACAACTGGATATTTTTGCCACCAATTTTTGTTCTGTGAATAGTTTTCATCTGAATGGAGATCAGAAAGGCGGAGAGTATTCCAATTTTACCTACAGGCCATTTACACTGGAAGGTAACTTTGCGTTTATGCAGGGTGTACATGAATTGTTGTTACAGAGCAGGATGGGTTATATCGAAGTATTCCCTGCAGTTCCTGATAGCTGGAAAGATGTATCATTCCAGGATCTGCGGGCAGAAGGCGCTTTTGTTATCTCTGCAAAAAAGGAAAATGGTAAAATGCAATCAGTAAAAATAACAGCAGAAAAAGATGGTCTGTTGAAGATAAAACTGCCGTTTAAAAAGTGGGCTGCTGGGGCGATGGCGTCATCATCGTTTAAAACAGGTAGTGATGGTATTACAGTGATGATGTTGAAGAAAGGTCAACAGCTATTAATTGAAAATACAGATAAGTAAAAAGATGATATTGATAGTAACAAAGGGTCTCGACTTAGTCGAGACCCTTTGTTACTGCTGCTATTTTATCAGAATATCTGCGCCTATGAGTGCCGCTTTGCCAATCCAGGCATTTGAGCCGTGCTGCTTTGAAACGGAGTAATTGCTCAGTGACGTGTGTTCAATATCGTTAGTACCGAGGTATTTGTGGTTAAAAGAAATCAGATAGCTATAGATCGTTCTGTCTGCCTTAATTGTCTTGTTATTTACTTCTTTTTTCTTCGCATGGGTATATTGTTTCACCACCTCCTTATACAAAAGGCCCACAAACGCGGTATCGGATTCATTCAGTGTTTTTTTATTTTCCGCATTTTTATAGAGATTGATTGAAAGTGTGTTATCGGCATTTTCAGTAGCCGTCATGCTTCCTGATACCTGATCTTTTACGACAGTTTTCAGCCTGCTGAATCGCATATTAGCTTTCAGTTGTACATACTTCTTTTCGCCATCAATATTTATTTCGGCTGGCGTTACGGTATAGTATTTCTGCAGGGTGGCTAATAATCTTACATTGTCTGAATGATCATTTACAGCACTGATGATTTTACCGTTAGTGTCAAAGATCAGATCTACCGTGAAGAAGATGTCATAATTGCCTGGTTTATCCAGGTGGAGGAATTCTTCCATCTCCTGGCAGAATGCGTCTTTATTGGAAAGCTCAGTGATAGGATCGTTGTCAACGTCTGCGTAGTCGAAGGGTAATTTAGTTTCGTATTTCTTTTTCAGGTCGGCTTCTTTTATTTTTCTTGCTTTGAGTGTTGCCTGACGTTCGGCTTCTGCTGCTTTGGCTGCTGCCGCCTGTTCAGATGCTTTTTTTGCTTTTAGTGCGGCAGCATTGGCTGCTTCCCTGGCTGCTTCCTTGTTCAGCGCTGTTTTACGCGCCTGCAATTCTTTTGCGTTTAATGGGTATTCATATGCCTGTATACTAACCAGGCATTCATCAACTCCTACATATTCTCCCGGATAAAATACCAGGTTGTCATTCAGGGATTGCAGTCCTTTGCCTGCCTCAGTGGGATTATAATATTTAAACTGTGTGGGAGTAATAGCTAGTACGTTTGGGGTAAAGCCGGATGATCTTAACCCTTTAAACATTATATAGTAGCCATAATCGGGGATGTAGGCTTTAGTATATACATAAATAGCACCAGTGGATGGATTGTCAGTGAGCAAACTGGCACTGCAGGCGTTCCCCATATTTAATGCTTCCGGGTTTACAGCAATAAGCAGCTGTTTATTTAGCGGAATGACCCATTTTTTTCCTTCAGGAACAGGTTGGGTATACGATTCGATGGAGATTACTTTTTGGGCACTGGAATAGGTAGATAACAAGACATAAGCTGCCAGTAAGCATAATTTTTTCATAGGTGAAGGGTTCGGTATTTTTTATGAAATTAGAAATAATGAAGATGTTTTTCCCATTATTTTTCTGAAGCTTATATTGATTTTAGCATAAAAAAAGAGCTGACGCGTTGGTCAGCTCTTTTTTTATATTTTTTCCTTAGGAAGATGATAAAATTGATTTTATCCAGTGGATAAACAATTATCTCATTTCCCAGTCGATGATATTGTTAGCCCATTCTTCTCTGAAAGGCGTCGTGATCTTGATATAGTTATCGGTATAACCTTCCATCATGCCATCTTTGTTATGAGATTCAAAGAGGACTTTCCTGGTTTCGCCGATATGCTGTTCGGTAAAGAACTGCAGCTTTTTATGGCTGAGGTTGCGGAGCATTTTATTGCGTTCGTGGCGTACGTTTACCGGTACAACAGGCTGGATATCCAGCGCCATGGTGTTGGCACGTTCAGAATAGGTGAATACGTGCAGGTAAGATACATCCAGACTGTGCAGGAAGTCGTATGTTTCGCGGAAATGTTCTTCTGATTCGGAAGGGAATCCTACGATCACGTCTACGCCTATGGCACAATGTGGCATGAATTGTTTGATGAGCGCTACTTTTTCAGCGTATAGTTCTCTGCGGTATCTGCGGCGCATGCGGCCCAGGATATCATTGCTGCCACTCTGTAATGGAATATGGAAGTGCGGCATGAATTTGCGGCTGTTGGCCACAAATTCGATGATTTCGTTGGTGAGCAGGTTAGGTTCGATGGAAGATATACGGTAGCGTTCGATGCCAGCTACTTTTTCCAGTTCCTGGATGAGTTCGAAGAAAGTTTCTTCTCTTTTCTTACCGCCTTCAAATCCTTTCCCGAAATCGCCCAGGTTTACACCGGTGAGTACGATTTCCTTTACGCCATTAGCTGCCAGTGTTTCCGCGTTTTTAACTACGTTTTCAACACTATCGCTTCTGCTTTTACCCCTGGCCATGGGAATGGTACAGAAGGTACAGTTATAATCGCAGCCATCCTGTACCTTAAGGAAGGTACGGGTACGGTCGTGTAAGGAATAGGAGGAGTGGAAGGAGTTTACGTCTTCAATATCACAGGAACAGATTTTAGCACTGTCGCCTTTGGTGAGTGTTTTCAGGTGTTCGGCGATATTGAATTTCTCAGCAGCCCCGAGTACGAGGTCTACGCCTTCAATTGCGGCAATTTCGGCAGGTTTTAACTGGGCGTAGCAACCAGTGATAACAACCATGCTCTCCGGTGCGCGGCGCTGGATACGACGTACCAGCTGGCGACACTCTTTATCTGCATTATCTGTAACTGAACAGGTGTTGATGACGTATACATCTGCTGTACCGTCAAAATCTGTTTTTACAAAGCCATCCTGTTCCAGTAACCTGCTGATAGAGGAGGTTTCTGAAAAGTTCAGCTTGCAGCCTAGTGTATGAAATGCTACTGTTTTTACTTGTTCCATAAAGGACGGCAAAGGTAGCAACTTTTTATGTCATAGACAGGTCAGTAATTTTGACTAATTTACGCCCCCATTAGATTTTATGAAAGCTGCACAAAAATATCTTCCTGTCGGGTTATTAGCACTACTTCTCATGGCCGGCTGGCATCAGAAATGGTGGAGAAGTGAGCCAACGGCTGCCAAACCGGGGGCAGTGGTTACTCATCCTCCCAGGCCTTCTGCGGCATATACCGGAAAATTACTGAATAGACGCGCACACCTTGAATATACGAAACATGCCAAATGTCGCATGGATTGTCGTCATGTGACGGAGGCGGAAGTGGAAGAGATTCTTCATGACGGTAACATCAACCTGGAAAAATCAAACCCCAATGATCATCCGTGCCCAACCTTTGCATTGGAGGGGTATTCGCATGACGGACAGCACCTCCGGATAGTGTTTGCTCCCTGCGATGAGGAAAACGCCCGCGTGATTACCTGTATTGACCTGGACAAGGATTGGACCTGTCATTGTGAATAGGTATATTATTCTAAAACGGAATTCGTTATTAGTAATAATAGTCGTAGTTTTCCAGCTTAATTAAACCACTTTCAAGGGGCGTTTATGAAATTATTAATGAAATTGTTGCGTGTTATCTATGTAGTATACGCCGCTATCCTTTTTCTGGGAATCATGTTTCTGATATTGCCGCCAATTTTCCTGGCGTCTTTGCTGGGCAAGCAACGGGGCGGAAATATCATCTTCTATTTCCTTCGTTTCTGGGCACATACCTGGTTTCCGCTGGTAGGCATGCCTGTTACAAGGGAGTATACATGTGAGCAGGATGATGAACCTTGTATTTTTGTGGTAAACCACCGCAGCTACCTCGATGCAGCCATTGCAGTAAAGGTAATGCGACTCCCTTTCCGTCCTTTGGGAAAGGTGGAAATGTCTAAAATCCCGTTTTTTGGGTTCATTTATAAGAATTCTGTCGTAGCGGTAGACCGTTCCAATGCACCTGCACGCGCCAAAAGTGTGCGTGAAATGATGACCATGCTGAAAGCCGGTATCTCCGTGCTGATGTTTCCGGAAGGTACTACCAACGATACAAAGGAGCCACTGCGTGCTTTCCATAACGGTGCTTTCCGTATGGCCATTGAAATGCAGATCCCGCTTAAACCGGTATTATATGTGGATGCCGGCGACCGCTTTCCGTCTGGTGGCCTCATGGGACTGAATCCAGGAAAATGCCGCGTGGTATTTCTCCCGAATGTTCCGGTGGAAGGCCTCACCCTCGACGATATCAACACCCTTAAACAGCGTGTTTACGAAATAATGGACGCAGAGCTGCGTAAACGCCGCCAATACCCAACATTGCAAGCTACCGCATGAAGTATGCAGATGTAATATTACCACTCGCCTTACCAAAAAATTACACCTATTCTGTTCCGGACAATATGCTCGGCACTATCCAGGTGGGCAGTCGTGTGGCTGTTCAGCTGGGTAAACAGAAAAAGTATGCCGGTATAGTGAAGGCAATACATGACAATGCACCTGCCGACTATAAAACCAAACCCTTACTGGACCTGCTGGACAAGGAACCGGTCGTATACCCGACACAGATAACCTTCTGGTCGTGGATAGCCAGTTATTACATGTGCAGTGAGGGCGAAGTACTGAATGCCGCACTCCCGGCACATCTTAAACTCTCCAGCGAAACGTTGCTCCTGCATAACGATGCTTTCGGCGACGACTATACGCAGCTGGACGATGATGAATATCTCATTGCCGAAGCCCTGCAAATCCGCAAGGAGCTTCGTATTGACGAGGTGCAGCTGATTCTCGACAAGTCAGAAGTTTATTCTGTTATCAAAAAACTGATCGAGAAAAAAGTATGCCTGGTTTATGAAGAATTAAAAGAAGTATATAAAGAGAAAACAGAAAACTTCGTCTTACTTCATCCTGATTATCACGAGGAAGAAAAACTGGCGGCACTGTTCAATGATTTAGGACGTGCACCCAAACAGATGGAGTTACTGCTGGCTTATCTGCATCTTATCAAAACAGCCGGCCAGGTGACACAACCCGAGCTGCTGAAGAAGTCGGGTGCTACCACCGCCCAGCTGAAAGGCCTGACGGATAAGGGTATTCTCCTCCTGGAGAAACGCGCCGTTGATCGTATCAAACACCATAAGTCTGATATTCAGCTGGATTTTGACCTGAGTCCTGCACAGGAACTGGCCTTTGCTGCCGTACAGGAACATTTCAAATCCAAACAGGTAACGCTGTTGCACGGAGTTACTTCCAGCGGTAAAACGCAGGTATATGTAAAGCTGATGGAAGAAGCGCTGGCAGCGGGAAAACAGGTATTGTACCTGCTCCCGGAAATCGCGCTGACTGCACAGATCATCCGCCGTTTGCAGAAACATTTTGGTGAACAGATCGGTATCTATCATTCCAAGTTCAATAACAATGAACGGGTGGAAATCTGGAATAAGGTAAAGAACGGTGACCTGCGTATTGTACTGGGCGCGCGTTCCAGCCTGTTGCTGCCTTTCCGCGACCTTGGCCTGGTGATCCTGGATGAAGAACATGACGGCTCCTACAAGCAGCAGGATCCGGCTCCCCGTTACCATGCAAGGGATGCGGCGATTTATTATGCGGCATTGTTCAAAGCTAAAGTGCTGCTGGGCTCTGCAACGCCATCACTCGAATCTTACTATAATGCCCAACAGGGCAAATATGGGCTGGTAACGCTTTCCGAGCGCTATGGAGGCCTGGAAATGCCTGCTATCGATATTGTGGACATCAAAAAGGAAATGGCCGAAAAAACCATGGACGGCAATTTCTCCCAGGCATTGAAAGTGGCCATTACCGAAAGTCTGGCTGCACAGAAGCAGGTAATCCTGTTCCAGAACCGCCGCGGTTATGCGCCTTTCCTGATGTGTACTACCTGTGGCTGGATACCGCATTGCAAGCAATGTGATGTATCCCTGACCTATCACCGTAACCAGGATAAACTAACCTGTCACTATTGTGGTACGAGGTATCCCTATGTATATACCTGCGCTGCCTGTGGCAGCCAGTCGCTCATTCCTAAAAGCTTCGGTACAGAGAAGATAGAAGACGATTTACAGCAGATATTTCCGGAGGCAAGAATTGCCCGTATGGACGTGGATGCAGTACGAAATAAAGATAGCCATAACAAGATGATCAAGCTGCTGGAAGACAGGGATATCGATATCCTGGTGGGTACACAGATGGTTGTGAAAGGGCTTGACTTTGAAAATGTAAACCTGGTAGGCATCCTCAGTGCCGACAGTCTGCTAAGTTACCCCGATTTCCGTGTGAATGAAAGGGCTTTCCAGCTGATGGAGCAGGTGAGTGGCCGTGCGGGAAGAAAGCATGGACAGGGAAAAGTACTGGTACAGGCCAGCAATACCCGGCATCCGGTGCTGCACTATGTGCTGGCACATGATTATAAAGCTATGTACGAGGCGGAAATCGCAGAACGGCAGTTCTTCCACTATCCGCCGTTTTATCGCTTATTGAAACTCACCTTAAAGCATAAAAATCAGCAAACGGTGGAACAAGCCGGCCATATCCTGGCCAGCTGGCTGCAACCGCATATAGGCCCGCAAATGGTAGGACCTGCCGCACCTCCTGTGGCCCGCGTCAGAAATAACTATCTGCAGGAAATGCTGATCAAACTACCCAGAGATGCTAAAGCGATCGCACAAACGAAATACCTGCTGAGAGAATACTTTATCCAGCTGCTGGCGGAAAAAAGATTCAGATCAGTGGTGATCGTGCCAGACGTGGATTGTGTGTAAATGATTGTCAATCAACTTATCTAGTATATATAAACTATTATATATTTTATAATTATTATCTTGGTGTAATAATAATTATAAACCTATGACTGTAGTTAACACAAACCCACAGCGCCCACCCATGCACATTGGGAGTATCATCAGAATAGTATTGTTATTTGTTGCTGCCATCTTTTTTTTCTCATTATACGTTGCCTTTCAACTGGATAAAAAGAGAATTCCGGTTTATCAGGCAATGATAAAGGATTCGACCATCACCACGGCCCTTCTCGATCCCATGTACAAGCAAACGATCTTAAAGAAAAAAGGTGTTGTAAAGTCTACCGACTATGAAATTTCGTATTCCTATAAGATAGGAGATGCTACCTATCATGAGAAGAAGACGGTGAAAGAAGAACCGCAAACAGTAACGATGCCGTTATATTATTCAAAGTCAGATCCTGCTGTACATACTTTTAATCCGCAAGCTGATATTGACAATATCGAAAAAGATGCTGCATCTAAGGGGCCTATTGTTGTGGGTTGTATCCTGGTTGCTGTGGCAGCGTGGTATATCAGAAAATATTTAAAACGTCGGGCAGAGGATATTGAGGAAATGGAAACGGGCTACCGTCCTTTACGATATGAATAAAGCTGTATAAAAAAAGAAATCCCGCGAACCATACGGTTTGCGGGATTTCTTTTTTGCGTCATACGCTATTGAATTACTTTTCCAGTGTAAGTACCTGCTGGCGGAGTATGTTTACCCGCTGGATGACCTGCTGGAATGTTTCTTTATCCTGGTTGTAGAAGTCCACGTCTTTGAACCATTCTATCAGGTAGATATGCACTTTGCTATCTTCCTGTACTATCCTCATTTTCAGGCCTAGTTTCTCATCTTTTGAGTTGATGTTTACATTAAAATCGGCTTTGTTTTTTATTTTATATCCTGCCGGTAAGTCCAGGTGGATGCGGCTTTCGTAATAGAACGGGAATGCCAGTTGTACCGGGAACCCTGCTGGTGGCAGGTTTGGACTTAATACAATGGCACCTGCCAGCATTTCACCAAGGCGTAATTCTTTGGTATTGTTTTGTGAAACGATCAGCTTAGGCGTATTGATAGTGGATTTCAGCACGGCAGGCTGGTCCATCGGTTGTGCCGTAAACACTTCATTGGATGCTTCAAACTTCACCACTTTCCTTTCTTCGGGTGAGATTGGAATGATGGCATTCAATACTTTATTCCTTTCGTTATCGTCGTGATTTTTTGCGGTGCGGGTGAATACGTTTTTCACGTTCAGGCCGGCATATCCTCCCAGCGACTGCGTAATATCCCAGGTAGGGTTGTTGAAGTCGGTGAGGGTGGCGTCGAGACTGATATTCGAGAATGTATAAGGCGGTATCGGGGTATTCATCATATCGGTGAGTACCTGGCTTTCCTGGCCTACGAGGGTATCCCTGCAACGTACTGCCAGCTGGTTAATCCATGGTGTCGGATAACAAGGGTAGCGGGAACTGAAGTCGGTAGGGGCCATCGCCTGTCCCTGATTCGGGAAGTAGATCAGCGTATTTTCAGCGAGGTCAGGATTGATGTAATCCCTGCTCAGCGGCACATTATCTCTTGCAGAGGTAAACAGCAGCTGTGTTGGTATGTTGAGGTAATAGTAGAATGCATTCAGCAGGCGGATGATCCCGACTTTATCGGTCCTTTTGGCGCGGATGGCAACTGCCAGATCGCCGGGCTGGTCAAACTCGCCAGGGTATTGGTAGACCTCATAGTTTGACTTCACATACTGCTCTACCATGTAGATAGTTTGTTGTACCGGCATTCTGTTTTTCAGGAAAGGCAGGCTGCCCAGTTCCTTTTCTACCTGTTTAGCTTCGTTTTTGCTGAGCGCTACGTAAGGCACGTAAGTTTGTTTTCCGAAGTCGTCCCAGGTAAGTTTGCTGGTTTTGCCGTTTTCAGTGATGCTGAATAGTCCGAATTCTATACGGGTAAGGAAGGACTGCACATTGTACAGGTCATTCACCACGATAGGGGGGATATTATGAACAGTGGCGGCATACAGGCGGCTGTTTCCTTCCAGGCTTTCTGTAGGGGAAACATCGGCAGCATTGCTTTTCACCAGGAATTCCATGGTTTTAGGCGTCATCAGTCTGAATTCAGCAGCAGCGCAGGGGATATCGGACTGAATGGTCATGATGCCGGCATAGGCGCCACGAACTTTGCTGATCAGTTCATATTCCAGCTCATCGCCTTTGCGTAGTGCGAGTCCGGTGACTTTTATTTCAGAAGAGCCGTCCCTGTTACGGTTGAGGCGTACAGATCGTTCGAGGTCTGTAGCGGTGCCATCAGCGCTGATTTTGCGGATATGCATGCTACGGGGTTCCTCGTAGGATTTTAATTTTATTTCGAGGTTGTCGAATTTGTCCGGGTCAAGGTCCTGCTGAATCTGGAGGCTTTTGTATAAGGTCTGGTAATAAGAATATCCATCTGCCTTATCCCTGCTATCGATATTAAAATTTACAATTTCCCTGGTGAGTAACAGGAAATATGGGACGTTATACATTTGTCCGGTGGGGACGGTATGTTTCCTGGCGTCTTTCGTCCAGCCTTCGGCAAAGCTGCCGTCCTGCGCTTTACCGGGTCGGGATAAAGTCAGCAGGCAGGAAAATGTGAGGAAGAATATAAGTCGTTGCATAAGAATTTAAAGATACGTAGTGTTGCTCAAACAGCGATCGGAGATTCTCCGATTTCCTGGATGGCATCAGATTCGATTACATAGGTACCGGGTTCGTTCTTTTTGGCTACTTTAAGCATGGCGTTGGCCACGGTAGCGGCTTTGATCCCCCTGTACTTCTTCCATTTTCCTTGCAGTAGAAAATAAAATAACTGGATAAGGTATTTGCTGATCCATTCTCCCAGCCGGAATTCTTTTCGCTGGCCTATCAGGAAAGAAGGGCGGAAGATATAGGTGCCTTTGAATTTAATGGCTTCTATGGCAGCTTCCAGCTGTCCTTTTGTACGTAGGTAGAAGTTACGGGAATAGAGGTTTGCACCAATCGAAGACATTACCAGGAACTGTTCTACACCGTTCTGGTGTGCGATGGTGGCACATCTTACCGGAATATCAAAATCTACTTTCCTGAAATTTTCCTTGCTGCCGGCCTTTTTGATGGTAGTGCCAATGCAACAGAACAGGGTATCGCCTTTCAGTAATGATTGCAGGCTGCCGGTATCTTCATAATTGACGATAATGCTTTCCAGCCCCGGTCTTGGGTTGAACCAGTGTTTCCTGACCAGCACCTTCACATGTGTGTAGTAACCATCATGTAAAAGCGCAGAAACCAGGTGCGTGCCTGTAAGGCCTGTTGCTCCAATTACTATAGCTGTTTTTTCCATGGATAGAATGTACTGTTAGTAAATCCATTGATAACCTATATCTTTGATAGTTAGAAGAAATATCAAACAGGTATCACCAATTCTTTCTGTATAGTGGGCTGCACGCGGCAGGCTACCACCTGATGATTTTCTTCATACTCTTATAAAGTTAAGTTTTTGAATGCTTAGTTATGCTGATATCTGATAATGTTCTGTTAAAGTCATATAATACTTTCGGCCTTTCTGCCACTGCACGCTATTTCTCTACTTTTTCGAACCAGCAGGAGCTTGCTGCATTGCTGGAAGATCCCAGGGTGCAGGAACGCCGTATGATCCTTGGTGGAGGCAGTAATGTACTGTTTACCAGGGATTTCGATGGCGCTATGCTGAAAAATGAAATTAAGGGAATTGAGATTATCGGGGAAGATAACGATTACGTATATGTGAAAGCCGGCGCCGGCGAAAACTGGAATGGGTTCGTTCAATACTGTATTCAGCATAACCTGGCCGGACTGGAAAATCTGTCGCTGATACCTGGTAATGTAGGTGCCAGTCCGATGCAGAACATCGGTGCCTATGGCGTAGAAATCAAAGATACTTTCCAGGAGCTGGAAGCATTTCATTTACATGATAAGACAGTTGTAAAGTTTGATAATGCCGCCTGTGATTTTGGTTACAGGGAGAGTGTATTCAAGCGTCAGTATAAAGATCAGTTTGCGATCCTGAACGTAACCTACCGATTGAGTAAGCAGCCCCATTTCAATACCAGCTATGGCGCTATAGAGGCCGAGCTGGAACATATGGGTGTAAAAGATTTATCTATACAGGCTATTAGCCAGGCGGTCATTAATATCCGTACCAGTAAGCTGCCTAATCCGGCGGAAATTGGTAATGCCGGCAGTTTCTTTAAAAATCCTGCTGTTGACCTGGTGCATTATGAAGCCTTGAAAGGCACTTATCCTAACCTGGTGGCTTATCCGTTGGCAGATGGTAACTTTAAGCTGGCTGCTGGCTGGCTGATAGAGCAATGTGGCTGGAAAGGTTACAGGGACGGGGATGCCGGGGTTCATGCGAAACAATCGCTGGTGCTGGTGAATTATGGTAATGCCAGCGGGAATGCTATTTATGAGCTGTCGCAGAAAGTAATTGAGAGTGTGAAGGAGAAATTTAATGTTGTATTAGAGAGAGAAGTTAATATTATTTAGCCTTTTGATTTCCGCGCCTTCGGCACGGAAATCAAAAGGGGCCTTCTTTTAAGCAGCGCCATAGGCGCTGCTTAAAAGAAGCAAAAAACTACATTTTCGCCTTAATATGGTGAATAATTTTATCCGCATGTTCCCTTGAGTTCTCAATAAACCAGACATGCGTATCCATACCTCCACAAACAACACCCGCCAGATAAATCCCTTCCATATTGGTTTCCATCGTCAGTGGATTATATGCAGGATAACGTTTGTTATCTTCAGATAACTTGATGCCGGCTTTCTGCAACAGCGTAAAGTTAGGCTGGTAGCCTGTCATGGCAATGACAAAGTCGTTCGGTATGGTTAGGATGCCTTCCGGTGTCCGGATGTCTGCTTCTTCTTCTCTTACCGCCACCAGCGAGGAATGGAAATGCGCGGTAATGCTGCCTTCCTTGATACGGTTTTCTATATCCGGTTTCACCCAGTATTTTACGCGTTTACCTATTTCGTTTTCACGGATGATCATGGTTACGTTTGCGCCTTTGCGGTAGGTTTCCAGTGCGGCATCTACGGCAGAGTTGTTGGCGCCGATAACAATGACATTACGGGTCGCGTAGAAGTGGGGATCTTTATAATAGTGTGTTAGTTTAGGAAGATCCTCTCCCGGTATGTTCAGCAGGTTCGGGATATCATAGAAGCCGGTGGCTATAATGACGTGGCGGGCCTGGTACTGGCGCTTATTGGTGAGTATCGTATATTCTTTACCGTTAGGTATTACTTCTGATACTTCTTCAAAGAGATTTACGTGCAGGTGATTGCTGACAGCAACCCTGCGGTAGTATTCCAAAGCCTCCGGCCTGTTGGGTTTGGGGCTGATGGATACGAACGGAATATTACCTACTTCCAGTCTTTCAGAGGTGCTGAAAAACGTCATATACAATGGGTAATTGTAAAGGGAGTTGGTCAGACAACCTTTTTCAATGACCAGGTAGGATAGTCCTGCCCGCTGCGCGGTGAGCGCACAGGCGATGCCGATTGGTCCACCACCGATTATCAAAACGTCATAAGCTGCGGCCATAATATATTTTTATTTAGCTGCCAGATAATCCAGCAGTCTGATGAGTGTATTATTCGTATCTGTGAGGAGTTCCTGGTGTTGCAGGATGGTATCCTGATGTTGGATGAAAGCGCCACCGGCGGCAATTTCGCCGATGCCATTCTTCAGCATATCCTGCAGTGAGTCTGGCGTAAGTTCCAGGTGGAACTGCAAACCTATTGCATTGTTGAAGATGTAAGCCTGGTTACTGCAGGCCGCAGAGGCGGCAAAGCGTGTGGCGCCGGCAGGAATGTCGAAAGTATCGCCATGCCAGTGAAATACGATCATATGCTGTGGCAGTACACCCAGCAGCTGGGCTGCCTTGTCCTGGAAGGTAAAATCTATCGGGAACCATCCTATTTCCTGCTGCGTATGTGGGTATACGTTAGCATCGAGTGCGGCTGCCAGTACCTGTGAGCCCAGGCAAATACCCAATACTTTCTTTCCTTTGGCTACAGCTGATTTAACGATATTTATTTCTTCTGTGAGCCATGGGTAGGCAGCTACTTCATATACGCCCATAGGGCCGCCCATGATGATGATCATATCGGCGTTGGCTGCCTCACTGGTATCGGCGTCCGGTTCGAACCACCGGGTCGCTGTAAGCCGGTGCTGGTGGGTATTTATCCAGTCTGCGATACAACCTAATCCTTCAAAGGGTACATGCTGAAAGTAATGAATATGCATATGGGTCTGTCGGGATGGTGATGTGCTGCAAAGATATTTTAAACCGACCCAGTTTCCATATTATGATTTGTAATTTCTGATAAGTTAGTGTAATTCGGCGTGGATGATACGACAGAACTCAAAACCTTTCATGCCGGAGCGTTGGCGTTTGAAGTAGAGGTGCCTGAATTCATTGGCATTACCGTCGTAGTGAATCAACATATTACGGTTTTGGAAGATATTTTTCCAGGTATCGCTATTGGCGCTGAAGTTCCAGTCTTCGCCGGCATTTTTGAGAAACCGTGCTACATCGTTGTAGCCTTTGAGCATGGCTGTATCTGTCGAATTTTTCAATGCGGATGACTGGATATAGGAGAAAATGATTTGTGTGCCTGCGGGGTACCTGGCTACATACCTGAAGAAGTCATTGATGATAGCGGGGTTGAGTGTAGAGGTGATGCCTTCCCAGAGGAAGAGGGTTTTATAATGTTCTTTTTGCAGATGATTGACCAGTACTTCCGATAGCGATTCTTTTTCCATATCCAGCGCGATATAATCTACAAAGCTCACGGGCATGTCTATTACGTCATAGAGTTTGCTTTGCTTGAGTTGCTGCATTTCAGGATGGTCTATTTCTACATAATTCACTGGTATGCTGGTCCGGAGGCGGTGTGCCCTGGTGTCGAAGCGTGCATTCAGGGTGATAATCTGGTTGATACCGTTGTTGGATACGGCATCTTTGATGATGTCATCGATGCGCCTGGTGCGGGTTACCACAGAGGTATAACCGCCGGCCCAACGGAGCTGGAGCAGATTTTTTACCATGTTTCTGAAGAATCCGGCATTGCAGCAGGATACCACCGTTTGTTGCCATGGGCGGAGAAACGCTGCTGCAAATGGATCATGTAATAACCTTCTGGTGGCAGGTGCAGTACTTTCGATTGCTCTGAAGAAAGCAATGAACGTAGCAGCGCGACCGCCGTATTTCCAGCTCATAAGTTGAAATGGTTATAAGGGCCAGTAATAGTTTTTCAGAACGATATGAATAATGATGAGTATCAGTTATTCCTAGTATATCAAATGTAAATAAATGCGGGCACATTTCCTGCAATATTAATGCAGTTGCAGGATCACCATTAAGGCGCTGATGCTGATGAAGGCCCAGAGCAGCACCCCTTGTAATAATGGCTTCCAGCCGATGCCCCGAAGCATTTCCCTGGTGAGGTTGGCTCCTATGAGGAAGAGTGTCAGGGATAATCCCGTTTTGGCGCTTCCCGTTAGTATGGGGCTGATCTGCTGAATGGGAAGGAAGGTGTTCATAAGCATGGCCACTACAAACAGCCCGATGAACCATGGTATCTTGATGGTGGCTCCTTTGGTTCTGAACAGCAGGGAGGTGATCAATGCCACAGGGATGATCCAGAGGGCGCGACTCAGTTTCACGGTGGTGGCCACTTGCAGGGCTTCGTCGCCATATTTGCTGGCGGCGCCAACTACAGAGCTGGTATCGTGTATGGCGATGGCGCTCCAGAGTCCGAACTGGGTCTGGCTGAGGTGCAGCATATGCCCTAAAACAGGGAAGAGGAACAGGGCTACGCTGTTGAGCAGGAAGATAATTCCCAGGGCTACGCTGAGTTGTTTTTCGTTGGCTTTTACTACCGGCGCAATAGCCGCTATGGCGCTGCCTCCACAGATGGCGGTGCCGCTGGAGATCAGGTGGGAAGTATGTTTATCTATGCGGAATATCTTACTGAGCAGCCATCCTAAAAGCAGGGTGGTGCTGATAGAAGCGATGGTAAGCAGAAAGCCTTCCCTGCCGGCTTTCAGGGCATTGTGGGCATTCATGCCAAAGCCGAGGCCAATTACGGAGAGCTGAAGCAGCCAGTGCGTGAGTTTCCTGGTCAGCTGCTGATAGGGATTGCCGATGGTTTGGGCCAGTCCTATACCCAGCAGCAGCGCTACCGGCGTGCTGATAAAGGGAAGCAGGGTGATGGCAGCGGCTGTTATGAAAAGCGGCTTATGTAATTTTTTTTGTCTGGTGGCCTGGGTAATGGTCTTCTGTTGTTGCATATTCTGAACGTTGATAATGATGCAAAGTTCAGGACAGCAGCGGCTGAAGTCAAATGGTTAATAGTAATCGGTTATAACAAAAAGTTATGACCTTAATCAACGCTTACAATATAAGTATTGAATTTTTTGCAGAAATCTTCTTTGAGATAATTATCAATACCTGGCAGGAAATTAACTGCAAAGCCTCTCTGGAGACGGCGTGGAGTGGTTCCTTCGTAGGTCAGTGGCCGTGAGTGCAGGATACCTATCAGCTGTTTGCCCTGGCATATTAAAGCAAGGCGGTACATAGGACTGGGGTCGTCGATACCGCTTTCATAATTGTAAAAGAGTGCATAGGGCTTGATAGCGCTGTCTTCATCCAGTTTGAAGTTGTGGATAAAGGGTTGGAGGCTGGCAAGACTATAATCTTTATGTTGTTTGAGGAAGTTAACTGCCGCCACTTCAATGATGGTGCCGTTGCGGATACTTTTCTGTTCCACCACCCCTTCGATGGTAGCCCACATTTTTTCGCCGTTGGTGGAAACAGGGAGTTTGACTGTTCGAAGCAGCTCTCCCGCGGGAACACCGTCTACAGCTATTTTCCGGCCTTTCTTAAAGGTCGGGTTATTGTACTCTGTTGCAGTAATGTCTATATCGATATTAACAGGGTACCAGCCCTGGCGGATGGCAGCGCAGCGGATGGGTACATAATCGAGGAGCGAAGCAATGGTTTGTCCGTTTGGCGCCTGGCGCACAGTAGCCGACCCGTTGATACGCTCGCCCAGAATGGGTTTAGCCTGTTTGGTAACAGGAGTGGTAATACTGTCGACAAGTTGGGCCTGCCCTTTTGGGGATTTACGTTTATCCGTACAGGCAACTATCACGGATACAACAAGGATGAACGGAATGATTTTCTTCATAAGTCTCACAAATACAGAGACTAAGATACAAAAAAGGATGGTTCGGCAGTATGCTGCCGGAGGAATACCTTGTATGGCTGTAACGAGGGGATTATTTGTTGCTATAGATGATGGCTTCGTTCATCTTAATTTCTTCTATTTCAAGCATACTGGAGAATGGGTCCAGTGGCGACCAGTTATCAGCAACGAGCATATTTACGTTGTGGCCTTCCAGTTGTTTTTCGAGGATGGCTGCTGTGAGTCCGCGTTCGTTTTTACGGGAGATGAAGTAGATTTTGGGATCGTGCGCGAGATGTATGACTATTCCGGGAGTACCATTTTTGACTTCAGCTACCACGGCGGAACGCTGGGTGCATTTCTCTTTTGCTGCGGAGTGGGAGCCAGGGATACCGGATACCATCAGTATCAGGATAAAAACGGCAGCTAAGGCAAGGCCGGCATAGCCTCTGGAATTACGTTTAGTCATAGATGTTGGCGTCAGGATTAGTACAGGTAATGTAAGATAATGAATATCTCTTAAAAAATCAATCCCGTCTCTACTGAGTAGAGACGGGATTGATTTTTAATTCTTATAAACAACACAACTATTTTTTCTCTTCTTCATCTTCATCTACCCAATCCTGATCTTCCCAGTCTTCATCTTCCCAATCCTCATCATCTTCATCGATGAGCAGACTGGCATCAGATCCGGGTTCTACATTGTTTTCGCGCCAGTGGGCCACGATTTCATCTGCTTTCTTTTTGATGGCATCGAAAGATTTAACGGTATTACCGTCGAATAATATTTCGGTATCCAGACTAGCATTGATTGTATTAAAGCATTCTTCCAGGGTGGCGATGCTTTCCGGTGTATTACGCAGTGCGCTGTAAGACAGGCGTATAGCATCGAAAGGGCCGCTGTTGTGGAATACTTCCTCGCCGTTTTGCATAGGGAAAAGCCATACGATCACATCATCTCCGCCTTCTTCAGTATTGAGGATACCAAAAAAGTCGTCGAGTTGTTCGAAGCCAAGAGGGGCCAGCTTTTCAAAAGCAGTGTTACGAGGCGAGAATTTAGGGTGTGCTTCACCTGTTATCAGGAACAGGTCGCCGAAGCCGGGTTTTGCCTTAGTAAACCTGAAGTCAATAAGGATATCATTTTCCATGAATGATCATTCTGTTTTCTGACGTAATTTAACGGAATAATCGGAATAACAACGCTAAATTATACCAGCGGTATAAGGTATAAAAGAAATCCTGCCTATACGGGCAGGATTTCTTATTGTATATTTTCTATGCTGATTACATGAAGTGGTAGCGTGCAAAAGCTTCCATGGCTGCGTATTGTTGCAGACCCAGTTTGTCATATAAACCAGCGGTATTGGCGTTACGGTCTTCCGCACGTTCCCAGAACTCACGGGAGTCTGTTCCCTGGAAAGGAACGACATCCTTCTGGCTCTGGTGGATGAAGATACCCAGACGTTTCTGGTAAACCTGGTCAGGGGACATAGGAACAGCCATTTCGATTTCATGGATATCCCATTCCTGCCATGCACCTTTATACATCCATACCCAGCAATCTTTCGCCCAGTCTTCGTTTTTAACTTCTTCCAGGGCAGCGAAGATGATGTCCAGGCAAACTTTATGTGTACCATGTGGATCGGCGAGGTCACCAGCGCAATAGATCTGATGTGGTTTGATTTCGCGCAGGAGGTCTACGGTCAGTTTCACATCTTCAGGACCCATTGGTTTCTTTTCTACCAGGCCGGTTTCATAGAAAGGCAGGTTCATGAAGTGTTCATTACCTTCAGCGATACCTACGTAACGGCAGGTAGCTTTAGCCTCACAACGGCGGATCAGTCCTTTGATGGAGCGGATCTCAGGTGTATCTTTCTGGCTAGGTTTCTTGCTGTTGATGAATGCTTTTGCAGCAGCCATGATAGCGGAGCTCTTGCTACCGTCGATATCGAACATATTTTCGAAACCTACGGCGAAGTCGATGAAGCGCAGTACAAATTCGTCGGTTACAGCGATGTTACCGGAAGTTTGGTAAGCTACGTGTACATCGTGACCTTGCTCGTGCAGGCGGATGAAGGTACCACCCATAGAGATGATATCGTCGTCAGGGTGCGGAGAGAAGATCAGCACGCGTTTTTTCTCAGGCTGGGAGCGTTCAGGATGGTTAGGCAGCTGGGTGCCTGGTTTACCACCTGGCCATCCGGTGATGGTATCACGGATCGCGTTGAATTCCAGGATATTCAGCTCATATGCAGAACCGTATTGCACAACGAGGTCGTTGAGACCATTTTCGTTGTAGTCTTTATCGGTGAGCATGAGGATTGGCTTGTTCAGTTTGAGTGCCAGGCCGGTAACAGCTTTGCGGATCAGACCAGGAGTCCATTCGCAGTCGCCGGTGAGCCATGGTTCTTTGAAGCGGGTAAGTTCGGTAGCTGCCTGTTCATCGATAACGAATTTGCAGTTAGCATGCTGTTGGAGGAGGGAAGCAGGAACAGAGTCAGTGCTTTGACCTTCTACAGAGCGGCAAACGATTTTAGCTTTGTGTGAACCCCATGCCATGAGGAGCACGCGTTTAGCTTTCATGATAGTACCGATACCCATGGTGATGGCAAGGCGTGGCACCTGGCTCATATTAGGGAACTCGTAGGCATTGGCCAGACGGGTGCTGTTATCCAATGTGATCAGACGAGTATGGGAATTGATATGAGAACCTGGCTCATTGAAACCAATGTGACCGTTGTTACCGATACCCAGGATCTGAATATCAATACCACCGGCAGCTTCGATCATCTTATCGTATTCCTCGCAGTATTTCTTGATTTGGTCTTTAGGAATAGTTCCATCCGGTACATGATAATTACCCTCGGCAATGTCTACATGATTAAACAGATGTTCTTTCATAAAGCGGTTGTAGCTCTGGAGAGCATCCGGCTCAATAGGGTAGTATTCATCCAGGTTAAACGTAATAACATTCTTGAAGCTCAGCCCTTCTTCCTTGTGCAGGCGAACAAGTTCGGCATAGAGGTATTTAGGAGTGGAGCCTGTGGCCAGTCCTAATACACATTTCTGATTGGCAGCCTGGCGCTCGCGAATTAAAGCTGCGATCTCCTGAGCAATTGCTTTCGAACCTTCCCTGGCAGAGGAATGTATTTCCACAGCAATTTGTTCAAAGCTGTCGATCAGTTCGATTTCCTGATGATTAATCGTCATTGTTTGCGTTTTTGATTAGATGCGGTTTAAAAACGAGCCGGAAAATTAAAAAAAATACTGCTAATGTGTATAGTTATTTAGCACTTATTTAATAGAAATTTCTTTTTAAGAGATTAGAACCATTTTATATAGTTATCCGTTAATATACCAGATAGCTTTGATAGAAGTATATCGGGAATGATACAACGATAGTAGGCAGTAATTACGGCTTCTTCCTACTGATTTACCCCTAAATGAGCCAATAGCAGTGATTTAAGAACAGGTGAATGTCTTATAACAGCCGTTAACTGCGGTGTTATTGCAGCTGACAACAGCTTTTTTACCCGGGAATGCTTTTTTTTCATAATAAATTGGTGTAGGAGTCAACAAACAAAAAAACCGCCTCTACCTGGTAGAGACGGTTTTCTTTATTTATCAGCTATTGGAAGCTGTTAAAATCAATTTACAATCATCTCATCTACAAACAACCACGCAGGATTACCCGCTCCTTCTGCACCTGCCGGGATCATACCGAAGTGCTGTGCCGTCATCTTTATATAACGTGCACGTACCGGCGTAATCACGGTTCTCACCTGGTTGATGCCATTTTGTGAAAAGGCAGTTTGCTTATATACTTCCTTAAAGGTTTTGCCATCTTCAGAAGCACTGAAAGTCAGTACTTTAGGTGCATAGATCCAGTTAGTTTTGATGCTGAGTACATTGGTGCCGAGCATTTTAACTTCCTGTACGCTGTCCAGGTCAACAGTAGCGGTAAAGTCTTTCTTAAATCCAAACCACTGGCCATCATTGTAAGTGCCGATACCCTGGATGCCGTTTACCAGCGCAAAGCTGCTGCCTGGGTTGTAATTAGGCTCCGGATCAGGCGTAATGCTTACTTTTTTACCCAGTGCCTTGTGGAACAGGAAAGGCTGGTTGTATTCATTACCGAAAGGTTTACCATCCTGGAAAACCTGTGCGCGTACCACGCCGGTTTTCAGTACCTGTACCGGTGCGGTATAGGCTTGCGACTGCGGAGTAGGAGCAGAACTGTCGGTAGTATAGAAAATTTTACCGCCATCCAGTTTAGCATCGAGTTTTACTTCAACGCCGCCTTTCTTATTATCTTCCGGTGTACCGGATACCTCAAAAACATGTTTTGCATAGTTCACCTTTTTCAGGTCGAGGCGCTTCACATGTACTTTCAGTCTTTCCACGAAATTATCGTAGTTACGTTGTGCCGGCTGGCTCCAGAGTACTTCTGCCAGGGCAGCAGCACGAGGGTATTCCATATATTCCGCATAATCGGAATCACCGATGTATTCTGTCCAGAGGTTTGCCTGTGCACCTTTGATGTATTTAGCTTCGTCAGCAGTAAGTTCTTTAGGAACAGGCTCATAGCCATATACTTTGCTTACAGGGAGATAACCACCGATTGCCAGTGGTTCATTTTTACCTTTAGACTGATATTTATCGAAGTAGCAGAAATCGCCAGGCGTCATGATAACATCGTGGTGTTGTTTCGCAGCGGCGATACCACCTTCGATACCTCTCCAGCTCATTACTGTAGCGTTAGGAGCGAGGCCACCTTCGAGGATTTCGTCCCATCCGATGATCTGGCGTCCTTTGCCGTTGAGGTATTTTTCCATGCGCTGGATGAAGTAGCTCTGTAAAGCATGTTCATCTTTCAGGCCTTCCTGTTTCATACGTGCCTGGCATTTAGGACATTTCTGCCAGCGTACTTTCGGGCATTCGTCGCCACCGATGTGGATGTATTTGCTTGGGAAGAGCGGTAATACTTCATCGAGTACGCCTTCCAGGAACGTGTATACGCTATCGTTACCTGCGCAGAACACATCATCCAGTACGCCCCAGCGGGTACCTACTTCGTAAGGTCCGCCGGTGCAGCCCAGGTTAGGATATGCCGCCAGTGCCGCGAGTGCGTGGCCTGGCATTTCAATTTCAGGAATAACGGTGATATGTCTGTCGGCAGCATATTTCACGATTTCTTTTACCTGTTCCTGTGTATAGAAGCCACCGTAAGGTTTACCATCGTATTTTCCCGGTTCCTCGTAATGGCCGGCCATGGTTTCCTTACGTTTGGAAGCCACTTCCTGGAGGCGTGGATATTTTTTAATTTCAATACGCCAGCCCTGGTCATCTGTGAGATGCCAGTGGAAGGTATTGTATTTATGCATCGCCATCAGGTCGAGAAACTTCTTCAGAAAATCGACAGAGAAGAAGTGACGGCATACATCCAGGTGCTGGCCGCGATAGGCGAAGCGTGGATTGTCTTGAATATCTACACCAGGGATGATCAGGCTGCTGCCTTTTTCTGTAGGCAATAACTGAATCAGCGACTGCATGCCATAGAATGCACCTGCAGGGCTACCGGAAATAATGATTCCTTTATTACTTACTCCCAGGATATACCCTTCTGGCTGTAAAGTATCCTTCGCTGTTTCAATGATAATTCCATTGTCACCAGGAATTTTGTCTGTAAGCTCAAGTTCATAGCCGGTGAGCTCTTTCAGCCAGCTATTGAAGAGTACAGCAATTTGTTTACCTTCTTCGTTGCGGGCGAAGATTACGGTGTGTTTATCGAGCAGGAAAGAATCCTGTCTTTCTTTTACACTCACCGGCATAGGAATGATACTCACCTGGCCTTTTGGAGTACCTGTTTTACCGCTGTTGGAGCAGCTGAACAGTCCCAATACAGCCAGTAAAAGGCCCCAATTGGTCAATTTTTTAATCATCATATTGTGGTCTTGGTTTGATTTCGTTGGCAAAAACTACTTCACTGTTTTAATAACAGCACTTACAGGTCGGTGGTCCGATGCGATCTTCTCGTCTATCACGTTGGCACTGATACCTTTGTACTGACCGATAGGTCTGAGAAAGATATAATCCAGTTTAGTATCCGGGTTATCGGAAGGAAACGTGGCTCCTGCGTTGGCGGCAACATCCGAAAACAGCGTTTTCAAGATAGTAATTTCTTTTGTTTCCGGAGTAGCATTAAAATCGCCGGCCAGTATGGCAGGGTATTTCGTCTGTTTAAAATAATTGTGAAGGAGTTCCGCTTCTTTAATCCTGTATGCCGGATCATCTTCTACATCCAGGTGGGTGGAGGCGAAAACGATTTTCTTTTTTGAAGGCAGCTGAGCAGTGATGATACTGGTAGCTCTTGGCTCAATACCCGTAGCTACGGGAATCTGTAATGTTTCACTGGCTGTTATCGGATGTTTGGAGAGGATACCGGTGCCATAGGCGCCGCCATCGTATGCCATTGATCTGCCGAAATAGTAATAGGGCATACCACTGAGTTTCGCCAGTTCTTTGAGCTGGAAAACTTTGCCGGTGCGGCTGGTAACACTATCTAATTCCTGTAGTGCAACGAAGTCCGGGTTTTCTGCTTTGATAACATTGGCGATACCTTGCAGGTCTACCACATTCTTCATATTACCGCAGTGGTGGGTATTGTAGGTCAAAACCTTTAGCTGTTGGGCATTGGCGGCAGCTGCGAGCAGTGCGCCTGCTGCCAGGAGTACTAATTTCTTCATGTGCAGCGATTATTTAAATGCTTCAGTAACAGGGCGTCCGATCCATACCTGTGGTGTTTTCAGGCCAAATATCCAGGCGAGGGTAGCAGCGGTATCGTAGGTCATTACGCTGGATTTCAGCTGTGTATTGGCTTTCACGCCAGGGCCGCGGATAATCCATGGAATCTGCATTTCTTCCATGGTTTTGCCGCCATGGCCTTTCTTGATACCGCCATGATCTGCGGTGAGCAGGATGATGGTGTTGTCCCACATGCCGGCATCTTTCACTGCCTGGAGGATCTGTCCGAGGAGTTCATCGTTTTTCTTCACCTGGTCATAGTATTCCGGTGTATTGTGGCCGATACCATGTCCAACGCCATCCGGCTGATCGAAATGTACGAACAGAAAGTCAGGTTTCTTTTCTTTAATATAGCTAACAGCCTCCGTGGTGGCTAATGTATCGTTGTCGTGGGTAGGAACCTGGTGGTTTACTGCTGCCTTAGGGAACAGGTAACCGATGCCTTGCCAGCTGTAGATGACACCTATTTCGGATTTTGGTTTTTGTTCTCTTAATAAAGTATAGATAGATGGGAACATACCATACTTATCGAGGGTACGTGAAGGGAGTTCCGGTGTGCGGCTGTCCCATTCGGTATAGCCGTGTAATTCAGGACCGGCGCCCATGACCATAGATGCCCAGTTCACTGCACTGGAAGAAGGCAGCACACTTCTGGCTTCGAGTGTCCAGGCGCCATCTTTCATCATTTGTTTCATGTTCGGGTTATCGGCTTTAGGGAAGGAGTAGGCACCGAAGCCGTCCATACCGATAAGAATAACGTGTTTTACACCTTTGATCTGGGCGTGGGAATAGAGTCCGCCCAGCAGCATGGCTGCTGCAAGGATGAGTTTTTTCATGGTTGTTCACTTTTAAGTTAACTGAATACTAGCAAGCCCTAAATGGCAAATAGCGAAAATACAGTATTAATGCTTATCTGTCAATGCTTTTTCAGCAGTTTCGCGTATTAATCGAACTTCTTTTTCCTGTGTTTCTGAGATGCCATATTCCGGAACACCAGGTATGCCGCCCATGCTGACATTAGGGTTGCGGAACTGCATTTTGCTATCGATATACGCTTTTGCGGAGGTATGAAATTCGGTGACGTCAGTGGTTTTAACCAGGTCGGCGATGTTGGTGCTGCGTACGCCGGAACCAGCCATGATAGCGATTCTGTCGTTTGCACGGATGACGAGGTCTTTGAGTAGGGAGGCACCTTCTACCGCCGTGTTTCTGCAGCCGGAGGTGAGGATACGTTCGCAACCGATGGCGATGATATCTTCCAGTGCTTCGAATGGGTTGTCGGTCATGTCGAATGCGCGGTGGAAGGTAACGCCCATGGGCCATGCCAGGTCTACCAGTAATTTACAGCGTTGTTTATCTACTCTGCCGTCTGCGGTGAGGATACCGATTACTACGCCGTTGCAGCCGAGTTGTTTGGCCATGACAACATCGCGTTTCATGGTTTCGAATTCGAGGTCGGAGTAGAGGAAGTCGCCACCACGTGGGCGTATGATAGGGTAGATGTCTATATTTACTTTTTCGCGTGCGAGAGCGATGGTTCCGTAACTTGGGGTGGTGCCACCTTCCAGGAGGTTGTCACATAGTTCAATGCGGTGGGCACCGCCTTGTTCTGCTGCGATGCAGGAGGCTACTGAGCCGGCGCAGATTTCAAGGGTAAGCATAACGAGTTTCCTTTTGTTTGTTTTTGCCGGTTTCCGTGTCCGCCGAAGGCGGACACGGAAACCGGAGGGTTTATTTGAAGTATGATTTGCCGTTGATCAGCACATTCTCTTCTTTATTGCTGAGTGCAGCATAGCTAAAGCCTTGCTGCAGGCAGTAAGCACCATGTTCGCCTTTTTTGTTGAGGGCGAGGAAGCCAACCTGAATTTCTTTTGCTTTGGAAGGGCTGCGTTTCACGATACGAGTAACGGCCTCTTTACAAGCTGCTTCAGGCGGATAACCCTGGCGCATGAGTTCTACCACGAGGTGGCTACCCACTATTTTGATGACTTCTTCACCAACGCCGGTGCTGGTAGCAGCGCCGATTTCGTTGTCTACATAGAGTCCGGCGCCGATGATAGGAGAATCACCTACGCGGCCATGCAGTTTGAAAGCCATACCGCTGGTAGTGCAGGCGCCGGAGAGGTTTCCTTCAGCGTCCATGGCCACCATACCGATGGTATCATGATTGTACACATTTCCTGGCAGCATGAGCGGGTTGAATGCGGTAGCGCCGGAGCTGTTGTACGATTTATTTTCGATGTTGATGACTGGTTTGTATTCAGATTTTTTCAGCCATTCTTTCCATGCTTTTTCAGCTTCCGGCGTGAGGAGGTTTTCTTTCTCGAAGCCGTTGGCGAGTGCAAACTGGAGAGCGCCATCGCCTACCAGCATTACGTGTGGTGTTTTTTCCATTACCATACGTGCTACAGAGATGGCATGTGTAATGTGTTCGAGTGCTGCTACGGAGCCGCAGTTGCCCAGTTCGTCCATGATACAGGCGTCGAGGGTAACACGTCCGTCTCTGTCGGGGTAGCCGGAATAACCTACGGTGTGGTTATTGGGATCCGCTTCGGGCACACGTACGCCAGCTTCTACTGCATCGAGGGCGCGGCCGCCTTTTTTAAGGATTTCCCATGCGGCGCTGTTGGCGGCACGGCCAAAGTCCCAGGTAGAAACAACAATAGGTTTACCTTTTACGGCACCTTTTTTCGCTTGTGCATTTGCTGCACTTGTTACACTGTCTAAAGAGAAAACAGCGGCGCTGAGGGCCGCTGTTTTCAGGAAATTTCTTCTATCTTTCATTAAATGAATTTTTAATCTTTCATTTCCCATGCCAGGGCGCTGGCACCCAGGATTGCGGCATCGCTTTCCTTTAATTCCGAGAACAGCAATTTAACTTTATTCTGGAATATCGGGAGCACATTATTTTCCATGTGGATGCGCACAGGTTTCATGAGCATTTCTCCGGCTTTGGTGAGGCCACCGAAGAGGATAATGGCTTCCGGGCTGGAGAACATAACGAAGTTGGCCAGTGCTTCACCGAGGATTTTACCGGTGTATTCATAGACTTCTTTCGCGAGATTATCATTTTTCATGGCAGCTTCATAAATCACTTTGGAGGTGATTTCTTCCAGCGGGTACTGACGCAGTACGCTTTCGGCATCCGGACGGGTGGTCAGGAATTCTTTAGCGGTATTGCAAACGCCGGTGGCGGAAGCGTATGATTCGAGGGAACCACGCATGCCGGTACCTGGATGGAGGCGGCCGCCAGGCTGTACGATACAGTGGCCCAGTTCACCTGCGAAACCATCATGACCGTAGATCAGCTGTCCGTTTGCAACGATACCGCTGCCTACGCCGGTGCCCAGGGTGATCATGATAAAATCTTTCATTCCTCTGGCAGCACCATAGGTCATTTCACCTATGGCTGCTGCGTTAGCATCATTTGTCAATACTGTAGGAAGGCCGAAGCGCTGTTCCAGCAGGTTTGCCAAAGGTATGATGCCGCGCCATCTGAGATTTGGCGCATATTCGATATTACCCGTGTAGTAGTTACCGTTAGGTGCACCAACGCCAATACCTCTTATATTTTCAATGCCGCCAGCCTGTTCAATTAATATGCTCAGGTGGCCGTGGAGTTCTGTTAAAAAATCCTCTACGTTATCATGGCTTTTGGTTGACATCTTGCCATCACTCAGGATGTTGCCGCGGCGATCTACGATGCCAAATACTGTATTAGTCCCCCCAATATCAATGCCCACCGCTAGTTGCTGACTCATAATCAATTCCTTGAGATTTTAATATGTTTTTAACTCTGAATGCGAAGAATGCGAGGTATGCGAAGCACAGACCCGGAATAACGTATGACATATGGATGCCGATAGCAGGAACGTCTGCCAGACCGCCTTGTACAGGAGGAATCAGTGAACCACCCAGGATCATCATGATCAGGAACGCAGAACCTTGTCCGGTGTATTTTCCGAGACCGCCGATAGACAGTGCGAAGATGCTAGGCCACATTACAGAGCAGAACAGACCGCCGCTGATCAGTGAGAAAGTAGCTAATGGACCGGTGGTAAAGAGACCAATCAATACTGCGCCTACACCCAGTAAACCGAAGATCATCAGTGTTTTGGCAGGTTTGTCCTGGCCGGCAAAGAAACCGATAATCTGGATCAGGATACAGATCGCATATGGATAGAGCTGAGATATTTCGTTGCCTTTAAGTACGTTAGCGCCCAGTACAACACCGTAAGCTACGAAAGGAACAACAACACACAGGATCTTGCGGGTATTTTTAGATACGTTGAAAACGCTGATAGCACCTGTCCAGCGGCCGATCATCATAGAACCCCAGAAGAGCGATACATAAGGATCGAGCTGAGATTCAGCGAGGCCGTTTGCGGTCAGGAAGCCGGGATGTTTCAGGAGAGCGCCCAGGTTGGAAGCGATGGTTACCTCCACCCCTACATAGATAAAGATCGCCAGCATACCCAGCGTGAGCTGTGGATATTTCATAGCGCCCCATCCTTCAGGATTTTTCTGGGAAGACAGCTGTGCAACAAAGAGGATACCGATGATACCTACGATACCGGTGATGAACAGTGGCAGTTCCACTTTCAGCCAGAGGCCGAGGAGGATCAGTACGAACATCAGGGAGATACCGATGATAGCTTTGGTTGCTTTAGGAGATGTTTCGAAGACTTCGCCGTCGTCTTTGTTTTCAGGCATTTTCACAAATGCGAAAATGGCAGCAGCTACGAGGAAGAGAACGATCAGCATGATATACAGCGCGTTGATCTTGCTGATATCAGTGCCGCCTGCGCCCTCGCCTTTAGTACCACCGAAGAGCAGCATGCTCACGATGATTGGCCCGATCGTAGTACCGAAAGAGTTGATACCACCGGCCAGGTTGAGGCGGTGCGAACCTTTCGCAGGATCTCCGAGGAGGATGGCAAAAGGATTGGCAGCTGTCTGCTGTAAGGAGAACCCTAATGCCACAATAAAGAGGGCCATAAGGATCAGTGCGAAGTAACCGAAGGTAACGGTCTGGGAGAAGTCTGTACCTAATACGGACAATACTTTTTCCAGGCTATCCTTTTTGAATTTACCAACGAAACCTTCTTCAGCAGGTTGGAATCCACCGGGAACCGCAGCGGCGAGGTTAGCATTGGAAGTATATTTTCCTGCTGCCTCGTTGTTGCTGATAATGAGCGAGTAAGTGTCCGCTTCTTTTTCGCGGCGGATTTTCACTTCGCGGTCGGTGGTCTGTAATTGCTGTTCAGGCTGGAAATTACTGATATCCTTCACTGTTTCGGTGATAGGAACAATTTTTTCCTTGTTGACACAGGGGATCATGATAGCTGATCCGAGTACGGAAATTAATAAACCGTAAATAATACCCTTTTTATATCCGATCTTGTTCAGGATGTCTACCTTTCTCGCTGCAGATGCCAGGTACAGGATCAGCGAACCGATAAAGTAGGCACTGTAGAATGAGAAGTCGATCAGCTGAGATTCAAGCTGGGTAAGGTTAAAGTGTGTTTTACAGAACGGGATAAATATACTGTTTGAAGCAGCTAAGAAGCCCCAAAAAAAGAACACTAAAATTAGCACAAAGAAGGAAGGGTGAGTACTTTGCGCGTCTTGCTTAGATTGCTGAGCCATAAACGTGTTAAGTTACATTGAATTTTTGCCCGATAAATGTATAAATATTTTTTTATCATTTTCTAAAAAACCGGATAAACGCCTGTATTTTTTTACGGAGATAAAACGTTTTAGCTAAGATATTTATGAAATATCGAATGAGTTTTATTAAGTTCGCAAACACTAACATTCATCTACTCAGCTTATGTCTAACCAAACAGTAACAATGGAAGCACCTGTATCTGCCAGCCATAGCAGCAATGCCAAGGCGATGACAATCATCGGGACGTTATTCTTCCTTTTTGGATTTATCACCTGGTTGAACAGTGTGTTGATTCCGTTTTTGAAGCAGGCCTGCGAATTATCTGATTTTCAGGTATATTTCGTGACTTTCGCCTTTTATATCTCTTATTTTGTGATGGCGATCCCATCATCTGCCATCCTGAAGAAGGTAGGTTTTGCCAATGGCATGTCCGTTGGACTCTTCACCATGGCCATCGGTTCCCTGGTATTTGTACCGGCGGCGCAGATGCGTTCCTTTCCATTATTCCTGGTAGGATTGTTTATCCAGGGTGCCGGTATGACCCTGTTGCAGGCTGCCTCTAACCCGTATGTAACGATCATCGGGCCTATAGAGCGTGCTGCACAGCGTATGAGCATCATGGGTATCTGTAACAAAGTGGCTGCCATGATCGGTATCCTCCTGCTGGGCGTACTGCTGTTCAGCGACACTACAGAGCTGTCTAAAAAGATCGAAACGTTGCAAGGCGCTGAGAAAGAAGCAGAACTGACTTTACTGGCAGGCCGCGTAATTGTGCCTTACATCATCATGGCGGTGATACTGTTCGGGTTAGGATTCATGATAAGGAAAGCACATCTTCCTGAAGTAAATCCAGAGGAAGAAGCTACAGAGAATCATGTAAAAACTCCTGATTCTATCTTCCAGATCCCTTACCTGATGCTGGGTATCCTCTGCCTGTTCCTGTATGTAGGGGTAGAAGTACTGGCAATCGATTCACTGGCGCTTTACGGAGAAGCCAGCGGATTCACTAAAGAAGTGGCCATTCACCTGAGTATTTACAGCCTGGTAGCCCTGACAGTGGGTTATCTGCTGGGTATCGTGCTGGTACCAAAATACATTTCTCAGCGTGCGGCACTGATTACCTGTGCTATCTTAGGTGGTTTATTCACTGTTGGCGCATTGATGACCAGCGGTAAAACATCTGTGGTATTCATCATCCTGCTGAGTTTTGCACATTCCCTGATGTGGCCTGGCATCTGGCCGCTCGCGATCAACAAGCTGGGTAAGTTCACCAAACTGGGTTCTGCATTCCTGGTAATGGCTATCGCCGGTGGTGCTATCCTGCCGCTGATCTACGGTGCACTGTGCGTAAACATGGGCAACAGACAAATGCCATATATCATCATGATCCCTTGCTACCTGTACATCCTGTATTATGCAGCAGCAGGCTACAAGAAAGGATTACCATCCTGATAAATATCTTTATAAAATAAACAGCAAGGCCTGGCGAAACCGAATAAGTTTCGCCAGGCCTTTGTATTTGAAGCAGGCTTCCATCCGCGATCTCAAAAAAATTTTACTATCTGATCAATCTTTTGTGTGGAATTAACAACTGCTTACCTTTTTTATTTAGATAATATGATTATTTTTAGGCGTAAATTTTACGTTTAATTATCACTGATGATACAAAAAACAAAAGAGCAATTTGTTGAACTGTTCGGTAAAGAACCCTTAATAGTAGTGTCGCCCGGCCGTATCAATCTTATTGGTGAACATACTGACTACAACGACGGCTTCGTACTTCCTGCCGCTATTGATAAAAAAATTGTTTATGCTATCGCTTTAAATGGTACCAACCAGTGCAATGCTTTTGCTGAGTTCAACCAGGAGAAGGCCTCTTTTTCGCTGGATGCGGTGGTACCTACGCCAGGATGGATCAATTACCTCATGGGTGTAGTGGCTACATTACAGCAACGTGGCTACAGTGTAGCAGGTTTTGACTGCGTAGTAGCAGGTGACATTCCGGTAGGCGCCGGCCTTTCCTCTTCTGCAGCAGTGGAAGGTGGCCTCGTGGCAGCGCTCGACAAGCTCTTTGGTTATGGCCTTTCCCGTATGGAAATGGCTTTGATTGGTCAACAGGCAGAGCATACTTTTCCTGGTGTAATGTGTGGTATCATGGATCAGTTTGCTAACCTGCATGGTAAGAAAGACCAGGTAATCCGACTGGATTGCCGCAGTCTGGACTATGAATATTTTCCATTTGCATTTCCGGGATACAAGGTAGTGTTGTGCAATTCTATGGTGCATCACTCACTGGCATCATCAGAATATAATGTACGTCGCCAGCAGTGTGAGTCGGGCGTAAAGGCGATACAGCGTTTGCATCCGGAAGTGAAATCTCTCCGTGATGCCAGCAAATCCATGCTGGAAGAAGTGAAGGAGGAACTGCCGGCTAAAGTATATGATCGTTGTTTATATGTAATCGACGAGATCAGTCGCGTACAAACCGCTACAGGCCTGTTACAGCAAGGTAAGCTGAACGAATTCGGTAAGCTGATGTACGAAACGCATGAAGGACTGAGCAAGTTGTATGAAGTAAGTTGTCCTGAGCTGGACTTCCTCGTTTCGCTGGCCAGCGAGCGGGAAGAAGTAGCTGGTGCACGTGTGATGGGTGGCGGCTTTGGCGGTTGTACCATCAACCTGGTGGAAGCGGATAAAGTGGAGGATTATACTTCCTTTATTCGTAGCCGTTACCAGGAGAGGTATAAGAAAGATCCTGAAATCTATGTTACTACCATTGAAAATGGTGTAACCGTTTTATAGTTTATAGTTTATATGCAATGTTTATAAAGACTACCTTTTAAGGTGGTCTTTTTTGCTTAGCAAATTTATTTGATACCTATGTTGTTGACCTCTCTTACAATAAACTGCTAATTTATCCTGGTTTGCAACTATTGAGAATTTCTTCTCTTTTTTACTAATATTGCGTCCCTAAAAATAGAAATATCCTATATCATGAAAGTTGTTAATCTAATTTTAGTGCTCCTGTTAGGGAGCCTGTTGTCAGCATCTGCACAAACAAATTTATTCCAGGCGAATGGGCGGGATTATTGGGTAAACAGGGCAATACCGGGGGCGACTGTAGATAATGGTGGCTTTTCCTACGTGTTGTTGCATGAAGCCTATGTAGACGGAAGTCCTACTATAGAGGAGCATTATGTATTCGGAAAAATTTCCGCCATCAGAGGTGGGGTAGGTGGTTGGAACAGAAAAATCAATGTTGAGGTAAATAGTGCCAGCACATACAATAGTAATACCGCTACGTTGATAAGTTATAATGAATATACGAGGTTGGTACTTGTAACGTATGCTGGTAAACGTTATCTGGCAATAGAAATTGCTAATGCAAGCACGATATATGGTTTTTCCTTTACAGGATATACCGCAAATGAATTATTGAAGCTGGTGAACGTGTCTGAAATTAGTGACAGAGCTGAGTATAATACACTAGCGACTCCTTATAATTCTACGTTTGATCATATTGGAATACAAGGGAATATGAGCCTGGGAGAAGTAGGTATTCCTGCTGCCAGATTTGATATTTTTGGTGGACCATCATGGACAGGAAGTTTATGGGCAAAGTCAATAAAGGTACATGCTGGAAATGCAATTGAAATTTCAGGAGAAACACAGTCTTTTGGATTAGGTGCATCAGGTAGTAAAATGTATTTCTTTAATACAAATCTACAGGGTCAGGGATTGGCAAATTATTTTATGATAATTGACGGAGATACCAGGAATATGGGGATCGGTATTGATCCGGTTCCAGGTTATAAGCTATTGGTAAATGGAGCGGTGGGAGCTACAAAGATCAAAGTGCAGCAAGGCAATTGGGCCGATTACGTTTTCCATGATGATTACAAACTACCTTCTTTGTATGAGGTGGATCAATATATCCGACAGGAGAAGCATTTGCCGGGAATTCCTACAGAAGCAGTGGTAAAAGCAGAAGGTGTTGATGTTGGAGAGATGAATAAAAAGCTTCTGCAGAAGATAGAAGAGCTTACCTTATATATGATTGAGATGAAGAAGGAGAACGATGCGCTGAAAGCAAGGGTGGAGAAGCTGGAGCAACAATAATTATTAGCCGATATTAATATAAAACGGCGTCTCTACTGGTAGAGACGCCGTTTCCCGTTAGTTAGCGTTATTTATTCGATTAGTATTGATCGTCGAGTGCGAAGATTGGTTTCCTGTTCATCCAGCGACCACGTGTGAAGTCAGGGATGTACTGTACACTGCCACCTTCAGCTACTGACTGTTCAGTGAGCGGGGTGATAGCATACCAGGTAGCCATATCGTATACATCGAGTGCATAAGGAGCACCACGTTTGATACTTTCGAAGAAGGAGTTCAGTACGAACCAGTCCATACCACCGTGGCCGGCGCCAGCAGCGTCGTTGGCGTATTTCTTCCACAGCGGGTGATCGTATTTACCGTAGTAGGAAGCAGGGTCGTCGAATTTACCCACTGGTTCCCATACGTCGTTGTTTTTGCTTACTTTCTCGATGTAGATCTGTTTCTGATCATCCATCCACAGGCCGTTGGTACCCTGAACGCGGAAGTTCAGTGAGTAAGGGCGTGGGCTGTTGGTATCATGCGACAGCATGATGGTTTCGCCGTTGTTGGTTTTGATCAGGGTAGAAACGATATCACCCAGTTTGAACTCAACTTTAGCGTTAGGATGGCTTTCGCTGCTGTTGTCAACGATGTATTTATGCAGGCCGCGTGATTTGGTAGCCACTGAAGTCAGCGACAGGAGGCGGTTACCGCGGTTGACGTTGATAGCATTGCAGATAGGACCCAGACCATGAGAAGGGTACAGGTCACCATTGCGGTGTACGGAGTGGTTGGTTCTCCATTTAGCTTCGGAGAGTGCGTTTTCACCGAACTCTACGCCACCGCCATAATATTGTTTGCCGTTGTTGAACTTAACACCACGTAAGTCGTGCTGGTAGCCACCTTGCAGGTGAGTCAGTTCACCAAACAATCCCTGACGGACCATTTGAAGCACTGCCATCACATCTCTGCGGTAGCATACGTTTTCCATACCGAAAACAGGGATGCCCGTGTTTTCGCTGGTGTTTACAAGTTCCCAGCACTCCTGGATATCAGAGGCGCCGCAAACTTCAACAGCAGGCGTTTTACCGGCTTTCATAGCAGCAATTGCCATGATAGAGTGGAGTTCCCATGGAGTAGCGATGATAACAGCGTCGATATCATCACGTTTCAGCATATTGTGGAAATCTTCAGGTCCGTTGGTATACTCGGCTACTTTCTTTTTTGCACCATAAATTTTGGTGATCATGTCTCTCGCTTTCGGAACGGTATAGGCAGTATCCGGATCAGCGAATGCAATTACATCAACATCATCTCTGTGCAGACATAAGCTCAGGTGACCCAGTCCGCGGGCACCAACGCCGATCAGACCTACTCTTACCTTAGACTTTTTTTCATTGGCAAACAATTTCGCAGAAGAACCCAGCATAGACAGGCCTATCCCTGCTGCTGCGGTGTTTTTGAGAAAACTTCTGCGATGCAGTGGTTGTTTCATCATTGTTCAATGTGTTTAAATAGCGTATTAGAATACGTACTGTGGAACGCTAAATTTATAAAAATAGATTTATCTATTAGTGGCAGGGGGTTAAATTTCTTACATTTTTGTGATAAACGGTTACAGTAGCGTGAATACAGGCTTTGGGGTTCAGGGATTGATCTTCCGGCCGAAGGCCGGAAGATCAATCCCCGGTAAAAGATGCCGACAGCGTAGCTGCCGGCATCTTTTACCGGCTATCACATTGTTAATATTCAATCAATAAAAGCTAAATACAAGTCGCTTCCGCTATCATATCTACGTTATCTTCGCCAGATACGCAAACCTAACAGTGCTCATGAAAATAACACCGTTACTGGCAGGACTACTCGCCTGCAACATGGCCTTTGCCCAGGAAATAAAACCTTACGGCGCTTTACCTTCCAAAGCCCAGGCAGCGTGGAACGACATGGAATATTACATGTTCATCCACTTCGGCCCTAATACCTTCACCAACAAGGAGTGGGGACATGGAGATGAAGATCCCAAAGTATTTAATCCTTCGCATGTAGATGCCCGCCAGTGGGCACGTACCGCCAAGGCAGCCGGGATGAAAGGAATCGTGCTGACCGCAAAACATCACGATGGCTTTTGCCTCTGGCCAAGCAAATACAGTACGCATACCGTCAGAGAAAGTATGTACAAAGGAGATATCCTGAAAGAGCTTTCCGCAGCATGTAAGGAATATGGCCTGAAATTCGGCGTCTACCTTTCGCCGTGGGACCGCAACCATCCTGACTATGGCACGCCAAAATACAACCAGACATTTGTGAACACACTCACAGAGGTGTTGTCGAACTACGGGCCTGTGTTTGAGCAATGGTTTGATGGCGCCAACGATGGTACCAAGCCACAGAAATATGATTTTGAACTTTTCAATAATACCGTACACAAACTGCAGCCGGACGCTGTCATCTTTAGTGACGTAGGACCAGGCTGCCGCTGGGTCGGTAATGAAAACGGTATTGCCGGTACTACCAACTGGAGTACACTCAATATCAAAGGCTTCGGTCCGGGAAGAGCGGCTCCTCCGCAGCAAACCCTCAACGAAGGCGTGGAAGACGGCGAAGCATGGGTGCCGGCAGAATGTGATGTGAGCATTCGTCCGGGATGGTTCTATAGTCCGGATACGGATGATAAAGTGAAGTCTGTAAGTGATCTGCTGAAGATCTACTACGGCAGCATTGGCCGTAACGGTAACCTGATCCTGAACGTGCCTGTAGACCGCGATGGTGTTATCCATAAAAATGATTCTACCCGTTTGATGGAGCTGCGTCGCGTACTGGATGAGACTTTCAAAGATAATCTTGCTAAAAAAGCTACTATAACAGCAACTGCAGTCAGACAAAATAATGCAGCAGTAAAGGTGGCTCATCTCAACGACGGTAACAGCAAAACATACTGGTCTACACCGGATAATGTGACAGATGCGGCGTTTACGCTTACTTTCAAGGCGCCGGTAACCTTTAACCGGCTGGTGTTGCAGGAGTTCCTGCCACTGGGCCAGCGTGTGAAAGCCTTTACCGTAGAGGCGATGGAGAACGGTCAGTTCAGAGAGATTGCCAGAGAAACAACTATTGGTCATAAGCGCATCCTGTTGCTGCCTAATACCACTACCACACAAGTAAGGGTACATATCCTGGACGCGAAAGCCTGTCCGGTGATTACGGAAGTGGGACTGTACAAGGCGCCGGTGGTGCTGACACAGCCGGTATTGCAGCGTAGCAGCAATGGCGATGTGAAGATCCTTACAGCCAGCAACGACCAGCATATATATTATACGCTGGATGGAACCGCGCCAACTGCTAAGTCGGCGGAATATACAGCCGGCCAGGCGATCCCGATGCCTAAGGGCGGAGAAATCCGTGCAGTGGCTATGGGCGAAGGCAGATCCAGCGCAGTGACGACTATTAAATATGATGTAGCGCCGGGTAATTGGAAGGTAGTTGGTGGAGATGACAAGGCTGCCGCCGCTATTGATGGTAATGAGTATACTGCCTGGGTATCTAAAACTACTGGTTATCCGCAGGAGTTGCAGGTGGATCTGGGCGAGACGCTGACCCTGAAGGGTTTCGCTTACATTCCTGTGACAAACAGCCATGCTGGTGGTGTGGTATATGGTTATGAATATTATACCAGCGAGGATGGCCAGCATTGGACGAAGGCTGCGGCAGGCAGTTTCGCCAATATCAAGAACAGCCCTGTGGCGCAGGCGGTGCGTTTTGCGCCGGTAAAGGCCAGGTATGTACGTTTTGTGGCTACCAGTCCGGCGGATGAAAAGGACGAGAAGGTGAGTGTAGCGGAGCTGGGAATTATCACCAGATAGTAAAAATATCTTATATCTGTAATGCCTCTGTTGGCCAGGATTCTGGCAGCAGGGGCATTTTTAGTTAAGGAGAAGAAAAAAAATACTTTTTGGCTAAAAAAATTGGAGCGATTAAAAATATATTGTTATAACTTTGCGGATAATCTAAACTAAAGACAATATTTATAACAATTTAACGCTGAACTGAAGTTGGAAAAAACCGCAACTCATACCAACATCTCCGCATATCATCCCGCATTAGATAATGGGGTTTTATCTGTTGGGTTCAATGTCTTTAGATACCTTTCCCGACGACCTAGAATTTGATAGCGTCTGTCAACATATTCTTGACCGCTGTCGCACCATGATCTCTCAAAATCATAAGGTGTTCTTATTTCCCGTAGCGGGATTTTCAATGTAGTTTATTGATTCACGATTTCAATTTTAAAAGTTGGAAAATCAACATATAATCGTTAGGGTAGCAACACCTGACGATATACACTATTCAAAGACCATCACCGATGAGATGGAATCGTCTGCAAAAGCGCGTGGAACCGGAATAGCGAAGCGTTCCCCGTCTTATGTGGAGCTGAAGATGCAGGAAGGCAAAGCTGTGATTGCTTTAACGGACAAGGGCGACTGGGTAGGTTTCTGTTATATAGAAGCCTGGGGCCATGATAAATTTGTTGCAAATTCAGGTTTAATCGTGAATCCGGCATTCCGTGGTCATGGAGTTGCCAAGTCAATTAAAAAGAAAATCTTCGAACTCTCCCGCCAGAAATATCCTGATTCAAAAATATTCGGACTGACGACAGGCCTTGCTGTGATGAAAATCAACAGCGAGCTGGGCTATGAGCCGGTTACCTATTCAGAGTTAACAGATGATGAAGAATTCTGGAAGGGCTGCCGCAGCTGCGTAAATTTCGATATTCTTACAGCGAAGAACCGTAAGAACTGTTTATGTACGGCCATGCTGTATGATCCGACCGAGAAGCTGAAAGAAGCAGAGGAGAAAGCGATGGCTGCGAAAATGGAAGCAGAAGCTGCTGAAGCGGAAGTGCAGAAACTGAAGATGTCTGTGGCATCTAACGGGAAATTTCACCACGAAAAAAAAAGACGTGGCTTCAAAGGTAATATAAAGCTGTATGAGCGCTGGTTACGTTTCAAAAGGTTTGTATTGCTGAACAACAGCAAGAAAGAAGGTGGCGCCGCAGGCGCGAGGAAAAAATTCCTCTTCTTCTGACTGCCTGCTTATCAAAATAAAATATTGTTATCTGTATAAAACGTTGTTATAATGAAAAAAGTAGTACTGGGATTTAGCGGAGGGCTTGATACTTCCTATTGCGTTAAATATCTGACTGAAGAAAAAGGATATGAAGTGCATTCTGTAATCGTAAACACCGGTGGTTTTTCTGAGGAAGAATTGAAGGAAATCGAGCAACGCGCATACAGTCTGGGTGTTAAGTCACACAAAACCGTTAATGCAATCCGCAGTTACTATGACGGCGTTATCAAATATCTGATCTTCGGTAATGTACTGAAGAATAATACTTATCCACTCAGCGTTTCTGCTGAACGTATGAGTCAGGCGCTGGCTATTGCGGAATATGTGAAAGAGGTTGGTGCAGATGCAGTAGCACATGGTTCTACCGGTGCCGGTAATGACCAGGTTCGTTTCGACATGGTATTCCATATTATGATCCCAGGTGTGGAAATTATCACTCCGATCCGTGATATGAAACTGAGCCGCGAACAGGAGATTTCTTACCTGCAATCTAAAGGTGTGGAAGTGAATTTCGAGAAAGCGATGTATTCTATCAACAAAGGTATCTGGGGTACTTCTGTAGGTGGTAAAGAAACGCTGACTTCCAACGGTATGCTGCCTGAGCATGCATGGCCTACCCAGCTCACTAAAAATGGTGAAGAGCAGGTGAAACTGGTATTCGAAAAAGGTGAACTGGTAGGTATCAACGATAAAAAATTCGGTCATCCTTCAGAAGCGATCCAATACCTGCAAACACTGGCTGGTCCTTTCGCGATCGGTCGTGATATCCACGTAGGTGATACCATCATCGGTATCAAAGGCCGCGTAGGCTTTGAAGCAGCTGCTCCTATGGTGATCATCAAAGCACACCATGCCCTCGAAAAACATGTACTTACCAAATGGCAGCTGAGCTGGAAAGACCAACTGGCGCAGTTCTACGGTAACTGGATGCACGAAGGCCAGATCATGGATCCTGTAATGCGTGACATCGAAGCATTCCTGCAACATACCCAGGAAAATGTAAGCGGCGAAGTATTCGTTACCCTGATGCCTTACCGCTTCCAGGTTACTGGTATCCAGAGCCCTTACGACCTGATGAGCAGCAAGTTTGGTAAATATGGTGAGATGAACAGCGGCTGGTCTGGCGATGATGTAAGAGGCTTCAGCAAAATTTTCGGTAACCAGACAATGATCTGGCATCAGGTAAAAAATTCCAACGACTAAGCAATGAGTAATCATAAAAAAATAAAAGCAGGAATCATCGGCGGTGCTGGTTATACCGGTGGCGAGATGATCAGGCTTTTGTTGAATCACCCGGAGGTAGAAATTGCGTATGTGCATAGCCGTAGTAATGCGGGTAATCCACTGTACGCAGTACATGCCGATCTGCTGGGTGAAACTGAACTGACCTTCACCGGCGAGATCACCAACGATATCGATGTGATGTTCCTCTGCCTGGGTCATGGTGAATCTAAAAAATTCGTGGAAGCTACTGATATAGCAGACCACGTGAAAATAGTAGATCTCAGCCAGGATTTTCGTTTAGGCGAAAGCGTGAAAGGCAGGGAGTTTGTTTACGGTCTTCCGGAAATAAACAGGGAAGCGATTAAATCTGCAAAGAATATCGCTAATCCCGGATGTTTCGCGACCGCTATTCAGTTAGGACTGCTGCCACTGGCAAAAGCCGGACTGCTGAAAGAAGTGCATACTACCGGTATCACCGGTTCCACAGGAGCGGGTCAGAGCCTGCAGGCCACTTCACACTTCACCTGGAGAGCAAATAATATCTCTACCTATAAAGTATTAACACATCAACATCTGAAAGAAATCCGACGAAGCCTGCAATTGCTGCAGCCCGGATATACAGCAGATGTAAACTTTGTTCCGGTGAGAGGCGACTTCCCACGTGGAATATGGGTTACTTCTTACCTGCAATGTGATCTGACATTGGATGAGGCGGTAGCATTATATCAAGCATATTATGCTGGTCATCCTTTTACCCATGTAAGCACCAGACAGATAGATCTGAAGCAGGTAGTGAATACAAACAAAGTACTGATACAGCTGGAGAAAGTGGGAGAGAAACTTGTGATTCATTCCATCGAAGATAATCTGGTAAAAGGCGCTTCCGGTCAGGCTGTACAAAATATGAACCTGATGTGTGGGCTGGATGAAACCGCAGGACTCAAACTGAAGTCCATCGTTTTCTAACCATTTTTCTCATTATCAATTCTAATCAGCAAATGAAATTATTCGACGTATATCCCGTAAACAATATCGTAATTGACAAAGCACTTGGCTCTAACGTCTGGGATGATCAGGGAACAGAATATTTAGATTTATATGGCGGTCACGCGGTGATCTCCATTGGACATACACATCCGCATTATGTAAAGCGTCTGACAGATCAGCTGAACAAAATCGGTTTCTATTCCAACTCCATTAAAATGCCATTGCAGGAGCAGCTGGCAGCTTTACTGGGTAAAGTTTCCGGCAAGGAAGACTATCAGCTCTTCCTGTGTAACTCCGGTGCAGAAGCCAACGAAAACGCACTGAAACTGGCATCTTTCCATAACGGTAAAAAGAAAGTAATCGCTTTCAGGAAATCTTTCCACGGAAGAACATCGCTGGCAGTAGCGGCTACTGATAATCCTAAAATCGTAGCACCTGTAAACGAAACTGATAATGTGGTTTTTCTGCCATGGGAAGATCAGGCTGCGCTGGAACAGGCTTTCAAGGATCACGAAGTATCTTCTGTGATCATCGAAGGTATCCAGGGTGTAGGTGGTATCAGGGTTGCGAGTGAATCGTTCCTGCAAAAGATCCGCACACTGTGTGATGCCAACAATGCCGTGTTTATCGCTGACTCCGTACAGTGTGGTTATGGCAGAAGCGGCAAATTCTTCTCTCATGATTATGCCGGTGTAAATGCAGACATCTACACTATGGCAAAAGGTATGGGTAATGGTTTCCCTATCGGTGGTATCATTATCTCTCCTAAAATAGCACCAAGCTATGGTATGCTGGGTACTACCTTTGGTGGTAACCACCTGGCATGTGCCGCTGCACTGGCTGTACTGGAGGTAATCGAATCCGAAAACCTGCTGAACAACGCTGCTACCGTAGGTGAATACCTGATCAGTGAGCTGAGGAAATTTGAGCAGGTACTGGAAGTAAGAGGTCGTGGTTTGATGATCGGTATTGAACTGCCTGAAGAACTGGCGCACGTAAGGAAAAACCTGCTGGGCGTACATAAAGTATTCACAGGTGAAGCAAAACCAAATGTGATCCGTCTGTTACCATCACTGGCGCTCACGCAGGCACATGCAGACCAATTTTTAGAAGCATTCAGAAAAGAAGTGAAATAATAATGAAACAGTTTATTTCAACAGCCGATGTTCCCAGTGTCCCGCGTTTGGTGGACATTGCACTGGAATACAAGAAAAATCCCTTCAAGGATAGAGCATTAGGACAAGACAAGACATTGGGAATGATATTCCTGAACCCTAGTTTACGTACGCGCCTGAGTACACAGGTAGCTGCCAAAAATCTGGGTATGGAACCTATTGTTTTCAATATTGATAAAGAAGGGTGGCAGCTTGAAATGAACGACGGCGTCATCATGAACGGGAATACTTCCGAACACGTGAAGGAAGCCGCTGCGGTAATGGGTCAATATTTCGATATCCTGGCCATCCGTACTTTCCCTGGTCTGAAGAACAAAGAAGAAGACTATACAGAGAAATATATCAACCAGTTCATTAAATATGCAGGGGTTCCTGTAGTGAGCCTGGAAAGTGCTACCCTGCACCCGTTGCAGAGTCTTACCGATGTGATCACCATCAAGGAAAGATGGAATGAAGCACGTAAGCCGAAGGTGGTAATGACCTGGGCGCCGCATGTAAAAGCGCTGCCACAGGCAGTTCCTAACTCTTTTGCACAGTGGATCAATGCCTGGGGTGAAGCGGATTTCGTGATCACGCACCCTGAAGGTTATGAACTGGATGAGAAATTCACCAACGGCGCCACCATCGAATACGATCAGGATAAAGCGCTGCAGGATGCTGACTTCGTATATGTGAAAAACTGGTCATCTTACAAAGATTACGGTAAAATCACCTGTACAGACAGCAGCTGGATGGTTACTAATGAAAAGCTCAAAAATACCAACAGTGCTAAAGTGATGCACTGTCTGCCCGTTAGAAGAAATGTAGTTATTGCAGATGAAGTACTCGATGGACCTAACTCCATCGTTATTCCGGAAGCAGGCAACCGCGTTTGGGCTGCACAGGCGGTATTGAGTGAAATTCTGAAAGGATAATTATGATAGATCTGTTTATCATTAAGGTTGGCGGTAATGTTATCGACAATCCGGCATTGCTGCAATCTTTCCTCGGAAAGTTTGCAGCAATTTCCGCTAAAAAGATACTGATACATGGCGGTGGTAAAGTAGCTACCCGTATCGGTGATAAGCTGGGAATTGAATCCAAATATGTAGACGGCCGCCGTATTACCGATGCCGATACCATTGATGTGGTAACCATGGTATACGGAGGACTCGTAAACAAGCAACTGATCGCGCAATTGCAGGCTAAAGGCTGTAATGCGATCGGCCTGACCGGTGCAGACGGGAATATCATTCCTGCCACCAAGCGCCCGGTAAAAGATATTGATTATGGGTTTGTGGGAGATGTGAAGCCGGAGCAGGTAAACATCGCGCCGGTAGTAGCGTTGCTGGAAGCGGGCATCATGCCGGTTTTCGCGCCACTTACTCATGATGGCAAAGGGCAGATACTGAATACCAATGCTGATACCATTGCCTCTTCACTGGCAATTGCGTTATCTGCGAAGTATAATGTACGACTGTTATATTGCTTTGAAAAGAAAGGAGTACTGAGTGATCCTAATGATGATAACGCTGTTATCAATCTTATCAATAAAGAAATTTATCAGCAGCTTTTAGATCAGAAAGTATTGTCGGACGGTATTTTACCTAAGCTGACCAATGCATTCGGTGCGATAGATAATGGTGTGAAAGAAGTGCTGATAGGCCATGCCGAAGATGTGTTGAGTAATACAACAGACCAGGTGGCAGGCACTTTAATTTGCTAATCTATGTGGAACGAAAAATTATATGATGTTGCTGTAGCACTGCTGAAGCAGATGATTGCCACGCCATCATTGAGCAAGGAAGAAGACGGGACAGCGCAGCTGATCAGCGAGTTTCTGACTGCTATGGGGATACCTCATGAAAGGCATCTGAATAATATCTGGGCACCTAATAAACATTTTGATCCGGCAAAGCCGAACATCCTGTTTAACTCCCATCATGATACTGTAAAGCCCAATCCGCAATACACCCGTGATCCTTTTAGTCCGGATGTAGTGGACGGTAAATTATATGGCCTTGGCAGCAACGATGCCGGCGGTTGCCTGGTTAGCCTTATCGCTACTTTCCTTCACTTTTATCACCGCGAAGATCTGCAATATAACATCATTCTTACTGCCACCGCAGAAGAAGAGATCAGTGGTGTCAACGGTATTGAAAGCATCCTGGATAAATTGCCTGCCATTGAGTTTGCGATCGTAGGCGAGCCTACGCAAACACAGCTGGCCGTAGCCGAGAAAGGCTTGCTGGTACTGGATTGCACCAGCACCGGAAGAGCAGGGCACGCTGCCCGTGAAGAAGGCGAAAATGCATTGTATAAAGCGTTGCCAGATCTGCAATGGTTCCGTGACTATAAGTACCCGAAAGTATCGGAGACACTGGGACCGGTGAAAATGAGTGTAACCGTTATCAACACCTCCAATAAAGCGCATAACGTAGTTCCTGCGGACTGTACTTTTGTAGTAGATGTACGTGCGAATGATCAGTATACACTGGAGGAGCTGTTGGAGATCATCCGTGCCAATGTACAGAGCGAGGTGAAACCACGTTCGCTGCGTATGCGTCCTTCATTTATTCCGATGGACCATCCGTTTGTACAGGCAGGGATTGCAGCAGGTAAAACCTGTTACGGTTCACCCACCACTTCCGATCAGGCGCTTATACCTGCTACCTCTGTAAAGATGGGACCTGGCGATTCGGCCCGTTCACATACTGCAGACGAATTTATCTATCTCTCCGAAATAAAGGACGGTATCGATAGTTATATAAAATTGCTGGAAGCTATTGTGTAGGTATCTGCCGGTAGTTTAAAATATCTGAATTATGAAATTGTGGCAAAAAGATAAAGCATCACTGGATGCAGTAGAGAAATTCACCGTGGGCAAAGACCGCGAGATGGATGCCTACCTGGCGCCCTTTGATGTATTAGGTTCTATGGCACACATCACCATGCTGCAAAGCATTGGTTTGCTGGAAGCTGAAGAACTGACCGTATTAAAAGCCGAGCTGCGTAAGATCTACCAGGAAATCCAGGAAGGAAGTTTCGTACTGGAACCGGATGTAGAAGATATACATAGCCAGGTAGAGTTGCTGCTGACCCGCCGTTTGGGAGAAGTAGGCAAGAAGATCCACAGTGGCCGTAGTCGTAACGACCAGGTTTTAGTAGATCTGAAACTCTTCCTGCGTCATGAGCTGCAGCTGATCACAGAAGAAGTGAAATCCTTGTTCGACCTGTTGCAGGCGAAGAGTGAAGAATATAAAAACCAGCTGATGCCGGGGTATACGCATTTGCAGATTGCGATGCCATCCTCCTTCGGTTTATGGTTTGGTGCTTATGCAGAGAGCCTGGTGGACGACCTGACCATGCTGCAGGGAGCTTACAAGGTGGTGAATAAAAACCCGCTCGGCTCTGCCGCAGGTTACGGTTCTTCGTTCCCCCTTGACCGTGAGCTGACCACTGCTTTACTTGGCTTTGAATCGCTGAACTACAACGTAGTATATGCGCAGATGGGCCGTGGTAAAACAGAGAAACTGGTAGCGTTTGCATTGTCGGGCATTGCTGCGACATTGGCGAAAATGGCTATGGATGCAACTTTGTTCATGAACCAGAACTTCGGTTTTATCAGTTTCCCTGATGAGCTGACCACCGGTTCCAGCATTATGCCACACAAAAAGAACCCGGATGTATGGGAGCTGATTCGTTCGCATGGTAATAAAATACAGGCGTTGCCGAACGAAATTGCCATGATGATCACCAACCTGCCTTCCGGTTATCACCGCGACTTACAGCTCCTGAAAGAGAACCTTTTCCCGGCATTTGGCGTGTTGAAGGATTGTATCCATATGACTAAGCTGATGCTCGAAAATATCCGTATTAAAGACGGTATTCTGAATGATGAGAAGTATCAGTACCTGTTTAGTGTAGAAGTGGTAAATAACCTCGTATTACAGGGTATTCCTTTCCGTGAGGCATATAAAAAGGTAGGTATGGATATTGAAAAAGGTACTTTCTCTCCGGAGAAAGAAGTGAATCATACCCATGCCGGCAGTATCGGTAACCTGTGCACCGCGCAGATTTCCGGGCTGATGGATAACGTGCTGCAAAGCTTCTCCTTTGATAAAGTAGATAAGGCACTGGAGCAGTTATTGAATAGTTAGGTAAATACAGATAATGATAAATGAGATCCTGGTGGTATATTACCATCAGGATTTTTTTATGTGGGTAGCATCTGGTTTTAAAGCTGATAATTTATTATTATAGTGTTTTGAAAAGATGAAGAAATATTTCTGGAGGATGGTAACGTGAAGATGATAACATTAGTGGTCGGACAGCGAAAGAAAGTTATTTCTATATCTAACTATAACCAGCCAGACCTGGATGCGATTTATGATATTATTAATCTCGGGTTGAACAAAGAAAATAAAATCCATTTATATGAAAGAATGGACTACAGCAAGGAACTTTTGGGAAAATGAAGTAATGGCTGTGCTGGAAATTTTCTTAAAAATAGTACAGCATAACACGGCCTGTTTTGAAAATGCCGGACTGGGAAGATGTAAGAGAAAGTGAAGAGTGATGACAGCGATTGATTTAATTTTTATAATATACCAGGAATAAATTTTATTTAAAAATGCTGGTTTCTCTTTTTAAAGTAGTGATTTATCTATTACTGTTCCTATGTTTGTTTTTATTTGTGATAGCAAATGGCAGTGGGCACAATATACCACTGAAAACTAATGCTGCAATAGTTATCCCGGGTTTAGTGTTAGTTTTGATATTGTTTTTATTACCAGGCGAGAAAAGAAAAAAGGATGTATCTGCCTGACTCAGAATGCGATCAACTAATATTCAAAAGGAGATTTGGTTGATGAGCAAAAGTAGAAGGCTGGAATGTCAATAAGTATCTTTTCCCTGGTTCAAGTCATCGTTCAATTGGCAATGATTTAGTAAATCCAAACTTTAAACGGATCAGATGAAAAAGGTTAAAGGAAGTAGAATGCGTTGGTCACGACAAAAAGCCCCTACTACCAAAAGTAAAAAGGATATCTTATATGGTTTGCTGTGCCTGGGCGCATTCTTCCTGATTTTTGTTTTTGGTTTATTATATATGGGCCGCGGCACTGCTGAAAAATGGAAAAGAGAATTAAGTATTATTAATGCGAATAATAAATTTGGGAAAGGGATCATTACAAATATGAAATCCTACAAAGGACATAGCATTGATATAACGTACAAGGTAGGGGGAAAAACCTACTCCAAAAGTAGCAGTTGGGATACTAATCCTCATGGTCTTAGGGTAGGTGATTCCATATATCTTCGGTATGCGGTGGATTCACCCTCGTTAATGGTGCATGTACTGCAAAGGGATTACTAAAAAAGCCTTTTTTCAAAGCGGAAGGGCCTAATATTCACAGATAGGAACTTCGTATTTTACATGGCAGTCGCACCTTTCGTGAATATTTTGAAATTGTTTATTGAATAATACTACCTTGTCCCACGGTTTTTCTGACTGGCAAGCATTTATAATCTTTCGCTAGATATTTCATAGGAAAACAAGAAATATATTGGTAAAAAACTGATATTTGTATATGCTTTTCTGTACCATGAAAATTTGAGTTTCAGTTATGGAATTCAAATGCTTTTCTTCAACCTTGTTTTAGGATGATTCAACCCTATACTAAGAATTTTAAATGACCTGGAAATAATAACTTATTCTGTGAATAAAAAGTGTTTTAACCTATACCAATTATTACTGTGCTTCTTGCACGTTTGTATCTTTTTGTCAGTATTTCAGAATGCACATGCGCAGTTTATTGATGCTTACACAAAATCGCTGAATAACAGGCTTCCTGTAACGCCGGAAGCAGGGGCAATCATGCGTTATCAAGATATTCCTGTTGGATTATCTTCTGGAATTCCAAGTATCTCAGTACCCCTTTTTGAATTGCAGGAAAACTGGATTAAGATACCTATTAGTCTTAATTATCATGCGGGAGGAATAAAAGTGGATGATCTGGCAAGTTGGACTGGCCTTGGCTGGTCTTTGTCTGCTGAATATGCGATTACAAGGGAAGTAAGAGGTATTCCGGATGAAGGAAGCGATGGGCCTGGAATATTTACTACTACCTTAAGTCCGGAATATTTAAGTGATTCTGCTGCTCCGGATGTGAAGGAGTATTATTCCAGAATGATATGGCGTGGTCAATATGATTCAGAGCCTGATATGTTTTACTTCAGTCTGCCTGGTGCTAGCGGTAAATATGTATTTGACCCGAAAACAAAGAAGTTTGTAGGTTCTCCGGACAATGGATTTATGGTAGAAAGGAGAACAGATAATACCTGGGTATTAACCGGGCCTGATGGCAGTGTTTATACTTTCGATGTTAAAGTGCTTTCAACCAATAAAGTAAAAGATCTTGTTGAAACGGCGAATTATACCTCAATCACCTCCAGCTGGAATCTTTCAAAAATAGTAAATCCTGATAAAACAGATTCTATCCTATTTACCTATAGGCAAACAGATTACGATTACTGGATGAATGGATCTAATACAGTTTATACGCCTCTCGTGCCAATGTCATTACAAGGACCGTGGCAGCCTAATAGTAATTGCTTCTCTTATACTAAAATTACAGGAGCCTCAATATTAGACGCTATTTCATCCCGCAACTATAAAGTTGTTTTTAATACAGATGCTGTTACCAGGAAAGACTTAAATAACGGTTTAAGTTTAAATAATATTGATATCTTTTCCAATAAGGGTGGAAGGTTAAATAGGGTGGTGCTCAATCACAGCTATTTTACAAGTGCTGGTTCTAATCCTAATAGTGCTCCTGACCTCGGTCATAATATATTTAGATTGAAACTGGATGGCATAACGATAGCAGGTGCAGATGGACAGGATTCAACGCAGCGTTATAGATTCGTATATGACAATGATAACGTGCTGCCGTCGAGGTTATCTTACAGTCAGGACTTCTGGGGTTATTACAATGGTGCTTCCAATTGGGGAACAAATAAGAATACATTGGCCCCGGAAGATGAACTGTTTTACAAAACAAAGTTCATATTACTGCCCGGTGCGGATAGGAAACCCTATACTTCCTGTGCACAAGCTGGTATATTGAAAGCTATCTATTATCCTACCGGAGGGAATGTAAAGTTTGAGTATGAATCCAATACAGTGGGATATAACTATTCCAAGTATATTAAACCTGCTACTATTCAGCAGGTTCAAATGCTATGGGATAGTAAAGATAATGGCGAACAACTTCAGGGAAATTATTCAACCACCTTTGTTATCAATGAGCCACCTAGCGCCTTAAATGACTGGAAGGGTGGTGCCTGGGTAACCGGTTCAACAGAACCAATGTGTGATAAAAATATGCCTTATTGCCCTACTGTTATAATTGGAGGGCCTATAGGGTTTACATTCACCAATGAGCTCTCCCGTACCTATTTTCCAAATGGAACGTATAGTTTTTCTGTAAATACATCCGCATTAAACAATTGGTCGGGGATTGACGGTCAAAGATATTTTGCTGCATCTTTATATTATGACATGCAGGATCCTGACAAGAAAAATTTTGTTGTTGGCGGATTAAGAGTAAAAAGAATAGTTACCAGTGATGGTGCGATGCAATCCCCTTCGTCTGTTAAAGAATATGTTTATCATGATGAGGTGACGGACTCGTCATATGGGTTTTTAGGCAGTTTTCCTGTTTTTAGTGAAATTGTAAGTGCCGAAGTATGGGCAGACGTCAATGCAGGTACGCGCAAAGAAAACCAAATATATTATGTTAGATATGGGAATGTAGTAAACCCGATTGTCACAACCCAGGGTGCACAGGTCTTCTATCCAAAGGTAACAGAATATTTAATTGGCAATACCCGGCGTATCAAACAGCGGCATTCTTTCACGATGATACCCCCGGAGAATAACTATCATTTCCCTTATCCTCCTGTTTATGACGAAGACTGGGCCAGAGGTAATGCATTATCTGATACCTTATTTCAAACAAAGGAGGGTAACAGTTATGCCCCGATTAGTATTACGACTAATGACTATGATCTGTATCCTCTTGATCAATCAGGGAAAAGCTTTGTAACATCGGTATGGGGACTGAAGTATGGATGTAGGGATTTTCTATATAATCCCTACCTGACTGAAGAGCCGATGTCTCCGATGGTGAATGGAGTTGCAAGTGAAAAATATTTGGTGCCTACAGGCCGGTATTACAAGAAAACTGATACTACTATTACTATTGATAATATCGGAATTAGACAAACTAATGTAAGATCGTACCAATATGGAGAAAAATCGATGCTTCCTGTTCGGGTTAAAACAACCAATAGCCAGGGACAACAGGTTTGGGAAGAAACGGTTTATCCTGGCGATTCCACCTACAGCGTTTCAGGTATTACTGCAGCTGACAAAGCCAGATTGCTTGCCGCCAACAGGGTTGTCGTGCCGCTTTCGCAAAGAAAGATAGTCGATAATGTGGTAGTAAATCAGTCGGATTATTATTATCACCTGAATGCTAAACTATTATTGGTGGATAGCCTTTCCACCAGCAACCACGGTAGTTTGCCTGATCGTCAGGTATATGTGCCGAATTATGATGCATCAGGTAATCCCCAAACAATTTACAAGAGGGATGGGCAGATATTGAGTTATCTCTGGGATGCAGCATACAATCAGCCTATCGCTTCATCCTCTATGAAAGGGGATTATCCATGGTTGTTTACTTCTTTCGAGTATGACCAGCTGCCTCGAAATACAACGTATAATACATCAGGGATAATAAGTGTTAGCACACCATTCGGAAAAAATGCTTATCAGCTGAATACACAAGGAATCAGTTTACAGCCCTTAAATTCATCGATAAAATATAATATTAAAGTCTGGTTACAGAACGGTGCCCAATGTATGGTAAACGGAACACCCGTATCACCGCTACAAGTTGTAAATGGAAATTGGAGACTACATCAATTAAGCATTACCGGTGTAACGCAGATTGTTGTTACTGGCAGTGGCCTCATCGATCAGCTAATGATTATACCTGAAGGAGCAGCCGTAACAGGAAACGTATACAATGCCAGTGGTCAGGTCACCAGCAAAACGGATCAGAGCGGAAAAAGCAGTTTTTTCGAATATGATAATTTAGGAAGACTTTCCACCGTACGCGATCCACAGGGCAATATCCTGAAACAATACCGCTATCAATATAATACTAATAACCCGCAATAAACGTAGTCTCTGTTTTTTATGACTATACCTATAAAAAGAATATTCTTTACCGTACTCCTATTTTCTGGTTTTCATGTATATGCACAGCAGAATGTCCCTGTTAACCAGATGAAGCCGGTAGCTACACCTGTAGCATTACCAACACCATATTCCAACCCGGTACTCAATTATGTGCGTACATGGGAACCGGTAGTTCCTATTAAAGATACCGCTTTAGTTGTCAATCCAGGTAAAACCATTGCAGAGGTGAAACAGCTTACTGCCTACTTTGACGGGTTGGGCAGACCGCTGCAGACAGTTGCCAAAGGCAGCAGTGGCAGTGGAAAAGATATGGTTTCTCCTGTGATATATGATGAGTATGGGCGGGAAGTATATAAATATCTGCCTTATGCTGCTACCGCAACTGCTGCCAATGGTTTATTCAAGAATAATCCTTTTGGAGATCAGCAGGTTTTTTACAATAACAGGAGCTTAAACCCGGGGATATTGGGTGATACCATTTATTATTCTCAAACTACCTATGAAAACTCTCCATTAAACAGGATTTTGAGCACCAATGCGCCGGGGAATAATTGGGCTGCCAGTGGCGGAAAGAAAGCTGTCACCACTCAATACCTGTTGAATGAAGTAGCTGACGCAGTGGTGATCTGGAAATTACAGGGAAATGGCATACCTGTTTATAATGGGAAGTATGATGCCGGTTCCTTGTTTAAATATCTAACTACAGATGAAGAGGGAAAACGGGTAGTTACTTTTAAAGATAAGGACGATCATGTTATCCTGAAGAAAGTACAGTTGCAAAATGCTCCGGGTAATGCACATGCCGGCTGGTTGTGCACCTATTATATCTATGATGACTTAGGGTTGTTGACCTTTGTTATTCCGCCATTGGCAATGGAAAAGATTGATGGTACCTGGGATGTGACTGCATACAAAGATGAATTGTGTTTTCAGTATCGTTATGATAGTCATCAGCGGATGATTGAAAAAAAGATACCTGGCGCCGGATTAGTGGAAATGGTGTACGATAACCGCGACAGACTGGTGTTTTCTCAGGATGGAAATATGCGTGATAAGGGCAAATGGATGGTTACCTTTTATGACGGGATGAACCGCCCCGTAGAAACTGCTATTTATAAGCCACTGAACCGCATAGCCAGGGCCGCCCTGCAAACCAATATGGACAAAGTTGCAGCTGATGGTGTGTTAAGTTATACCATTCCTGGCATAGATAAGCTGCTGGTAGCTACTAATGACAGAGTCGTTTATGAGGCTATCTCAGAAATTGATATCCTGCCGGGATATGAAAGTGGAAATGAGGAGCAATTATTTCAGCTTAATTCAGGATTGAATGGTGGCGTTATTAATACCAACATTTCTAATCCATTGCCGAATATTGCATCATCTGAACTTACACCCCTCACCTTTACTTTCTACGACAATTATGACTATGTAAAACCACTTGATTTACAGTCGGGGGATTTTTCCAAACTCAATGCGGGTACCTCTAATGCGGGGGAAGAGTCGAAGGTTTCTTACAATGTTGCCGGACTTGTAACAGGAATGCGTAAACGCATTATTGACACAGATACCTGGCTTACTACAACTACCTATTATGATGAAAAGGCCAGGGTAATTCAATCAGTAAGTGATAACCAGACGGGGGGAAAGGACGTAGTGAGCACGATGTACGATTTTACAGCTAAGCCGCTCAGTGTTTACGAACGTCATACAAACCTCAAGAGTGGTGTCAGCCCTCAATTGACAGTACTTTCAGTTTATAATTACGATCCTGCCGGGAGATTGATAGAGCTGAGGAAGAAATACAATGATCAGGATACATTAACCCGTGTTATTGCGGCTAACTCCTATGATGAACTGGGTGCCTTACGCCAGCATGCTTTGGGGGGGCAGGGTAGCGGCAGACCTATTACAACCGAGACTTTCGAGTACAATATCAGAGGGTGGCTGTTGTCCATGAATCGTGCATATGTGGAAAGTGGCACTATGGACAAGGCTTACTTCGGACAGGTACTTTCCTATGATGGTGGTTTTTCTGGCAAAAACTACAACGGCAATATTGCCGGAATAAAATGGCGCGGATTTACAGACCCTGCAGCCAGAGCGTTTGGCTATAGTTACGATAATGCGAGCCGTTTGATTAATGGAGATTTCTCTCAGCAGGAAGGAAGCAATAGTACCTGGAATAACAACAGTGTAAATTTCAATGTTTCTGATATCACTTATGATGCGAATGGGAATATTGGATCAATGAAACAGATGGGACTCGTTGGTAATCAGTCTGTACCGGTGGATGTTTTATCTTACACTTATCAGGGCGGTAGCAATAAGTTATTGTCGGTTAAAGATAATGGTGGTACTTCCGCACCACTAGGCGATTTTAAGAACGGAACTAATGAGGGAGTCGATTATGTTTATGATGTAAACGGGAATCTTACCCAGGATGCTAATAAAAATATTGATAGTATAGATTATAATCACCTGAATTTGCCGGTGGAGATTACAATAACCGGGAAGGGGATTATTCGATATAAGTATGATGCCACCGGAGCCAAAATTTCCAAAACAGTTATTGACAATTCAGGTGGGGCGTCAAGAACTACTGTAACTGATTATATCGGTGGGCTGGTATATGAAAATGACAGCCTGCGTTTTGCTGGTAATGAGGAAGGGCGGGTACGTGTTATTAATAAAGCCGGTGCTGCTCCTCAGTACGTATTTGATTATTTTATAAAAGATCATCTGGGTAATATTCGTCAGGTACTTACAGAAGAGAGCAATACTAATTTGTATGCTGCTACGATGGAATCTGGGAAGGCCGCCACGGAAGAAGCGTTATTCAGCAATATAGCCAGTACCCGGGCTCCTTTACCGGCGGGTTATCCGACGGATGGTACTACAAATCCCAATCAGTACATCTCTAAATTGAATGCTGGTTCCGGAGCTAAAGTAGGGGCTTCCCTGGTGTTGCGTGTAATGGCGGGTGATACACTGAAAGTAGCAGGTTCTGCATTTTATAAATCTACCGGTACAAATGTCAACAATGCTACGCCGGCGCAGATGCTTGCATCTGTTTTGAATGCATTTGGAGGTACGGATGCCGTTGGTGGTGCACATGGTGCTGGTACCTCTTCCATGAACCTGTCGTCCAATTTTTCCAGTTCGGATCTGCAACATCTCATAGATAAAGATCCAGGGCAGAATTTATCGGATAAACCAAAGGCTTATATAACCTATGCTGCTTTTGATGATCAGTTTAAGCTGATAGATGAAAACAGTGGTGTTCGTCAGGTACAGGGAGCGCCCGATCAGCTGCAAGTGCTTGGCTCAGGGAACATCATCATGAAAAAGAGTGGATTTGTTTACATTTACACTAGTAATGAGAGTAATGAAGATGTTTACTTTGATAACCTGGCAGTAACACATGCCACCGGTCCGGTAATTGAAGAGACGCATTATTATCCGTTTGGGTTGACGATGGCGGGGATAAGTGCGACTGCGTTGAAGGGTACACAATATTCAAAGAACCGTAATGAGTTTAATGGCATAGAACATACGACTGATTTGGATTTGAATCAGTATGATGCATTGTACAGGAACCTTGATCCGCAGGTAGGTAGGTGGTGGCAGATAGACCCCAAAGCTACTAAGTATGAAGATTATTCGCCGTATAACCATACAATGAATAATCCCATTGGGATGAGCGACATGTTTGGGGATGATACGACGCGATACCAGGATCTTCCAAAAGTTTGGTCAG